>NZ_MLYP01000043.1 GCF_001866645.1 Streptomyces colonosanans
CGTACTGGACGTACTTGGGCTTTCGTCTGGCGCGGCGAGTGGGGGTACCCCCTGCTCGAAGAGCTTGGGGGAGCGTGCCGGGCGTCGCGACGGGGCGAACGTTGCCTGCCGCGGCACTGGAAGACTCGTGAAGACCTTGGGGTGACGGCCTCGACGCGTGGGCGGCGGGGCCGGACTCCTTCGTGTGGTGATGGGGGAATGGGCCGGGGAGACAGGGCGGGCCCCGCTCTTGCGTACCCGGTGCGTGGCGGGAACTCCTCACACCGTCCCCGCACATGTGTCTCAATCGTGATCTCTGGAGAACAACTTCTGGTCGTTCGACCTTGTCTGACATGCCGTAACGCCCCGCCTCGATCGGCGTACGGCTGTCGGCGGGGGAAATCAAGACAGGCGAGTCGGCGTACCCGTGCCGCAACCGGTTCTCGGACCGTGGTCAAGGGCGGCGTCGGCACCCGGCGTCCCGAATGGGGGTTTTCACTGTGAAGATCGCATTTCTGGTCCGCGACCTCTGCCACATGGGGGGCGTGGTGAGTGCGACCCAGAACCTGGCCGGTGCGCTCGCCGAGAAACACCAGGTGGAGATCGTGGCGCTGCGCAAAGTGCGCGACGAGTCGTACTTCCCCCTGGACCCGCGGGTGTCGGTGCGGGTGCTGAGCGATCTGCGTCCGCATTCGCCGGTCTCCGACGTGGACGACCCGCTCGTGGACAAGTTCCCGCTGATCTACCCGCTGAACGTCGGCGCCGAGAAGCCGGTCGTCAGCAGGCTTGCCGAACTGCGGCTGCTGGAGTACCTCGCCACCACGGACGCCGACGTGGTGGTCAGCTCCAGCCCGCGCAACACCATCATGCTGGCCCAGGCCCGGGGGACCTACCTCAAGGTCACCCAGGAGCACTCGAAGCCGGCCATCTACGCCAAGGACATCAAGGAGCGGCTGTTCCCCGCGTACCTGTCCCTGGACGCGTTGACGGCGCTCACGCCCGAGGAGGTCGCCGACATCGGCCGGCAGGTGCCGGCGGTCCGGGACCGGCTCGCGGTCATGCCCAACTGCGTGCCCGCCGCGCCGATCCGCTCCAAGGGCACCAACAAGGTCGTCATCACCGCCGGCCATCTCACCGACAACAAGAACCACGCGCTCCTCGTCGAGGCGTTCGCCCAGGTCCACGCCCAGGCGCCGGACTGGACGCTGCGCATCTACGGGAACGGCGCCGAGAAGGCCCGGCTGCGGGCCCGCATCGAGGAACTGGGGCTGTCCAACAGCATTTTGCTGATGGGTCCGGCCGCACCGGTCACGCCCGAGTTCGGCAAGGGTTCGATCTTCGTCCTGCCCTCGAAACGGGAGGCGTTCGGCAACGTGATCGTGGAGGCGATGGCGGCCGGGCTGCCCGTCGTCAGCACGGACGCCGACCACGGCCCGCGCAACATCCTCACCCACGGCGAGGACGGTCTGATCGTGCCGCGCGGTGACGTGGACGAGATGGCGAAGGCGATCCTGCAGCTGGTGCGGGACGACGAGCTGCGGCGGAAGATGTCCGAGAACGCCGTGCGCAACGCCGAACGCTTCCACGAGACGGCTGCCCGGGAGCGCTTCGAGGCCATCGTGGAGGAGGCGCTCGCCCGCAAGGCGCTGCCCCGGCATGCCACCGCCCGGGTCGACGCCGAGGGCAGCGTGTACATCGGTGTGGGGCGGCTGCCCGAGAACGCCCGGGGCGCCGACCTGGTGGTGCGCAGAGGCGGCAAGGACGTCGAAGAGCGCCGCTTCCCGCTGTCCGCCGACGGCGAGGCTCTCATCCCGTGGGACGCGGGCCTCCCGCACGGCTCCTGGAACACGCTCCTGGCCACCCCGTCGGGTGCCGAGGTGCCGCTGAGCACGGACGGCTACGGGTGCGACACCCGGGACCTGCTCGCCGTGGAGCTGCCCCGGCCTCAGGGTCATGCGCTGGCGCTGCTGCTGCCCTACCGGCACGACGACGGCGGGCTGCGGGTGCGCAGCGCGCTGCGCGAGGTGCATGCCGAGGTGGGCCCCGTGCAGGTGGACGAGCGGGTCATCCGGATCCGGGCGGACCTGTGGGGGGCCGAGCCGGGCTCGGGTGCGGTGGTGGAGGCTGTGCACCGCCGTGACAAGAAGCGCGTGCTCACCTTCCCGCTGCAGGACGCCAAGGGGGGAACGGTCGCGGCGGTGATCGACTGCCAGAGGCTGGCGGCGGAGCACTCCGACAAGGACGACAAGGAAGTCATCTGGGACTTCTGGGTCCGACCGGCGGACGGGGCGCCCCGTGTCGCCCTGGCGAAGCTGGCCACCGACGTGCTCAGGACGACCGACGTGTTCACCTTCCCGCGGCCCGTGCTCTCCTCCGGCTCCGCCACCCCGGCCGTTGCCGGCGCGCGACCGTCCGTGGTGAAGCGGGCCATACGCAAGGCCCGGGGCGCCCAGGGCGCGACGACGCCCCCGGCGGCGGCCAGCCGACGGACGGAACTGCGGCCGTACTTCACGGCCCTGAGCCAGTTCGCGGTGAAGACCGTGCGGCTGTGACCGTCTCGCCGCCCGCGGTGCGAGGCGGCCCAGACGCAGGGGAACAACGGGCCGGGCCCCAAAGGACGCGTCGCGTCCTTTGGGGCCCGGCCCGTTGTGTCACTCGGGCACGCCGGTCACAGCTCCCGGCTCTGCTCCAGCATCCGGTCCACGACCCGCGCGGAGGCGTGGCCGTCGTCCAGGTCGCAGAACAGGTGGTGGAAGCGGTCGAAGCGGTCCTGGTACTCGACCGACACCCGGTCGATGTCGCGGATCGAGTCGACCAGTTCCTTGGAGCTGAAGATGAGGGGCCCCGGTGAGTCCTGCTCGAAGTCGAAGTAGAAGCCGCGCAGCGTGTCCCGGTAGTGCTCCAGGTCGTAGGTGAAGAACAACATGGGCCGACGCAGGTGGGCGTAGTCGAACATGACCGAGGAGTAGTCCGTGATCATGATGTCGGCCGCGACGTACAGGTCCGCGATGTCCGGGTACTCCGACACGTCCCACACGAACCCGTTGCCCGCGCCGGGCACCGCGTCGACGACGTTGGAGTGGCGGCGGATGAGCAGGACGTGGTCGTCGCCCAACCGCCGCTGTGCGTCCTCCAGGTCGATCCGCAGGTCGAACAGGTACTGGCCGGCGCTGTGCGACTGGTCGTCCCGCCAGGTCGGTGCGTACAGCACCACCTTCTTCCCCGCGGGCAGGCCGAGCCGCTCCTTGACGCGTGCGGCGATGCTGTCCTTGTCGGGTGAGTAGAGGTAGTCGTTGCGCGGGTAGCCCGCCTCCTGGATCTCACCGTCGTACGAGAACGCACGCTTGAGGATCGGTGTGCTGAAGCGGTTGGAGGACACCAGCAGGCTCCACTGCTTGGCCTCCAGCGCCAGCTTCTCCTGGTAGCGGCGGTCGAAGTGCAGGGTGTCGATGTCGTGGCCGATCTTCTTCAGCATCGTGCCGTGCCAGGTCTGCACGATGGCCTGGCCGGGCCGCCGCTCGATCCAGGCCGGCAGGTGGCCGTTGGTGACGATGTAGCGGCTGGAGGCCAGCGCCTCGTACCACTCACGGCCCCACATCCGCACCGGCTCGACACCCTCGGGCAGGATGACCTGTCCGTCGCGCACGGCCCACAGGTGCTTCAGGTCCGAGCCTCGGCCCACCAGCTCCTCGTACATGGCCCGCGGGCTGTCGGAGAACTGCTTGCCGTTGTAGCTGAGGTAGAAGACCTGGTCCTTCAGCGGCTGCTGCCGCAGCGGCTCGTACAGTTCACGGCGCAGCTGATTCTGGCGGTAAGAACCGCGCTCCAGGTCGTTCAGCTCGGAACGGCAGTTCAGCTGCGGGAAGTCGGCCCAGCGGTTCTCCAGCTGGTAGAGGCGTCCGCCCAGCTCGGCGTTGAGGGGGAACTGCGAGGCCGCAAGCCGGTCGATGACGAAGGGGACGTCGGGCGTCTCCCCTTCGGACGGACGCAGGAAGAGGTTCCAGCGGCCGGCTCGCAACGGCACGTTGCCGCTGCCGCCGAGCGCGGAGGGGTCGAAGTCGACCTCGAAGCGGCCGTCCTCGGACCAGCGCGCCTCCACGAACCGCTCCTCGAAGCGGTTGCGGGGCTTGAGCAGGAACCGTGCGCCGGTGAGCCGGGCGTCGGTGTGCGCGGCGATGGTGATGCGGCCGTCCTTCACGCCGACACGGTCGATCACGGCGCGCCGGGTGCGCCCGGAGAACTTCAGATAGCCGGTGTTGCCGGCGACTACGGCCACTTCGCATGGCACGGCCTGCTCACCGAGCGAGGCGGGCGGGTGGAACCGTGCGTCGGCCAGGCCCTCCTGGAGCACGGTGCTGAACTGACGCTCAGTGCCCCGCGGGTCCGTGGCGACCATGACGGTGGACCAGGTGCGGCTCGTCGGCTGGGCCTTGGCGTCGATGCTCTCGTGGAACGTCAGCGCCACATCGGCCACCGGGACCTCCACCGAGAACCGGCGCGTGCCGCCCTCCTCGGTCACGGTCACCGGGTACTCGTGGACCTCGGCGCCCTTCTGGTTCTTCACCCGCAGCACCACGTCCTCGCCCGCGGCGAGGGGGACCCGGATCTCGCCGGTGACCTTAATCCGGTCGCCCTCCAGCGTCCGCCCGGTGATCAGTGCACGGACCTTCTCGATCCGCAGCTTGAGCGCGCTGCCCTCGACGGACGGCAGCAGCCGGAAGTCGGGGCTCAGCCAGTGGTACGGCGGGAAGTTGCAGGGGGCGCCGCCGCTGGACTGCACGGCGGTGCGGCGTACCAGGCCGGAGGCGTAGAGGCCGAGCCCCACGTGCCACATGCCCTCCTGCCACTCACCGCCCTTGCGCAGCCGGGCGGGGTCGATGGCGACCTCCCAGCCCGCCCAGTCGTAGTTGTAGCGGTCCTGACCGGAGTCGGTGGTGCATTCGGGGCGCTGCAGGTTCCGTGCGGGCAGCAGAATGCGGCGGCGCGACTTGTCCTTGCGCAGCTGCAGCACCTTCACCGAGGAGTGCTTGGACGCCAGGTCGATCTTGTCGATCCAGGCGTTGCCGGACAGCACCAGCTTGCCCTGCGACCAGGCGATCTCCTTCAGCGGTGCGCGCATCTTCAGGTCCCGGTCGATGCGCAGCGCCTTGCGGGGGAATTCCACCTCGGCGTCGGCCAGGGACGGGAAGGAGGCGTACTTGCGGACCAGGCCGCGGACCTCGATGGCTTCCTTGCGCCGCTGCCCGGCCTGCAGGGTGATCAGCTCGTCGAGCTGGTGCTTGCGTACCAGGAGCCACTGCACCCGCAGCGGGGTCGGCAGCGCCATGACGATCTTGGGGTCGATGTGGTCCAGGAAGCGGTTGGCCGAGCGCAGGAACTCGGCGCGGTACTCCGCGTCACCGTCGGGCACCACGTTGAGGAACAGCCGCAGGTCGTCGAGGAGGACGCGGGTGTCGTACTCCTGCTTGAGCCGGGCGAAGGACTCGCCGGTCTGCTTGCCCAGGAAGGCGCTGATCTCCAGCACGGACGTGACACGGTCGCGCACGCCGGCCGGGTCGGTGCGGCGCTGCGTGATGGAGGGGGCGGACTCGCCCTCGCGCAGCCGCCAGTAGTAGCACGGCTCGGAGATGACGTCGACGGCCTCGGCGAGGTAGTGGGCCCGCATGGTGACGGGGGTGTCCTCGTACAGGCGGCCCTCGGGGAAGGCGAAGCCGTTCTTCTCCCAGAACGTCCGGCGGAACACCTTGTTGCAGGCGATCCGGTCGGCGACGAGCTTGCCGTATTCGGATATGTGGGTGCGCTGGCGGGCCTCGCCCGCGAGCATCCGCATCAGCGGCACCTGCCAGGACTTCTCGCCCTTGAGGTGGAAGACGTTACCGGTGGCGAAGTCCGAGCCGCTGTCGTCCAGGCTGCTCATCATCAGGCGGTAGGCATCCGGTGGGATGACGTCGTCGCTGTCGATGAACGTCAGGAACTCCGACTGGGGGGCCATGTGGGCGATACCCGTGTTGCGGGCGGCCCCCAGGCCTCCGTTCTCCTTGCGTATCAGCCGGAAACGGGGGTCGCGCGCCGCGTACGTCTCGGCGATCGCCGCCGAGTCGTCCGGCGAACCGTCGTCCACCATCAGGACCTCGAAGTCCTGGAACGACTGTGCCGCCAGCGAGTCGAGACAGGCCGGCAGATAACGCTCGACGTCGTATATGGGAACGATGACACTGAGCCGAGGAGCCATGGCCAGGTTTTCCTTTCGGGGGTCAGGCCTGCTCGACCAGTTCGAGCGCTTGGGCAGGCGTCGGTGCGTGGGAACGCTTGGCGAACGGGACGAACGGAAGCAAAGTCGCCTCGCCGAGGAAGACGCGCCGGACCACGCGTTCAGCCGCTCGCCCGTCGTCGAACTCGCAGAAGCGCCGGCGGAAGGCGGCCCGGTGTTCGGCCGCCTCCTGACCGTCGTAGGCGTCTGATACGAGCAGACCGATCAGGTCGGCCTGCGAGGTGGCCACCGCGCCGGGCGGTTCCTGAAGCAGGTTGAAGTAGGTGCCGCGCACCGCGGAGTAGATGTCCCAGTCGGGGGCGTAGGTGATGATCGGCCGGTCCAGGATCGCGTAGTCGAACATCGCGGAGGAGTAGTCCGTGATCAACGCGTCCGCGGCGAGGTACAGCTCCTCCACCCGGGTGTGCCCCGAGACGTCGACGATCCGGCCGCTGCGGCGCAGTTCGGCGACGTGCGGGGAGCTTCCGTAGAAGTAGTGGCCTCGTACCAGCAGGGTCACGTCGGGCCCCAGGTCCTCGGCGACCCGGGCGAGGTCGAGGCTCGGTACGAAGCCGGGCTGGTACTCGCGGTGGGTGGGCATGTAGAGGAAGGCCTTGGTGCCGTCGGCCAGCCCGAGCGCGGCGCGTGCCCGGCGCACGTCGTGGGACGTGGCGTTCACGAGGATGTCGTTGCGTGGATAGCCGCTCTCCAGGGAGGTGAACGAGCAGGGGTACACCCGTTCCCACACGGCGGTCGAGAACCGGTTGGAGCTGAGGCTGAAGTCCCAGCGGTCAGAGCGTTCGAGGAGCTTGTCGAAGCTCATGTCCGTCGACGCCGGGTACTTGCGCTGGTCCAGACCCATGGTCTTCAGCGGTGTGCCGTGATGGGTCTGCAGGTGGACCTGCCCCTCACGCTTGACCACGCGGTCGGCGAAGTTCACGTTGTTGACGAGGTACTTGGCGCGAGCGAGGGCGGCCCAGTACTCGCGGGAGCCCACGCGGACGTACTCCACGCCCTCGGGTATGCGGTCCACGTCGTCCGGCCGGATGGCCCACACACGCCGGATGTGCGGGGCGAGACGGGCGAGTTCGGCGTCGATGGCAGCCGGGTTGCAGGAGACGCTGCGGCTCCAGTAGGCGGAGAACAGCGCCAGGTTCTCGTCGAGCGGAAGCTTCAGTTGCGACTGGTAGAAGATGCCCATCGCGCTGCGCTTGGACCGCTTGATGGCGGTGCGCGCACGGGTCTTGACCGCCTGACGCAACCGCGCCGCGGTCGTCGCACCGGCCATGGTGGTGTACGCGTCCCGCTCCAGCAGGGAGTACTTGTGGCCGCGGCTACCGGCCGGCCGCTGGAAGTCCTTGGGGACTCGGGCACGGTAGTCCTCGGCGGCGCGGTGGAAGAACTCCGCCCGCGCGTCCTGGGGCAGACGGTCGGGACGTTCCAGCACCGTCAGGTAGTGGTTGACCATCTTGCGGAACAACCGCTCGCGCCACTGGGAGAGTTCGGGGTGGGCGTCGACGAACTCGAAGACGCGGCGGTACTGGTCGAAGACGTCGAAGTGCTTGCGGCTGACGGTCTTCAGGATGTTGCCGCCCTCGCGCCGCTGCCGGTACATCACACAGACCCGGTCCAGCAGGGCGATGCGCTCCGCGCTGATCATGGAAGGGAACGTCCAGGGCGCGTCCTCGTAGTACCCCGGCGGGAAGGTGAGGTCGTGACGGGCGATGAAGTCCCGGCTGTAGGCCTTGTTCCAGACGATCTGCAGCAGATCGAGCAGTTGCGGCCGGTCGGCGAGCGGGAACACGTCCGGTCCGTCGCCCTTGAGCAGGTCCGCCCGCTGGTTGGGGAGGATCCGGCCGTCCCAGTAGCTGCGGGCGTAGTCGTAGACGAGGATCTCGGGGTCACCGGTGTCCTCGAGGCGGTTGGCTATCGCCGTGAGCGCACCGTCGGTCAGCGTGTCGTCACTGTCCAGGAACAGTACGTAATCGCCCGCGGCCTTTTCCAGTCCGGCGTTGCGCGCGCGCCCGAGCCCCACGTTCTCCGTGAGGTGAATCACATGAACTCGCGAATCCCGCTCCGCGTATTCGTCGAGAATGGCACCCGAACCGTCGGGCGAGCAGTCGTCGACCGCGATGATCTCGAAGTCCGTGTAGTCCTGCCCGAGTACCGAGTCGAGGCACTCGGCGAGATAACCCTGCACCTTGTATGCGGGGACGACGAGAGAGAGTCTGGGCATCCTTACAACCTGTTCCGGGGACTACCACACGAGCGTGAGCTGGGGCCAGAGCGCACTTCGTCAGGTGATCGAATCGAAGCGCACCGCCGCATCAGCGTAAGGGATTCACTAGAAGTTTCCGTGGGCACGGTAGTCAGATGGTCAAGGGGGTCGCCATAGTCCCGAGAGTTCTCCCGAGGGCGCTCGTCGCCCCTTTCCGGCCGACTGGAGAACTTCCGTAGGGTTGCTCTCGCCCGCCGGTTTTGACGTTGTGTCCTAAATGCCGGACTCGATTTTCCCGGGCGCATGCACGAGTCTGCTGCACATTGACGAAGACCTGGGAGGCGTGAGGATGAGCTGGCTGGTCACGGGCGGCGCCGGGTACATCGGGGCACACGTGGTGCGTGCCATGACCGAGGGTGGCGAACGCGTGGTCGTCTACGACGACCTGTCGACCGGCAGCGCCGACCGGGTGCCCGCCGATGTGCCGTTGGTCGTGGGCAGCGTGCTGGACGCGGCCCTCCTTGAGCAGACGATCCGTGACCACGCCGTGACCGGCGTGGTCCACATCGCAGGCAAGAAGCAGGTGGGGGAGTCGGTGGAGCGGCCCCTCCACTACTACCGGGAGAACGTCACCGGCCTGCAGACCCTCCTGGAGGCGATGACGGCCACCGGCGTCACCAGGATCGTCTTCTCCTCGTCCGCCGCCGTCTACGGCATGCCGGACGTGGACGTCGTGACCGAGGACACGCCCTGCGTGCCCATGAGCCCTTATGGCGAGACCAAGTTGGCCGGTGAGTGGCTGATCGGTGCCGCCGCACGGGCCCATGGCATCCGGGCCGCCTCCTTGCGCTACTTCAACGTGGCCGGGGCGTCCGCCCCCGAACTGGCCGACTCGGGCGCCTTCAACCTCATCCCCATGGTGTTCGAGCGGCTCGAGGCCGGCGAGGCCCCCCGGATCTTCGGCGACGACTACGCCACGCCGGACGGCACTTGCGTACGCGACTACATCCACGTCCAGGACATCGCCTCCGCTCACCTGGCGGCGGCGCGACGTCTGAGCGAAGCGCCGGAGGGAACCGCGCTCACCCTCAACATCGGCCGTGGTGAGGGCAGTTCGGTCCGGCAGATGGTGGATCGCATCCTCAAGGTCACCGAGAACGAGCACATGACGCCCGAGGTGACCGCCCGTCGGCCCGGCGATCCGGCGCGCGTGGTCGCGTCGGCGGACCGCATCCGTGAGGAACTGGGATGGGTCGCCCGCCACGATCTGGACGAGATGATCGAGTCCGCCTGGCAGGGGTGGCGCCACCACCACGCCTGAGGCCGCATGGCGCCCGGCGGCGGCAGCGGGTCGGCCGGGCGCAGGAGCCTTGAGGTCCGGGTCGTCAGGGGAACGTCGGCAGACCGCGGACCGTCCGCCCACCGGACGGGAGCGCACCCCGCACAGCCCCTTCGCGTAGATTGCCCTGAAGGGCAGCGGATCCGCATCGAGCGCGCGTGAAAGGGGCGGACCACACGTGACAGGGGCAAGGCAGGCCGTGGGCGAGGCCCGCAGGGTCGTCGTCAAGGTGGGCTCCTCCTCTCTGACGACCGCCGCGGGCGGACTGGACGCCGACCGGGTCGACGCGCTCGTCGACGTGCTGGCCAAGGTGCGCAGCGGCGGGGAGAAGGAGGTCGTCCTGGTCTCCTCCGGCGCCATCGCCGCAGGCCTCGCCCCCCTCGGACTGCGCCGCCGCCCCCGTGACCTGGCCCGTCAGCAGGCCGCCGCCAGCGTCGGCCAGGGCCTCCTGGTGGCCCGCTACACCGCGTCCTGCGCACGCCACGGCATCCGTGTCGGCCAGGTGCTGCTCACCTCCGACGACACCAGCCGCCGCGCCCACCACCGCAACGCCTCCCGCACGCTCGACAAGCTCCTTGCGATGGGCGCGCTGCCCGTCGTCAACGAGAACGACACGGTCGCCACGGACGAGATCCGCTTCGGCGACAACGACCGCCTCGCCGCCCTTGTCGCCCACCTCGTTCACGCCGACCTCCTGGTCCTCCTCTCCGACGTCGACGGCGTCTACGACGGCGACCCCAGCAAGCCCGGCACTTCCCGGATAGCGGAGGTACGGGGACCGGAGGACCTCGCCCACGTGGAGATCGGCAGCGCGGGCAAGGCCGGCGTCGGCACCGGCGGCATGGTCACCAAGGTCGAGGCGGCCCGGATCGCGGCCGCAGCCGGCATCCCCGTGGTGCTCACCTCCGCCGTCCACGCCGCAGACGCCCTCGCGGGCCGGGACACCGGCACCTACTTCCATCCCACCGGCAGGCGCTCCGCGGACCGGCTGCTGTGGCTGCAGCACGCCTCCACCCCGCAGGGCGCGCTCACGCTCGACGAGGGGGCCGTGCACGCGGTCGTCGCACGCCGCAAGTCGCTGCTGCCCGCCGGTATCGCGGCGGTCGAGGGCGACTTCACGGCCGGTGACCCCGTCGAACTGTGCGACAGCGAGGGCCGGGCGGTGGCGCGCGGGCTCGTGAACTTCGACGCCCAGGAGATTCCACGACTGATCGGCCGCTCGACCAGGGAACTGGCGCGCGAACTCGGTCCCGCGTACGAGCGCGAGGTCGTCCACCGGGACGACCTGGTCGTCCTCCACCCGTAACGGGCGGCCGAAAGGCATGCCCCGCGAGGGTCGTGGGGTGGGGACGTTCCGTAAAACCACCCCACGGAGCCGTGCGGCCTGCTCAACTTTGTTCCACGGGCACATTCCGTACGAGCACCACGAGCACTGCGTAAGGAGGCCGTCGTGAGACGAGTACGCCCTGGGGCGTCGGCGTCCCGCGGTCGTGGCACCCCCGGTGCCTCCCGTGCGGGCGGTGGAGAGCGCACGCTGACCAGCGTCGCCGTCGGCGAGACGTACGAGGATTGCGGTGATACGGCGGAGGAGGCGTATGAACGGCCCGGCGACGCCCCCCGCCTGTGGCACGTCACGCTCAGCGTCTCCGGCGACAAGGCCCCGCTGAACGAGGTCCGGCGCGCCCTGGAGCAGCTCGCCCACGACCACCCTTTTCTGCTGACCAGCCGCTATGCGGGCGACCACGCGGAGATCCGTTACTGGGAGGAGGCCCGCGACCTGCACGACGCCGCCGCCGTCGCGCTGCGCCTGTGGGGCGAGCACCGCCACAGCGCGGGGCTCCCGCCCTGGGAGATCGTCGGCCTGGAGGTCATCGATCGCGAGACGTACCACCATCGCGTCGCCGAGGGGTACGGCCCGCCGCCCGCGACCCGGGTGGGCATACAGCCCTTTTGAGACCTCCTGAGATCCTTCGCGACGCGTCTCGGCGTGTGGGATGACCCGTGGGTGGGACCGTCCGGCGCACTACCCTTCCCCCATGACCACGCTCTCGCCGTACGACTCGATGTCCCCGGTCGCCCAGGCCGCCTACCGTGCTCAGGCCGCCGCCGCCGACCTCGCGCCGCTGCCGCGCGCCGAGAAGGACGACGCGCTGCTCGCCATCGCGGACGCGCTGGAGGTCCGTGCGAGCGAGATCGTCGAGGCCAACGCCCGGGACATCGCCCGCGCCCGCGAGGCCGGTACCAGTGAGGCGGTCATCGACCGGCTCACGCTCACCCCCGAACGGATCCGGGCCATCGCCTCCGATGTGCGGGACGTGGCCGCACTGCCCGACCCGGTCGGCGAGGTCGTCCGCGGCTCCACCCTCCCCAACGGAATCGACCTGCGCCAGGTCCGTGTCCCGCTCGGCGTCGTCGGGATCATCTACGAGGCCCGCCCGAACGTGACGGTCGACGCCGCCGCACTGTGCCTGAAGTCCGGGAACGCGGTGCTGCTGCGCGGTTCGTCCTCCGCGTACGAGTCGAACACCGCCCTCGTACGGGTCCTGCGCGACGCGGTGGGCGGCGCCGGGCTGCCCGCCGACGCCGTGCAGCTCGTGCCCGGTGAGGGCCGCGAGTCCGTGCACGAGCTGATGCAGGCCCGCGGCCTGGTCGACGTACTCATCCCGCGCGGCGGTGCCTCCCTGATCCAGACCGTCGTCCAGGGTTCGAAGGTCCCGGTCATCGAGACGGGCACCGGCAACTGCCACGTCTACGTCGATGCCCGGGCCGACATCGACATGGCGATCGAGATCCTGATCAACTCGAAGGCCCAGCGGGTGAGCGTGTGCAACGCCGCCGAGACGCTCCTCGTCCACCAGGACATCGCCGCCGAGTTCCTGCCGCGCGCCCTGGAGGCCCTCGCGGACGCCGGGGTCACCGTGCACGCCGACGAGCGCGTGATGGCCTACGCCAAGGATTCCCGGGCCACGGTGGTGGAGGCCACGCCGGAGGACTGGGACACCGAGTACCTCTCGTACGACATCGCCGCCGCGGTCGTGGACTCCCTGGACAAGGCCGTGCAGCACATCCGGCTGTGGAGCTCCGGCCACACCGAGGCGATCGTCACCACCTCGCAGCAGGCCGCCCGCCGTTTCACCCGATTGGTGGACTCGACGACGGTCGCCGTGAACGCGTCCACGCGCTTCACGGACGGCGGCCAGTTCGGCTTCGGCGCGGAAATCGGCATCTCCACCCAGAAGCTGCACGCCAGGGGGCCGATGGGCCTGCCGGAGCTGACGAGCACCAAGTACATCGTGACCGGGGACGGGCATGTACGGCCCTGAGTGTCCTGCGCTCCGGTAACTGTCTGTGAACCGTCCCGCCAGGCAGATGAAATTCCTTACCGTCTGCCCAAATTGACCCCCTAGGTCTACTCTGGATCCGTGCCGGAGGACGTGGGGGGCATGCCGTTTCACGACGGCCGGGAGCCCGACGACGACCGCGACCGCGGAGGCAGGGACGAAGAGTTCGCCTCCGTGGTCTTCGACGAGGCCTTCGTACGGGCCGCCGTGGTCCATGAGCCCACGGCCGTGGAGAGACTCCTCGCCGCCGCCGAGGCCCGCGCGGAGGCCCAGGAGGCCCAGGAGGCCCAGGAGGCCGAGGCGCGTCGGGCGCGTGCCAGGCGCGCGCGAGCCGACGAGGACGGATTCGGGTCCGACGAGGGTCGTGAATTCGGCCTTGGCCGGGAACTGGACGACCTGGACGACCTGGAGATCCTGGAAGGCCACTACGGCGCGCGGGGCGGCTATGGCAGGGGCGCCCGCTGGCACCGCCCGGTCGCCTGGATGCTGGCCCTCGTGATGGGCATAGGCATGGTCGCCCTGGCCTTCACCGCGGTGTACCGGGGAGCGTCCTCGGGCCGTCAGGAGCCGGTTCCGTCGCCCACCAGGACCGGCCTGGAGCAGGGCCAGAAGGCCACTGCGGGCACGGGCCCCTCGGCTTCCGTGGAGTACTCGCCCCCGGCGTTCTCGGCGGTTCCGCGGACACCCTGACGTACAAGGGCCTGGGCACTTCTGCTTCCGCGGTGCCGCATACCGCCCGAAGCGGGTGGTCCTTACACTCGGCCGGTCGCCCGACCCCGGTTCGGCGTCCGTTTGCGATCCTGGTGAAGACCTGTCAGAAGTTGTCGTGTACCAGGGCGTTTACCTGAGCGCCGGGAGACCTAATCTGAAGGTATGGGCGGGCTTGGAGACCCACCTGAGGGGGCATCCGCGGGTGCTCCCGGCGGTGGCGAGGACGAATACCGATCTGTCGTGTTCGACGAGTCGTTCGTCAGGGCTGCCCGCCTCCAGGAGTACTCCGCGCGGGAGCGCATAGCCGACCACGCCCCGGCCGTACGCCGCCGTCCGGCGCTGCGCCGCGGACTTCCCCGGCAGGCACTGATCCTCGTCGTGCTGATGGCCGTCGCGTTCGGCACGGCGATCTACATGAGCCTGCGCCACTCGGATGAGGCGTCCACGGTGCGATCGGTCGAGCCGCTGCGGATGACGGTGATACCCCTGGCCCCGCGCTCCGCCGTGCCCGGCTCCACGGACCCCGAGGCGCTGTACGCGCACAGCCCCGCCGCCCGGTTCCGCGTCGGCGCCGAGGGCATCACGCTGCCCGCCGTCCGGCGCATCCCGCACTTCTCCGACGACCAGGTCGTCGCGGCCCTGGCCACGGCGAAGGACTACCTCGTCAAGTCCTCGCTGGACCCGGCCGTCCTCACCGGCGGTGCCACCCGCCCGGTACGGCTCCTGCTGGCCCCCCAGCAGCTCGACCAGTTCGACCGGAGCTTCGCCCGCCCGGCCGCGGACGGCCGGCACGCGCCCACGGGCTGGCTGGTCCGTTTCGACTCCTCCCGCGTCCAGTTGGCCGACCACCGTATCCGTGTCCAGGGCACACTGCGGGTGGCGGAGGCCGATTCCGGGGCGCTGGAGGTCACCGCCGACCACATCCTGGTGTACGCGCTGAAGCCGGTCGGATCCGATGCGAAGGCGCGGGCCTCGCTGTTCACCGTGCGGCGCGAGCTGACTCTCCGCTTCGACCACGACGACCTGCGCCTGCACCAGGCCGAGCTGGTCGTCTCCTACGTCCAGGCCGGGCCGCTCGCCTGCTCCGAGGACTCCATGAGCCAGCTGCGGCCGCTGCTGGCGGGACAGATGGCCAAGGCGGGCGGCCCGGTCGGCACCGACCCGTACGCGACGGACAGCGCCACGGCGCTGTGCGGCACTCTGGCGGCGGGCGCACAGCCGAAGCCGTGAGCGACCGGGACCGCCGCCCCAGGGCAGGCCGGGAGCGCTGAGCGGACGGGCGCCCCGGGACCGCGCATCGCGTCGCGGGCTTCCGGGGAGGCCGATCCCCAGGCGCCCTCCGGTTCAGGGCAGCCGACGGTGGGGGCATCCCCGGCCGTCCGGCCCGCCCGCAGGCCGGTCCGGGGCGCCGGGATCAGCCGTCGGCGTCCGGGTTCTCGTCGTCCGGCCGGCTGTCGCGCGGCTCGCGCGGCGCGTCCTTGGGCGCGTCCTTGGGGGAGTTGCCGGCGAAGCCGGCGAAACCGCGCCGTACCCGGCCGCCGAAGTCGCCCGCGAGGTCGCCCGCGCCGCCCGCGATATCGGTGACCAGCTTCATCAGCGGATCCTTGGAGCGCTTCACCTCGTTCGCGTAGCTGGCCGCGGACTGGCGGAAGGAGTCCGACACCGAGGTGTCCTTGTCCTCGTCGCGCCGCGGGTAGTGACCGTCCATGATGCGCTGGTAGTCACGGGTGGCGGCCCACTTGCGCAGCTCGGCCGCGCGGACCGTGGCGAAGGGGTGGGTGCGCGGCAGCACATTGAGGATCTTGAGCACGGAGTCGCGCAGGTCGCCCCCCGCCTCGTACTCCTCGGCCTGCTCCAGGAACGCGTCCACGTTCATCTCGTGCAGGTGGTTGCCACCCGCGATCTTCATCAGGCCGCGCATCGAGGCCTGCAGGTCCTGCCCGACCAGCAGCCCGGCCCGGTCGGCCGACAGCTCCGACTTGCGGAACCACTCGCGCAGCGCGGTCACGATTGCCATGATCGCGACGTTGCCCAGCGGGATCCAGGCGACCCGGAGCGCGAGGTTGGTCAGGAACAGCAGGATGGTCCGGTAGACGGCATGGCCGGACAGCGCGTGCCCGACCTCGTGCCCGACGACAGCCCGCATCTCTTCTTCGTCCAGCAGTTCGACGAGCCCCGTCGTCACGACGATGATCGGTTCGTCCAGGCCGATGCACATCGCGTTCGGCTGCGGGTCCTGGGTGACGTACATCGGCGGGACCTGCTCCAGGTCCAGGATGTGGCAGGCGTCCCGCAGCATGTCGTTGAGATGCGCGAACTGCATGTCCGAGACCCGTACCGAGTCGGAGAGGAACAGCAGCCGCAGGCTGCGCTCGGGCAGCAGGCCGCTGAGGGCCTTGAAGACCGTGTCGAAGCCGCTGAGCTTGCGCAGGGCCACCAGGGCCGAACGGTCCGCCGGGTGTTCGTACGCGCGCGAGGAGATCCCCGGGAATCGCCTGCGCTGCCTGCTCGGCATGCTCTCGTGCTCGTTCTGCTCATGACCGACATCGGACATGTGGTCCCCCATGTGTCTGAAGGCTCAGTGTGCGTTTGAACATCGGACGACCGCGCGGCGTGCGCCTACTCACCGCACGCCTGGCCGATGTGCCCCCGAAGCGGGATCCAGCCTAGGCGGAGATACGGCGACAGGGCAGCACGGAATGCGGAGCGATCCCGGGGAGCACCTCCCCGCCGCCCGGCTCGCCGAGGCCGTACCGGCCGCCGACCGAGCCGACCCCGTCGGTTTGCGACCCCGGCAGCCGGGGAGAGGCCGCTGATCGGCCGGCCTCGCGGACGCGTCCGTCCCGGTCCGGCGCCTTTGGAAGGCGCCCATCTCTCCAACGGTGGAGTCGGCGTGATCGGCGCGGAGGCTCCCGCATACGATGAGCGGACGTCTTTATCCCGCCCAAACGGATAGGTTCTGCCGAAGATGAGCTTCCACAGCACCGCTGCACAGTTGGCCACCCTCGCCGAGGGCGAAGGCGGCAATCACGAGAGCCTCAGCCCGTTCGTGACGGGTGGAGCGGCCTTCCTCATCCTTCTCGTCCTGCTGTGGATCACGACCCGCTTCAACCGCGACCGCTGAGCCCGGCACGCGGCCGGTCCCCGTCCTTGGCGGGGGGCCTGTCGAACGGTGCCCGGCGGCCGGGCCGGTAGGGTCTGCACGCATGGGAGAGCAGCACATGCCCACCGGTCCGGCGAAGGGCCTGGGACCCGGCCCCGGAAGCGGGCCGTCGAACCCGGGCAAACGCCGCCTCGGCGTGATGGGCGGAACGTTTGACCCGATCCACCACGGGCACCTCGTCGCGGCCAGTGAGGTCGCCGCACAATTCCACCTCGACGAGGTGGTGTTCGTGCCCACCGGCCAGCCGTGGCAGAAGACCGACCGCAGGGTCAGCCCGGCCGAGGACCGCTATCTGATGACGGTCATCGCGACCGCCGAGAACCCCCAGTTCTCGGTCAGTCGCATCGACATCGACCGCGGTGGCCCCACCTACACCACGGACACCTTGCGTGATCTGAAGGCCCTCAACCCCGACACCGACCTCTTCTTCATCACCGGCGCCGACGCGCTCAGCCAGATCCTCACCTGGCGCTACACGGACGAGTTGTTCTCCCTCGCGCACTTCATCGGCGTCACGCGCCCCGGCCACACTCTGGCCGACCCGGGGCTTCCCGAGGGCGGTGTCTCGCTCGTCGAAGTTCCCGCGCTCGCCATCTCGTCCACAGACTGCCGTGTGAGGGTCGCCCAGGGCGCACCGGTCTGGTATCTGGTGCCGGACGGCGTGGTGCGCTACATCGACAAGCGGCAGTTGTACCGCGGCGACTGAGCCGAGAGGGGCACCGGTGAACGACCGATACGACGGATACGCGGGCGGCGACCAGTACGAGCTCGTCGGCTACGACGAGTTCGGGCAGCCTGTGTACCGGCAGGTGCCCATGCGGCAGACCCCGCAGGGCTACGACCTCTACGGCACCCAGCACCAGCAGCACCAGGAGCCCCAGAGCTACGGATACGACCCGTACGCCGCCGGCCTTCAGCAGCCCATGGCGCCGTACAACACCGGTCTGCAGCAACCGGTGTCCTCCCACGACACCGGCCAGCAGCCGCCTGTGGCCTCCTACGACCCCTACTCCCCGTACGGCACCGCCACCACCGGCGACTACGACCCGTACGGCCAGACCGCAACCAGCGGACAGCAGCCGCGCGTTGCCGAACAGACCGCCTACATCCCGCAGCAGGCGGGCCCGGCCGAGAGCGCTCCGGGCCCCGCGGGCGGCTTCGCCGACGGTGGCGCGCCCGGACGGGCGCAGGCCGACTTCGGGAAGGAGCCGCAGGGCGAACGCGACTACCGCACCGAGCAGTTCGCGTTCGTCGAGGATCCCGAGGGCGACCCCGAAGACGTCATCGACTGGATGAAGTTCACGGAGAACCGCACCGAACGCCGTGAGGAGGCCAGGCGCCGCGCCCGCAGCCGGATCGTCGCCCTCGCCGTGGTCCTCGCCCTGGTGGTCGTCGGCGGCGTCGGCTACCTCTGGTACGCGGGCAAGCTGCCGGGCACTTCCTCCGGCGGCGCATCCGGCACGGAGTCGGCCGCGGGCGCCCAGAACCGCGACGTGATCGTCGTCCACCTGCACAACACCAAAGCCGGCGGCACCTCCACGGCGCTGCTCGTCGACAACACCACCACCAAGCAGGGCGCAACCGTCCTGCTGCCCAACTCCCTTGCCCTGAGCACCGACGACGGCACCGCGACCACCCTTGCCAAGTCGGTCGCCGACGACGGCTCCTCCGGCACCGGCGACTCCATCGATGCAGTCCTGGGCACCAAGGTCGAGGGCACCTGGCGTCTCGACACCCCCTACCTGAACAACCTCGTCGAACTCGTCGGCAACATCGAGGTCACCACCGACACCGACGTCCCCGACCCGGGCGCCGAGAAGAAGGGCGGCCCGCCCCTGGTACACAAGGGCGAGCGGCAGAGCCTCAGCGGCAAGATGGCCGTCGCGTACGCCACTTACCAGGCCTCCGGCGAGTCCCAGGACGCCCAGTTGGAGCGGTTCGGTCAGGTCATGCAGGGCGTGCTGCGCAAGTTGTCCTCGGACCCGCAGGCCGCGACGGTCACCGTGCAGACGCTCGCGCAGATCCTCGACCCGTCCCTGACGGACAAGGACCTCGGCGCCTTCCTCGCCAAGCTCGCGGACCACGCCAAGCAGGGCGACTACAAGACCGAGCTGCTGCCGGTCCAGTCCGACGGCACCGTCGGCGAGAAGGCCACCGACAGCGTGGTGAAGAACCTGCTCGGCGGGACCGTGAAGAGCCCCGAGGCCGGCGACGCCGTCCGGGTCGGCATCACGAACGCCACCGGTTCCAAGGGCGCCACCGAGCAGGCCCGCGTCGCCCTGGTCAATGGCGGCTACTCCTTCATCGACGCCGGCACCGGCACCACCCAGGCCATGTCCCAGGTCACCTACGCCGATGACGGTCAGAAGGACAGCGCGATCGAGGTCGCCAAGACCCTGGGTCTGCCCACCGGCTCCGTGAAGAGGGGCAAGGTCACGTCGAACGCCGGCGTCTCCGTCGTCCTCGGCCAGAACTACAAGACGTCGTCATGACACGGGTCACACCTCGGCGTGCCGGGGTGTGACCCCCGTAATCACCTGGGGTGTCGTCGGCAGTCCGTGAGACCCTTGTGGTTACCACTGACCGCCCTACGGAAAGCCTTGTAGTGACCGCCACGGACCGTTCTCTCGAGCTCATCAACACCGCCGCCCAGGCAGCGGCCGACAAGCTCGCGCACGACATCGTCGCCTATGACGTCAGCGATGTGCTCTCGATCACGGACGCCTTTCTGCTCGCGTCCGCGCCCAACGACCGCCAGGTCAAGTCGATCGTCGACGAGATCGAGGAGCGGCTGAACAAGGAACTCGGCGCCAAGCCGGTGCGCCGTGAGGGCGACCGCGAGGCCCGCTGGGTGCTGCTGGACTACGTCGACATCGTGGTGCACGTCCAGCACAGTGAGGAGCGCGTCTTCTACGCCCTGGAGCGGCTGTGGAAGGACTGCCCCGAGCTGGACCTGCCCGCCGACGCCCGGGCCACCCGTGGCAAGGCCGCCGAGCACGCCAGGCTGCGGGCCGCCGAAGAGGCCGCGGAGCTGGGCGGGGAACTGCGGTGACCGTCCAGGGCGCCGGCACCCGGAAGACGGGCCGGGGCCGCCGCCTCATCCTCTGGCGTCACGGCCAGACCTCGTGGAACGTGGAGCGGCGCTTCCAGGGCTCCACGGACGTCGAGCTGACCGGGGCCGGCCTCGGTCAGGCCCGCCGCTCCGCCCGCCTGCTCGCCTCCCTCGAGCCGGACGCCATCGTCGCCTCCGACCTCACGCGCGCCGTCACCACGGCCGCCGAGCTGGCCGCGCTCACGGGCCTGGAGGTCACCCTCGACGAGGGCCTGCGCGAGACGTACGCGGGCGTCTGGCAGGGGCTGACGCACGAGGAGATCCTCGCCCGGCACGGCGAGGAGTACGCCGCCTGGAAGCGCGGTGAGCCCGTCCGCCGCGGCGGCGGCGAACTGGAGACCGAGGTCGCCGACCGCGCCGCCCCCGTGGTGCTGCGGCACGCCGAGAAGCTTCCCAAGGACGGCACCCTCGTGGTGGTCAGCCACGGCGGGACGATCCGCACCACCATCGGCCGCCTGCTCGGCCTGGAGGCCCGTCACTGGGAGAGCCTCGGCGGTCTCTCCAACTGCTCCTGGTCCGTCCTCGGTGAAGGCGCTCACGGCTGGCGCCTTCTGGAGCACAACGCAGGCACCCTGCCGGAGCCGGTCCTCGGCGACGACGACTGACGCCTTTTCACCCGCTGCCGGTACCCGGATTTCACTTTCCGGCAGGTCGCAGGCTAAAGTTCTTCTTGTTCGCCCCGCCGGGCGGGAAGAACACGAGGGGCTATAGCTCAGTTGGTAGAGCGCCTGCATGGCATGCAGGAGGTCAGGAGTTCAATTCTCCTTAGCTCCACGGATCGACACTTTCGAAGGTGTCAAGGATCGATACGAAAGATCCCGTCCCCGACAGGGGGCGGGATCTTTCATGTTGCCCGCAGCGCGCCGTTGTCGCTGCTCCCCGCCTCGGCCGTTGCAGGGCGTGACGAGCGGCACAATCTCTCCCACCGCTCCCTTGCTCAGGTGCTCCCCGGAGCTGCTCATGTTCCCCACCCTTCTCGGGTGGTGGGGAGCGAGCGGCGTCGGAGCCTACTTCTCGGCGGCCGGGACGGAGTCCGGGGCGAACCGGTAGGAGATGGATTCCATCAGTGGCCTGTGCTTGGTGTTGTGGAAGGCCGCGATGCGCCACTTCCCGTCGTCCTGGCGGACCAGGGTGTAGGTCTGGACCTTGGTGAGTTTGTGCGGCCGCTTGTTCTTGTAGGTGTCGCCGCGCCCGTTGACGACGGCTGTGTCGGGACCGGGGAAGCGGATGTCGAGGACCTCGTCCGCGAGCTTGGTGCCCTTGATGAACGTCGCCCACAGCGCGCGGTGGCTGTCCGCGATGTCCCGGCGCCCCTGGTAGAGGGTGCCGATGTAGGTGGTGTAGGTGGCGTCCTCGGTGAACAACTCGCCGTACGCCTCGGCGTCGTGCCGCCCCCAGGCGGTGACGAGTTCGTTCAGCACCGATGTGATGGCGGCGACGTCCTGCGCGGTCGTGGTCGTCGTCATGGCGCACTCCCTCTGGTTAGACTGGCGCAGAATCTCTACGGGAGCAGTATCTGCATCTGTGCAGATAAATTTAGGAGATGTTTCCATCGATGGCAACCCCGGCGGACGCAGCAGATGAACACGTCGTCTTCCGTCAGTACCTGGACGCGGTGGGGCTTCAGGGCCTGGCCGGTGCGGAGGCTGCCGGACTGCACACATCGGAGTGGTACGCGCTGAGCCTGATCACCCTGGAGGGCAGCCTCACCTCAGGTGAACTGGCCTCCAGGACCGGGCTCACCACCGGTGCCACCACCCGTCTGATCGACCGCCTCGAACGGGCCGGGTATGTCCGCCGCGTCGCGGACCCCAAGGACCGCAGACGCGTGATCGTCGAGCCGGTGCCCGACGGGCTCGGCCGCATCGAGGAGGTCCTGAGCCCCGCCCGCCGTCACATCGCCGAGGTCCTGGCGCGCTACACCCCCGAGCAGCGCGCCCTGCTCTTCGATTACTTCAGGCAGGCCGCACCCGCGTTCCGCGCGGCCACGGAGGAGATCCGCAAGAGCGCGGCCCCGCGGCGCAGCAGGACCACCCACGCCAAGGGCGACAGTTGACCGCGGACGCAATGAGACCTGCCATCGGTTGCCGAGCCTGACCAGGCGTCACTTCACCGATGAGGCACGGGCGAACGCGCTCCGTTCGGCGCGCCCTTCCTCAACCGGCTTGAGTCAGACGGGGATCCGGGGGCGTACAGCTCTTCGGGTGCGCTCCTCACCTGCATGTACACGCTGGTTGAGGCGGCCACTGCGGGGGCCGCGTCCCGACCGGTACGAAGGCGTCGCTGACCGTATTGGTCCCGCCGTGGCAGAATCAAACGGCCGGAAGGGGGCGCGGCCCGACGGGAGGGAGAAGCGATGCCTGCGAGCATCCGCGGGGAGGTCCACGATCTTCCCGCAGTGGCGGTGACACGTCGGAATGCCACTCTCCTCGACTGCCCTGCCTGCGGTTCGGCCCACGTTGCCCAGGTCCTCGGCGACAACGGTGGCATTTCCTACGTGTGCACGGCCTGCGGCCACAGCTGGAGCTGATCGATGGGGGCACACAGGCGGAAGTGCGACTGGTGCGGCAGCGGCACGCCGATCGTGCGTGACATGGAGCCGGTCAACCCGGGCTACCAGTACTGGTGCGAGGAATGCGCGCGGGCGCTGATCATAAAAGGCGACCCGATCGAGACCTACCGGGAACTGGAGGGGGAGCCGATCTACGGCCGGCTCCTCGACGAGCACTGCACGCTCAAGCGTTTCTACTCGTTCGCGACGGCCTGATCAGGACCGGTATCGGCCTTCGTCTCCCCCGGGAACGGAACCGATTTGGTGGTGCACCCGGTGGAGCGTGTAATGTTGGCGTCGCCGCCGGGGAAACCGGGCGACACAAACAACATGCGGCTCGGCCGCATGGCCGCAAGGGGCTATAGCTCAGTTGGTAGAGCGCCTGCATGGCATGCAGGAGGTCAGGAGTTCAATTCTCCTTAGCTCCACAGAAGTTGAAGGCGGTCCATCCGATGGGATGGGCCGCCTTCGGCGTATGTGCCCGAAGAGGGACCGGACGGAGGGCCGCCTCGCTCGGGTGGTCTGCCGTCTGGTCCGCTCGCTCAGCGGCCGAGGGCGCGGCGCCCCCGGCCCTGGGACAGTACGGGCAGGTTGCCGTGGGACGGTGCCCCGGCGCGTGTGTCCTGCTCGATCCGCAGCGCCGGCGCCGGGCAGCGGCGTACGGCCCGCAGCGCCTTCGCCTCCGCGTACCGCGGCACCGGCGCCTGGGCGGCGGTGGGGAAGCCGTCGGCGCCCAGCTCGAAGACTTCCGGGAGGGTGTCCGCGCACAGGCCGTGGCCGCGGCGCAGCGTCCAGTCGACGAAGATCTTCTGCCGGCCGGCACCCGCCTCCCGCTCGGCCCGCCCGCCCTCCAGGAGCGGCAGCGCGCCCTCCACGGGCCTGCCGCAGCCATGACCGAGGACATGCGCCGCCAGGTCGTCCGTGAAGGCCTCGATGGTCGATTCCGGAAACATCGCCGAGCCGTCCGGGTGTGAGCACGTACCACGCCTCTTCACGCTCTTCGCGACCTGCTTGAGTGCCTCCTGGGCGGCGGGACCGCCCCCGCCCAGGATGTCTTCCAGACCGCGGGCCGCCGCGGGCAGCCCGAGATGGCAGGGGCCGCACTGCCCCGCGCTCTCCTCGGCCAGCCACCTGGCCACCTGCAGGGACTCGCCCAGCGGGCAGGTCTCCTGGCCGAGGGGCAGGATCGCGCCGACGCCCAGCGAGCCGCCCACGGCCTCCAGGGAACCGCGCGAGACGACGGCCTGGCCGACCGTCGCCGCGTCGATCCATCTGCCGTGGCAGCCGCCGGTCAGGCACGCCCTGCGGGACCGGCGGGGCGCCGGCTCGAAGGTTCATGGGGGTGACTCCGGACGGTCTCGGGAAGGCGGTCCCGCTGCTGCACTCCAGGTCGCTCCAAACCGAGCGGTACGGGATTTGAGTTATTGCGTCGTTATCAAAGGCAGGGAGGTTGTCCATGTCCGGTTGACCGCCATGACACGAAGTGGTGTTTGAACCCTGTTCATCTTTTCGAGATCTTCACAACCCGACCGTCGACGTCCGGGTACGGTCCCGCCCCGTATCGGGCTCCCTTCCGCCCTCGGGTGTGCCGGGCCCGTCGCGGCGTCCTTGGGCGCTGCGGTACCCTGACGCCATGCGTGCCGTACGCCTTCTGCTTAGCGAGCCGCGCTGATCAGTCCCGACCACGGGCGAATCCGATGGTCGGAATCAGCGCGGCGTCCCCTCCTGTGCGAGGGGATTTTTCGTTTCTTGAATGTCACAGTCGCTGGCAGAGACGATCGATGGAGCTTTGAGGATCATGAGCGAGACGAACCCCGCTGCCGCCGCTGCCGTGTCGGCGGAGGCAGCGCCGCACCGCTACACGGCAGCCATGGCCGCCGAGATCGAGGCGCGCTGGCAGGACTTCTGGGACGCCGAGGGCACCTACGAGGCACCGAACCCATGGGGGTCCCCCCGCTCGAGCGAAGCCGAGAGTGGGGGAGGGGACCTGGCTGGTGACCCCGAGGTGGTCGCCCGGCCCAAGAAGTTCATCATGGACATGTTCCCGTACCCCTCGGGTGCGGGCCTGCACGTCGGTCACCCCCTGGGCTACATCGCCACCGATGTGTTCGCCCGGTTCCAGCGCATGACCGGCCACAACGTCCTGCACACCCTGGGCTTCGACGCCTTCGGCCTGCCCGCCGAGCAGTACGCCGTGCAGACCGGCACGCACCCGCGTGTGTCCACCGAGGCCAACATCGAGAACATGAAGTCCCAGCTGCGCCGGCTGGGCCTGGGCCATGACAAGCGCCGGTCGTTCGCCACGATCGAACCGGACTACTACAAGTGGACCCAGTGGATCTTCCTGCAGATCTTCAATTCCTGGTACGACGACGAGGCGAAGAAGGCCCGGCCGATCTCCGAGCTGATCGCGCAGTTCGAGAGCGGCGAGCGCGCCGTACCGGGTGACCACGGGCGCGCGTGGAACGAGCTGAGCGCCACCGAGCGCGCCGACGTCCTGAGCGAGTACCGCCTGGCGTACGCCTCCGACGCGCCCGTCAACTGGTGCCCCGGCCTGGGCACCGTCCTGGCGAACGAGGAGGTCACCGCCGAGGGCCGCTCCGAGCGCGGCAACTACCCGGTCTTCAAGGCCAAGCTGCGCCAGTGGAACATGCGCATCACCGCGTACGCCGACCGGCTGCTGGATGACCTGGAGGAGCTGGACTGGCCCGAGGCCATCAAGCTGCAGCAGCGCAACTGGATCGGCCGCTCCGAGGGCGCCCGGGTCGACTTCCCGATCGACGGCGAGGCCATCACGATCTTCACCACGCGCCAGGACACCCTGTTCGGCGCGACCTACATGGTGCTGGCGCCCGAGCACCCGCTGGTCGAGAAGTTCACCCCAGAGACCTGGCCCGAGGGCACGCACGATGTCTGGACCGGTGGCCACGCAACGCCCGCCGAGGCCGTCGCCGCCTACCGTGCCCAGGCTGCCTCGAAGTCCGATGTCGAACGGCAGGCCGAGGCCAAGGACAAGACCGGCGTCTTCACGGGCGCGTACGCCGTCAACCCGGTCAACGGCGAGAAGATCCCGGTCTTCATCGCCGACTACGTCCTGATGGGCTACGGCACCGGCGCGATCATGGCCGTACCGGCGCACGACAGCCGCGACTTCGCCTTCGCGCGCGCCTTCGAGCTGCCGGTCCGCTGCGTCGTCGAGCCGAGTGACGGCCGCGGCACCGACGCGTCGACGTGGGACGACGCCTTCGCCTCGTACGACGCGAAGATCGTGAACTCCACCGGCGAGGCCGTTTCGCTGGACGGCCTGAACGTCGGCGACGCCAAGGCGCGCATCACCGAGTGGCTGGAGCGCAAGGGCATCGGTCAGGGCACCGTCAACTTCCGCCTGCGGGACTGGCTGTTCAGCCGTCAGCGCTACTGGGGCGAGCCCTTCCCGATCGTCTACGACGAGGACGGCATCGCCCATGCGCTGCCCGAGTCGATGCTGCCCCTGGAACTGCCGGAGGTCGAGGACTACTCCCCGCGCACCTTCGACCCGGACGACGCGGACACCCAGCCCGAGACGCCACTGTCGCGCAACGAGGAGTGGGTCAACGTCACCCTGGACCTGGGCGACGGACCGAAGAAGTACCGCCGCGAGACCAACACCATGCCCAACTGGGCGGGTTCGTGCTGGTACGAGCTGCGCTACCTGGACCCGCACAACGACCTCAAGCTGGTCGACCCGGAGATCGAGCGCTACTGGATGGGCCCGCGCGAGGGCATGCCGCACGGTGGCGTCGACCTGTACGTCGGCGGCGCCGAGCACGCCGTGCTGCACCTGCTGTACGCGCGGTTCTGGTCCAAGGTCCTGTACGACCTGGGGTACGTGTCCTCGCCGGAGCCGTTCCACAAGCTGTTCAACCAGGGCATGATCCAGGCCTTCGTCTACCGCGACAGCCGGGGCATCGCGGTGCCGGCCGCCGAGGTGGAGGAGCGCGACGGCGCCTACTACTACCAGGGCGAGAAGGTCAGCCGCCTGCTGGGCAAGATGGGCAAGTCGCTGAAGAACGCGGTCACTCCGGACGAGATCTGCGCCGAGTACGGGGCGGACACGCTGCGTCTGTACGAGATGGCGATGGGCCCGCTGGACGTGTCGCGTCCGTGGGACACGCGCGCGGTGGTGGGCCAGTTCCGGCTGCTGCAGCGGCTGTGGCGCAATGTCGTCGACGAGAGGACCGGCGAGGTCACCGTCGTCGACGCCGAGCCGGACGAGGAGACGCTGCGTGCCCTGCACAAGGCGATCGACGGTGTGCGCCAGGACCTGGAGGGTCTGCGGTTCAACACCGCCATCGCCAAGATCACCGAGCTGAACAACCACCTGACGAAGGCACAGGGAGCGGTACCGCGCCCGGTCGCCGAGTCCCTGGTGCTGCTGGCCGCGCCGCTGGCCCCGCACGTCGCCGAGGAACTGTGGCGCAAGCTGGGCCACACCGACTCGGTCGTCCATCGGGACTTCCCGGTCGCCGACCCGGCGTATGTCGTGGACGAGACCGTGACCTGCGTGGTCCAGGTCAAGGGCAAGGTCAAGGCGCGCCTGGAGGTTTCGCCCTCGATCTCGCAGGAAGAGCTGGAGAAGGTGGCGCTGGCTGACGAGAAAGTGGTCGCGGCGCTGGACGGTGCCGGGATCCGCAAGGTGATCGTGCGCGCGCCGAAGCTGGTGAACATCGTCACCGCGTAGCCGTCGTCCCATCTGGGCGTAAACGCCCAGGTGACCGGTGCGATGTCAACGTGTCGGGGTAGTCCCCTACGGGCAGGTTCGGGGTTCATACGGAACCCAGGGCCTGCCCGTTGCGTTTACGGTGGGGGAGCGGTGCAGCAGCCGCGCGGCCGGCCTGAGGAGGAGCGTCGTGGAAGCCGTTTTGACTGTCGTGGCGCTCCTGTTCGTGCTGTGCGTCGTGCTCGGCGCCTATGCCACGGTGAAGGCGATCGGCGCGGCCAAACGCGGCGTGGACCGCACCATCGCGCAGGCCCGCCGCACGGTAGAGGACACCACGCTGCGGGCCAAGACCTTTGCCCAGCCCGGTCCGGTGGGCGAGGTCGCCCAGCTCCGTCTGAAGCTGCGTACCACCATGCGCGCCACACAGGACGCGCTGCACGCGGGCGTCACCGAGGACGAGTCGCTGAAGGAATCGCTGGACCTCTTCAAACGCCTGAGCGCGCACGGATTCGAACTGGACGCCGAACTCAAGCGACTGGAGGCCGAGCCGGACCGCAGCACGATGGCCTCCCGGCTGCCCGGACTGCGCGAGCGCACCGAGCGGATCACGCAGTCGGCGGACTCGCTGCGCTGGGCGGCCCACGACCGGGCGCGCCGGTTCGCGGAGGACGACCTGGACGCGCTGAGTGCGCAGATCGACGTGGAGGCGGGCGCGCTGCGCCACTGGGTCACGGATGCGCCGACGGTGTCCGCCCCCTCCTGGCCCGAGGCGCCGACCCCGGAGACCGCTGCCGCCGGCGACCGGACATGGCCCGAGACACCCGAGACCCGCGCGCCGCAGGGGTCGACGCGGCCCGCCATCACCCCGCCGGGACAGCGGGTCGTGCACCCCTGGCAGAAGAAGGCACGTCCCGAGAACACCCCGTGATCCCGACGCGGTGCGCCCCGGCCGGTGGGGCCGGGCTGCCGCCCGTGCGTTCCGGCAGGTAACCTCCAGCACATGTCCCGCCATGTCGCGATCGTCACCGATTCAACGGCCTACCTGCCGCCGCGGACGATGGAGCGCCACGGCATCACCGCGGTGCCGCTGACCGTCGTCCTGGGCGACCAGGCGCTCGAGGAGGGAACCGAGGTCTCGGCCCGTTCCCTGGCTCAGGCCCTGCAGAAGCGACGGCCCGTCACCACCTCGCGGCCCAGCCCCGAACTGTTCGCCGAGACCTACCGCAAGGTCGCCGAGACGGGCGCGACCGGCATCGTCTCGCTGCACCTGTCCGCCGAGTTCTCGGGCACGTACGACGCCGCGGTGCTCGCAGGGCGCGAGGCTCCCGTGCCGGTACGCGTGGTCGACACGGGGATGGTCGCGATGGCCCTCGGCTTCTGCGCGCTGGCCGCCGCGGAGGCCGCGGAGGCGGGCGGCACCGTGGACGAGGCGGTCACGGCGGCGGAGAAGCGGGCCGCGGGCACCTCCACGTACTTCTACGTCGACACCCTCGACTATCTGCGGCGCGGCGGCCGGATCGGGGCCGCGCAGGCGCTGCTGGGCTCGGCGCTCGCCGTGAAGCCGCTGCTGCAGCTGGACGGCGGCCGCATCGAGTTGCTGGAGAAGGTGCGCACGGCGTCCAAGGCGATCGGTCGCCTGGAGGAGATCGTGGCCGAACGCGCGGGCAGCGCGAACGTCGACATCGCGGTCCACCATCTCGCCGCCCCCGAGCGGGCTTCGGCTCTCGCGGATCGTCTGCGGGCACGGGTGCCGGGACTGGTCGAGCTGCATGTGAGCGAGGTCGGAGCGGTGATCGGGGCGCATACGGGGCCCGGCCTGCTGGGGGCCGTGGTGTCGCCGCGGTGACGGGTGACGCCCGCCCGCGCGGTCGCAGCCGCGGCTGTTACCCATGTGAGTGACGAGATTATCCACAACTGGGAAGTAATCCCCGGAATTTGACCAAGATCATCGCGAAGCCGGCGATGTGCCCCATCCTCGGCGCATGGCACTTCGATCACCTTCACGCGCCTCGACTCCTACGAGCGGTCCCGGCCGCGGGCCTTGCTCCGACGGGCGCACACGCCACCGTCTGCGGCACGCGCGGGGCCGGGCCCGACAGCCCCACCAGCCCCCGGCCGCCGACATCCTGCGCCTGCGCGCGGAGGCACTCTTCCCGGACGGGGTGAAGGAGTGGCGGGAGTCGGGGAACGGGCCGCCGTCTGCGGCCCGGGACGTCGACCAGCCGCGGATGCGTACGACAGCGGGCGGCGGGACCGGCCGACTGCCGGGAGGGGACGGCGTCGAGCCGGTCCGGCTGCCCCGGCCGGGAGGGGCCGCCCCGGCGCCCGCGGCCCGCGCCGACGGCCCTGTACACGAGGTGCCGGGTGACACATGGGGGGAGCGAAGGTTCGGGCTTGCTGTGCGCGAGCGGCTGCCGCTGTGGCTGCAGACGCGATGCGGGCTTGAACGCAAGAGCGTGGTGGCGTTGAGCGTGCTGCTCCTGATCGCCGCGGTCTTCGCCGCACAGCATTTCCGGGCCGGGCGGACGCAGCAGGTACAGGCACCCGAGGAGGTGCGGGCGGCGGCGCCGCACGGGGTGCGGGAAGCCAAGCGGTGGGCTGAACCGAGTGGTTCGGCAGCGCCACAGCCGGGGGGCGGGAGCGGGACAGGGGCGGGTGGTGCGGTCGTCGTGGACGTCAGCGGCAAGGTGCGCAAGCCCGGGCTCGTCCGGCTCCCGGCCGGATCCAGGGTCGCGGACGCCCTGCTGGCCGCGGGCGGAGCGCGTCCGGGCACCGACACCGACGGCCTCAATCGCGCGCGCTTCCTGGTGGACGGCGAACAGATCGTGGTCGGCGGCCCCGCCCCCGCGCCGGGCACCGCCCCCGCGGGCGCGGCCATCGGTGGATCCACGAGCGGTGCGGCCCCCGCCACCCCGGTTTCGCTCAGCACGGCGACCGCGGATCAGCTCAACGCGCTGCCGGGCGTGGGTCCCGTTCTCGCCCAGCGCATCGTCGACTACCGCACCCAGCACGGCGGATTCCGTTCGGTCGACGAACTCCGCCAGGTCAACGGCATCGGTGAGCGCCGCTTCGCCGACCTGCGGAACCTCGTACGACCATGAAGGGGCCGGAGGAGGGCGGCGCGGGCGGGCCGCAGCCGCCGCCCCGGGGCACACGGGCCGGCCCCTCATGGGCAGCGGGCTCCGACCGCACGGCCGCGCACGGCATCCTCGATCCGCCCGCCGCGCGCGCCGCCGTCCCCGGCAGGCTGGGCGATCCGCACCCCCGGCAGGACAGCCCGACGGACCTGCGACTGGTGCCACCCGCGCTCGCGGCCTGGGTGACGGCGGCAGCGGCGGTGGACGCCCCGCCCGCGTGGGTCACCGGTGTGGTCGTCATCTGCCTCGCTGCGGCAGGCGGGTTGCTGGTGGTGCGGCGGCAGGGGACGAGCGGTGACACCGAGGCCGGTCGCCGGCCCCGGGGCTCCTGGCCGAAGGTGTCCGTCGCCGCCTTGCTGCTCAGTGTCGCGGCGGCCGGGGCTTCCGCCGGGCTTCACGGCGCGGACCTGCGGAGGGGTCCCGTCCCTGCGCTCGCGCGTCAGCACGCCGAGGTGAGCGCGGAGATCGAGGTCACCTCCGATCCACGGTTCACCCGGCCCAGGGTCAGGGGCGACCACGCGACGCCGACCGCCGTACTGCTCGACGGAAGGATCCGGCGTCTGATGAAGCCGGACGGGACCGTGACGGCGACCCGGGCACCGGTCCTGGTGATCGTCGATATGAACCGCCGGACGGTGACGAGCGGTTCGGCGGGTGCCGCGAAGGAGGCCTGGGCCACTTCCTGGCCGACGCTGCTGCCCTCCACGCGGGTGCGGGTGACCGCGCGGCTGGTACCCCCGCTGACCGGGGGCGACCGCATCGCCGCCGTGGCGCGGGTGCGAGGCGGGGAACCGCCCGACGTGGTGGGCGGGCCCACCGGGGCGCAACGCTGGGCGGGGCGGCTGCGCGCCGGGCTGCGGGAGGCGACGGAAGGGCTCGATCCGGATCCGCGGGCGCTCTTGCCCGGGCTGGTCGTCGGGGACACCGCACGGGTCACGCCCGAACTGGACGACGCCTTCAAGGCGACCGACCTCGCCCATCTGCTGGCCGTCAGCGGAGGCAACTTCACAATCCTGCTGGCCCTGTTCATCGGACCGGCAGGCCTGGCGCAGCGCGTCGAGCGCCGGGGGCTCGCACCCCGGCTCGGCATCCCGCTGCGCGGGACGGCGCTGCTCGGCGGTGCGCTCATGCTCGGGTTCGTGGTCGTGTGCCGACCGGATCCGAGCGTGCTGCGGGCCGCTGCCTGCGGCGCGGTCGCTCTGCTCGCCCTCGTGACCGGGCGCCGCAGATCCCTGCTTCCCGCGCTGGCCACGGCCGTCCTGCTGCTGGTGCTCTACGACCCCTGGCTCGCCCGGAGCTACGGCTTCCTGCTCTCCGTGCTGGCGACCGGCGCCCTGCTCACCATCGCCCCGCGCTGGAGTGCGTCGCTGCGACGGCGCCGTGTGCCGCCGCGCCTGGCCGAGGCACTGGCCGCGGCGGCTGCCGCGCAGGCGCTGTGCGCGCCGGTCATCGCGGTGTTGTCGGCGCGGGTGAGCCTGGTCGCGGTGCCGTGCAACCTGCTGGCGGAGTTCGCGGTGGCGCCGGCGACGGTGCTGGGCTTCGCCGCACTCGCGGCCGCACCGGTGGCCATGCCCGTTGCCAAGGCGCTGGCATGGGGCGCGAGTTGGCCGGTGGGGTGGATCGCCGGTATTGCGCGTACGGGGGCGTCGCTGCCGGGCGGGGGAGTGGACTGGCCGGGCAGTTGGCAGGGGGCGTTGTTGCTCGCGGCCGTGACGGTGCTCGTCGTGTCCATCGGCCGGCGCCTTCTGCGGTACCCCTGGCTGGCCGGCGTCTGTGCCCTGGTGCTGCTGCTCGTGGTGGTGCAGCCGCCGCCCCTGCCGCGGGTGATCACCGGATGGCCACCGCCCGGCTGGAGGTTCGCCATGTGCGATGTGGGCCAGGGGGACGCGACCGTGCTCGCGGCGGGCGACGGCACGGCAGTGGTCGTGGACGCGGGTCCCGATCCGGCGCTGGTCGACCGATGTCTGACCCGGCTCGGCATCACCCGTATCCCGCTGCTGGTGCTGACCCACTTCCACGCCGACCATGTGGCGGGACTGCCGGGCGTGCTGCGTGGGCGTTCGGTGGGCGCGATCGAGACGACCGGGTTCGAGGAGCCACCGGACCAGGCCGCGTCCGTACGGGCGCAGGCGGCCGCCCGGCACGTTCCGGTGACGCGCGGTGTGGCCGGGGAGCATCGCCGCACGGGGGCCCTCGACTGGCAGGTGCTGTGGCCGCCGCCGGCACCCGCCCTGTCCCCGGACGGTCCGAACGACGCGAGCATCGCACTGCTCGTACGCTCTGCGGGACTCACCCTGTTGCTGCTCGGCGATCTCGAACCGTCCGCCCAGCAGGGGCTGTTGAGGTCACCGGCCGGTGCCGGGCTGGGGCCCGTGGACGTCCTCAAGGTCGCCCATCACGGGTCGGCCTACCAGGACCCGCAGCTCATACGGAGGGTGGCGCCGCGGCTCGCGCTGGTGTCGTGCGGCCGGGACAACCCGTACGGCCATCCGGCGCCGAGCACCCTTGCGGCGCTGCGGGACGAGGGTGCGCTCGTGCTGCGTACGGACCGGGACGGGGCGATCGCCGTCGTCGGGGAGGGCAACGGGCTGGGCGTGGCGAGGGACTGAGGTGGCGGACTCCGCACAGGTTGACGCCTGCCTGAGCAGGATCGGGGCCGAACACCCGGCCCGGCCCACCACCGATGCGCTGCGCGAACTGCAGCTGCGTCACCTCCGACGGTCCCGTTCGAGAACCTGTCGATCCGCCTCGGCGAGGAGATCGTGCTGGAGGAGGAGTGGCTGCTCGACGAGATCGAGGGAGCGCGTCGGGGCGGCTTCTGCTGCGAACCCGCCGGGGCGTTCGGGGCGTTGCCGCGGGCGCTCGGCCCCGACATGGAGCTGGACAGGGTGCCGCGGGTGCGAAAAGCCGAGCGGAAAAGTCCAATTGGGGGTACTCCGGTTACTCATGCGTAGTCCCAGTACATGCGCCGGTTTCCCGCGATGTAGCCCCGTGTTGCCTCGAATGCCTTATTGATGATCGAATGCATCTTCGGTAACAGTGGTGTCACGTCGTGCAGGGGTGTCGCAGATGATCGGCCGTTGGCGGGGAAACCGTACGAACCGGGTGCAGCGGACCGGGCCGCTCGCGGCGATACGCACGCCGCCCCGCGCCGGAGTGCTCAGCTGCCGGGTACTTGATCCGGTCAACGAGCCGGTGGCGCACGCCGAGTTCGCGGTCAGCGACGCCCTGGGCCGCAAGGTGGTGACGGGCGAGACGGACCCGTTCGGGTCGTTCCTGGCGACCGTGCCGGCGGGGGAGTACCGGGTGGCGGCGTCGGCCGAGGGGTACACGCCCTACCTGGCGAGCGCCGTCGTCGCGGAGAACTCCCTGGCCTCGCTGGGCGATGTCACGCTTCAGGTCGCCCGGCCGCCGGAGCTGCCGAGGGCGGGCGAGTGGGAGATCGACCCGACGCATTCCTCGATCGCGTTCACCGCGCGGCACATCGGACTGGCCCGGATCCACGGGCGGTTCAACACCTTCGCGGGGGCGGCCCGGGTCGCCGACCCGATGGAGAGGTCCGCGATGCACGTGGTGATCGACGCGGCCTCCATCGACACCAACGTCGCGCTGCGCGACCAGCATCTGCGGTCCGCGGACTTCCTGGACGTGACGCGCTTTCCGACCCTGGAGTTCTACAGCGACCGGTTCGTGCACAAGGGCGGTGCGCGATGGGCGGTTACCGGGGCGCTGACCCTGCACGGGGTGACGCGGACGGTGACGCTGGACACGGAGTACCTCGGCCTCGGTAACGGAGTGGAGGGCGAGGTCCGGGCCGCCTGCCGGGCCACCACGGAGCTGCACCGCGACGATTTCACGGTGAGCTGGCAGGCGATGCTCGCCCGGGGGATCGCGGCCGTCGGGCCGAGCATCGTGATCGACCTGGATGTGCAGCTCGTGCCCAAGGGCTGACCTGCGCGTTCGCCGTCGATGGCGTGCCGGAGAATGGCTCCGTGAGCGATGTGAGACACGTGCTGGTGCTGCCCGACCGCGATGCCGCGGAAGAGGCGGCGGAGGCACTCGGGGAGCGGTTCGGCCTGGACGAGGAGCCGCGGATCGTGCGGGACGCCCTGGCCGGTGAGGACGATGCCGAGGACGCGCAGTGGCTCGTGGTGCTGCGGGACGAGGAAGGGCTGCTCGACCCGGAGTGGCTGGACGAGTTCGCAGGGGAGTGGGACGGCTGGCGGGAGGAGCCGTGACCTGTGGGGCGGCGACGGGGTCCGGCGGTGAGCGGCCGGAGCCGGGACCGTGTTGTCAGTGGCGCGTGGGATGCTTTCCGTGATGGCCAAGAAGACCGCGAATGACGACCTGCTCGCCCCCGTCACCCTGGCCGTGGGCCAGGAGGACCTCCTGCTCGACCGTGCCGTGCAGGAGGTGGTGGCCGCAGCCCGGGCCGCCGACGCCGACACGGACGTACGGGACCTGACCTCGGACCAGTTGCAGCCCGGCACGCTGGCCGAGCTGACGAGTCCGTCGCTCTTCGCCGAGCGCAAGGTCGTGGTCGTACGCAACGCACAGGATCTGTCGGCCGACACGATCAAGGAACTGAAAGGGTACTTCGGCTCGCCCGCCGAGGAGATCACCCTTGTGCTGCTGCACGCCGGCGGCGCCAAGGGCAAGGGGCTGCTCGACGCCGCGCGCAAGGCGGGGGCGCGGGAGGTGGCCTGCCCCAAGATGACGAAACCGGCGGACCGGCTGGCGTTCGTTCGGGGAGAGTTCCGGACGCAGGGGCGGTCGGCGACGCCCGAGGCGTGCCAGGCGCTCGTCGACGCGATCGGGAGCGATCTGCGGGAGCTGGCGTCCGCGGTGTCCCAGCTCGTCTCGGACATCGAGGGCACCATCGACGAGGCGGTGGTCGGGCGGTACTACACCGGACGGGCCGAGGCGTCGAGCTTCACGGTCGCGGACCGGGCGGTCGAGGGGCGGGCCGCCGAGGCGCTGGAGGCGCTCAGATGGTCGCTGGCCACAGGGGTGGCGCCGGTGATGATCACGAGTGCGCTCGCGCAGGGGGTGCGGGCGATCGGGAAGCTGTCGTCGGCGCGTGGCGGGCGTCCCGCGGACCTCGCCCGCGAGCTGGGGATGCCGCCGTGGAAGATCGACCGGGTGCGACAGCAGATGCGGGGATGGACGCCGGAGGGTGTGGCGGTCGCGCTGCGGGCCGTGGCCGAGGCCGACGCCGGCGTGAAGGGCGGCGGGGACGATCCGGAGTACGCCCTGGAGAAGGCCGTTGTCACGATCGCGCGGGCGGCGCGGTCCAGGGGGCGGGCGTAGTCACAGGGGCGCGTCTGCGCCCAGTGGGCCTGCCGCCCCGCGCCCCCACGGGGTCGGGCCCCGGATTCGGCGCACCCGCGCCCCGTGCACGCCGAAGGCCCCGCCGCCCGTCCTGGGGAAGGAGGGGCGGCGGGGCCTTCGATTCAAGCTCGTGGGCTCGTACCCGCGTGGCGAACGCAGGCCGTGGTAACTATCGTCCCAACATGGCAAACCCATTCAAGCTCCACCCGGGGCAAGAGGTAGTCGACGAGCCGCCACCCGGACGCCTCCGCGTCGTGGGCTCCGTGCGACTGAGCAAGTACACCGACGCGTCGACGTCGCCCGAAGTGCAGACCGAATTCATCTATGAGGGCGCCCGTGCTATCGGAGGCGAAGTAGTCGGGTGGGCAAACGACACGGACATCTCTGCACTGAAAACGACGCCGTGGGAACGCGAGCAACTCCGCTACTGGCTCGACAATCCAGCGGAGTGGGACGCGATGATCTTCCAAAGAATGGACCGTGCGGTCCGCAGCATGGGCGACATGGCGGACTTAGGGCGCTACGCAAAGAAGCACGGAAAGCGACTGATCTTCGCCAGTGGACCCGGAGGCGGCCGGCTGGAGCTGGACTTCTCGTCGCCCATGTCAGAGCTGATCATGTTGATTCTGGCGTTCGCCGCCCAGCTCGAAGGCCAGACGATCATGGAGCGCAACAAAGGCGCCGCCGCGCATCTCCAGTCCCTCGGACGGTGGGCCGGAGGAATCATCCCGTACGGCACCATCCCCGTCCGGAAGACCTTCAGCGACGGAAACGAAGGGTGGTGGCTCGGGCGCGACGTCGACACGACGTGGCAGCACGTCATGGAGATGGTGGCCTTGGCGATCGAGGGGAAGGGCTACGCAGCCATCCGTGACCACCTGACTGAGATCAAGGCCATCACGCCGAAGAACCACCGTGCCCGCCTCGCTACGCCGCCTCGCGACCGCGACCCTGAAAGCAAGTGGAACGACACCACGATCCGCGACATTCTCCGCTCTCAGTTCCTCCGCGGCTACCAGGTTCGCGAGGACGGAACCGTCGTCCGTGACGCGCAGGGGAGCCCGGTGAAGGCCGGCGAAGCCCTAGTGGACGACGACACGTGGTACAAGCTGCAAACGGCGCTCGCGGATCTGTCGCGCCCGGATGCTGGTAGGCCGAAGCGTAAGGACGGTCACCCGCTCTTGGGGGTTCTCCAGTGCGAGCACTGCGACGTGAACGCGTACCACCATTGGGTGATCAGTCGGAAAAAGCTCCGCCCCTATGGGCGGGCCATCGTCGACGCCGTGAAGCGCTCCGGGTTGCCCTACGTCCACGACGACGCCGCAGAGAGGCTTACCGTCACAGTCCCCGGGCGTACGGCGGCCGTCGTCAACGCCACGCGGAAGGTGGCCCGTGCGGAGGCGGAGGTGGCCGTGGCATCCGGCGACGACGTCACGTTCCACTCCGGGAAGTTGCGCGTCGACGAACTGACGGCGCTCTGGGAGGCGCTCGGGCTCGGGGATGGCCTGGACGGTGTCACGGGCGCCCGCAAGCGCCATCTCTTCGCCTGCAAGGGTGCCCACCACCCCGACGGGGTCCCGAAGCCGAGCATCGACTTCGAGGAGACCCTGAAGTGGGTCGACACAGAGTTCGTGGAGCGTCTCGGCCGCCTCCGGCGTACGGAGGTCGTCACCACGGCGGGTGTGGACAACCGCCCTGCCATTGCGGAACTGAGTGCCGACATCAAGTCCCTGATGGCCCAACTGCCGAAGCTCCGCGGGGTTGCTGCGGACGTTGGGGCAAACCAGTTGAACGGACTTTCCGACAAGCTGGCGGAGTTGGAGAAGACGCCGTACATCCCTCCCCAACGTCGCACCGTTGAGCTTGACCGGACGTGGGGACATGACTGGGCAGAGACCGACTGGGGGCCCGTCCGCCTTCAGATGCTCATGGACGCGGGCGTGAAGATCTACATGCGCAACATGGACCGCGTGAGGCAGCCGGTAGGGGAGCGGCTCCGGATGGAGATCGGCACGCACGTTGCCCCGGAGGACGACGCGCTTGCCGACGTGGCCTATCAGGAGAGCCTCTAAGGTCGCGGCTGGATAGAACTGTTGAGAGCCCCGGAGGTCAGCTTCCGGGGCTCTCTCGCGTCTACGGTGCCTTGCTCCACGGGCCGGCTGGAGGGCGTTCCGGGAGCTTGGCGCCTGGCCGTCGGCAGTAGTACGCGACGAAGCGTCGGAGGACGTCTGAGCGGTCCGTGTCGTCGGGCACGGCGTCCCCGAACGCCTGCCACAGCTCCGCGTCGATTCGGAAGCGGCTAACGGGCGTCTTCGGTTGGTTGGGCATGGCAGAACGGTAGCAGAGGTGTAGCCACACCGAAGGGGTTGCGGAGGTGTGGCCACACCTCCTAAGGTGTAGCCACACCCCGACGCAAGCAAGACGAAGGGCCCGCGAGATCTTGGCGGATGCACGGGCCCTTCGTTTCCATCGCTGGAGGCTCCAGAATGACACACACCGACTTCACGACCCTCACGCCCGCGCAGCCCAACGACGAGCGTTCCGGCGACACGTCCGGCGTCGTCCTCGTCGTCGGCGACGCCTCGTCCCCCGTCGCTCGCGAGGATCTCACCGCCTTCGCCAGTGACGTCGCCGACCGTCTCCAGCTCCCCGCGAAAGTGGCTGTCGGCCGCGACTACGACGTCAAGAACTTCGCCGGAGTGGTGCTCGCGGACACATGGCTCGACAGCGTCTCCTCTGTCGTCCTCGGAATCGAGGCGCAGGAAGCCGACATGTGCGTCATCGACGCCGACATGCTGTACGCGTACAGCATCGACACGCGGTGTGGGCATTGTGGGGAGTACGACGACGCGGCGCCGGTCCTCGTCGGCAACACGTGGACGACATCCGTGTGCGCTCCCTGTGCCGCTGAGGCTGCCCGTGTCGCCGCTACACGCACCGTGGCGGTGGCGGCATGAGCAACGAAGCTGCGGACCTGCGGGCGCTGCTGGAGGCCGTTTTCGAGGCGCTCGACGTCGACGGCGACTGTCGCATCGTGGACCGTGCCCTTTGGGCGCGCATCACGGTACGCGGAGCGCTCGACGAGGAGCCGGAGTACGTCGGCTGGAACGCGAGGTACCTGCGCCGGAAGATCGCGGAGGAGGCGGAGCGCCAAGGGAAGAAGTGACCGAGCGTGACGAGCGGCGGGCCAACGGGGCAACCTGGCGGCCCGCCTCGTCGCGTCCGGCGCCTCGTCCCCGTGGCAGATTCGACCCTCCGGCGCCTCGTCGAGGTGGCCTGATCCCGTTATCCGTGGCGTGAATCCTTTATGTCCGATTCCAGGTTTGATCGAGTGTCAAATTGGACCCTCCCCATGACCTGGGGTTTTGGCCAGAAGGGTCAAGCTGACCCCCTATCCCAATCTCTCTCTAGACGCGTTAGAAGGAGAAGGAAAGTTGCAGTTAGTCTGACACTTCGACCACAGCCTCTTCGGCGACGTCGGCGCACCCCTGACGGAGGGCGTGGGAGGCGACGTAGACGGACGACGCCACGAGAGGCCCTCAGGCGGCCGTCTGGCGCCTTTAAAGGTCGCCCCGGTCTCTGAGTCCACCGAACACGCGAAAGGGTCGCAGCGGCCCGTCTGTGGCTTCGAGACGCTCTGCCCCGCCCGTCGCTACGCAGCGTGATGGTTACCGGCCTGCGACGTCGGACCAAACATCTGCCTCCGATTCCCCCATAACCCCTGTGTAAGCCGACGCATCCGCGCGGCTTGCCGGCGAATGGGGAACAAGGATGACTGACGAATTCAGCGGACCTGCGCGACGTCCCACGAGGCGGGGGTGCGAAGCTCTGGAAGAAGAGCACTTCGTACGGGAGTTGGAGGAGAGCGGGGCGTACGTCTCGCCCGGCCGCATGCCGTGGAAAGGGCTCTCCGGCCGTGACCCGCTCGAAGACCTGACCGATGAGGAGCGCGGGGAGCGGGCGTGGGAAGACTGGAGTGACGCCATGTACGACGACGATGACCCCGACCGCCCGCAGCGTCGTCGGCCGACGGGACGGGAAATCGACGTCGTACCCCCCGTCGTCCATGAGGTAGCCGTGACCGTCGATCCCGAGATAGCTGCGGCGTTCGCCGCGCGACAGGCCGAGGCGACGGAGGGGCGGACGTGGGACGTCGACGGAGGACGGGTGACCGTCGTCGGCGACGTCAAGACGTGGTCCGGCCCGTGCATCGAGTGCGGACAGGCGTTCACGCAGCGCCGGTTCACCTCGCAGCGCCGGAAGTGGCGACGGCTTTGCGGCGAAGCGTGCTCCGCGGAGCGACGCCGGGCGGCCAACCGGGAACGGATGCGTGCAGCACGAGCGGCTGAGGGCGACGCCGCCTGACGCTGTGCGCACGTACAGGTAGTTATGGAGGGGGGCGTAATTCACGCGACGAGGCGCCCCCCTCCTCGCCGCATCCGGGAGTCTCCGGCCGCCATAATGCCTGCCGTTGAAGACCCTCGCGACGCGTGACGTCGCTCTCTCCTCCGACGTCACGCCGTAGGGCTCCCGCCTGTGTCCCGCAGGGAGCGCGTCGAGCACTGGCCTCCCCTCTGTGGGCCGTGTCGCTCCGCGCCGCCACTCCACGGGCGGGAGCCCCATCCTTTTGCCATTGATTCGAACGATATGACCGAAGAACGGACGGAGAACCATGCGCGCGCTCGACGTGCCCAGCCGTGGATCACGGCCGTGCCTCACATGTGGCGAAGTCTTTCCGCACACATTGGACTTCTTCCCAGCCGATCCGATGGGGCGAGGCGGTACACGTCCTCACTGCACCGGGTGCTGGAACCGGAAGCGCCGTGAGGAGTACGCCCGGAACCCCGAACCAACACGCCAACGTATGCGCGAGCGCTACGCCGCGCGTGCGGCTCACTTCAAGGCCCTTGCCCACTCCGGGCAGGGGCCTTCTTCATGCCCAGACACGGAGGAATGATCATGCGAGACACCGATAACCCCGAACTCACCGCAGCTTGGGCGACGGTCCCTGAAGTAGCGACGGCACAGGAGCGCCACGAGGCGGCCGTCAAGCTGCGCCGTGACTTCCCCCGTGGGCAGACGCCTGCGGAGGCTCTGGCGGCCGTCCAGGACGACGCCATAGCGACGTTCACGGCCGCGGGTAAGTGGCCCACGGACTACGCCAAGAGGGCCGCCAAGGCACACGCTGACGCCGTCGCATGGGAGGCGGAGGCGCTCGCTCTGCGTCGCCTGGAAGACCTCACGAAGGCCACAGCCGAAGACCTGCGCGACGCCCTGTCGGCCGACGTACTGACGCACCTTGGTGGTCGGCTGACGGAGACCCTGGAGGCCGCAAAGGACGCCGGGGAGATCCTGGGCGACGTCACGAGCGCCGAACAGGCCATCGAGGCGGGTGTGGATGTCCTGGATGCCTGGAGGCGCCTTACGGGGCTTCTGGGGGACTTCCGCAACGTTCGCGAGGCGCAGTGGAGCGTGCTCCGTTCCGTCGCGGGAGAAGACGAGCGGGCGCGTATGCGGCTGTGGATCCGCGACGGCCACGGCGAGATTCAGGGTGTGCGCCTGGACCACGTTCCGCCGCACATCGTGGACGTGATGCGGTCTCAGACGTACTCCATCGAATACCTCGTGTGGCTCGCCCGGAGCGGCGCCGGGTACGTCCCGACGTCCTTCGAAGACCTGGAGGCGGCCGTCGTGGACTCGACGGGCTCCGTCGTCTACGACGACGCCGGACCGCTCGTCGACTACTCCCCGCGGGAGACGACGATCCCTGAGCCGCCCGCCCCGAAGCCGACGGGTGCCGAACGTACGCCCGTCCTTTCCTACTGAACCCGGAGCAGCAATGAACGAACCGACCCCCGAACAGCTCGCGGCCGGCGAGCCGAAGGGCCTGACGCCGGAGATGTGCGCGCGGCTGCGCGGCGAGACGCGCGAGGAACTCAGCGTGGACGCTGACGCCTTCCTTACCGAGTTCACCCCGCCGGCGCCCGTTTCCCGATCGGGTGGCGCCCGCGGAGTCGACGTGTCGAGTAACGGCGCACGGACCTCCACCGGAGGCGCCGCGCGATACCGCGAGCGTCACGGCCTGGACGACGACGGGCGACGCCCCGAGCGACGTCAGACGGCCAGTGACGCCCGCAACCCGTTTCAGGAGCGCGGTTACGAAATGGAGCGCTAGGCGCTCCGGCGCCTAGCCCACCACAGACGTACGCGACGCCAAACGGCATCGGTTAGGTGCGTAGCGAGAACGGTCACGACGACCGTAGTAAGCGTGTCAAGAGCGCTGATGATGAGCGATCCCACCGAAGATCCTTCGCGGAATGCGGTGGGACGAGACGCGCGTGAACTCACCGCGGATGAGTGCGGTTGCGGCTCGCGGCCTGCGAGCGTCCACGTGGGTCGCGGCGTGGTCCGGCGCGGGCGGGTGGCGAACTCCCGCCCCGCTAATCCGTCGGCGCACCAACGGCCTTTAAAACATACCCCATTACTGGAGGAAGCATGGTGCCTGTCAAGTCGAAGGGTCACCTTAACGGAATCGGGCAGGGCTGATGCCGCATCGCGGAAGACCAGGACCACGGCCACAGCCGAACGCCCCTCGTTCCCGTCACAAGGTCGACGAGCGCCCTATTCGCTATCTGCCGCCCGATGGTTGCCAGGACGAGCCGCCCCCGCTTCCTCCGGGACGTGACTGGTCCCCCGCTGAAGAGCAGCACTGGCGGGAACTCTGGGGTTCACCCCACGGGTCCGTCTGGGACGACAGCGTGTTCCCCGCCGTTGCGGCACTCGTCGTTGCGACGTCGACGATCCTGCGCGGAGGACGCGTGAGCGCCCAACTAATCGGCGAACAGCGGGCGTTGATGAACGACCTGGGCCTTACGCCAGCGGCAATGGAACGGATGCGCTGGCTGATCGGTGACCCGCCCGACGCCGTGAGGCCGGACTGATGGGCCGACGTCAGCAGCGCGCACAGCGCATGCGCGACGAGGCGCGCGGCGTGGACACGCGGACTGGTGAGATCCCGGAGTTCGCGTGTCCGCCTCGCCTCCTCGCGCCTGCCGTGGTTGAGGAGTGGTTGACCACGGCGGAGCTGGAGGCACTGAGCGAGGCAGACGCGATGATCCGTGCTTCTGTGCGTTGGCGATGTGCTCGCGATGAATACGCGTTGTCGCTCGACGACAGCACGCACCACCTGCGCGCCCGCGTCGCTCAGCTCTGCGGCCCCGTGAGCCGGCCTGTGTGGCGCGACGAGTTGGGCGCGCCGTGGCACGTCCGACGGCAGTAGCAGCCTCAGAAATACGGACATACCCAGGCATATAACCCCCTCCTCGGTCCCTCGCTCACCGTAAGCGTGCTGGGCCTCGCCCCGCATCTGCGACGCGGATAGGTCGCGAAGCGCCCTCGGAACGCCCTTCAGACGCCTTCTGACGCCCCCCGCCAGGGTCCTCCCGCGTCGCGGACGAGGCGGATCGTGTCCGACGGACGAAGATGCGGCACGCGAGAGACCAACTTTCGACCACTGAAAACCGCAGGTCAGAGCCCTAAAAAGCGTTACACCGGCCCCGGGGAATCTCCCCGGGGCTTTCGTGTTCCCTGGAGCGCAATATGACGATTGACCAAACGAACTGCCTCCGTCCCGGATGCCGGTTCGCGCCTCTGCCGGCGCTGACAGAATCCGGAGGACTCGAACTATCTGAGTTCTGTAGTAATGCCTGCGCCGCGTGGCATGCAAATGCCGTGGAAACGGCCAGACTCGACGACTCCCCCGACGTTCAACGGCACTCGCAACGGCTTTACCACGTCGGCGAACTTCTCAACCTCCGCGATCACCCGAACGACATGACGTTTTTCACCACCCCAACGGGCGTTGACGCAGAGAACGGGGGCGTTTGATGGCCGGGGATCTCGATATCGTCGGGACGGCTGCGGTTGATATCGTCCCGATCCTCCCGCAGTTCCACACCAAGTTGAAGACGCAGGTTCTTCCTATCGCCGATCGTGTCGGTGAGGAGGCAGGACGCCGCTTCGGCGAAGCGATGTCGCGGAATATCACCGTCGCCATCCCCGACGCTGTAACCGCAGGTGGACGCCGTGCGCAGGCGTCCGCCACGCGTGAAGGCGGGCAAGTTGGTGGGGCCTTTGGTCGGGCCGTCAAGCGGAAATTGGAGGAGGCGTTTCGCTCCCTCCCTCGCGCTGACGTCCGGCTCGGTGACACCGGGCTAAACGCTGACCTCGACCGTTTGCGCGCCCGCCTTCAGACGTTGTCCGGTAAGGCAATCGGCCTCGATATCGACGCCGGCGCAGCGCTCGCCGAAGTAACGGAAATCGATGCAGCGTTGCGCCATTTGGGCGCGCAACATCCCGACGTAAACGTCCGTGTTGATACGGCTGCGGCGCGTGCTGCATTGGCGGACATCCAAAGAGCCATAAACGACGTCGATAACGACGACGTTCACGTCCGTGTTGACGTCGATACCGCACGCGCCATGGTGGCATTGCGTTCACTCGCAATCGCGCTTGGTGGCGTCGCAGCCATTCCCGTAATCCCCATTGCTGCAGCCGGTATCGGCGCCATCCTCGCGGCAGCGACGGCAGCAGGCGCCGGCGTGGGAGCCCTGGCCCTGGCGGCAATCCCCGCTGTGAAGGGCGTCACTGAAGCTATCCAGGCCAAGAGCGCCGCGGACAAGGAGTCGGCAAGCGCGACGGACAACAGCGCTGCCGCATCTAAGCGTGGCGCTCAGGCCGCACTTCAGATGGAGTCTGCTCAGCAGTCTCTAGCCTCCGCCCACCGACAGGCCGCGCGGTCCATCGCGCAGGCTAATCGGCAGATCGAGGACGCAGAGCGGGGCATCGTCGACGCCAAGCAGCGCGTCAAGGATGCCGAAGCCGCTGTAGTCGACGCTGCCCGGCGTGCCGCGGACCAGCGCCGCCAGGCCGCGGAAGCCGTCGAGCGCGCAGAGCGGTCCCTGACGGACGCAAAGAAGGCTGCGACGCAGGCGGAGGTTGACCTCACGCAGGCGCGGAAGGACGCTGCCGAGCAGCTCGCGGCACTCGACGACAAGCTGACTGACGGCAAGCTCTCCCAGCGTGACGCCGCTCTCCGCGTCGCGGAGGCTGAGCAGGAACTCAACAGGGTCAGGGCTCAATACAACGTCGGCAAAGCGAACGAGCTGGACCTAGAGCGCGCACAACTCGGTTACGACCAAGCCGTCCAAGCCCAAAAAGAGCAGTCGAAGGCTTACGAGAAGCTCCAGCAAGACGCCAAAGCGGCCAAGGCTGCAGGCGTCGAGGGGAGCGACCAGGTAAAGAAGGCCCATGACCGACTGAAGGACGCTCAGCAGAAGGTCGCGGACGAGGCGAAGGCCGTTGCCGACGCACAGCGCAACGCGGCTCGCGTCCAAGTCGAGGCCGCGAAGTCCGTCGAGGATGCTCAGCGCAGGGTGTCCGACGCCCTTCGGGGGCAGGCGGACGCTCAGCGTGCCCTCTCTGACGCCGTCCGGAACGCGTCCGACGTCCAGGTCCAGGCCGCGGACTCCATCAAGTCCGCAGAGCGGGGAGTCCAGTCGGCTCGCCTGTCGAGCATCGACACCACGCAGAAGGCAGCGTCCAAGACCGACGCGTACCGCGAGGCGCTCGCGAAGCTGACGCCGGAACAGCGCAGGTTGTACGACTCCATCGCCGGTCCGAAGGGTCTGACGAGAGCATTCAAGGACTGGTCAGCGTCGCTCCAACCTGACGTACTGCCGCTCTTCACGAGGGGCGTGGACGGGGCGAAGGCGTCGCTCCCGGGCCTGACACCGCTCGTCCGGGCGGCAGCAGATGCCGTGGGTGTCCTCATGGACAAGGCTTCGGCCGAATTGAAAACGCCGTTTTGGCGGGGCTTCAAAAAGGACATCAACGCCAGTGCAAAGCCCGCAATCGTCGGACTCGGCGTAGCGTTCGGAAACGTCCTTAAGGGCATGGCCGGAATTGTCGACGCATTCCTCCCGCACATGGACGGTATTGCGGCGACGATGCAGCGCATAACGAAGCGCTTCGCCAACTGGGGCGCTAATCTAAAGGGCTCACCGGAGTTCGAGCGGTTCCTCCAGTACGTCAAGGAGAATGGCCCACTATTCGCGCGGACCATCGGCGATATCGCGGGCGCGTTCCTGGCGATCGGGGCAGCACTGTCACCGCTCTCCGGCCCACTGCTTCAGGTGATCGGCGGTATTGCCCAATCGGTCGGATTGATGGCGACGAACCTGCCGGGGTTAGTGCCGCTCGTGTACGGGCTGTTCGTGGTTACGAGGCTATGGGCCATATGGCAACTCGCCGTGAACGGTGCAATGGCGGCCTTCAACGTCATCATGGGTCTCGGGCCGTGGGGTTGGATCGCCATAGCCATTGGTGGTGTTGTCCTGGCCATCCTCGCTCTGTGGAAGAACTGCGAGTGGTTCCGTGACGCCGTCGGGGCAGTCTGGGGAGCGATCCAGAAGGCTGCGATGTCGGTCCGGGACTGGTTCGCCGGACCGTTCGTCAACCTCTTCACCAAGACCATCCCGCGCACCTTCCAGGCGGTACTGGACTGGGTTAGGAAGAACTGGCCATGGATCCTGGGCGCACTGACGGGACCGATCGGCCTGGCTGCTGTCGGCATCATCAAGCACTGGGACCAGATAACAAGCGGTATTTCCGATGCGTGGCGATGGCTGAAGAGTAAAGTCCTCTTCCCTATCCGGGACTTCTTCATGAAGACAGTTCCAGGGTGGGGAACCACACTTTCAGATAAGCTCGTCGGCGCGTTCATCGACGCGACGAAGGGCATCAAGAGCGCCTGGGATAAGATCGCGGGGATCGCTAGTAAGCCGATCAACTTCGTGATTGACGCCGTCTACACGCACGGCATTAAAGCCGTCTGGGACAAGATCGCGGAGTTCGTAGGACTGCCGAAACTCCCGAAGGCGCCAAAGCTCCTCGACGAGACGCCGAAGTTTGCCGACGGTGGCCCAGTCTTCGGGGGAACTCCCGGCAAAGACAGTGTCCGGGCGTGGCTCATGCCAGGAGAATTCGTCCTGCGAACGTCTAGTGCCAGGAAGATCGGATACGGCAACCTCGATCATCTCAACCGCACAGGCGAGTTGCCTGGCGTCCCGCGATTCGCGGGCGGTGGCATCGTCGGCGACGCCTGGAATTGGACGAAGAAGACTGTCGGCGGAGCCGTATCGAAGGGCATCGACTGGGCGAAGACGGCCGGAGATCTGATCGCACACCCATCAAAGGTGTGGAACCGGCTCGTGAAACCCATCCTCGACAACGTCAAGAAGCATCTCGGCGTCGCTCAGATGGGCAAGGTACTCACGGCGATTCCCGTCAAGATGGCGTCCGGCCTGAAGGACAAGATCGTCGACGCTGTGACGTTCTCCGGCGGAAGCGGAGGCGGTGGCAACATCGGCGGCGTCATCCCCACAGGCCAGCGGAAGTCGATCATCACTGCCGCCATGGCGGCAGCACACGTGCCCCCGCCTGGCACCGTGGACGCTTGGTTGCGTGGGATGAATACCCTGATCATGCGTGAGAGCGGCTGGAACGCGAACGCCCGGAACGACTGGGACAGCAATGCTCGCGCCGGCCATCCGTCGCAAGGATTGACTCAGACGATCCCCTCGACGTTCAACGCGTATGTACCGGCGTCGCTGCGGAGTAAGGGGATCTTGGACCCGGTGGCGAACGTGGCGGCGTCGATTCGGTACATCGTCAGCCGCTACGGGAACATCGCGAACGTCCAGCAAGCGAACGCCAACCTTCCCCCGAAGGGCTACGCACTGGGCGGGCGTGTCGCGCCGACGTGGTTCGACAGCGGGGGCTACCTACCGAAGGGGCTGAACCTCGTTGCCAACGGCACAGGGCGCCCGGAGCCCGTTATGACGTCGCAGCAGTGGTCCGACATCCGAGCGGCCAAGAGCGGCGCTTCGACGCCGAACGTCGTCGTCGAGAACCACACCTATCTAGGCACACGCGAGATCACAGACATCGTCGACCATCGGGTCATCGTGCGGGAGGAAGCTACCGCACGCGCCATCAATGACGGTCGCCTCGTCTGACGCACACCTGCGCCGCCTCGTCGCCATGACGGGGCGGCCCGCACACTCCCTACTTCACGCCCCGCGGATCCGACATGGCCGCGGGGCGTCCCTATGACTTCACTCAGGAGGAACCATGCTTGGGCAGCCAGCGAAGAGCGAGACCGTCACCTGCGGGCACTGCGGTACGGAGCTGCGTCAGACGCCCGGGTGCGGGCGAGTGCGCCGATTCTGCAACGGGGACCATGGCAAGGCGTACCGGCGCCGCATGAGGGCGCTTGGGTTCGACGTCTGACAGGCTTCCGCCCGCTGAACCACCCCGCCCCCCGCACGGCCTACGAGGGCCGCGCGGGGGGCGTTTCGTCGTCTCCGCTACGGGGCGACACGAACGATCCGAGGCCCTGTTCTGTGTAGGTGACCCCCTGCTCGCGCAGCGCGCGCAATGCCTTCTGCGCGGTCGCCGAGGCGACGCCGAATTCGGCCGTGATCTGCACAAGCGACGGCACGCGCGTACGGGGCGGATAGGTCCCGTCCTCTATGCGGGCCCGCAGCACGTCAGCGATCTGCCGCCACCTCGGCGCGTCCGGCTCAAACTCGATCATGCATCACACAGTGGCACCGGATAGCGCGTCACGCGATGTACGGAAATGCATCCACTCCCATAGCGCGCTACCCCGCGCCACGGTTACACTCCGGACAAAAGTGGACCCCCGCGACCGCTGCGAACGGCCCGGGGGCATGGCCGACGCTACGACAGGGAGCGACGACATGGCACACGATACGGAGACACTCGATCAACGCACCAGGGCGGCAACTCGCCTTGCACTGCCCGCCGTCGGCACCCGCACCCCTGAGCAGGTACGCGGCGCCGCGTGCGTGTGGTGCGAGGACGAACTGAGCAACGCCGACGCCGTCGACCTCGGCCAGCGGTCCGGCAATTTCGCCGGGCAGGTCACCCGCTGGTTTCCGCGTGGCTGCGCCCGATGCGTGCGTGTGGCGGTCCGCACCGAATACGCGAACCACGCAGGGACGTGCGAACAGTGCGCCGACGACCCCACCGTGTGTGAGATCCGCCGGGACCTGCGCCGCCTCGCACTGGAAGTGCGGCGCCTCGTATCGGAGGCACGCCGATGATCTGCGCACGCTGCGACAAGCCGATCCGGGACGACGAGGAATACATCACGGAGCCGATGCTAGGGGGGAGCGCAGGCGGGTCGGACATCCACCTGCACACGCCTCTTTGCGAGCGACCGCCGGAGGTCGAGCACCCCCGAACCTACCCCACTGGCCTCGGCCGCTGAGGACTTCCGGCGCGCCCCGTTGCGAGGTGCACCGGTAGATCAAAGAACCAATCGAAAGGTACAGCAATGCACGAGAGCAACACCCTTGACTGGCGTACGTCCTCGTACAGCGGCGGTAACGGCGCCTGCGTCGAGGTCGCTAAGACGGGCGCCGGCGCGCACTTCCGGGACACTAAGGACCGCCCCCGTGGTGCGACCTTCGCCTCGGACACGGCATGGGGCGCCTTCCTCCACGGCGTGAAGGCGGGCGCGTTCAGCGCCTGACCCGTCTCCGCAGTAGTGCCCCGGCCGACTACTTGGCCAGGGACGAGGCGCCGCCCGATAGCGCCGAGCCCGCACCCGCCTGCGGGGTGCGGAGCGGCAGAAGCCCCGCCTATCTCTTCCCGTGGTAGGCGGGGCTTCGGCGTCTTCCCACAGGCAGACACAGCAGCGCCCCCGGAGTGGGTCCGGGGGCGTTGTCACAGCGTGGCGACTGTGTGGTCTGTCCGCAGTCCGAGGTAGAGGGCTCGGGGGTATCCCTTGCGGTTGGGTATGCAACTTTCCCAGGCTTGCGAACGCAGGCCGCGTACGAACCCCGGGTGCCGGATGGGAGCGGATGAGAGAGGGCCCGCTCGGTTCCCTCCGGCGTCAAATCAAGTGTCAGCCCTTGAGGGACGCGACCTTCGTGGCCAGCGCCGACTTCTTGTTGGCAGCCGAGTTCTTGTGGATGACGCCCTTCGAGACGGCCTTGTCGAGCTGACGCGCGGCGACGCGCTGGAGCTCGGTGGCCTTCTCGACGTCACCCGCGGCAGCGGCCTCACGAGCCTTGCGGATCGCGGTCTTGAGCGAGGACTTGACGGCCTTGTTGCGCAGGCGCGCCTTCTCGTTCGTCTTGTTCCGCTTGATCTGGGACTTGATGTTCGCCACGAATGAGCCTTTACAGGTTCAGGCACGCGAGACTGACCGTCTCCCGCGCCGGTGATTTCTTCAGATGTGCCTCGCGCCGAGAGGGCATGAGACACAGTGGTCCAGGCTACCAGCCGCCTTTCGGGCCGCCCAAACCGGTCGCAGCCTCTCGCGCGTGGGACCATGGAAGCTACGTATAGATCCGACCCGAGACCGCAGAGACTGCGGACGCCTCAAGAATCAGGACCCTGCGTGCCCGCGATCCCTAGCCATGTGCCCGAGCCGAGCCGTACCGACCCGGCGCTGATCCGCAACTTCTGCATCATCGCGCACATCGACCACGGCAAGTCCACGCTCGCCGACCGGATGCTCCAGCTGACCGGCGTCGTCGAGCAGCGGCAGATGCGTGCTCAGTACCTCGACCGCATGGACATCGAGCGCGAGCGCGGCATCACGATCAAATCCCAGGCGGTGCGTCTGCCGTGGGCCCCGACCCACGACCCGGGCAACACGCACATCCTCAACATGATCGACACCCCGGGGCACGTCGACTTCACCTACGAGGTCTCGCGCTCGCTCGCCGCCTGCGAGGGGACCATCCTCCTCGTCGACGCCGCCCAGGGCATCGAGGCCCAGACCCTCGCCAACCTCTACCTGGCGATGGAGAACGACCTCACCATCATCCCCGTCCTCAACAAGATCGACCTGCCGGCGGCGCAGCCGGAGAAGTTCGCCGAGGAGCTCGCCAACCTGGTGGGCTGCGAGCCGGACGACGTGCTCAAGGTGTCGGCCAAGACCGGCCTGGGCGTCGAGGCGCTGCTCGACAAGGCCGTCGAGCAGATCCCGGCCCCCGTCGGCGTCGCGGACGCACCAGCCCGCGCGATGATCTTCGACTCCGTGTACGACTCCTACCGGGGCGTGGTCACCTACGTCCGTGTGGTCGACGGACAGCTCAACAAGCGTGAACGCATCAGGATGATGTCCACCAACGCGACCCATGAGCTGCTGGAGATCGGCGTCAGCTCGCCCGAGATGCTCCCGGCCGACGGGCTCGGCGTCGGCGAGGTGGGCTACCTCATCACCGGCGTGAAGGACGTCCGCCAGTCCAAGGTCGGTGACACGATCACCAGCCTGCACAAGGGCGCCGAGGATCCCCTGGGCGGGTACAAGGACCCGAAGCCGATGGTCTTCTCGGGCCTGTATCCGCTCGACGGCTCCGACTACCCCGACCTGCGCGAGGCCCTCGACAAGCTCCAGCTCAACGATGCCGCGCTCGTCTACGAGCCGGAGACCTCCGCCGCCCTCGGCTTCGGCTTCCGCGTCGGCTTCCTCGGCCTGCTCCACCTCGATGTGGTCCGCGAGCGACTGGAGCGCGAGTTCGGGCTCGACCTGATCGCCACCGCGCCGAACGTGGTCTACCGCGTGATCATGGAGGACGGCGAAGAGATCACGGTCACGAACCCGAGCGAGTTCCCCGAGGGGAAGATCGCCGAGGTGTACGAGCCGGTCGTCCGGGCCACGATCCTCGCGCCCACCGAGTTCATCGGCGCGATCATGGAGCTGTGCCAGACCCGTCGCGGCACCCTCCTCGGCATGGACTACCTCTCCGAGGACCGCGTCGAGATCCGCTACACCCTCCCGCTCGCCGAGATCGTCTTCGACTTCTTCGACCAGCTGAAGTCCAAGACCCGCGGGTACGCCTCCCTCGACTACGAGCCGACCGGTGAGCAGTCCTCCAGCCTGGTCAAGGTGGACATCCTGCTGCACGGCGACAAGGTCGACGCCTTCTCCGCGATCACCCACAAGGACCAGGCGTACGCATACGGCGTACGGCTCGTCGCCAAGCTGAAGGAACTCATCCCGCGGCAGAACTTCGAGGTGCCGGTGCAGGCCGCCGTCGGCTCCCGGGTGATCGCCCGCGAAACCATCCGCGCCATCCGCAAGGACGTCCTCGCCAAGTGCTACGGCGGTGACATCTCCCGCAAGCGGAAGCTGCTGGAGAAGCAGAAGGAGGGCAAGAAGCGGATGAAGATGGTGGGTTCTGTGGAAGTCCCGCAGGAGGCCTTCATCGCCGTGCTCTCCAGCGATGACAGCGCAGGGGCGAGCAAGGGCAAGAAGTAACCGCTTGTCACCCGGGTCGAGCCGGGTGGAACAGGGGCCCGTCGTGCGAAAGTGCGGCGGGCCCCTGTGTATGGTCCGCTCACTCCTGGAGGAAGCGACGGCCCGCCGCCCCTTACACACCGGCCGGTCGGGCTCTACCCTGATCTCTGCTCCATTAGTTACTCGCGAGTTAAACAAGTGCCCGCGAGAAAATACAGCCGAAACGAGCAGCCAGCCGCACCGTCGCGGGCCCCGGAGGATGTCGTGAGCGACACACAGACTTTGATCGAGAACCGTCCGCCGTCCGTGGCGGCCCTCTTCCTGGAGCGCGTGGCGGCCACACCGGACGCCGAGGCCTACCGCTACCCCGTGCCCCCTGCCGCCGGTGCGGGCCCGGACGACTGGAAGTCGCTGAGCTGGGCGCAGGCCGCCGAGCGGGTCTACGCGGTCGCGGCCGGACTGATCGAGCTGGGCGTTCAGCCGGAGCAGCGGGTGGCGCTGGCCTCCTCGACCCGGGTCGAGTGGATCCTCGCCGACCTGGGCATCCTGTGCGCCGGTGCGGCCACGACGACGGTCTACCCGCAGACGAACGCCGACGAGTGCGCGTTCATCCTCGCCGACTCCGGGAGCAAGGTGCTCATCGCGGAGAACGCCGAGCAGCTCGCCAAGGTGCAGGAGAAGCGCGACGAACTGTCCGAGCTGACCCATGTCGTGGTGATCGACCCGAAGGATGTCGAGACCGGTGACCGGGTGCTCACCCTCGCCGAGCTGGAGACCCGGGGCGCCGCGTATCTGGAGGAGCACCCAGAGCTGATCAAGGAGCGGGTCGGAGCGATCACCAGCGACCAGCTCGCCACCCTGATCTACACCTCCGGCACCACCGGCCGTCCCAAGGGCGTGCGTCTGCCGCACGACAACTGGTCGTACATGGCCAAGGCGATCGCCGCCACCGGCCTGCTCAGTGCCGACGACGTGCAGTACCTCTGGCTGCCGCTCGCACACGTCTTCGGTAAGGTGCTCACCTCCGGCCAGATCGAGATCGGCCACGTCACCGCCGTCGACGGCCGCGTCGACAAGATCATCGAGAATCTGCCGGTCGTCCAGCCGACGTATATGGCGGCCGTGCCGCGCATCTTCGAGAAGGTCTACAACGGGGTCGCGGCCAAGGCGCGGGCCGGCGGCGCCGCCAAGTACAAGATCTTCCAGTGGGCGGCCGAGGTCGCGCGCGAGTACGCCAAGGTCACGCAGGACAACTTCCGGCGCACCGGCAGCCGCTCCGTGCCCTTCGGCCTCGCCGTCAAGCACAGGACCGCCGACGCGCTCGTCTACGCCAAGATCCGCGAGGCCTTCGGCGGCAGACTGCGCGCCTGTATCTCCGGCTCCGCCGCCCTCGCGCCCGAGATCGGCTACTTCTTCGCCGGCGCCGGTATCCACATCCTGGAGGGGTACGGACTCACGGAGTCCTCCGCCGCCTCCTTCGTGAACCCCGGCGAGGCCTACCGCACCGGCACGGTCGGCAAGCCGCTGCCCGGCACCGAGGTGCGCATCGCGGACGACGGCGAGATCCTGCTGCGCGGCCCCGGCATCATGCAGGGCTACCACGGGCTGCCGGAGAAGACCGCCGAGGTGCTGGAGTCCGACGGCTGGTTCCACACCGGTGACATCGGCGAGCTGTCGCCCGACGGGTACCTGCGCATCACCGACCGCAAGAAGGACCTCATCAAAACCTCCGGCGGCAAGTACATCGCGCCCGCCGAGGTCGAAGGCCAGTTCAAGGCGGTGTGTCCGTACGTCTCCAACATCCTTGTGCACGGCGCCGACCGGAACTACTGCACCGCGCTGATCGCCCTCGACGAGGTGTCCCTCCTGGAGTGGGCGAAGGAGAACGGCCTGGAGGGCAAGCCGTACGCGGAGGTCGTCGCCGCGCCCGCCACGGTGGAGATGGTCGGAAAGTACGTCGGGCAGCTCAACCAGGGACTCCAGCGCTGGCAGACCATCAAGAAGTTCCGCCTCCTGCCGCGCGACCTCGACGTGGAGCACGGTGAGGTCACGCCGAGCCTGAAGCTGAAGCGGCCGGTGGTGGAGCGCGAGTACAAGCACCTGATCGACGAGATGTACGCGGGCACGCGCGAGGCGTAGGGGCGCCTGGGATCCGCTGGCCTCCGGGGCGAACGCCGCCTGCCGGGGCTCAAGGTCCGCGGATCCCGGTGGTCGAATCCGTCCGGCTTCGAGCACCTCAATAGCACGGTTTTCACCCACGGCGGTCCACTTCGCCGACTCGGCGCTCATGGGCGCGGCCGGTCTGCCAACCTGTCCCCATCGTCAGAGTCGTATGCGTGCGCACTGCTCGGGGAGCTGTCGATGGGGGCCATTCCAACGCCACGGGAGACCGCCTCCCGTACCCCTGGCACGCCCGCGCACGAAGGGACGGGCCGGCGCGCGGTGGTGCGTACGACGCTGTTCGGCGGCCCGCTCGCGCCCGGCGCCGCCCGCCGTCTCGTGCACGACGCCCTCACCGGATGGGCCCACCTCGCCGAGCCTGACACCTTCACCGAGCGCCTGATGGACGACGCCCTGCTCGTCACCAGCGAACTCGTCACCAATGCCGTTGTGCACGCGGGCACGGACGTCGACCTGGTCTGCCGACTGGAGGAAGCGGGCGACCAACCGGCCGGCCTCGTCATCGAGGTCTGCGACCACCATCCCGCGCGGGCGGTACGGGAGGAGAGCACCGAACACCCCTACGGCATACCGGAGTACGGGCGCGGCCTGCGGCTCGTCTCCATGCTCTCCGCAGCCTGGGGGATCACGTATCGCACCGGCGCCAAGACCGTCTGGGCGAGGCTGCCCCTCGACGGAGCCCTGGACGCCGAGGAGGAGATCGAGGCGTACGCGGGCGGCGGCGCCCTGGAGCACGGGCCGGACGCCGCCGAGTCGCTCGCGTTCGAACCCTTCGCGTTCACCGGACCCCGGTACGGCGCACGGGACCGGGACGGGCGGGGTCACGGCGCCCTCTCCTTCCTGGCCGAGGCCTCCGATCTGCTCGCCGGACAGCTCGACGAGGACTTGGTCGCCGCGCTCACCGGACAGCTGCTCGTACCGCGGCTCGCGGACTGGTGCGCGGTGTGGCTGGAGGACGAGGTGACCGGCTGGCACGGGCCCGAGGCGGCGGTGGCCGGCGGCCCGCGGCTCGCCCGTGTCTGGCACGGCAGCGAGAACCGCATCGAGGAACTGCGCCGGGCCCTGGAGAAGGACCCGCCCCGGCTGCCCGAGTCGGTGGGCTCCCAGGCGGTGCCCGTGCCCTGGCCGGGCGAGGCGCTGGGTCCGCGGGGCGACATCGGGGCCGCGCTCGCCTACCGGCTGATCGCCGGGGGTCGGCCGCTGGGCACGCTCGTCATCGGACGGGCCGGGCTGTCGCGCTTACCCGACGAGGTCACCGGGCTCCTCGAGGACCTCAGCCGACGGGTGGCGCTGGCCATCGGAGCGGCCCGGCAGTACGCGCGCCAGGCCACCATCAGCCGGGTGCTGCAGCGCGGGCTGCTGCCCGGCGCGGTCGCCGAGATCCCCGGGGTGAGCAGCGCGCTCGTGTACGAGCCCCGCGACCAGGGCGGGCCGAGCGGTGACTTCTACGACCTGTTCCCGGCCGGCCGCGGACGCTGGTGCTTCGCGCTCGGCGACGTCCAGGGCAAGGGTCCGGAGGCGGCGGTCGTGATCGGGCTCGCCCGGCCCTGGCTGCGGCTGCTGGCCCGCGAGGGCTATGCGGTGCCCGACGTCCTGGACCGCCTCAACCAGCTCCTGCTGGACGACGCGACGGAGGCCTCGGACGCGGCGGCGCGGGCGCTGGTCACGGCGGGTGCCCCGGTGCCGTTCGCCGACGACGGCCCCCACGCCCGCTTCCTCTCCCTGCTCTACGGCGAGCTGGTCCCCTTCGACGGCGGGGTGCGCTGCACGGTCGCCGCCGCCGGGCATCCCCTGCCGCTGCTGCTGGGCCCGGACGGTGACGTACGGACCGTGGCACAGCCGCAGACCCTCCTCGGGGTCGTCGAGGACGTGACGTACACATGCCAGACGTTTGAGCTGCACCCCGCCGACACGCTCCTGTGCGTCACGGACGGCGTGACCGAGCGACGCAACGGCCCGCGCCAGTTCGACGACGGGGACGGGCTGGCGACGGCCCTCGCCGGCTGCGCCGGGCTGAGCGCGCCGCTGATCGCGGAGCGGATCCGGAGGCTGGTGCACGAGTTCGGGGCGAAGCCACCGGAGGACGATCTGGCACTGCTGGTGCTGCGGGCGGAATGAGCACGACGGGGAGCCCGGGCGGTACGGGACAATGGAGGACATGCCTTCCGCACTTCCCGACGGCGAGCCCGTCCCCGACGACGGGGCCCTGCCCGCGCACGCCCTGGCCGGGGCCGCCGATCGCCCTCTCGGGTTCTACCTCCATGTGCCGTACTGCGCGACGCGCTGCGGCTACTGCGACTTCAACACGTACACGGCGACGGAGCTGCGCGGCACCGGCGGGGTGCTGGCGTCCCGCGACAACTACGCGCAGATGCTGACCGACGAGATCCGCCTGGCCCGCAAGGTGCTCGGCGACGACCCGCGCGAGGTCCGCACGGTCTTCGTCGGGGGCGGTACGCCGACACTGCTGGCCGCGGACGACCTGGTACGGATGCTGGGGGCGATCCGCGACGAGTTCGGCCTCGCGGACGACGCGGAGGTCACAACGGAGGCGAACCCGGAGTCGGTGGACGAGCGGTACCTGGCCACCCTCCGGGAGGGCGGCTTCAACCGGATCTCCTTCGGCATGCAGAGCGCGAAGCAGCATGTCCTGAAGATCCTCGACCGCACGCACACCCCCGGCCGCCCCGAGGCCTGCGTGGCCGAGGCACGCGCGGCGGGCTTCGAGCATGTGAACCTGGACCTGATCTACGGCACGCCGGGGGAGTCGGACGACGACTGGCGGGCGTCGCTGGACGCCGCGCTGGGCGCGGGCCCGGACCACATCTCCGCATACGCCCTGATCGTCGAGGAGGGCACCCAGCTCGCACGACGCATCCGCCGCGGCGAGGTCCCCATGACCGACGACGACGTGCACGCCGACCGCTACCTGATCGCCGAGGAGACCCTGTCCGCGGCGGGCTTCGACTGGTACGAGGTATCCAACTGGGCCACCTCCGAGGCCGGCCGCTGCCTGCACAACGAGCTGTACTGGCGCGGCGCCGACTGGTGGGGCGCGGGCCCGGGCGCCCACAGCCATGTGGGCGGGGTGCGCTGGTGGAACGTGAAGCACCCGGGCGCGTACGCGGCGGCACTGGCGGCGGGACGGTCACCGGGCGCCGGGCGTGAGGTCCTGTCGGACGAGGACCGCCGGGTGGAGCGCATCCTGCTGGAGCTGCGGCTGCGGGAGGGCGCGCCGCTGTCCCTGCTGCGGGAGCAGGGGCTGGCGGCTTCCCGCCGCGCGCTCGCGGAGGGGCTGCTGCAGGAGGGGGCCTACGCGGAGGGGCGGGCCGTTCTGACGCTGCGGGGGCGGCTGCTGGCGGACGCGGTGGTGCGGGACCTGGTGGACTGATCACTCCGGCGGGTGAATCGGTGCGGGACGGCGGTTCGGTCCCTGACCTGGTTCGTACGCTGCTGCCGTAATTGACGGTGGCGGAAACCGGAGGACTGCGGAGATGACCGCTGTGATGGACCGACCGATGACCACCGACGTCGTGGCGTTCTTCGAGAACCTCGAGGTTCCCGAGGGATACAAGGCCGAGCTCCTCCGGGGGGAAATCGTGACCTACCAGGCAATCAAGCCCCACCGCTGGCCGTGACGAAGTCGATCAACTCCTCCACTCGGCCCAGCAGTTCCGGCTCCAGATCCTTGTAGGACCGCACCCGCGACAGAATCCCCTGCCAGGCCGCGCCCGTGTTCTCCGGCCACCCCAGTGCCCTGCACACCCCCGCCTTCCAGTCCTGGCCGTGCGGAACCCGAGGCCACTCCCTGATGCCCAGGGACGCCGGCTTCACCGCCTGCCAGATGTCGATGTACGGGTGGCCCACCACCAGGGCGTGTTCGCTCGTCACCGACTGCGCGATGCGCCACTCCTTGGTGCCGGGGACCAGATGGTCCACCAGGACGCCGAGGCGGGCGTCCGGGCCGGGAGAGAAGGCCGAGACGATCGAAGGCAGGTCGTCCACGCCCTCCAGGTACTCCACCACCACGCCCTCGATGCGCAGGTCGTCGCCCCACACCCTTTCGACCAGCTCCGCGTCGTGGCGGCCCTCCACATAGATCCGCCCGGCACGGGCCACACGCGCGCGTGCGCCGGGGACGGCCACCGAACCCGACGCCGTACGGGCCGGACGCGCCGGCGCCTTCGACGGCCGTACCAGCGTCACCACGCGTCCCTCCAGCAGGAACCCCTGCGGCTCAAGCGGAAACACCCGGTGCTTGCCGAAGCGGTCCTCCAGGGTGACCGTGCCCGCCTCGCAGCGGATCACCGCGCCGCAGAAGCCGGTGTGCGGCTCCTCGACCACCAGACCGGGGTCCGCGGGGACCTCCGGCACGGGCTGGGGCTTCTTCCAGGGCGGGGTCAGGTCCGGCGAGTACTGGCGCATTCGGATGACGATAGGAGAAGCCCGGGGGTGATGTCGTACGGCCGCCTACGACACGCCGAAACGGGCCGCCAGCCCGTCCCGCTGGGAGCGGACGAACCGCGCGTCCACCACCGCACCGTGCCCCGGCACGTACAGCGCGTCCTCCCCGCCCAGCTCCAGCAGCCGGTCCAGGGCGGCCGGCCAGTGCGAGGGAACCGCGTCCGGGCCCGCCTGCGGCTCACCGGACTCCTCCACCAGGTCCCCGCAGAACACCGTCCCCGGGTCCCCGGGGACGAGGACGGCCAGGTCGTGGGCCGTGTGACCCGGGCCCACGTTCGCCAGCAGCACCTCCACCCCGCCCAGGTCCAGCGTGCGTTCGCTCGCGACCTGGTGGTGCGGACGCACCAGCACGTCCGCGGCCTCGGCCGCCTCACCCGGGGCCAGGCCGTGGCGCACCGCGTCCGCCAGCAGTTCGTCGCGCTCGCGGACGAACAGCGCCTCGAGGCCCACCGCCCCGAACGCCTCCGCGCCCGTGAAGACCGCCGCACCGAAGACATGGTCGAAGTGGGGGTGCGTGAAGGCGAGATGCGTCACACACCGGTCCGTGCCCAGCGGGGCGAGCAGCCGCCCCGCCTCGGCGCGCAACCGCGCACCCTCGCCCAGACTCGACCCCGGGTCGATTATGAGCGCGCCATGGTCACCGACCACCAGCCCGGCCGTGCAGTCCCAGACCGGAAGCCGTACGCGGCCGGCCCGCGGACCGAGCGCCTCCCACCCGGACTCTTCCCACAACACCTTCATGCGGCGACGCTATGGGCAGGTATCCGGGCCCGGCAAGACAGTCCCGGACAGGTCGGTACACGTCGGTGGACAGCCGGGCCCGCCCTTGCCGGGGGTGTACCCGACGGCCGTACACTGGGCCGGGGATGCTGGCACTCGCACGGACAGAGTGCCAGGGGAGACGTCGACGGGAAGAGTTGCTGGAGGTGTGCGCGATGCTCAGTGAACGCAGGCTCGAAGTGCTGCGCGCCATCGTCCAGGACTACGTCGGCACCGAGGAGCCGGTGGGCTCCAAGGCGCTCACCGAGCGGCACCAGCTCGGCGTCTCCCCGGCCACCGTCCGCAACGACATGGCCGCGCTGGAGGAGGAGGGCTATATCGCCCAACCGCACACCAGCGCCGGACGCATCCCCACGGACAAGGGCTACCGCCTCTTCGTCGACAGGCTCGCGGGCGTCAAGCCGATGACCGCGCCCGAGCGCCGCGCGATCCAGAACTTCCTGGAGTGCGCGGTCGACCTCGACGACGTGGTGGCGCGCACGGTGCGGCTGCTCGCGCAGCTCACCCGGCAGGTCGCCGTCGTGCAGTACCCCTCGCTGACCCGTTCGACCGTGCGGCATGTGGAACTGCTGTCGATGGCGCCCGCGCGCGTGATGCTCGTGCTGATCACGGACACCGGCCGGGTCGAGCAGCGCATGATCGACTGCCCCGCACCGTTCGGGGAGGCGTCTCTCGCGGATCTGCGCGCACGGCTCAACAGCCGGGTCGTCGGACGCCGTTTCGCCGACGTCCCGCAACTGGTGCAGGACCTGCCGGAGGCCTTCGAGGAACCCGAGGACCGCGGCACGGTCTCGACGGTGCTCTCCACCCTGCTGGAGACGCTCGTGGAGGAGACCGAGGAACGGCTGATGATCGGCGGCACCGCCAACCTCACCCGCTTCGGGCATGACTTCCCTCTCACCATCCGGCCCGTCCTGGAGGCGCTCGAGGAGCAGGTCGTGCTCCTCAAGTTGCTGGGTGAGGCGAAGGATCCGGCCATGCGGGTGCGTATCGGTCATGAGAACGCGTACGAGGGACTCAACTCCACGTCCGTGGTCTCCGTGGGCTACGGTTCGGGCGGCGAGGCGGTAGCGAAACTCGGCGTGGTCGGACCGACCCGCATGGATTACCCGGGAACGATGGGAGCGGTACGAGCGGTGGCACGGTACGTCGGACAGATCCTGGCGGAGTCGTAAGTGGCCACGGACTACTACGCCGTACTCGGCGTACGCCGCGATGCGTCACAGGATGAGATCAAGAAGGCGTTCCGCCGGCTCGCGCGCGAGCTGCACCCGGACGTCAACCCCGATCCGAAGACGCAGGAGCGGTTCAAGGAGATCAACGCCGCGTACGAGGTGCTCTCGGACCCGCAGAAGAAGCAGGTCTACGACCTCGGCGGCGACCCGCTGTCCCAGGCGGGCGGCGCCGGTGCGGGCGGCTTCGGCGCGGGCGGTTTCGGAAACTTCTCCGACATCATGGACGCGTTCTTCGGCACGGCGTCGCAGCGCGGCCCGCGCTCGCGTACCCGCCGGGGCCAGGACGCCATGATCCGGCTGGAGATCGAGCTCGACGAGGCGGCCTTCGGCACGACGAAGGACATCCAGGTCGACACGGCCGTCGTCTGCAACACCTGCAACGGCGAGGGCGCCGCGCCCGGCACCGCCGCGCAGACCTGTGACATGTGCCGCGGCCGCGGTGAGGTCTCCCAGGTCACGCGGTCCTTCCTGGGCCAGGTCATGACGTCCCGGCCGTGCCCGCAGTGCCAGGGCTTCGGCACGGTCGTCCCCAACCCCTGCCCGGAGTGCGCGGGCGACGGGCGAGTGCGTTCCCGCAGGACGCTCACCGTCAAGATCCCGGCCGGCGTCGACAACGGCACGCGGATCCAGCTCGCGGGCGAAGGCGAGGTCGGCCCCGGCGGCGGCCCCGCCGGCGACCTGTACGTCGAGGTCCACGAACTGCCGCACCCGGTCTTCCAGCGCCGCGGCGACGACCTGCACTGCACGGTCACCATTCCGATGACGGCGGCGGCCCTCGGCACGAAGGTCCCGCTGGAGACACTGGACGGCCTGGAGGAGGTCGACATCCGGCCCGGCACGCAGTCCGGGCAGTCGATCCCGCTGCACAACCGAGGTGTCACGCATCTGCGCGGCGGCGGCCGGGGCGACCTGATCGTCCACGTCGAGGTTCAGACGCCGAGCAAGCTGGACGCGGAGCAGGAGCGACTGCTGCGCGAGCTGGCGAAGCTGCGCGGCGAGGAACGGCCCCTGGGGCAGTTCCAGCCGGGGCAGCAAGGGCTGTTCTCGCGACTGAAGGACGCGTTCAACGGACGATGACCCGGGCGGGGGCACCCTGCGCCGGTGAGACATCCGGCGCGGGGTGACTCTGTCGGCGCCCCGAACCTCTTGCCGCCCATTCCCTGACACATGCCGACGGAAGGCCGGATTCGGACCTGATCGCAGGACGTGACACGATGCCGTCATGTCCTCCGCGCTGACCGATCTCCTTCGGTACCCGATCGTGCAGGCTCCCATGGCGGGCGGCGTCTCCGTACCCCAGCTCGCCGCCGCCGTGTCCGAGGCCGGCGGCCTGGGGTTCCTCGCCGGCGGGTACAAGACCGCCGACGGCATGTACCAGGAGATCAAGCAACTCCGCGGGCTCACGGGCCGCCCCTTCGGCGTGAACCTGTTCCTGCTGCAGCCGGAGCACCCCGGAGCAAGCACCGGTTCCACCGGAACCGCTGCCGCCACACCGCCCTCCGCCGCCGTCGAGGTCTACGCCGACCAGCTCGCCGGCGAGGCCGCCTGGTACAAGACCGAGCTGGGCGACCCCGACAGCGGCCGCGACGACGGCTACGACGCCAAACTCGCCGTCCTCCTCGACAATCCGGTGCCGGTGGTCTCCTTCCACTTCGGGACCCCCACCCCGGACGTCCTGGACTCGCTGCGCCGCGCGGGCACCCTCACCCTCGTCACCGCGACCACCGCAGAGGAGGCCCTCGCCGTGCAGCACGCGGGCGCCGACGCGGTGATCGTGCAGGGCGTCGAGGCCGGCGGCCACCAGGGCACCCACCGCGACAACACCGAGAACGACGGCTGCGGCATCGGGCTGCTCACACTGATCGCCCAGGTCCGCGAGACCGTGCGGATCCCGGTCGTCGCCGCCGGAGGCATCATGCGCGGCAGCCAGATCGCCGCCGCGCTCGCGGCGGGCGCGAGCGCGGCCCAGCTCGGCACCGCGTTCCTCGCCACGCCCGAGTCCGGCGCCCCCGCGCTGCACAAGCAGGCGCTGACCGACCCCCGGTTCGTCCGCACGGAGCTGACGCGCGCCTTCTCCGGGCGCCCGGCGCGAGCCCTGGTCAACCGCTTCATGCGCGAACACGGCCCGTACGCGCCCGCGGCGTACCCCGAGGTCAACCACCTCACCTCGCCGCTGCGCAAGGCGGCCGCCAAGGCGGGCGACGCGCAGGGTATGGCGCTGTACGCGGGGCAGGGCCACCGCATGGCCCGCGAACTGCCCGCCGGGGAACTGGTGGAGGTGCTGGCGGCGGAACTGGAGGCGGCCAGGACCGTGTTGTCGCAGGGAGGTGCGGACCGATGACCGCTCCCGTGTTCGTCGTGGACCGACTCGACGTGATCGGGCCGGAGTTCGTGCTCGACGGCTCCGAGGGGCGGCACGCCGTCTCGGTGAAGCGGCTGCGGCCCGGCGAGGACGTGGTCCTCACCGACGGGCGCGGCCGGTGGGCCGAGGGCGTGGTGAAGGCCGCCGAGGGCAAGGACCGCCTGGTGGTCACGGACCTGGAGTCCGTTCACGAGGAGCCGCCTCAGTCCCCGCGCATCACCGTCGTCCAGGCCCTGCCCAAGGGGGACCGGGGCGAGCTGGCCGTGGAGACCATGACCGAGGTGGGCGTGGACGCGATCGTCCCCTGGGCGGCCTCCCGGTGCATCACGCAGTGGAAGGGCGAGCGCGGGGTGAAGGCGCTCGGCAAGTGGCGGGCCACCGCTCGTGAGGCCGGCAAGCAGTCCCGCCGCGTGCGCTTCCCGGACGTCGCGGACGCGGCGACCACCCGGCAGGTTGCCGCACTTCTTGCCAAAGCCGACTTCGCGGCGATCCTGCACGAGAGCGGCGACGAGCCCCTGGCGAGTGTGGAACTCCCCGCCGAAGGCGAGATCGTGCTGGTCGTCGGACCCGAAGGGGGCGTCTCCCCCGAGGAGTTGGCGCTGTTCGGGGAGGCGGGCGCGAGGGCGTTCCGGCTGGGGCGTACCGTCTTGCGTACCTCGACCGCCGGTACCGCGGCGGCCGCGCTGCTGCTCGGTCGTACGGGCCGCTGGTCCTGATCCAGGGGGCGCACCATGGAACTCGCCCAAGTACGGCTGCTTGTCTCGGACTTCGCCGCCTGCTATCGGTTCTACGCCGACGTCCTCGGCCTCAGGCCCCAGTCGGGGGCGGCGAACGGACCGTACGAGAAGTTCAGCCCCGCCGCCGGCTCGGCGGGCATAGCACTGCAGGACCGGGCGATGATGGCCGAGGTCCTGGGCGAGCTGGGCGACGAGGCGACGGGCCACCGCTCGCTGGTGGTGCTGCGCGTGGACGACCTGGAGGCGTACTGCGAGCAGATAACCGCCCGCGGTGCGACGCTTCTGCACGGTCCGGCCCCCATGACGGACCGGATGCGCGTCGCCCACCTCAAGGACCCCGAGGGCAACCTGGTGGAACTCCAGCAGTGGCTGCTGCTGCGCAACTGACGGCACACCGGGGGGCGGTCACCGGGGGCGCACGCGGGCGCTCGAGTGGCCGTATGCGCTCTACCGTCACGGGCGGGAGAGTGGGAGGCTGCCACCCATGCGGGCATTGAGGCGGATGCGACGGCCGGCCGGACGGCGGCTCGCGGGGGTCACCGGCCTTGTGGTGGTCGCCGTGGGCGGGGCCGCGGCATGCGAACCCGCCGATCTGAGCTCCGCGTCGGTGGCGTACACGACCAGCCAGACCGCGACCAAGCAGCTGGAGCGGCAGCACGTGAAGGTGCGCTGGCTCAGCTGCAGCGGCGACTACGGCAGCAGCACCAGGTCCGTCACGGGCGGCGGACAGCCCGCGCCGAGCGAGACCACCGTCGTCACCGTCGACTGCAAGGGGCAGACGGACGACGGCAAGGACATCACCGTCAAGGGCAGAGTCACCCGCGCCGTCGACGGCAAGTGCGTCCGCGGCGACCTCAGGGCCACCGTCGGCGGCAAGCAGTGGTTCCACGTGAAGGGCCTCGGCAACTGCAACGCGCCCAATACGCCGGCGTACACCCCGCCCGTCTCGTACCACCCGATCACCCCCGGGCAGCCCCGGCCCACCGTCACCGTCACGAAGACCCTCTGGTGCCAGGGCGACCCCAAGTGCTGGCCGGTCGAGGGCAAGTGACACGCGCACGGGAACAAGCGCAAGTGCGTAAATCCCTGTCAGGAAGCGTGATCACTGCTTAGGGTGAACCGGTGACTCAGTCCGCATCGCGCGCGTATCTCCGGTTCCCGCACCTGCACGGCGAGTTGGTCGCCTTCACCGCCGAGGACGACGTCTGGGTCGCCCCGCTCGACGGCGGTCGCGCCTGGCGGGTCAGCGCCGACAACGTCCCGGTGAACCATCCCCGCATATCCCAGGACGGTACAACCGTCGCCTGGACCTCCACCCGCGACGGCGCCCCCGAGGTCTACACCGCCCCGATCGACGGCGGTCCGGCCAAGCGCCTCACCCACTGGGGCAGTTCGAGGACCCAGGTGCGCGGCTGGACCCCAGAGGGGCATGTGCTCGCGCTCAGCACGGTCGGTCAGGCCTCGCTGCGCCGTACCTGGGCACATGCCGTGCCACTCGACGGCGGCCCCGCGACCAGCCTGCCCTACGGGCCCGTCGGCGCGGTCGCGTACGGGCCCGGCACGGTGCTGCTCTCCGCCGTGGGCCGCGAGGCCGCCTTGTGGAAGCGCTACCGGGGCGGAACCGTCGGCAAGTTGTGGATCGACCGCACGGGCGAGGGGGAGTTCGTACGGCTCCACGAAGGCCTCGACGGCAATATCGAGTACCCGGCGTGGGTGGGAGAGCGCGTCGCCTTCCTCTCCGATCACGAGGGTGTCGGCGCCCTGTACTCGTCATTGGCCGACGGGTCGGACCTGCGCCGCCACACCCCCCTCGAGACAGGCTTCTACGCCCGGCACGCCTCCACCGACGGCACCCGGGTCGTCTACGCGTCCGCCGGTGAACTGTGGCTCCTCGGCGACCTGGACGGGGCCGAACCCCGGAGGCTGGACATCCGGCTCGGCGGGCAGCGCGTCGACCTGCAGCCGTATCCCGTGGACGCCTCCCGTTCGTTCGGGGCCGCCTCGCCCGACCGCACCGGACGCGGCAGCGCGATCTGTGTGCGGGGCGCCGTCCACTGGGTCACCCACCGCTCGGGGCCCGCCCGCGCGCTCGCCGCCGAGCTCGGCGTACGGACCCGGCTGCCCCGCACCTTCCGCGTGGACGGCGAGGAGTGGGTGGTGTGGGTGACGGACGCGGAGGGCGACGACGCGCTGGAGTTCGCGCCCGCCACCGGACTCGCGCCCGGAGCCACCCCGCGACGGCTCGCGGCCGGGCGGCTCGGGCGGGTGCTCGGACTCGCGGTGGCACCCGACGGCAGCTGCGTCGCGGTCGCCGCGCACGACGGGCGGGTGCTGCTCGTCGAGCGGGACAGCGGCGAGGTGCGCGAGGTCGACCGCAGCGAGGACGGCGAGGCCGGCGGGCTGGTCTTCGCGCCGGACTCGGCATGGCTGGCCTGGTCGCACCCGGGCCCGGGCCCGCTGCGCCAGCTCAAGCTCGCCAGCACGGCCGACCTGTCGGTGACGGAGGCGACACCGCTCCGCTTCCGGGACTACGCACCCGCGTTCACGCTGGACGGCAAGCACCTGGCGTTCCTCTCGGACCGCTCCTTCGACCCCGTCTACGACGAGCACGTCTTCGACCTGGCGTTCGTGGGCAGCTCGCGGCCGCACCTGATCACGCTCGCCGCGACCACCCCGTCCCCGTTCGGGCCGCAGCGGCACGGCCGGCCCTTCGAGGCGCCCGAGAAGGACGAGACACCCGACAGCGAGGGCGCGCCCACGACCCGGATCGACCTGGAGGGACTCGCCGACCGGATCGTGCCGTTCCCGGTCGAGGCCGCGCGCTACTCCGGGCTGCGGGCCGCCAAGGACGGCGTGCTGTGGCTGCGGCATCCGGTGCAGGGCGTGCTGGGCGCCTCGCGGGCCACCCCCGACGACCCCGACCCCAAGACGGAACTGGAGCGGTACGACCTCGTCCAGCAGCGCATCCAGCATCTCGCCTCGGACGCCGACGCCTTCGCGGTCAGCGGCGACGGCAAGCGGGTGCTGCTGTGGACCGACGGCCGGCTCAAGGTCCACCCGAGCGACCGGAGCAGCTCGAACGACGACGACGGCGACACGAACCTCACCATCGACCTCTCGCGCATCCGGCAGACCGTCGACCCTGCGGCCGAGTGGCGGCAGATGTACGACGAGACCGGCCGCCTCATGCGGGACAACTTCTGGCGGCCCGACCTGGGCGGGGCCGACTGGGAGGGCGTACTGGACCGGTACCGGCCGGTCCTGGAGCGGCTCGCCACCCACGACGACCTCGTGGACCTCCTGTGGGAGGTGCAGGGCGAACTGGGCACCTCCCACGCGTACGTCATGCCGGACGGCTACGGGCTGGGCTCGGACCGGCGTCAGGGCCTGCTCGGGGCCGACATCTCCCGGCAAGCGGACGGGAGCTGGCGCATCGACCGCGTACTGCCCTCGGAGACCTCCGACCCGGACGCGCGCGCACCGCTGGCCGCACCCGGAGTCGCCGTACGGGCCGGGGACGCGATCGTCGCGGTCGGCGGGCACCCGGTGGATCCGGTGACCGGCCCCGGACCGCTGCTGGTCGGCACGGCCGGCAAGCCGGTGGAGCTGACGATCTCACCGGCCGGTGGCGGCGATCCGCGGTACGCCGTCGTGGTCCCCATCGCGGACGAGGAGCCGCTCAGGTACCACGCCTGGGTGGCGGAGCGGCGGGCGTATGTGCACGAGAAGTCCGGCGGACGGCTCGGGTATCTGCACGTGCCGGACATGGTGGGCGCCGGATGGGCGCAGCTCCACCGCGACCTGCGGGTCGAGGTCGCCCGGGAGGGGCTGGTCGTGGACGTCCGGGAGAACCGGGGCGGGCACACCTCCCAGCTGGTCGTGGAGAAGCTGGCCCGGCGGATCGTGGGGTGGGACCTGCCGCGCGGACAGCGCCCCTCCAGCTACCCCGAGGACGCGCCGCGCGGGCCCGTCGTCGCCGTCGCCAACGAGTTCTCCGGGTCGGACGGGGACATCGTGAACGCGGCCATCAAGGCGCTCGGGATCGGGCCGGTGGTGGGAACGCGGACCTGGGGCGGGGTCATCGGGATCGACAGCAAGTACCGGCTCGTCGACGGGACGCTGGTGACCCAGCCGAAGTACGCGACCTGGCTGGAGGGTTACGGGTGGGGCATGGAGAACCACGGGGTCGATCCCGATGTGGAGGTCGTCCAGGCGCCGCAGGACTACGCGGCCGGGCGTGACACGCAACTCGACGAGGCGGTGCGCATGGCGCTGGCCGCGCTGGAGGACCGTCCGGCGAAGCGGCCCCCGGAGCTGCCGTCGCTGTGATGCGCCGGGGCCGGTGCCGGCGGGGCTGCGCACCGCCGCCGTGGCGCGCGTGATCCGCCACCCAGCGGCGGGCGTTCCCCACCGGCCCGCCCTCAGGACGGGCCGGAGACGGGCGTTCCCCCGGTGCCCGTCCGGCCGATACCATGCCGTCGTAGTGATCAGTCTGTGTGAGGAGGCACGCACATGGCGGGAGAGCCGCAGGACGACTGCCTGTTCTGCAAGGTCGTCGCGGGGCAGATCCCGGCGACCGTCGTCAGGGAGACCGAGACCACCGTCGCCTTCCGGGACATCAACCCCCAGGCGCCGACGCATGTGCTGGTCGTCCCCCGGGCCCACTACCGGGACATCGCCACCCTCGCCGCCGCCGAACCGGCCATCACCGCCGACCTGCTCCACGAGACCGGTGAGGTCGCCGCGCAGGAGAAGCTGGACAGCTACCGCGTCGTCTTCAACACCGGCAGCGGTGCCGGGCAGACCGTCTGGCACGCGCACGCCCACGTCCTCGGCGGCCGTGGCCTGCAGTGGCCCCCCGGATAACCGGACAGCACACCGTGTCCGTACGTGAAGTGGTGGTCCTCGGCACCGCCAGCCAGGTCCCCACCCGGCAGCGCAACCACAACGGCTATCTGCTGCGCTGGGACGGCGAGGGCATCCTCTTCGACCCCGGCGAGGGCACCCAGCGGCAGATGCTCCGCGCCGGCGTCGCCGCCCACGACCTGCACCGGATCTGCGTCACCCACTTCCACGGTGACCACTCCCTCGGACTGGCCGGCGTCATCCAGCGCATCAACCTCGACCAGGTGCGCCACAAGATCACCGCGCACTACCCGGAGTCGGGGCAACGGTTCTTCGAACGGCTGCGGTACGCGACGGCGTACCGCGAGACCGTCTCGCTGACCGAGGCGCCGGTCGCCGCCGACGGGCCCCTCGCCGTCACCCCCGCATACACCCTTCAGGCCCGCAGGCTCTCCCACCCCGTCGAGTCCTACGGCTACCGGCTCGTCGAGCCCGACGGCCGCCGGATGCTGCCCGAGCGGCTCGCCGCGCACGGCATCAAGGGGCCCGACATCGGGCGGATACAGCGCGAGGGCTCCCTCGGCGGCGTCTCGCTCGACGAAGTCAGCGAGATGCGGCGCGGGCAGCGTTTCGCCTTCGTCATGGACACCCGGCTGTGCGACGGCGTGCACGCGCTCGCCGACGGCTGCGACCTGCTCGTCATCGAGTCCACGTTCCTGGACGAGGACGCACAACTCGCCGCCGACCACGGGCACTTGACCGCCGGGCAGGCCGGGCGCGTCGCCGCCGACGCCGGCGTGCGCCATCTCGTCCTCACCCACTTCAGCCAGCGCTACTCCGATCCCGACCTGTTCGCGCGGCAGGCGCGGGACGCCGGGTTCGAGGGGGAGCTGACCGTGGCACACGACCTGATGCGGGTGGCCGTGCCGAAACGGCGGTGACGGGCGGCCACCGTGGCGGGAAAGGGGCAGCCGTAACCGCCCGTACGATATCTCGATGCCCCTCCCCAAAGCCGAACTGCACCTTCACATCGAAGGCACCCTCGAACCCGAGCTGGCCTTCGCCCTCGCCGCACGCAACGGCGTCGAGCTGCCGTACGCCGACACCGAACAGCTGCGCAAGGCGTACGCCTTCGAGGACCTCCAGTCCTTCCTGAACCTGTACTACGAGCTCATGGCCGTCCTGCGGACCGAGCAGGACTTCGAGGACCTCGCGAACGCCTATCTGGAGCGGGCCGCCGCGCAGGGCGTGCGGCACGCCGAGATCTTCTTCGATCCGCAGGCCCACATCGCCCGGGGCGTACCGATGGGGACGGTGGTCGAGGGCCTGTGGCGCGCGCTCGGCCGCAGCGAGGAGAACCACGGCGTCTCCACCCAGCTGATCATGTGCTTCCTGCGTGACGAGTCCGCCGACTCGGCGCTGGAGACGCTCGACGCCGCGAAGCCGTACCTGGACCGGATCGTCGGTGTCGGCCTCGACTCCGCCGAGGTCGGGCATCCGCCGGTGAAGTTCCGCGAGGTGTACGAGGCCGCCGCCGCCCTCGGACTGCGCCGGGTCGCGCACGCCGGGGAGGAGGGGCCGCCGGAGTACATCACCGAGGCCCTCGACGTGCTCGGCGTCGAGCGGATCGACCACGGGCTGCGCTGTATGGAGGACCCGGCGCTGGTCGAGCGGCTGGTGCGCGAGCGCGTGCCGCTGACGCTCTGCCCGCTGTCCAACGTCCGGTTGCGTGCCGTCGACGTCCTCGAGGAGCACCCGCTGCCCGCGATGCTCGACGCGGGGCTGCTGTGCACCGTCAACTCCGACGACCCCGCGTACTTCGGCGGATACGCCGGCGACAACTACCACGCGGTGCGGGACGCGCTCGGCCTGAGCACGGAGCGGATGCGGGAGCTGGCCCGCAACTCCTTCGTCGCCTCCTTCCTCGACCACGACGAGGAGCGCCGGGCGCGCTACCTCGCCGAGGTGGACGCGTACGAGTTCGCGAAGGATTAGAGAAGGAACAGAGCGGTCCGGGCCCCGGCGCGGCGGTCGCCCGCCGGGGCCCGCGTGTCGTACGCCGGCGGTTCCCCGCCGGTAGCGGCTCACGTGGTGCGCGCCGGGCGCCGACGGCGGCTTCGGAGTCACCGCACCCTGCGGCGGGACACGTGGTGCACACTGACGGGATCCGTATCGTGTCAGGAGCGCACCGTGACCGCGTTCATCGGAGAAGGCCCGCACAACCAGGCCCACATCGACCCGCTGGCGGCGCTGCGCGCGCCCGGAGATCCGTCGTGGGACGTGTACCTCACGGGGACGGTCTTCCTCGACATCATCTTCACCGGGCTCGACTCCGCCCCGGTGCGCGGGACCGAGTCCTGGGCACGCGGGATGGGATCGAGCCCCGGTGGCGTCGCCAACATGGCCACCGCCCTGGCCCGCCTCGGCCTGAGGACCTCCCTGGCGGCGTCCTTCGGCGACGACCACTACGGCGAGTACTGCTGGGACGCCCTGGAGCAGGGCGAGGGCATCGATCTCTCCCCCTCGCGGACCGTGCCCGGCTGGCACTCCCCGGTCACCGTCTCCATGGCGTACGAGGGGGAGCGGACCATGGTCTCGCACGGCCATGAGCCGCCGCCGGAGGAGCCCGCCCCCGACTGCCCGCCCCGCGCCCGGGCCGCCGTCGCCTCGCTGACCCCGGGCCGGCCCGCCCCCTGGATCGCCAGGGCCGCCGAGAAGGGCGCCCGCGTCTTCGCCGACGTCGGCTGGGACGGCACCGGCGCCTGGAACCTGGCGGCCCTCGCCGATCTCGAACACTGCGAGGCGTTCCTGCCGAACGCGGAGGAGGCCATGCGCTACACGGGCACCTCCTGCCCGCGCGCCGCCGCGCACGCGCTGACCGAACACGTGCCGCTGGCTGTCGTCACCCTCGGCGCGGAGGGCGCGTACGCCGTGGACCGGCGGACGGGCGAGACGGCCAGCGAGCCCGCGATCGCCGTGGAGGCGCTGGACCCCACGGGCGCAGGGGACGTCTTCGTGGCGGGATTCGTGACCGGCACGCTGGCCGAGTGGCCGCTGGCCGACCGTCTCGCGTTCGCGGGACTGACGGCCGCGCTCTCCGTGCAGGAGTTCGGCGGGTCGCTGTCGGCGCCCGGTTGGTCCGAGGTCGCGGCCTGGTGGCGCAGGGTCCAGTCGTACAAGGGCCAGGAGCCCGCGGCGCTCAGCCGGTACGCGTTCCTGGAGGGGCTGGTGCCGAAGGCGTGCGGCGAACCGTGGCCGCGGCGCAGGGCGGTGCCGACCATCGGGTTCGGCAGATCGGCGTGACCGGCGCGGGGTCACACCCCGCGCCCCGCCGGGCGAGAGCCCTCAGAAGCCCAGCCGCCGCAGCTGCTTCGGGTCCCGCTGCCAGTCCTTGGCCACCTTCACATGCAGGTCCAGGAAGACCGGCGTGCCCAGCAGCGCCTCGATGTGCTTGCGGGACTTGATGCCGACCTCCTTCAGGCGCTTGCCCTTGGGGCCGATGATGATGCCCTTCTGGCTGGGGCGCTCGATGAACACGTTCGCGTGGATGTCGAGGAGCGGCTTGTCGGCCGGGCGGTCCTCGCGCGGGAGCATCTCCTCCACGACCACCGCGATCGAGTGGGGCAGCTCGTCGCGCACGCCCTCCAGCGCGGCCTCCCGGATCAGCTCGGCGACCATGACCTGCTCGGGCTCGTCCGTGAGGTCGCCCTCGGGGTAGAGCGCGGGCCCCTCGGGCAGCATCGGGATCAGCAGATCCGCGAGCAGCTCGACCTGCTTGTCCCCGACCGCGGACACGGGGACGATCTCCGCCCACTCGATGCCCAGTTCCTTGCCCAGCTGGTCGATCGCGATCAGCTGCTCGGCCAGGGCCTTGGAGTCCACGAGGTCCGTCTTGGTGACGATCGCGATCTTGGGGGTCTTCTTGATCCCCGCCAGCTCCTTGGCGATGAAGCGGTCGCCCGGACCGATCTTCTGGTCGGCGGGCAGGCAGAAGCCGATCACGTCGACCTCCGCCCACGTCGTCCGTACGACGTCGTTCAGCCGCTCGCCCAGCAGCGTGCGCGGCTTGTGCAGGCCCGGGGTGTCCACCAGGATCAGCTGGGCCTCCGGCCGGTGCACGATGCCCCGGACCGTGTGCCGCGTCGTCTGCGGCCGGTTCGAGGTGATCGCCACCTTCTGCCCGACCAGAGCGTTCGTGAGGGTGGACTTGCCCGCGTTGGGGCGGCCCACGAAACAGGCGAAGCCTGCCCGGTGGACGGCCTCGGTAAGCTCGGAAGACTGGGTACGAACGCTCATGGCGCCCATTGTCCCTGATCGTCGGAGCCCCACCGCACCGCCGGTCGCCCGCCGGCCGGAATGATCTTCCGGAAGCCGCGCGGCACCAAGGAAATCAGTCGGCCGCAACCGTCGCGCCAACCGTCCCGTCAGGCCCGGCCACCAGCACCGGCGTCCCAGCCCCTCCAAGGTCCCGTACGGCCGCCAGGTCCTCGGCGGAGGCGGATTCCGCCTCCGTCACCACGGCCGCCGCCTCCAGCGACGTCGCGCCCGACGCCACGGCCATGGCCACCGCCGTCCGCAGCGCGCTCAGCTTCAGGGAGTCCAGGGACACGGTCCCGGCCGCATAGGTACGGCCCGTCTCGTCGCGTACGGCCGCGCCCTCCGGCACGCCGTTGCGGGCCCGTACGGAACGGGCCAGCGTGACGATCTTGCGGTCCTCGGGGTCGAGCGCGTTGGTGTCGGTCATGCCCCGAGCATACGAAGCGTGACCGGGGCCGTCCCGCAACGGGGTGCACACGGGCACCTTCGGCGCCGTCGCTCTCCCAGTGTGCTCAGGGGCGGTCGAGACGAAGGCGGTCGGCGCGCGGCAGACCGGCGACGACCAGGTCGTAGGAGTCCTCGACGAGCTCCCGGACCAGACCGTCCGGGAGCTTGCCATCGACCGTGACCGTGTTCCAGTGTCGTTTGTTCATGTGCCAGCCGGGCACGATCAGGCCCTCGTACTCACCGCGCAGCCGGACCGCGTCCTCCGGGTCGCACTTGAGGTTGACCTTCAGGGGCTGCGCGTCGAGGTTCGTCAGTGCGAACAGCCTGCCCTGGACCTTGAAGACCGAGGTCTCCGGGTTGAAGGGGAAGTCCTCGACGACCGCATTGAAGGACAGGCAGAACACGCGCAGCTCCCGAGGGGTCACTCCGGCCACTTCTCCTCGTCGCCGGATGGCTCCACCGGGGCCACCGGCTCCACCAGCACCGTCACGATCTTGTTCCGGCGGCCGGCCGCGGCCTCCGCGGTCAGCTGCAGTTCCCGGCCGTCCGGGAGTTCGACCATGGACGTCGCACCGGCGATCGGCACCCGGCCCAGGGCCTTGGCGAGGAGGCCGCCGACCGTCTCCACGTCCTCGTCGTCGTACGACTCCAGTCCGTACAGCTCGCCGAGGTCGCCGATGTCGAGGCGGGCGGTGACCCGGTAGCGGTCCTCGCCCAGCTCCTCCACCGGCGGCAGCTCGCGGTCGTACTCGTCGGTGATCTCGCCGACGATCTCCTCGAGGATGTCCTCGATGGTGACGATGCCGGCCGTGCCGCCGTACTCGTCGATGACGACGGCGACGTGGTTGCGCTCCTTCTGCATCTCGCGCAGCAGGTCGCCCGCGTTCTTGGTGTCGGGCACGAACGTCGCGGGCCGCATCGCCGTGGACACCAGCTCCGCCTCGGCGTCCCGGCTGATGTGCGTCTTGCGGGCGAGGTCCTTCAGGTACACGATCCCGACGACGTCGTCCTCGCTCTCCCCGGTGACGGGGATGCGCGAGAAGCCGGACCTGAGCGCCAGGCTCAGTGCCTGGCGGATGGTCTTGTGACGCTCGATGACCACCAGGTCCGTCCGCGGGACCATCACCTCCCGCACCAGGGTGTCGCCCAGCTCGAACACCGAGTGCACCATGCGGCGCTCCTCGGCTTCGATGAGGGACTCCTTCTCCGCGAGGTCGACGAGGGCGCGCAGCTCCGCCTCGGAGGCGAAGGGGCCGCGGCGGAAGCCCTTGCCGGGAGTGAGCGCGTTGCCGATGAGGATGAGGAGGGACGGGATCGGTCCCATCACCCGGGCCAGCGGAACCAGGACGTACGCCGCCGCAGTCGCCGTGGTCAGCGGGTGCTGGCGGCCGATGGTGCGCGGGGAGACGCCGACCGCGACGTACGACACGAGGACCATGACCGCGATCGCGATCAGTAGGGCCTCGGTGGTCTGGTGGAACTCGCGCAGGCAGGCGAACGTGACCAGTGCGGCGGCGGCCATCTCGCAGGCGACGCGGACCAGCAGCGCCACGTTGAGGTAGCGGGTCGGGTCCGCGGCGACCTGGGCGAGCTTGCCGCTGCCGCGCCGGCCGCCGCGCACGGCCTCCTCGGCGCGGAAGCTGGAGACGCGCGCCAGGCCCGCCTCCGCGCAGGCGGCGAGCCAGGCGACGACGATCAGAGCGACGGCACCGAGGACGAGTTGCGGACTCATGACACGGTCGGGGCCGGGGAGGGGCCCGTCAGACCCTTCTCCGCACGCCAGCCGTCCACGATGGCGGCTTGGAGGCCGAACATCTCGGCCTTCTCGTCGGGCTCCTCGTGGTCGTAGCCGAGCAGGTGCAGCACGCCGTGCACGGTGAGCAGCTGCAGTTCCTCGTCCATGGAGTGCTGCGTCGGAGCCTCGGCGCCCTGCTTCGTGGCGACCTCCGGGCACAGCACGATGTCTCCGAGCAGGCCCTGCGGCGGCTCGTCGTCGTCCTTGGACGGGGGCCGCAGCTCGTCCATGGGGAAGGACATGACATCCGTGGGTCCCGGCAGGTCCATCCACTGGACGTGGAGCTGCGCCATGGCGTCTGCGTCCACGACGATCACCGAGAGCTCGGAGAGCGGGTGGATGCGCATCCGCGCGAGCGCATAGCGGGCGATGTCGAGGATCGCCTGCTCGTCGACCTCGGTGCCGGACTCGTTGTTGACGTCGATCGACATGGTGGTGCTGGTCTACTTCCCCTTGTGCCCGTGCGCGGCCTTGCCGCGGGGCTTGTGCGTGCCGTTCTCGGTGCCGTACTTGCTGTCGTACTGCTCGTACGCGTCGACGATACGGCCGACGAGCTTGTGCCGTACGACGTCATGGGACGACAGCCGGGAGAAGTGGACGTCCTCGACGCCTTCGAGGATCTCCTGGACCTGCCGCAGACCGCTCTTGGTCCCGTTCGGAAGGTCCACCTGGGTCACGTCACCCGTGATCACTATCTTCGAGTCGAAGCCGAGGCGGGTGAGGAACATCTTCATCTGCTCGGGGCTCGTGTTCTGGGCCTCGTCGAGGATGATGAAGGCGTCGTTGAGGGTGCGTCCGCGCATGTAGGCGAGCGGAGCGACCTCGATCGTGCCCGCCGCCATGAGCCGCGGGATCGAGTCCGGGTCGAGCATGTCGTGCAGCGCGTCGTAGAGCGGGCGCAGATACGGGTCGATCTTCTCGTACAGCGTGCCGGGCAGGAAGCCGAGGCGCTCGCCCGCCTCGACGGCGGGGCGGGTCAGGATGATGCGGTTGACCTGCTTGGACTGCAGGGCCTGCACTGCCTTGGCCATGGCGAGGTAGGTCTTGCCCGTGCCTGCGGGACCGATACCGAAGACGATCGTGTGCTTGTCGATCGCGTCCACATACCGCTTCTGGTTGAGCGTCTTGGGGCGGATCGTGCGGCCGCGCGAGGACAGGATGTTCTGCGTGAGCACCTGGGCCGGCGTCTCCTCGGGGCCCTCCCCGTTCTCGCTCGCCCGGAGCATGGCGATCGAGCGTTCCACTGCGTCCTCCGTCATCGGCTGACCGGTGCGGAGCACCAGCATCATCTCGTCGAACAGGCGCTGGATCAGTGCGACTTCACCCGCGTCGCCGACCGCGCTGATCTCATTGCCCCGGACATGGATGTCGGCCGCCGGGAAGGCCTTCTCGATCACGCGCAGGAGGGAGTCTCCGGACCCCAGCACGGTGACCATGGGGTGCTGGGCGGGAACGGTGAAGTGCGCTCGGGCCTGTCCCTCCGCGGGGCTGGGCGCTGTGGGTGTCTGAGTCATGGGCCGGCTCTGTAGGCCTGCGATTCCTCCTCCGTAGGGCCGCGCAACTGCGGGCGGCCTCGCCGGTTTCAAGAGTACGACGCGCGGCTGTCAGAGCCGTAGGACTTTTCCTCGGGCACCTGTACGACCCCGGCCCTCGCGGGGGCAGTGTGGCCAGGCGGGAGGCCAGGACCCTGGCCCACGCCCGGTAGCCCGCCGGCGACGGATGGAAGCGGTCCGTCGCCAGCCACTCGCCCGGGACCTCGGGCGGGCCTCCGGACGGCAGGTGGAAGACGGTGACTCCCCTCGCGGCCACCGTCCTCACCTGCCGGTCCAGAACCCGGACGTAGAGACCGAGCGGTCCCCGGACCCGGCGCGGGAGCGCGGTGTGACCGCCGAGCGAGGGCAGGCCGGCGAAGACCACCGGCACGTCCTCGCCGAGCCGCAGCCGCACGTCTCGGACCAGCCCCTCCACGTCCCGGCGGAACGCCCGCGGCCTGCGCAGCCGGGGACTTCGCGGTCGCCGCCGGGGACACCCCGGACCGGGCGGTGCGGTCCGTGCGGTCAGGGCTCGCCCAGGGGCCCCGTTCCGCCGGGTGACATGCCCTGCGGGCCCGCCCGTTGTGCCGCGGCCGGCCCGCGGAGTTCGGGATGCGCCGAGAGGAGCGGAAGGCCGGTCACAGCACTAGGCGCCTTCCTTGAGTACCCGCGAGATCAACTCCCGCTGTTCCTCGGTCAGCCGGGGGTCCGCGCAGTACGCGGTCCTGCCGTTCACGGTGATCTCGTAGCTGAAACCGTCCGGCACGCCGATCGGCGGTGTGTCCCGGCCCGCGGCGAGCGCGCGCTCGGCCAGGGTGTGCCACTCCTCGGCGTCGGCCCGTCCCGAGGTCTCCACCTCGCCCCGGCGCTCGATGCCCGCGAACCCGCCCGTGCGCCTCACCCGAATCTGCATGGGACCTGTCTAGTACGAGTCGGGCGCCCCGGCTACGAGGTTGGTACCCCGACCTGCTCCCAGGCCTTGAGGACGGCCTCCTGCTCCTCGCCCTCGTGGTAGCGCGCCCTGGCCGCCGCGACCGTCAGCTTCGCGAAGTCCGCGAACGTGGCCCGGGGCTTCAGCCGCCCGCCGGTCAGCACGTCGTACCAGACCTGTCCGGCCCGCTCCCAGGCGTTCCCGCCCAGTGCGGTGGCGACCAGGTAGAACGCGTGATTGGGAATGCCGGAGTTGATGTGCACGCCGCCGTTGTCCCGGCTGGTCCTCACATAGCCGTCCATCGTCCCGGGCTGCGGGTCCCTGCCGAGCGCGGTGTCGTCGTAGGCGGTGCCGGGTGCCTTCATCGAGCGCAGCGCCTTGCCGGTGACATGCGGGGCGAGGAGCCCGGCGCCGATCAGCCAGTCGGCCTCGGCGGCCGTCTGGCCGAGCGCGTACTGCTTGATCAGCGAGCCGAAGACATCCGAGACCGACTCGTTGAGGGCGCCCGGCTGGCCGAAGTAGGCCAGGTTCGCGGTGTACTGGGTGACGCCGTGGGTGAGTTCGTGGCCGATGACGTCCACCGGGAGGGTGAAGTCGAGAAAGGTCTGGCCGTCCCCGTCGCCGAACACCATCTGCTCGCCGTTCCAGAAGGCGTTGTCGTAGTCCTCGCCGAAGTGCACGCTCGCGTCCAGTGGCAGCCCGTTGCCGTCGATGGAGTCGCGGCCGTACGCCGTCAGATACAGCTCGAAGGTGGCGCCGAGGCCCGCGTACGCACGGTTGACCGTGCTGTCCCTGCCGGGCTTGTCGCCCTCGCCGCGGACCTTCTTGCCGGGCAGGGTCTGCTGGTGCCCCGCGTCGTAGACGGTGCGGTGCGGCCGGCCGGCGGCCGCACCCTGGGGCGCGGCCACGGTGGGCGCGCCGATGACCGTGGTGAGCCGGCGGCGGGTGCGCTCCAGGGCGTCGCGCTCCAGGGTGCGACGCGCGGGAGTGGCGAGCGCGGTGTCCCCGTGCTGGGCGAGCTTGTCGAGGACATGCGGTGGCACAACGGTGCAGAAGGCGGGCTCGTGGCCGCTGGGGGTGGTCATGGACTGCACCATTGCACTGCGTGACGATGCTGTCACGACCCGCAACCATGATTGGTAAAAGTCGCACCAGGGGTCCGGTGTTCCATGAGGGGGCGTCGGGTCCCGAGGGTCGGACAGCTGTGATGTCCCGCACTTTTCACCCGAAATGTCCCCCCGGTCCCGCATACTGATACAGACCTTCGCATCGGGCGCGGCTCGGCTAGCATGCGAGGCATCATGCGTTTCGGGCTGCTCCTTCTTAGCTGCCGCGGCGAGGGCCTGTAGTCGAGGCCGACTCCCTCCCCGCGGAGCTTGGCGTTGCGTCGTCGGCCGTCCTTCCGGACACCCTGAGGAGCCCACGCATCATGGCGAACCGTCAGCAGCCCACGTCCATGCCGATCCACAAGTACCGTCCGTACGAGATGGTCGAGATCCCCGACCGCACCTGGCCGGACAAGCGGATCACCCAGGCTCCCCGCTGGCTCTCCACGGACCTGCGCGACGGCAACCAGGCCCTGATCGACCCCATGTCACCGGCGCGCAAGCGGGCGATGTTCGACCTGCTGGTGAAGATGGGTTACAAGGAGATCGAGGTCGGCTTCCCGGCCTCCGGCCAGACCGACTTCGACTTCGTACGCTCGATCATCGAGGACGAGGGCGCGATCCCCGACGACGTGACGATCTCCGTGCTGACCCAGGCCCGCGAGGACCTGATCGAGCGGACCGTCGAGTCCCTGAAGGGCGCGAAGCGCGCGACGGTCCACCTGTACAACGCCACCGCCCCGGTCTTCCGTCGGGTCGTCTTCCGCGGCTCCAAGGACGACATCAAGCAGATCGCGGTCGACGGCACGCGGCTGGTGATGGAGTACGCGGACAAACTGCTGGGCCCCGAAACCGAGTTCGGCTACCAGTACAGCCCCGAGATCTTCACCGACACCGAGCTGGACTTCGCGCTGGAGGTCTGCGAGGCGGTCATGGACGTCTGGCAGCCCGGCCCGGACCGCGAAATCATCCTCAACCTGCCCGCCACCGTGGAGCGTTCGGCCCCGTCCACGCACGCGGACCGCTTCGAGTGGATGCACCGCAACCTCTCCCGCCGCGAGTACGTCTGCCTGTCGGCCCACCCGCACAACGACCGCGGCACGGCCGTCGCCGCCGCCGAGATGGCCGTGATGGCCGGCGCCGACCGCGTCGAGGGCTGCCTGTTCGGCCAGGGCGAGCGCACCGGCAATGTCGACCTGGTCACCCTGGGCATGAACCTCTTCTCCCAGGGCGTCGACCCGCAGATCGACTTCTCCCGCATCGACGAGATCCGCCGGACGTGGGAGTACTGCAACCAGATGGAGGTCCACCCGCGCCACCCCTACATCGGGGACCTCGTCTACACGTCCTTCTCCGGCTCCCACCAGGACGCCATCAAGAAGGGCTTCGATGCCATGGAGGCCGACGCCAAGGCCCAGGGCAGGACGGTCGACGAGATCGAGTGGGCGGTGCCGTACCTGCCGATCGACCCGAAGGACGTCGGCCGCTCCTACGAGGCGGTCATCCGCGTCAACTCGCAGTCCGGCAAGGGCGGCGTCGCCTACGTCCTGAAGAACGACCACAAGCTGGACCTGCCGCGCCGGATGCAGATCGAGTTCTCGAAGATCATCCAGACGAAAACGGACGTGGAGGGCGGCGAGGTCACGCCGAACGAGATCTGGACGGTCTTCCAGGACGAGTACCTGCCGAACCCGGACAACGCCTGGGGCCGCATCCAGGTCAAGGTGGGCCAGGCGACCACTGACAAGGAAGGCGTCGACACGCTGACCGTCGAGGCCACGGTCGACGGCGAGGACAGGACCCTGACCGGCTTCGGCAACGGCCCGATCTCCGCGTTCTTCGACGCCCTGCAGTCCATCGGCATCGACGTACGCCTGCTGGACTATCAGGAGCACACGATGAGCGAGGGCGCCTCTGCGCAGGCCGCCTCGTACATCGAGTGCGCGATCGACGGGAAGGTCCTGTGGGGAATCGGCATCGACGCGAATACGACACGTGCCTCGCTGAAGGCGGTCGTCTCCGCGGTCAACCGCGCCGCCCGCTGACCCTCTGACCGGCACGTTCACGGCCCCGTCCGCCCCACAGGGCGGGCGGGGCCCCGTCGTGGACCGGCCATTTCGGCCCGATGTCACGGAGAGGTCTCGTCCGGGGTACTGACTCCGCATCGCCAATGTGGCTAACATCACGCAAGCAGCGGCGATGTTGCCGCTGCGATACGGAGGTGCGACGTGCTGCCAGGACGGGGACGCAACGGCCGTGGAGCCCGCACGGGCCGCGTTTCGCAGGTCCTGGGCATCCGCACGGCGTGGACCAGCATCGGTGACGGCGAGTTCTTCTGCCCCGGATGCGGGGGTGACCGCAACTACCAGCGGCTGACCGGACGCCGCCGGTTCACCCTGGCCGGCATCCCCGTCCTCCCCCGGGGCGAGACGGGCCCGGTGGTGGAATGCACGGCGTGCGGCCACCACTACGGCACGGACGTCCTCGACCACCCCACCACCACCCGCTTCTCGGCGATGCTCCGCGACGCGGTCCACACGGTCGCCCTCGCGGTCCTCGCAGCGGGCGGCACCTGCTCCCGTACGTCCCTGGAGGCGGCCGCGACCGCTGTCCGCTCCGCGGGCCTCGACGACTGCACGGAGGACCAGCTGAGCGCCCTGGTGGAGGCCCTGGCCGCCGACACGGGCCGCGTCCTGTGCGAACCCGGCGGTGCGAGCCTGGCCATAGAGCTCCACGAAGCCCTGGACCCCCTGGCTCCGCACCTCGCCCCCACGGGTCGGGAGTCGATCCTGCTCCAAGGCGCCCGTATCGCCCTCGCGGACGGCCCGTACACCCCCGCGGAACGCGATGTCCTCACCACGGTGGGTGCGGCCCTGACGATCTGCTCGGACGACGTGACCCGCCTCCTGGCGGAGGCCCGCACGCCGTCGTGACGGGGGCGTCCCCGCGTCTCACAGGCCGAGCGTCATGATGAGCCGGTCCTCGTCGACGCCGAAGTAGTCCTTGCGTACGCCCTCGTCGGACGAGAAGCCCAGCGACCGGTACAGCGCGATCGCGGCGGCGTTCGTCGGCTCCACCGTCAGACGGGCCTCGCGGACCCCCTCGGCGCGCAGCCTGCGCAGCACCTCCAGCATCAGCCGCCGCCCCAGTCCCCGCCCCCGCTGGTCGCGGGTGACACCCAGGCTGACGATCCAACTCCGGTAACCGTCCGAGGTGGTGACGAACAGGACGTACCCGTGCAGGTGCTCCCCGTCGTCGAGGACGAGCAGGCGATCCCCATGCAGGTCGAACAACTGACGGAGTACGAAGTAGGGGTAGGGCTCCTGAGGAAAGGCCTCCCTGTCGACACGGACGAGTTCGGGCAGATCCGCCTCCGTGACCCCCCTCATCGTCAGCGGCCGGTCGACGAACGCCTGGTCGTGGAACAGCGCCGGGCCGCTCAGGCCGCCGCGCGAAGGGATACGCTCCTCTGGAAACGCAGTCATGCCGCCCCCCTGCGGGATGAAGTCAAGGGCACGCTGTCGCCCGAACGGGTGGTACGGGCGGGACGCGCGATCTCTGTCGTTCGGGTGTTTTCGGCAGAGTCCCGACCATCTTGAACGGGGCGATCCGGGCCGTACAAGGCCGGAACAGGCCCAAATAGTCATTCAGTGCGATGCGCCCCCGGTGCGCCTCGTGCGACGTAAAGTGTTCCGCCAGGTCGGCGCGAGAAGGATCCGCCTGACCTCCGGCGTTGGTACCGTAAGCCAATGACCTTCAGTTCGCTGGGAGATGCGCAGCTGAATGCGGATGTCTCCTGGGCTGCATTCGATCCGATCGCCTACGTGGATCACAATTACCGTGACCTGCAGGCGGAGGACGCGGAGATCCTTCAGATCCTGCGTGATCATTTCGTTGATCATTTTTCACGAGGTGCCGCAGGACCGGTTTCGGGTATCGACGTGGGTGCCGGTGCGAACCTCTATCCCGCACTGGCCATGCTGCCCTGGTGCGACCAGATCACCCTCTTCGAGCGCTCGCCCGCGAACGTGCGCTACCTGGAGAGCCAGGTCGGTTCCTACGACCGGAACTGGGACCAGTTCTGGAGCGTCCTGTGCGAGAACGAGGCATACGCCGCCCTCGGCATGGAACCGCGGGCCAAGTTCCGGAAGGCCGTCCAGGTCGAACCGGGCAACCTCTTCGACCTGGTGCGGCACGAGGGGAAGTGGTCCATGGGGACCATGTTCTTCGTCGCGGAGTCGATGACCAACTCCCGCGAGGAGTTCACCCGGGGTGTCGAGTGCTTCCTGCGCGCCCTGGCCCCCGGCGCCCCTTTCGCCGCCGCGTTCATGGAACATTCGAAGGGTTATCACGCGGGCGAGCATTTCTTCCCGGCGTGCGACGTGGGAGAATCAGAGGTGTACGAGAGCCTTGCGCCTTTTACGAGCGACTTCGAGACCCGGCGCCTGAAGGCCTCGGCCGCCGTACGCGAGGGGTATTCGGGAATGATCGTCGCCTGCGGCCACCGGAATTCGGATCCCGGCATTCCGACTGGTTGAGGACCTCGTCTTCAGGGCAGAAGAAGGCTCTCAAGTGATAGCAGCGCGGCCTGCGTGAGGGGCATGGGATGCAGATCAAGCCACGCCAGCATCTGCTGGATATCTGGCAGGCGGTCGCCCGCCAGTCGTTCGACGGCGGAGAGTGGACATGGGGTAAATGGGGTGGGCAGAGCAGTGTCGCCGACGCCGAACGCCTGCTGTGTCTCCTGTACCCGGCCACCGAGATCCCGTCGTTCCGGCTGGACGATCCGGACACCACGTCGGACGACGTCCAGAACGTGTTGAGGAAGGCCGGCGGACGGCTTGAGCTGCCCACCAACATCGTGACGGCCGCAGCCCAGTTCATGCGCACGCACACCGGCGACGACAAGAGGCCCACGTTCGCCGGCGGCTACTACTTCGCCTCCGCGGACAAGGACCAGGACCTCACCAGGGAACAGCGTGAGCTGGGGGTGGTCGACTCGTATTCGATGTCGATCACCCTCTGCCTGGCCACGCTCGGCTTCCTCAAGGTGTACGAGTCCAAGACCCGCCGCAGCGACGTCCTGGAGACGATCCAGGAACTGCGCAGCGCCACCAGTAACCGGCTCACCGCGGCCATGGTGTGCCTGCTGCGCTCGTTCACGGTCAACGTCTTCGACGCCGACTCCTCCCAGGGCCGCACGCTCTGCGAACTTCTCGGCCAGGGACGGCTGTCGCAACGGCACGTCCTGCAGAACTTCCAGCGCCGCTTCCGGGCCCTGCGCGCCGCCGTCGTCGAGAGCATCTCCCTCGGTGTCGACGTCGAGGAGGTCCTCAAGGACGAGAACCAGCTCTTCGAGTGCGGTTGGGCCTGGAGTCTGGTGAAGGACGCACCCGAGGTGGAGACCGACGAACCGATCGGGCAGCCCGCCGGGGTCGCCAACCCGGTGCCGTACCTCTACTTCACGGTCGTCGCCCTCGACGGCATCCAGGACCTGTTCTCCGACCGCACCCTCACCCTGGGCCTGCTCACCCCCGAACAGCAAAGGCTCGCCGAGGCGTTACGCCTGCGCTGGGAGATCACCCAGCAGTACTGGTCGGGCATCGCCCGTTTCGACCCCGACCGCTGGCCCCTGGAGGACATCCCCTGGCGTACCACCGGCCAGAAGCTGGAATCCGAGTACTTCTCCCTCTCCATCGCCGCCATCCTCGTCCACGACCTGATGCGGCGCCGTGCCACCGACGACGACCTGACCCGCACCGTCAGCGTCATGGAACGCCTCGCCGAACGCGGCCGCATCACCAGCCGCCTGACGCGCGACGACCCCATGGTTCAGTTGCACAACCCCGGCATCACCCTGCCGCTGCAAGGCAGCGAACGCATGGGGCCGCCCATGCAGTGGACCATGACCGACTTCTCCGCACAGCTGCTCAAGCGGACCATCCAGCTGGGCACGCTCTCCCGCAATCTCGCTTCGCACGACCGGCTGCTCAGGCTCGCCGAGAACGTCTTCGGCCACCTATGGCGGCGCCGCATCCGGGACGGGGACGGCGTGGGCCTGTGGGACAACGTCCACGCCGCCTACCCCGACTCGCCCGTCCTGGAAGGCCCGGTCTCCTGGAACATCACGGAGCGCGTCATCGAGGTGATGGTCCAGGTCCATCACATGTACCGGCAGTCGCCGATCCGCAGCATCGAACTGACTGAAATCGCACGGGCGTTGCTCAGTGAGTCCACCCACATCCTCGGCAACGAGCAGATGGAGCCCGCACCGTCCTCCGAGGGCAACCGCGGGATGGAACTCAGGAGTATCGAGGTCAAGTTGCGTCGGGCCCGCAAACTCGTGGACGAACAGCCCGGCACCGCATGCGCGTTGACGCTCGACGTACTCGGACAGCTCGACGCCCTCGCCCGTGCCCGCGATGCCGCGGTCCAGGGGGTGTGACCTGTGCTCGTCTTCGCGGCCTCCGACAAGGGAGGCACGGGCCGGTCCGTCACCAGCGCCAACCTCGCCTACCACCGGGCGTTGGCCGGTGACGACGTCTGCTACCTGGACTTCGACTTCGGCTCGCCCACCGCGGCGGCCGTCTTCGACGTGCCCGACGCACGCCAGGCCGCCGAGGACCGGGGCCTGCACTCGTATCTGATCGGCGAGGCCGCCGAGCCGGCCCGCATCGACGTCTGGTCGGACACCGAGCACCGGGTCCTGCGCACCCGGCCGCCGGGCTCCGGCCGTCTGGTGCTGATGCCCGGCGACGTCAGCGGCGGCGAGTTCGCCACCACCGACGACAACCTGCGCCGCTGCGTGGACCTCCTGCTCCGGCTCAACAGCGAGTTCGACCTGATCATCGTCGACCTCAGCGCCGGCCGCAGTTACGCCGTCGACATGGTTCTGGAGGCCACCTCGCTACGCGAGATGAGTGGTGTCGAGGCCCGCTGGCTTGTGTTCCATCGCTGGACCCGCCAGCATGTGGCAGCCGCGGCGAGCCTGGTCTTCGGCAAACGCGGCATCGTCGCCGGCGGGGTGGCCCGAGGCCACGACGAGGAAGCTCTGCGCAACGTCATCCGCTTCGTACGCGCCGCCGTCCCCGATCCCGAGTCGGCGCTCTGGTCGCAGGTGTCGCCCACCCAGTCGGCCTGGATGCGCGAATGCGACCGGGACCTCAAACAACTCGCCTCCACCCAGGGCATCGGCTACAGCCTGGTCCTCGGTTCCGTGCCTCTGGAGCCCGTCCTGCAGTGGCGCGAGCAGCTCATCACCGACGAGGACGTGCTCGACAGCCAGATCGCCAACCGGGAGACCTGGGACGCGCTGAGCGAGCTGGCCGGACGGCTCACCGACGACAAGTTCTGGGAGCAGCCGTGACGGATTCCGTGTTCCGGGAGACCACCGCGGAACCCCGCACCCAGTCCGTGCCGCTGGCTCATCTCTCCCTGGAGCTGGGCCACCTCTACATGGAGGACTTCGAGGCCGGCCCCGAGCGGCTGCGCGAGCACTTCGCCGAAGTACGGATCTGGGTGGACGCCGCCCGTGCTTCCGCCGCGCGCCGCATCGGCGGCAAGCGGCCCCGCATCAGTACCTGCTTCCTCATCGACGACTACTTCAGGCGCTTCTCCACCCCCGCCGAACTCGTCCCGATGGTCCTCGAAGAAGCCGAGCGGGCCGGCCTCGTCATCGACTACCTGGCCCGCGAGTCGGGCTGTGCCGTCGCCGACAAGACGGAACTGGCCGAAGCCGTGATGCACCGCCTCGTGGAGTCGCCGCCGCCCGGCAGCTACGGTTCCCGCCCGCCCGTCAGCCAGACCGGCTGGCTCGCCAACGGGCAGCGCACCCCCGCCACGCGCACCGCCATGGCCGAGACCACCGGCTGGCAGCCGCCCCAGGAGACCGCGGCCCGCAACCACTCCGTGTTCATGGACGTCGAACTGTGGTCGGAGAAGGACAAACAGCGCCTGTGGTCCTGCCCGTTCCTCGCCGCCGTCTGGCAGCTGGCCCGCCTCGGCCTGCTGCGCCACCTCGGCGAGCCCGTGCTGATCCCGCGTCTCTGGAACGGCGGCGACTTCCCCTACGACTGGGACCAACTGCCTCCACTGCTCCAGCTCAACGCCTCAGCGGCGCCCTTCAGCGCCTACCGCACCTGCACGCTGATGGCCAACCGCTTCCTGCCTGTCGAGGACGCCGTCCGGCTCATCCTCGACCAGATAGACGTCGACTCCGGCGCACTGCGGCAGGTTGCCGAGCGGTCCGCCCGCGAAGGGGCCGCGGTGCCGGCCGCGGTCGCGCAGCGCGCCACCTACGTGTTCTACGAGGAGTCGGCGGGTGCCTTCTCCTACGGGGAGACCTGAGATGCGAGTCCTGGCACTGTCGGCGCCTTTGGTCCTGGCCTGCGGCGAGGTGCGCACCTGCCTGCTGCCGTCCTTCCAGGCGCTGGACGGCCGGGCAGCCGCCCAACTGCTGAGGCTGCGCGCCGACGAACTGGTCCGCGTCTCCGAACGGCCCAACCTGTACGCGCTCTCCCCGGACGTCCTCACCGGGGTGGACTGCCGACTGCCCACCTCGAACGGCACCAAGGTGCGGGCCGTCGGCACGGTGGCCGCCCGCGCCGCACTCACCGAGGGCCGCGTCCTGCAGGCCACCGCCTACTTCAGTGCCCCGGCCGGCGGACCCGACACGCGCCGGCCCTGGGGCCACTACCTCGTCAGGCCCGGTCTCGTCGAACCCTTCGGAAAGCTCCCCGAACAGGCCACCGCCGAAGGCGTCCTACGCGGCGGCGGACGCGGCGAACTGGACCTGGGAATGATCTCCGAGGGCCTGCTCGCCCAACTGCTGCGCCATCCGCTGCTCGACCACAAGGCACCTTTCAAGTCCCGGCGCACTCATCTGCGCTGGGCCGCACGGCGCGCCCCGGAGGGCGAGGGCCCCTCCCTGGAACGGTTCACCCTGGCCGAGAACGGTCTGCGGACCGTCTCGCTCAGGCTGCCGGAGAACACCCCGGCCGCCGCGGCCGCAGGCCTGTGCGAGGACCTCGCCCTGCACGACTGGCTGCTGACAACCGTCGTGCACATGCTGGACAACAGCCGGCTCGGTGCGGCGGACGGCCCCTCGGCCGTCCTGGCGCTGCGCCCGGCCGTCGATCACCTGCTGCATCTGTGGATGCCACGCGCACACGTCGACCACACACTGGGCCACCTGTGGGACGTGCTGGAGCGGGAGCCGGGGTTCACTCGCCAGTGGCAGACCCTGGTCCAGCGCATCCGTGACCAACTGGCCGTCCAGGCCGTTCCGTTGCTGCACAAAGCGCTGAGTACGCGCTGAGGAGCGGCACCAACGACACACCCGACGGGGGAGAACGACATGAACGGAGCATCGTCAGGGGACGTACGGGTCGCGCCGAGGAACCAGGACCAGCCGCAGACAGCGAAGCTGTTCAAGAGAACGCTGATCACGGTCGTGGTGGGGGTCGCCACCTATGTGCTGACCAACGTCCTGAACCAGGACAAGAACCAGGTGTGGCAACTGACCGTGTCCGTCGTCCTGGGTGGCGCGGCACTGATCATCCAGTACCTCGTGGAGTTCGAGGGGCGGCTGGAGGCCATGGAGGAGGGCCAGAAGAAACGCATCCGTGAGATGAGGGACCGCCTGGGCGGCCATCACGCGGAGATGCTCGCGGTGGTCGACGACCGCTTCGCCAAGATCAATGACGCGACGGAGCTGTTCAGCCAGGTGGACCGTTCGGTGCTCCGTTCCGACGGGGTGACACGGCTGGCCCGCAAGTACACACAGGTCGGCGAGCAGGGCTCGGAGATCGTGAAGACCTTCGCCCAGGAGGAGATCGCCCGCCTCGCCTCGCTGATGGAGAGCCTCAGCAACGGCAGCGCGGACTGCCCGGGCGAGAACCACGAGTGGCTGATAGACCTCACCACGTGCGCGAAGAGGACGATCTACGCCACCAGCACCGACGTGGACCGGGACTTCTGGTCGAGCGAGCCCGCCAAGCGCTATCTCGCCGCACAGGGAGAGGCGATCAAGAAGCGCCAAGTGGAGGTACGGCGGCTGTTCCTCGTGGAGGAGTCCCGCGATCTCACCGGGAGCCTGGAAAGACTGTGCGAGACGCAGCGCCGGTTCGGCATCGACGCGCGGATCGCTGTCCGGTCGCTGCTGGAACCGAGTGCCCAGATGACCCCGTTGAACGACTTCATCATCTTCGACGGCGAACTCTGCTACGAGACCGAGCCGGACGTGCGGGTCGTACCCGCCAAGACCACGCTGAAGATGAAGCGGGAGCACGTCGAGGAGCGGATCAACCGGTTCGGTGTGCTCTGGGAGGCCAGCGGGCCCGCTGATCCGGACCCCGGGCCCGAACCCACCACCACGTCCGACTGATCCGGCCGCACGCCTCACACATCGCGGCGGTCCACGGCGACCACCGCGACGACGGCCGCCACCGACGCCCACACCGCGAACACGACCCAGCCGCCCGCCACCGTGGTCGGATACCGGGAGACCAGGGTGTACGGCTCATGGCCGTACTCGATATTGACGAGGCGGGCCCAGGCGTTGAAGGGGAGCGCGTTCCTGACGCAGGCCGTCCAGTGGTAGCGCTCGGTGACGAAGGAGGGCAGGAGCAGCAGGAGGAAAACGGAGAGCACCATGGTGGTCGCACTGTGCCGGATCAGCGCAGCCAGCCCCATGCCGACCAGCGCGGACACCGGGGCGAGCAGTGCCGATGCCGCGACCACCCGCAACGCGCCGGGGTGGCCGATCGACAGGCCCTGGCCGCGCCCGTCGAGGATGGCCTGTGTCGCGATGAAGGAGGCGCCCGCGATGACGGCGCCGTACACCGTCATGACGGCGGTCACGACGAGCATCTTGGCGGTTGTCAGCGCCCGCCGGTCGGGCACGGCCGCGAAGGTCGTACGGATCAGTCCCGTCGAGTACTCGCCGACGATCGTGATCGCGCCGATGCTCGCCGCCGCGAGGACCAGGATCAGGGCGGCGCCCTGCGTGAAGGCGTCCCGTAGCGCCCAGGAGGTGAAGTGCGCCCGGACGACCCCGTTGTAGTGCGGGTAGTTGGTGTAGTCGGCGCGGGCCGCGTTGGCGTTGAAGAAGATGATGCCGAGGGCGCTGGAGCCGAGCGCCCAGTAAGTGGACCGCAGTGACCGGAGCTTGATCCACTCGGCGGCCAGCAGGTCGGTGAAACGAGCGGCGGGCAGGGCAAGGGCGGTCGTCATCGGGGCTCTCCGGCGAGGTATTCGACGCTGTCGGCGGTCAGTTCCATGAAGGCGGCCTCCAAGGAAGCGGTCTGGGTGGCCAACTCGCGTAGCAGAAAACGATGTTCGAAGGCGATCTCCCCGATCCGGTCGGAGCTGAGCCCGGTGACCTTCAGCGTCTCCTCGTCGTACGGCGCAACCGCCGCGCCCTCCGCCGACAGCGCGTCGGCCAGCGCACCGGCGTCGGGCGTGCGGACGGTCACGGCCGGCCGGGTCCCGCGCTCGGCGAACGCGGTGAGGCTCTCGGCGGCGATGAGTTCACCGCGCCCGATGACGATCAACTCGTCGGCGGTGTTCTCCATCTCGGACATGAGGTGGCTGGAGACGAAGACCGTACGGCCTTCGGCGGCCAGCTTCCGGAACAGCCCTCGCACCCACAACACACCCTCCGGATCAAGCCCGTTGAGCGGCTCGTCGAAGAGGAGGACGGGCGGGTCGCCGAGCAGGGCGGTGGCGATCCCGAGCCGCTGCTTCATACCCAGCGAGTAACCGCCGATCCGGCGCCGTGCCGCGGCCCCCGCGAGCCCCACCTCGATGAGGACCTCCTCCACTCGGCGTGCCGGGATGCGGTTGCTGCGGGCCAGCGCCTGCAGATGCGCCCGCGCGGTCCGCCCGCCGTGCACATCCCCGGCGTCCAGAAGGGCACCGACATGGTGCAGCCCGCGCGGATGCCGGCGGAAGGAGTGCCCGCTGACGGTGGCGGTTCCGGAGGTCGGCTCGACGAGACCGAGCAGCATCCGCAGGGTGGTGGTCTTGCCCGCGCCGTTCGGGCCGAGGAAGCCGGTGACATGGCCGGGACGGACGGTGAAGGACAGGTCGCGGACGGCCATGGTGCCGCCGTAGCGTTTGGTGAGTTGGCTGACTTCGATCACGGGGTCCACGCTCGCGCGGGCGGGGGATGCAGGGCATCGCCCCGCTGCTGACACTGCAGGCGGCCGGTTGTCGACCGTGGTTGTACATCCTCGGCACGATGACCGCCGGCCGAGTCGGACCTACGATCACGGCATGCACGCCACTTCGCCGCTGCCTCTGCTCAAGCGTGTGCCGCCCGGCGCATGGATCACACTCGTCTGGTGTACGAGCATGCTGCTCACGCTCCTGGCGCGGGTCAGGCTTCCTGGTGAGTGGCAACCGGACCAGCTCCCGGCGGTCCAGCTGTACCGCTGGGACGGCCTGCTGATCCATGCGCTGTCCACCGTCATGGTGCTTGTGGGCGCCTGGCTGCTCGAGCGGCGACCGCTCGCGGCACTGACCTGGCTGATCCTGGCCCCGATCTGCGAGACCGCAACCCTGGGGGCGGGCGGGTTGCCGATGGCGCAGTACCTGACGCCGATCGTGGCGCTGTACTTCATCGCGTCGGCCCGGCCGCGCCGCACCGCTGGTGCGGCCCTGGCCATGGGAATCGGCACCCTGGTCGTGTACATCGCGACAAGGTTGCTGTGCGGGTGGCCCGCCGGCATCTCGGCGGAGGTGGCCGTGGCGCTGGTCACCGTGATCGCCTGGCTGCTCGGCACATCTACGCGCCATGCCCGCGAGCACGCGGAGAGGATGAGCGCCCAGACGGCGGCTCAGGCGGTGACCGCCGAACGGCTGCGCATAGCCCGCGAGATGCACGACACGGTCGCCCACAGCATCGGCATCATCGCCCTTCAGGCGGGCGCGGCGGCCCGGGTGGCGACGACCCAGCCGGAGGCGGCACGCGAGGCGATGCGCGCGGTGGAGACGACGGGCCGGGAGACGCTGGCGGGCCTGCGGCGGATGCTGGTCGCGCTGCGGGCGGCCGATGCGGGACAGGGGGACGACACGGCCGCGGCGGCGCAGCCCGCAGGGCTGGACGACGTGGACCGGCTGGCCGCGGCGACGACCGCGGCGGGGGTGCGCGTCGAGGTGCAGCGCGTCGGCGAGCCGCGTCAACTCCCCCCAGACATCGACCTGTCCGCGTTCCGGATCATCCAGGAGTCGGTCACCAACGTCGTACGGCACTCGGGTACGCATGCGTGCCGGGTGACCGTGGACTACGGCGAGGAGGAACTCGCGCTGGAGGTGACGGACGACGGCCGGGGCCGCAGCACCTCGACGGACACGGGCTTCGGCCTGGCGGGCATGCGCGAGCGGGTGGCGCTGCTGCACGGCCAGTTCAGCGCGGCGCCGCGCCCCGAGGGCGGCTTCCGGGTGGCCGCGCGGCTGCCGGTGCCGGCGGGTGCCCGATGACGGTCCGGGTGGTTCTCGCAGACGACCAGCAACTGATCCGTACGGCGCTGAGCATGGTCATGGCCGACATCGAGGACGTGGAGGTGGTGGGGGAGGCGGCCACGGGAGCGGAGGCGGTGTCCTTGACCGAGGAACTTGCCCCGGACGTGGTCGTGATGGACATCCGCATGCCGGAGATGGACGGCATCGAGGCGACGCGCCGCATCACGGAAGGCCCGACGGACACGAGGACCGTGGTCCTGACGACCTTCGACGACGACGAGTACGTGTACGGGGCGCTGCGCGCGGGCGCGTCCGGGTTCCTGGTGAAGGACATGGCGCTGGACGACATCATCGGCGCGGTACGGGTGGTGGCGTCCGGCGACGCGCTGATCGCACCGAGCGTGACCCGCCGCCTGATCCAGGACTTCACGGCCCGCCCGGAACCGGCCCGCAGCCGCCGCGACCTGACGGCCATCACGGACCGGGAGCGGGAGGTCCTGACCCTGGTGGGCGGCGGCCTGTCGAATGCGGAGATAGCCGCCGAGCTGTACATCAGCGTGGCCACGGCGAAGACGTACCTGACCCGGCTGCTCACCAAGCTGGACGCCAGGGACCGCGTCCAACTGGTGATCATTGCGTACGAGGCGGGGCTGGTGGCAGTCGGGTAGGTGCTGGGGTTGGGGGTGGCGTGAAAGCACGACACTGGCTAGAAGCGGGCGGTCCCCGCCGTACGGATGAACTTCGTCCACGCCACCGAACCGAAGAGCAGCACGGCACCACCGGGCACCTTGCTGTCGCGGACCGGTACGACACCGGGGATTCCGTCGGCGACCTCGACGCAGCTGCCGCCCTCGCCGTTGCTGTAGCTGCTCTTGCGCCAGCGGGCGGCGCCGGGGAAGTCGTACGCGACCTCGACGCAGCTGCCGCCGTTGCCGTCGCTGTGCGTGCTCTTGCGCCAGCGGGCGTTGCTCAGGTCGTACTCGCGCATCGTCTGAAGTCCTCCGCCGCCGAGTCGATCAGGGCAAGGGACGCCTCTGGCGACAGCGCGACGGCCCTCAGCAGATCGTATGCGCGCTGTGCACGCTTCACCACGGCTGGATCGTCGACGAGCGTTCCCGAAAACGACGTCTCTGTATAGGCAGTTGGCGGTGCGTCCTCAAAGTCCATCAACTGGAGCATCCCGCTCATGGCAGTATGCGCCCCCTGCCGGTACGCCAGTACCTGCACCAACACCTTTCGCTGCCGCCCTGCCTCCGCCACGTGCTCCAGCTGCATCGCCATCGCCTCCGGCCTGCCCACCGGGATACGCAGCACGTTCTCGTGCAGTACGACCCAATACTCGGGTCTTGTAGCGTCGGCCAGGATGCGTGACCGCTCCAGTCGCGCGGTCACCGTCTCCTCCACGTACTCGTCGGTGGCGAACGGGTTGTTGGCCAGCGTCACCGCCCGCGCATACCCACCCGTCTGCAACACCCCCGGCACCAACGTCGGCGCGAACTCGCAGATCCTCGTAGCCGTCCGCTCCAGCTCGACCACGGCCGCGAAGTAATCCGCGTACCGCTTGTCATCAATCAGCTTTCGCCAGGTGCGCTCGAAAAAACCATCGGTTTGCAGGACCTCGTCGATCCGCTGGGCCACGTCCAACTGTGGTTTGCGAATAGCCTGTTCGAATTGGCCGACATAGCCGCCGGAGACGAAAACCCTCACCCCCAGCTCGACTTGGGTGAATCCCGCGTCCTCCCGCCGGCGTTTCAGCTCCGCGCCGAAGAACTCCCATGCCGCCTGGCGCGAACCGTTGGCCATGGCCCACCGTCCCTCCGCTGCCTCGCACTTGTAGGGCACAGACACCTGCCGAGTGTAGGTGCGGAGCGTCACCATGGAGATGCAAAGTGTAAAGCTGGAAAAGAAAGGGGAGCACGGTGGCTGCGGTACACGTATCACCCGGTGGACGACACTCGGCGCGCTGCGTCGAGGAGGCGGAGGAAACAGTGAAGGATTTGCGGGCGGTGCTCGCGAACGCGGGAATTACATTGCCGTCACTCCGGCTCGACCCGGCAAGTGTTGCGCGTGAGGTTCCCCGCCCGATCGTGGAATTGGGTGGCTGTTCCGTCGATGTCGCCGCCCGGCTGGCGGCGGCCCTGCGCCCGCAGCGGGTCGCGGAGGCGGGATGAAGCCGCCGATCGGGTCGTACGCCGTCGATGTCCGCACCGGAAGGGTGGGCGTGGTGATGGGGCACGAGAGCCCGTACGTACAGCTGAGACCGTACGGCGGGGGAAGGGAGTGGGACGTCGAGCCGGAGGCCGTACGCCCCGCTACGCCGACGGAACGCCTCCGCGCGGCGACCGCGTACGCCAACGCCCGCAGTCGCGGTGAGGTGCCCTGAAACGCGTACCCCGGCGAACGGGGGCGGGGGTGCTCCCGGCGTAGGCGAGAATGGGGTCCATGAGTCTGTTCCGCGACGACGGCATTGTGCTGCGCACCCAGAAGCTGGGTGAGGCGGACCGGATCATCACGCTGCTCACGCGCGGGCACGGGCGGGTACGTGCCGTGGCGCGCGGGGTGCGGCGGACCAAGTCGAAGTTCGGGGCCCGGCTGGAGCCCTTCTCGCATGTGGACGTGCAGTTCTTCGCGCGGGGGGGCGAGCTGGTGGGGCGCGGGCTGCCGCTGTGCACGCAGAGCGAGACCATAGCTCCCTACGGTGGCGGGATCGTGACCGACTACGCCCGCTACACCGCCGGGACCGCCATGCTGGAGACCGCCGAGCGGTTCACCGATCACGAGGGGGAGCCGGCGGTCCAGCAGTATCTGCTGCTCGTCGGCGGGCTGCGCACGCTCGCCCGTGGCGAGCACGCGCCGCACCTCGTCCTCGACGCCTTCCTGCTGCGCTCCCTCGCCGTCAACGGCTACGCGCCCAGCTTCGGCGACTGCGCGAAATGCGGCATGCCCGGACCCAACCGGTTCTTCTCGGTGGCGTCCGGCGGCTCTGTGTGCGGCGACTGCCGGGTGCCCGGCAGCGTCGTACCCTCGCCCCGGGCCCTCGAACTGCTCGGCGCGCTGCTGACGGGCGACTGGGGGACCGCGGACGCGTGCGAGCCGCGGTACGTCCGGGAGGGGAGCGGGCTGGTGTCCGCGTATCTGCACTGGCACCTGGAGCGCGGGCTTCGCTCGCTGCGTTACGTAGAGAAGTAAGCACGTAAGAGGAGACGAGAGCACATGGTTGTACGCGGGATCCTGGGACGCCAGCGCCGTGAGTACACGACCCCGGAGCCGCACCCGTCGGGGGCCCGCCCGCCGAAGCTCCCCGGCGAGCTGATCCCGAACCATGTGGCGATCGTCATGGACGGGAACGGGCGGTGGGCCAAGGAGCGCGGGCTGCCGCGCACCGAGGGGCACAAGGTCGGCGCCGAGCGCGTCGTGGACGTGCTGCAGGGCGCGATCGAGATGGGCGTCGGGAACATCTCCCTGTACGCCTTCTCCACCGAGAACTGGAGGCGTTCACCGGACGAGGTGCGCTTCCTGATGAACTTCAACCGCGACTTCATCCGCAAGAGCCGCGACCAGCTCGACGAGCTCGGTATCCGGGTGCGCTGGGTGGGCCGGATGCCCAAGCTGTGGAAGTCGGTGGCCAAGGAACTCCAGGTCGCCCAGGAGCAGACCAAGGACAACGACAGGCTCACGCTCTACTTCTGCATGAACTACGGCGGCCGTGCCGAGCTCGCGGACGCGGCGCAGGCCCTGGCGGCGGACGTGAAGGCGGGCAGGCTCGACCCGGCGAAGGTCACGGAGAAGACCTTCGCGAAGTACCTCTACTACCCGGACATGCCGGACGTGGACATGTTCCTGCGGCCGAGCGGCGAGCAGCGCACCTCCAACTACCTGATCTGGCAGAGCGCTTACGCCGAGATGATCTTCCAGGACGTGCTGTGGCCCGACTTCGACCGGCGTGACCTGTGGCGGGCGTGCGTGGAGTTCGCCTCCCGCGACCGCCGCTTCGGCGGGGCGATCCCGAACGAGGAGCTGCTGGCCATGGAGGGCCGGCAGGAGGACTGACTCCCTTCGCTAGGATCCCGCCGCATGGACATGGACATGGACATGGGGCGGGATGCGGGGCCCCCGTTACCGGGAGGCCCCGAAGCCGTTCGTCCTGCTGAGCGTCGTCAAGCCACTGGTGCCGCCCGCGTCGTCAGTGGCTGTGCGGCAGCCGCCGTCTTCGGCTTCGCGGCGCTCGTCGTACTTTTCGGCTTCGTCTGCACGATCGAAATGGAGTCGTTCCCGGGGTTGCGGGACAACCTGGCGCCGCTGGCCGTCTACGCGCTCGCCTTCGCGGTGCTGCTCACCGTCGGTGGACTGGCGCTCGCCGGACGGCGGTCGTACGGGGGGTGGGCGGCCGTCGCCGTCCTGGGGGTCCTTATGGCTCTGCGCATGTGGACGCTCGCCCCGATGCTGCACTGCTGGTCGTACGACAGCGTGGGGCGCGACGACGACGGCTCCTACTCTTGCGTGAACCGGGGCGACATGCTGCCCTGAGCCCGTGCCGCCGTCGCGGTCGTCAGCCTTCGGCCGCGGCCCCCGCGCACCCCGCGCACGTCCCGAAGATCTCCACCGTGTGCGCCACGTTGACGTAGCCGTGCTCCGCGGCGATCGCCTCGGCCCACTTCTCCACGGCCGGGCCCTCGACCTCGACCGCCTTGCCGCAGACGCGGCAGACCAGATGGTGGTGGTGTTCACCGGTCGAGCAGCGGCGGTAGACCGATTCACCCTCGGACGTGCGCAGAACGTCGACCTCACCCGCCTCGGCGAGGGACTGCAGGGTGCGGTAGACCGTGGTGAGCCCGACCGAGTCGCCCTTGTGCTTGAGCATGTCGTGGAGCTCCTGCGCGCTGCGGAACTCGTCGACCTCGTCGAGCGCCGCAGCCACGGCTGCACGCTGGCGGGTGGATCGTCCCCGTACGGGCGGGCCGGCGGTCGTCACCGTTGCCTCCTTGCATCTGCGCCTGCCGGGCCATTGTGCCAGCCCGGACTGCGCGCGGTCAGACTCCGGCCTCGCCTCTTGCCTTTCGGGTGGCCGGAATCGCGCACTCCACCGGGTCGCCGGCGGCCTGTGCGGCGGCAGCGGCCGCCCGGGCGCGGCGACGGGCCAGCGGGGTGGCGAGCGCCGTCATCGCGATGAACGCGGCGATCGCCAGCAGCACGATCGTCGCACCGGGCGGCACGTACTGGTAGTACGACGTGATCGTGCCGCTGAGGGTGACGGTCACGCCGATGGCGACCGCGATCGCGAAGGTCGCCGCGAAGCTGCGGGTCAACTGCTGCGCCGCCGCCACCGGGACCACCATCAGGGCGGACACCAGGAGGAGACCGACCACGCGCATGGCGACGGTGACGGTCACCGCTGCCGTGACCGCCGTCAGCAGGTTCAGTGCCCGCACCGGCAGGCCCGTCACCCGCGCGAACTCCTCGTCCTGGCTGACCGCGAAGAGCTGCCGGCGCAGACCGAGGGTGACCAGGACGACGAAGGCCGCCAGCAGGCAGATCGCGACGACGTCCGACTGCGACACCGTCGACAGCGAGCCGAACAGGTACGACGTCAGGTTCGCGTTCGAGCCGCCCGGCGCGAGATTGATGAGCATCACGCCGCCGGCCATACCGCCGTAGAAGAGCATCGCTAGGGCGATGTCGCCGCGCGTCCTGCCGTACCAGCGGATCAGTTCCATCAGGACCGCGCCGAGAACCGAGACGATCGTCGCCATCCACACCGGGGAGGTGGACAGGAGGAAGCCGAGGCCGACGCCGGTCATCGCCACATGGCCGATGCCGTCGCCCATCAGGGCCTGGCGGCGCTGTACGAGGTAGATGCCGACCGCGGGGGCCGTGATGCCGACCAGGACGGAGGCCAGGAGCGCCCGCTGCATGAAGGCGTAGTTCAGAAAGTCCATCAGCTCAGCAGTCCCGTGCGGATCGGTTCGGTGCCCGCGGCGTCGTGCGGGTGTACGTGGTCATGGCCGGGCAGGGCATGCTGGCCCACGGCCTTGGGGGGCGGGCCGTCGTGCAGGACGCAGCCGTCGCGCAGGACGACCGCGCGGTCGATCAGCGGCTCCAGGGGGCCCAGTTCGTGCAGCACCAGCAGTACGGTCGCACCGGCCGCCACCTGGCCCTTCAGCGTCTCGGCGAGCACCTCCTGGCTCGCCAGGTCGACGCCCGCCATCGGCTCGTCCATGATCAGCAGCTCGGGTTCGGAGGCGAGCGCGCGGGCGATCAGCACGCGCTGGTGCTGGCCGCCGGACAGGGCGCTCACCGAGTCCTTCGCCCGGTCCGCCATGCCGACCTGCTCCAGGGCCCGCCGTACGGCCTCGCGGTCGGCCTTGCGCAGGATGCCGAAGCGGGCGCGCGACAGGCGGCCGGAGGAGACGACCTCGGTCACTGTGGCGGGCACACCGCCCGCGGCGGTCGTGCGCTGCGGCACGTACCCGACGCGCCGCCAGTCGCGGAAGCGGCGCCGCGGGGTGTCGAACAGTTCGATCTCGCCGGCGCTCAGCGGCACCTGGCCGATGATGCTGCGTACGGCGGTCGACTTGCCCGAGCCGTTCGCGCCGAGCAGCGCGACGACCTCACCGCGGTGCACGGTGAGATCGATGCCGCGCAGGACCGGGCGCGAGCCCAGGTCGGCGCGTACGCCGCGCAAGCGTATGACGGACTCTTCCATAGTGTTCTCCATGACGATCACTTGGTTCCCAGGGCCGTCTGCAGTGCCTTGAGGTTGGCCTCCATGACCTGGAAGTAGTCGGTGCCGCGGGACCGGGAGGTGATGCCCTCGATCGGGTCGAGGACGTCCGTCTTCAGGTTCGAGTCCTCGGCGATGGTCTTCGCGGTCTTGTCGCTGACGAGCGTCTCGTAGAAGACGGTGGAGACACCGTCGGCCTTCGCCGTCTTCTGAAGGTCCCTGACGCGGGCGGCGCTGGGCTCGGATTCCGGGTCCAGGCCGTTGACGGCCTCCTCGGTGAGGCCGTAGCGCTCGGCGAGGTAGCCGAAGGCGGCGTGCGTGGTGATGAAGACCTTGCTCTTCGTGTTCTTGAGGCCTTGCTCGTACCGGGTATCGAGAGCGTCGAGCTTCTTGACGAGCGCGTCGGTGTTCTTCCGGTACGCGTCCGCGTGCTGTGGGTCGGCCTTCTCGAAGGCCTTGCCGACGCCCTTGGCGACCTCGGCGTAGCGCACCGGGTCGAGCCAGATGTGGGGGTCCTTGCCGCCGGACTCCTCGCCCTCGTGGGCGTCATGCTCCGCCGCGTGGCCGCCGACCTCGTTGCCGTGCTGCTCCAGGGAGGTCAGGGAGGCGGCGTCGATCTTCGTCCCGACCCCGGACTGGGCCACCGCCTCGTCGACGGCGGGCTGCAGCCCCTTGAGGTAGAGCACGGCATCGGACTTGTCGAGCTGCACAGTCTGCTTGAAGCTGATCTCCAGGTCGTGCGGCTCCTGGCCGGGCTGGGTGAGACTGGTGACGTGGACGTACGTGCCGCCGATCTGCTCGGCGAGGAACGCCATCGGGTAGAAGGACGCGACGACGTCGAACTTGCCGCTGCTGTTCGTGGCTGTGTCGGAGGAGCAGCCGGTGAGAGCCCCGAGGCCCAGCGCAGTGGCCGTCGCGAGAGCGGTCCCGGGTATGAGGCGTTGCCGTACGTTCATGACACTCATTTTCAACAAACATGGAAACCGTTGTCAACAAGCGTCCGGCTGCCGACTCGGCGCACTCCCGGGGTCCCGCTCCGGGTGCCCTACCGATTTGATTGAAGGGGAGCCCTCGCCGGTAACCTGAAGCATTCAGCTCTGAAGCAATGCTCTGCAGCAGTCGCTTCGTCGCCCGTCGTCGTAATGAAGAGAGCACCGTGGCCGCCGACAAGATCGACACCATCGTCAGCCTGAGCAAGCGCCGTGGCTTCGTATTCCCCTGCAGCGAGATCTACGGCGGCCAGCGTGCCGCCTGGGACTACGGACCGCTGGGTGTCGAGCTCAAGGAGAACCTCAAGCGTCAGTGGTGGCGCTACATGGTGACGTCGCGCGAGGACGTCGTCGGTATCGACTCGTCGGTGATCCTGGCGACCGAGGTCTGGATGGCCTCCGGTCACGTCGCCACCTTCACCGACCCGCTCACCGAGTGCACCTCGTGTCACAAGCGTTTCCGCGCCGACCACCTGGAAGAGGCGTACGAGGCCAAGCACAACCGCCTCCCGGAGAACGGCCTCGCCGACATCAACTGCCCCAACTGCGGCAACAAGGGCCAGTTCACCGAGCCCAAGCAGTTCTCGGGCCTGCTCTCCACCCACCTCGGCCCGACGCAGGACAGCGGCTCGATCGCCTACCTGCGCCCCGAGACCGCGCAGGGCATCTTCACCAACTTCGCCCAGGTCCAGCAGACCTCGCGCCGCAAGCCGCCGTTCGGTATCGCGCAGATGGGCAAGTCGTTCCGCAACGAGATCACGCCGGGCAACTTCATCTTCCGGACGCGCGAGTTCGAGCAGATGGAGATGGAGTTCTTCGTCAAGCCGGGCGAGGACGAGAAGTGGCACGAGTACTGGATGCAGGAGCGCTGGAACTGGTACACGGGTCTCGGCCTGCGCGAGGAGAACATGCGCTGGTACGAGCACCCGAAGGAGAAGCTCTCCCACTACTCCAAGCGCACCGCCGACATCGAGTACCGCTTCCAGTTCGGCGGCTCGGAGTGGGGTGAGCTGGAGGGCGTCGCCAACCGCACGGACTACGACCTCTCCGCGCACGCCGAGGGCTCCGGCCAGGACCTCTCCTACTTCGACCAGGAGGCGGGCGAGCGCTGGACCCCGTTCGTCATCGAGCCGGCGGCCGGTGTCGGCCGCGCGATGCTGGCGTTCCTCCTCGACGCCTACGTCGAGGACGAGGCCCCGAACGCCAAGGGCAAGATGGAGAAGCGCACGGTGCTGCGCCTGGACCACCGCCTGGCGCCGGTGAAGGTGGCCGTGCTGCCGCTGTCCCGGAACCCGGAGCTGTCCCCGAAGGCGAAGGGGCTGGCCCAGGCCCTGCGCAAGCACTGGAACATCGAGTTCGACGACGCGGGTGCCATCGGCCGCCGCTACCGCCGCCAGGACGAGATCGGCACGCCGTACTGCGTGACGGTCGACTTCGACACGCTGGACGACAACGCGGTGACGGTGCGTGAGCGTGACTCGATGAAGCAGGAGCGCGTCTCCCTCGACCAGATCGAGGGCTACCTGGCCGCGCGGCTCCTGGGCTGCTAGGCAGGTACTTCCCGGGCGCCGGGCGGGCTGGAGCGATCCAGCCCGCCCGGCGTTCTGTGTGCCGGGGCTCGCGCGCCTACGCCACGCAGAACTCGTTGCCCTCCGGGTCGCACATGAGCCACCAGTGGCCCGCCGGACCCTTGTCCACCTCCTCGACGCGGGTCGCGCCCAGGGCCTCCAGGCGTGCCACCGTGGCGTCGCGGGCGTCCGGGCCGGCGTGGACGTCGATGTGCAGGCGGTTCTTCGCGGGCTTCGGCTCGGGCACGTCCTGGAAGAGGATGCGGCGGCCCCGGCCGATGCCGGTGGCCTTGTCGTACGGGTCGTCGGGGTGCCGGATGGCGGCGAAGCCCCGGAAGACGCGAGTGCCGTTGTGCTCCGCGACCGCCGCCTCGGGGAGCCGGCCCGCCGCCAGCAGGCCGGTGATCAGTGCGCTGTTGTCCTCCACCTGGTACGCCAGCGCCGCCGCCCAGAAGTCCGCCAGGGCGGGGGCGTTGCGCGTGTCGACGACCAGTTTCCACTCCAGTGCTGTCATGTAACCGTTTATATTGGTTACATGGTGCCGTCGTCCAGTGACCGATCCGAAACGCCCGGGCTCGTGCTGCGGTCCCACACCGGGGCCGCCTACCGCTTCGACCCGGGCGCCCTGAGCCTGGAGCTGCTTCCCACCGGAGGCCCGGGCGCCTTCCGGCGGTACGAGTGGCTGCACACGCCCGTCGATCTCGCGGCGTGGGCCGGGCGGTCCCGGCTGGTACCCACGCCCGTTTTGCGGATCACCGAGGACGAGCTCACGGCGGCGCGCGCGGTGCGGGACGCGCTGTGGCGGATCGTCGTCGCGCGAACGGAAGGGACGCCGGGCGCCCCGGACGACGTACGCCTCCTCAACGAAGCGGCCGCGCTGCCACCCCTGGCCCCGGCCATCGGTACCGACGGGGCCCGAGCCTGGGCGGGGCCCGGCAGCGGCGCCCAGCTGCTGTCCACCGTCGCCCGCGATGCCGTGGACCTGCTCACCGGCCCCCACGCGCAGCGCATCCGCACGTGCGCCGCCGCCGACTGCCAGTTGGTGTACGTCGACGCCTCCCGGCCCGGCCGCCGCCGCTGGTGCTCCATGGAGCACTGCGGCAACCGCCACAAGGTACGGACCCTGCGGGCACGCCGGGCCGAGGAGGAAGGGTCCTGACAACGCCCTCGTGGGTCCGCTGGTCGTGGACCACACGGATCTGTGGCTGGGGCCGCACAACGGGCCGCGCATGGTCACCTACGCGCCCGCCGACGAGGAGTCGCGGAAGAGGCTGGAGAAGCTGCACGCCATAGCGAAAGGCCGTGGGTTCGAGTTTTCCGGAGGGAGCTCGAAGCCGAACTGACGGGCAGACCACACGTAAACCTACTCCGCCGGGCCGGGGTTCGTCCGGACCTACCGAACCGGCGGGGCCGAGGCGACAAACCCGCAGACCGGAAACAGCGTCTCAGGCGCGGCGGACCCGCCAGAGCCATGCTGCCGTGCCGGCCACCAGGGCGAGCATCGCCAGGTTGGCCAGGAGAGCCGGGGTGTCACCCGCCGGGCCGCCGCTGGACAGGTTCCAGGTGACGATGACGGCAGTCGGCAGGGCGGCGGTAAGCATGACGCCGGTGGTCTTCTGGACGGCGATCCAGTGCACTGAGGTGCAGAGAAGTACCGCGCCGGTGATGCGGAACAGGACGCCGAACAGCGGGCCGGGATGGTCTGGGAAGACCATCATGAAGGGCAGCGAGAGGGTGAGCATCAGGAGCGGGACCAGGGGGTGCACCTTGCCGCGCCGGGCGGGTGCACCAGCACTGCCCCGGGCCGGGCCCCCGGTGGCCCCGTTCCCCGCCTCGGCCAGCGCCGTCGCCGCGATCGTGCGGGGGTCCCCCAGCTCCGACAGGACCTCGCCGGTCGCGGCGTCGGGGTGTTCGGCACGTGTCACCTCGATGTGTTCGGCGAGGTCGGCGAGGAGTTCCTGGCGACGGTCGGCGGGGAGTGCGGAGGCCTCACGCTCGACGGCGGCGAGGTAGTCGCGTACGGGGTCGGCAGGGGTCTTCATGCGAGGTCTCCGGTGGAGGGGTGCGGGGTGGTCAGGAAGCTGTCGACGGTGTTGCGGAAGCCGGGCCAGACGCGGGCGAACTCGTCGAGTGCGGCCCGGCCGCTGTCGGTGAGCGCGTAGTAGCGACGGGGTGGTCCGGAGGCGGACTCCTGCCACGTGGTGGTGACCAGGTCGTCGCGGCGGAGCCGGGAGAGCAGCGGGTAGACCGTGCCCTGGCTGGTGGCCAGGGCACCGGAGTCCTCCAGGGCGTGGAGGAGTTCCACGCCGTAGCGGGGGCGGTCCCGCATCAGGGCGAGTACGCAGTACTCCAGGACACCCTTGCGCAGCTGGGCGGCTGCCCGGGCCTGCTTGGTCGAATCACCGGGTTCCATGCGATGCAAGGTACCTGATGGGGCAAGCGGATGGGAAAGGGGGGTGCGGTTCCCACTCATCCGCGCCCAGCCGACTACGGACAAGGGGACCGGCCTCGCCGAGACCGGTACGAACGACGACACCGGGGCGATCGCCGGTGTGGCCGCCGCACTGATCGCCGTCGGTGGCTGCACCACCGTCGCGGTACGCCGCCGCAAGACCCGCCGCGCCGCCTGAGCGGAACCGGCGCAACCCAAGGGCGGCCCACCGTCATGCTGTTCTGCTGGAGTGGGGAACAGCTACACCACGGCCCGTGAGGAGTACCTCTCCATCGCCCAAAGGGACTTACATTCCTGACGACCTTCTGGGGCGTGGTCCGGCGTTGCGGAGGTTGTATTCGACGAGGCCAGCCTGGTCGACGGTGCCGGTGTAGCGCAGGGCTGCGCCGACGGACAGGCCGAACAAGTCGCAGATGCGGCGGGGGTCGCCGCCGGTGGCCTCGGCCTCGTGGAGGAGGCGGTCCTCCCGGAGCCGACTGGTGGGTATGCCGAGCACGTCGTTGATCCAGACGTGGCTGACCGGCTCCACACCGCAGCCCGTGGTCTGGGAGACGAACAGGTGGGGGTTGGCGGTGCGGGCCAGCGCCGGTTCCGGTAGTCCAGGTAGGCCGCCAGACGAGTACGCGCGGGTTCGGCGAGCAGGACAGTCCGGTTCGGCAGGAACAGCCGCCCATCGCGCAGGTCGGTGGTCTTCAGCCTGCGCAGTTGCCCAGAGGTGAGCGCGTGGAAGATGGCCAAGGCTGCCAGGGCCGCGCGCGGCGCCTCCTGATCGTGCAGGATTCTGCGGAGATCGTCGGTCTCGACGGGCAGGGGAATGGTGGTGCTCGGCATGCCACAGAAGATCCGGGCGGTGGGGTCGGTGAAGATGACGCGCTGGTTCTTCAGTGGCCGCAGGATGTGCCGCAGGCCCTGGAGCATGTCGACGCGTGGGGTTCCGCTGTTGGGCAGGACCGCGACGACGTCGGCCCGGGTGATAGATCTCAGTGAGTCCTTGTCCTGGTCCGCCCACGCCTGGAGGGCGGGCAGCGCTTTGGTCACCATCCGCTGAATCCACCGGTGCGGTCGCGCTTTGACGCGCGGTGCGGTGTTACTGCCCGACAGCTTCAGTTCGAACCAGGTGGTGAGTTCGCCGACCATGGGTTCGGGAAGCCCGGCGGTACGCTCGCGGAACCAGGGGACGATGTTCGGTGTGCGGTCGTCGTCGAGCATGTCGAGCTGGGTGAGCAGCCTCAGCAGGGGCCTGACCGGGAGGAACAGGTCCCGCAGCAACAGGACGTCGGACGCCAAGAACCGGGCGCCGGGCGTGTCATGGATGCTCAGCAGAACTCGCAGCCCGCGGTCCAGGCCCCAGGCGGTGCTGTACTCCAGGCCATGGTGATGCGCGTAGTCGCCGACCGCGGCCTTCAGCGCCGCTGCTACCTCGGGTGCGTCAACGTCGGGGAAGCCGCGCTCTTGGCCGCGCCGCAGGTCCCGGCCGGACGGTGGGAACAGGACGAGCTGCCGGTGCCCTGCTGGCACCAGCGGGGGCGGAGGCTGCGGAGCCGGCTCGGGCCGAATCCGCGACGACTTCGGGTTCAGCAGCTGCAAGCGCCGTTCCGTGTCCGCGAAGTACAACTGCTGCCCATGTCGGTTCGCCCCTTCCAGGTCGAGGGCATGGCGGCGGGGCCGCAGCATCGGGGCTTGCTTGGTGCACAGCCGACACGCGCCGGTCTCGCCCAGGTGAAGGACGCGACCGCAGATCCGGCATGGGCGGCGTTCGGGTACAGCCGACGCCAGCCCCTGCACCCGACGCACATCTTGCCGTAGCGCCGCAGCATCCCCCAGGCGAAGCAGTCCGGGCAGGACGCCGGACGTTCTGCTGACGATCCGCGGTAACAGTTACGGCACTTGAACGCGGTCCAGTAGTCCTCGGTCGATCCGCACTTACGGCACGGCGGCGGGTCGCACGGTTGCGGCCGACAGCGATGGCAGTACTTCGCGCCCTGGCTGGACACGGGCCGTTGGCGGCACCGTGGGCAGGTCCTCGGCGGCGCCATCAGAGCGGCGGAAGGGTCCGGCCGCGGCCCAGCCGCGGCACCACCGGCGTGGCCCCGGTCGCAGCCTGCAGCTCGTCCTGTGGCCTCCTGGCCGCCGCCACCTCCGGCTCGTGGACCAGCAGGTCCGCCGTCGTGCACTTCAACACCAAGCAGATGATGTCCAGGTCATCGAGCCGAACCGTTGTGGGCGTCCCCGTCCACAACGCCGACATCTTGCCCGTGCTGATCTCCAGCCCGGCATCCGCCAGGCGCCGGCGCATCTCGGTGGACTTCCAGATCCCCTGCCCGGCGGCTTTCATCCGCAAGTTCCAGCGCATAATCTCTTCCTCAGCCCAGGCCCAGCCGGTCTGTGACCCGCTGGTTCGCCGTCGCCCACGTCTGTTCGATGTGGTTCTCGTGTACGTGGATGTACCGGGTCGTAGTGGACAGCCATTCGTGGCCCAAAAGCTCTTGGACCGCCTTCAAGTCGACGCCTTGCAGGTAGAGCGAGGACGCACAGAAGTGCCGTAGCACGTGCGGTGTCAGGCGCCCGGCCCAGGCGGGAAGGAAGGTCGCCACCGCGCACTTCAAGCCCGACCGCAGCGCGTCGTCACCGGCCCGGAGACAGAACCCGGTCAGGGGGTCGCGGCGCTCGCTGGGGAACATCGGGGCGTCGGGGTTGTCATAGTCGTCACCGAACTGGTGCCGTACGTCGCCGAGCCACCAGTCCATCAGGGCGTCAGTCGAGTTGATGGCGGGCACCAGTCGGCCTTTCGGCCCGCGCCCGCGACTGCCCTTGCCGTGCCGGACGTGCAGCTTCCCGAAGTCGCCCAGGTCCGGCCGCCAGTCCCGGATGTCCAGCTTGAGCGTCTCGGTCATGCGCGTCCCGACCCGCCGCCACAGCGAGGCCACTATGTAGTCCCGGGCCGCGGGCAGGAACTTCCTCGCGCTCCCCAACGACTCCCGCCACCCGTTGAACAGCTGGTCGACCTCTGCCTCGGACGGTGGGATCCGCTGCGTTCCGTACTCGCTCTTGGCGGGGCGGTTGAACTCGTCGATCGGCTGCACCAGCACGTGACCGGTCAGCGCATGGATGTCGCCCTGGTAGCGGGCGATCAGGAAGTCGAAGAACTGCGCGAGCGTCCACGCCTTGCTCTGGACCGTGCTGTGCGCGAGCCGTTTGACCTTGCGCTGATCCGCGAGGAACCGGTCGGCGTCTTCCGGGCCCGTGGTCCACACCGGCCGGCCGAGGAACCTCACGAACTCAAAGATCGCCCGCCGGTCGTCGGCGATTGAACCATCCGTCATACCGGCGCCGACGCCTGCAAGTAGGAACTGGTCGACCAGCTCCTGCTCGAAGTCCTCGTACTCCTGTGCCGTCGCCAGCCGCCGCGATGTTCCGATCGACCGGACGACCGCGAGCGTCATCGACGCCTCAGCTCACTGTGAACGACCATGCGTCATGGATAGCGGCAGACCGTCAGGAATCTCGACGGAACGTCGAAGTCTCCAGGCGATCGAGTGAACCCCCGCTCACCAGTACCGCAGGTCAGAAAAGGACGGCCTGTACTGCAAGAACTCACGGGAGTCCCGACACTGGAGCGGGCCGCTCTGTAGCGTGCCTACGCGGAGATGCCGGCGGCTTCCCGCACCTCCGCCGACTCCAGCCGCTCGGCGGTCCGCTCGGCTGTACGCCGACCCCACCGGCCTGTGGTGAGCCCGCCCAGGGCCAGCACAGCGACACCGCAGGCCGTGAGGATCCACCAGCCGGGGCGGGCGGCGGCGACGAAGGTGTCCCGGTACGGAGAGGAGCCCACGCCCGCGCCCGCGGCCAGCACCGCGCCGACCACCGCGACACCGAGGGTCTGGCCGAGCTGGCGGCTGGTGGAGGCGACGGCGGCGGCGACTCCGGCCTGGGCACGGGGCATACCGGAGACGGCCGTGTTGGTGATGGGGGCGTTGACGAAGCCGAAGCCGATGCCGAACAGCACGTACCCGATGCAGAGCGTGACGTTCGACGTCTCCGCCTCGAAGGCGGCGAACAGCACGGCGCTCGTGGTCATCGCGCAGCCCGCGATCAGGAGCGGCAGGCGCGGGCCGCGGCTGCCGATCAGCCGGCCGGACAACGGTGCGCACAGGAAGGTCGGTACCGCCATAGGAAGCATCCACAGGCCCGCGTGCAGGGCGTCCAGACCGCGCACGTTCTGCAGGTAGAGCGTGGACAGGAACAGGAAGCCGCCCAGCGCCGCGAACGCGCTGATCGCGATCGCCGTGGCCCCGCTGAACGGCGCAGAGCGGAAGAAGCGCAGGTCGATGAGGGGTTCGGTGCGGCGCGGCTCGTACCGGAGCAAACCCAGCAGTGCGGCGAATGCGACCGCGCCGAACGGCAGGATCGTGGCGAGGCCGGAGTTCGGGGCCTCGATGATCGTGTAGGTCAGGCAGCCGAACAGGGCGATCACCAGCAACTGGCCGACGGGGTCGGGGCGGCGGGGCTTCGGGGCCCGGGACTCGGGGATGAAGCGAAGGGTCAGGAGGATCGCCGCCAGGCCGACCGGGAGGTTGACCCAGAAGATCGACCGCCAGCCGACGGACTCCACCAGCAGCCCGCCGACCAGGGGGCCCGCGGCCATCGATATGCCGACCACGGCACCCCACACGCCGATCGCGCGGGCCCGTTCGCGGGCGTCGGTGAACGTGTTGGTGATGATCGACATGGCCACCGGGTTGAGCATCGAGCCGCCCACCGCCTGCACCATGCGGAAGGCGACGAGCGACTCCAGGTCGGGGGCCAGAGAGCACAGCAGCGAGCCGAGGCTGAAGACGACGAGCCCCGCTATGAAGACACGCTTGCGGCCGATCCGGTCGGCGGTGGAGCCCGCGAGCATCAGCAGCGAGGCCAGCACGAGCGTGTACGCGTCGATCGTCCACTGCAGTCCGGCCACCTTGGCGTGCAGCTCCCTCTGCATCGAGGGCAGCGCCACGTTCAGGATGGTGTTGTCGAGGCTCACGATCAGCAGGCTCATACAGCAGATCGCGAGCACCAGCAGGCTTCGTCGGTGACTGAGCTCCGGCATGTACACCACCGTACGCCCGTTTCAATAGTGTGTCTAACTAATGACCACTACATGATCACACGCGGACGAGCGCCGAGTACCCCTCGAAGTGCGTGACAATGGGGGAATGCCCACGCCCACGATGAACCCGACCTTGCAGATCGGCCCGCACACCGTCCAGCCGCCCGTCGTCCTCGCGCCCATGGCCGGGATCACGAACGCGCCGTTCCGCACGCTGTGCCGGGAGTTCAGTGGCGGCAAGGGGCTCTTCGTGAGCGAGATGATCACCACCCGGGCGCTGGTCGAACGCAACGACAAGACCATGCAGCTGATCAAGTTCGACGCGACCGAGAAGCCGCGCTCGATCCAGCTGTACGGCGTGGACCCGGCGACCGTCGGCAAGGCCGTCCGCATGATCGTGGAAGAGGACCTGGCCGACCACATCGACCTGAACTTCGGCTGCCCGGTGCCGAAGGTGACCCGCAAGGGCGGCGGGTCCGCGCTGCCGTACAAGCGGAACCTGCTGCGGGCGATCCTGCGCGAGGCGGTGAGCGGCGCGGGCGACCTCCCGGTCACCATGAAGATGCGCAAGGGCATCGACGACGACCACCTCACCTTCCTCGACGCCGGACGGATCGCCGTCGAGGAGGGCGTCGCGGCCATCGCGCTGCACGGCCGTACGACCGCCCAGCACTACGGCGGCACGGCGGACTGGGACGCGATCGCGCGGCTGAAGGAGCACGTGCCGGAGATCCCCGTGCTCGGCAACGGCGACATCTGGTCGGCCGAGGACGCGCTGCGGATGGTGCGCGAGACGGGCTGCGACGGCGTGGTCGTGGGGCGCGGCTGCCTGGGGCGGCCGTGGCTGTTCGCCGATCTGGTGGCGGCCTTCGAGGGGCGGAACGACTTCGTCCGCCCGCCGCTGCGCGAGGTCGCGGACGCCATGGTCCGGCACGCCACCCTGCTCGGCGAGTGGATCGGCGACGAGTCGCGCGGGGTCATCGACTTCCGTAAGCACGTGGCCTGGTACCTGAAGGGCTTCGCGGTCGGCTCGGAGATGCGCAAGCGGCTCGCGATCACGTCCTCGCTGGAGGAACTGCGGGCTGGGCTCGACGAGTTGGACCTCGACCAGCCCTGGCCGGCGGGCGCCGACGGGCCCCGCGGCCGTACGTCCGGCAACAACCGGGTGGTGCTGCCGGACGGCTGGCTGAAGGACCCGTACGACTGCGCGGGGGTCGGTGAGGACGCGGAGCTGGACACGTCCGGGGGCTGATCCCGGCGGGCGTCAGCCCTTCGTCGGGTGCGGCGTCGAGCCGTACGCCGTCAGGAAGCGGTCGCGGAACGACGGGCGCGGCCGGTGCCGCCGCCGCGGGGTCGTGCTCCGGTTCGGGCTCTGCTGCGACACCGGGTGCCGACTCGGCGTTGTGGGGGGTCGGTTCGGGCTCCGCTGCGACACCGGGTGCCGACTCGGCGTTGTGGGGGTTCGGTTCGGGCTCCGTCGTGTTGCCGGGTGCCGACTCGGCGTTGCCGGCGTCCGGTTCGGGCTCTGCTGCGACACCGGGTGCCGACTCGGTCTTCTCGGCGTCCGGTTCGGGCTCCGCCGGTGATCCGGCCGGCCGCTCCGGAGCCGCGTCGGCAACGCCTCCAGTTTCGGCTGCCGCTCCGTGGTCGGCAGGACCCCGTCCGTGACCACCCCGGCCTTGCCCGTCGTCTGTCGTTGGCGTGCGTCGAGAGGCAATCCGAGGGTCCTTCCGTGCGAAGCCCGCGGTGGAGGGGCGGGCCGCGCCGGGGAGAGCGGGCGCGTCGGCATCCCGTACGGGCGGCCGGATGGGTCCGTTCAACCGCGCCGCCCCAGCACCCGGCAAACACCCGGCGATGCGCAGGTCGACGGCGGCCGGTAAGTCACCGCCGTCGCCGCGTCGACCAGTGCGTGCGCACCCCCGGCGTCCCGTCCCGACGCGCGTCCGCATGGTGAAATCGGGCCGCCCCGGATACCGTGATTCTCGCCACCCTTGATAAGGGTTGCGCTCAGATGAGCGAATCTTGGCAGGCTGCACTTCTCCAAGGTGTGGCACTCAGTGCCACCCTTCGATCGTTCATCGATCAAAATCAGACGTGTCAGAGGGTGCTCATCTGAGCAGAAATAGGCGCTTGTGGGCACTGTTGTGTTCAAGAAGTGAAAACACTCGCCGCCAAACGCTTGCCAAGCTTTGACTTTCGATCCAGTGGCGGACGGGTGGTTACATGCGCATGACGCGCAAGTGGACGTGCCCAGATGCCTTCGATCTGGGTATGTTCCTCGCCGTCAGGGCAGCCACCGCGTCCTCGAGGAGTCGAGACCCGTGTCGGAAAACAAAGATCTCCGCGTAACTGAAAAGGGCGTCGAGGGGGTGAAGTTCGTTTACGACTTCACCGAGGGCAACAAAGACCTCAAGGACCTCCTTGGTGGCAAGGGCGCGAACCTCGCCGAGATGACCAATCTGGGCCTGCCCGTTCCTCCGGGCTTCACCATCACCACCGAGGCCTGCAAGGTCTACCTCGACAGCGGCGAGGAGCCCGCGGCACTGCGTGACGAGGTGAGTGCACACCTCGCCGCGCTCGAGGGGCGGATGGGCAAGAAGCTCGGCCAGGCCGACAACCCGCTTCTGGTTTCGGTGCGTTCCGGCGCGAAGTTCTCGATGCCGGGCATGATGGACACGGTCCTGAACATCGGCCTCTCCGACAAGTCCGTGCAGGGCCTGGCGAAGCAGGCCGGCGACGAGCGCTTCGCGTGGGACTCCTACCGCCGCCTCATCCAGATGTTCGGCAAGACGGTCCTCGGTGTGGACGGCGACCTCTTCGAGGACGCGCTGGAGGCGGCCAAGAAGGCCAAGAAGGTCGCGGTCGACACGGAGTTGGAGGCCGCGGACCTCAAGAAACTGGTCGCCAAGTTCAAGAAGATCGTCAAGACCGAGGCCGGACGGGACTTCCCGCAGGACCCGCGCGAGCAGATGGACCTTGCCATCAAGGCGGTCTTCGACTCGTGGAACGGCGACCGCGCGAAGCTCTACCGCCGCCAGGAGCGCATCCCGCACGACCTGGGTACGGCGGTGAACATCTGCTCCATGGTCTTCGGCAACCTGGGCCCCGACTCGGGCACGGGCGTGGCGTTCACCCGCGACCCGGCCTCCGGCCACCAGGGCGTGTACGGCGACTACCTGCAGAACGCGCAGGGCGAGGACGTGGTGGCGGGCATCCGCAACACGGTCCCGCTGTCCGAACTGGAGCGTATCGACAAGAAGTCGTACGACCGGCTGATGCAGATCATGGAGACGCTGGAGAACCACTACAAGGATCTCTGCGACATCGAGTTCACCATCGAGCGCGGTCAGTTGTGGATGTTGCAGACCCGCGTCGGCAAGCGCACGGCGGGCGCCGCCTTCCGTATCGCCACCCAGCTGGTCGACCAGGGGCTCATCGACGAGGCCGAGGCGCTGCAGCGCGTCACCGGTGCCCAGCTCGCCCAGTTGATGTTCCCGCGGTTCGACGAGAAGGCGAAGGTCGAGCAGGTCGGCCGGGGTATCGCCGCTTCGCCGGGCGCCGCGGTCGGCAAGGCCGTCTTCGACTCGTACACGGCCGTGAAGTGGTCGCGTTCGGGCGAGAAGGTCATCCTGGTGCGCCGTGAGACGAACCCTGACGACCTCGACGGCATGATCGCGGCCGAGGGCATCCTGACGTCGCGCGGCGGCAAGACCTCCCACGCGGCCGTCGTCGCGCGCGGCATGGGCAAGACGTGCGTGTGCGGCGCGGAGGAGCTGGAGGTCGACACCAAGCGGCGGCGGATGACCGTGCCCGGCGGCCACGTGGTCGAGGAGGGCGACCTCATCTCGATCGACGGGTCGAGCGGGAAGGTGTACCTGGGCGAGGTCCCGGTGGTTCCCTCGCCGGTCGTGGAGTACTTCGAGGGCCGGATGCACGCGGGTGCCGACGACGCCGACGAGCTGGTCGAGGCCGTGCACCGGATCATGGCGTTCGCCGACCGCAAGCGGCGCCTGCGCGTGCGCGCGAACGCGGACAACGCCGAGGACGCGCTGCGGGCGCGGCGCTTCGGCGCGCAGGGCATCGGCCTGTGCCGTACGGAGCACATGTTCCTCGGCGACCGGCGCGAGCTGGTCGAGCGCCTGATCCTGGCGGACACGGAGACCGAGCGCGAGGAGGCCCTCAAGGAGCTGCTCCCGCTGCAGAAGAGCGACTTCGTGGAGCTGTTCGAGGCGATGGACGGGCTCCCCGTGACCATCCGCCTGCTGGACCCGCCGCTGCACGAGTTCCTGCCCGACGTCACCGAGCTGTCGGTGCGGGTGGCGCTGGCGGAGGCCCGTCAGGAGCCGCACGAGAACGAGCTGCGTCTGCTCCAGGCCGTGCACCGTCTGCACGAGCAGAACCCGATGCTGGGTCTGCGCGGTGTGCGCCTCGGGCTGGTCATTCCGGGCCTGTTCGCCATGCAGGTGCGTGCGATCGCCGAGGCGGCGGCCGAGCGCAAGGGCGCGAAGGGCGACCCCCGCGCGGAGATCATGATCCCGCTCGTCGGCACCGTGCAGGAGCTGGAGATCGTGCGCGAGGAGGCCGACCAGGTCATCGCCGAGGTCCAGGCGGCCGCCGGCACGGAGCTGAAGCTGGCGATCGGCACGATGATCGAGCTGCCGCGTGCCGCGCTGACGGCCGGCCAGATCGCCGAGGCGGCGGAGTTCTTCTCCTTCGGCACGAACGACCTGACCCAGACGGTGTGGGGCTTCAGCCGCGACGACGTGGAGGCCTCGTTCTTCACTTCCTACCTGGAGAAGGGCATCTTCGGCGTCAGCCCGTTCGAGACGATCGACAAGGACGGCGTCGGCAAGCTGGTCCGCGACGCGGCCAAGGCGGGCCGGGCGACGCGCCCCGACCTGAAGCTGGGCGTGTGCGGCGAGCACGGCGGCGACCCCGAGTCGGTCCACTTCTTCCACGAGGTGGGGCTGGACTACGTGTCCTGCTCGCCGTTCCGGATCCCGGTGGCCCGTCTGGAGGCCGGGCGGGCGGCATCGGAGGCGCAGGGCAGCGACCACCGCTGACCCGTTTCGTCATACTCCCGGGGCCGTTGTCGGTCATCCGAACCCTCACCGATACGAGGACGGCCCCGGAGCACCGGAGAGGGCGGCACCCCTGTGCGGGAGGTGCCGTCCTCTCTTTCTGTGCTGACCTGCGACCATGCGCGATCCGCGGGAACCTCTGAAGACCCTCAGGTCCATGGACCGCACCCCGCTTCGCTCCCTAGGGTCGCGATCATGCCCGATATATCGATGACCATGGTCGCCGTCCTCTGTCTCACCGCGCTCGCGGCCGGCTGGATCGACGCGGTGGTCGGCGGCGGAGGGCTCTTGCTGCTTCCCGTCCTGCTGCTCGCCCTGCCCGGCGGGACGGCGGCGTCGTACGCGCTCGGCACCAACAAGGCGGTCGCGATCGCGGGGACGACGGGCGCGGCCGTGACGTACGCGCGCAAAACGCCGGTCGACGTGGCCCTGGCCGTGCGGATCGGGCTCGCGGCGCTCGCCGGGTCCACGGCCGGGGCGGTCGTGGCCGCCGGGATGAGCACGGACGTCCTCAAGCCGGTCGTCATGGTCGTGCTGCTCGCCGTCGGCACCTTCGTGATCCTGCGGCCCGCCTTCGGGACCGCTCCCTCGACCGCGCCGGTCTCCGCGCGCCGTGTACTCGCCGCGATCGGACTCGCGGGCCTCGGTATCGGCTTCTACGACGGTCTCATCGGCCCCGGTACGGGTACCTTCCTCGTCCTGGCGCTCACCGCGGTCCTCCACCTGGACCTGGTGAACGCCTCCGCCATCGCCAAGATCGTCAACTGCTGCACCAACGCCGGCGCCCTCGCCACCTTCGCCTGGAAGGGCACGGTCTTCTGGCAGCTGGCCCTGGCGATGGCGGTCTTCAATCTGGCGGGCGGGATGTTCGGCGCGCGCACCGCGCTGAAGAAGGGCAGCGGGTTCGTCCGGATCGTGCTGCTGACGGTGGTGTTCGCGCTGGTCGCGAACCTCGCCTACCAGCAGTGGCTGGCCTGAGGGTCAGCGGCTGCCCGTGAGGCGGGCGAAGACCACCACGTTCCCCTGGTAGCCCGTGGCCTTCGAGTAGCCGCCGCCGCAGGTGATCACGCGCAGCTCGGGGTGTTGCGCCGCTCCGTACACCTTGTTGTCGGGGAAGTCGCTCGCCTCGTACGCCTCGACCGCGTACACCGTGAAGAGGGCGGTCGAGCCGTCGCGGCGGTCCACCTCGATCGTGCTGCCCTTCGTCAGTGCGCCGAGGTCGTAGAAGACGGCCGGGCCCCGGGCGTTGTCGACGTGCCCGGCGATGATCGCCGTGCCGGTGTCGCCGGGGGTGATGCCGTCCTCGTACCAGCCGGCGAGGTTCTTCCGCTTGACGGGCGGGGCCTCGAGGCCGCCGGTCCTGGTCAGGCCCAGGCCCATCAGAGGGGCGTCCACACGTATCGAGGGTATGCGTATGCGGTCGGGCCGCGAGCGCGGCAGCGCGGCTGCGGCGGACTGTTCGCGGTCGGCGTCCGAGGACGCCTGCGCGGCCGATGGCTGCGGTGGTGCGTTGCTCGCGGTGGCGCTGTGCAGCAGCCACGCACCACCGAAGAGGGCTATCGCCGTGGCGGAGGCTATGGCGGCGTTGCCGACCCCTCCGGAACTCCCGGACCTGCGCATATGGACCTCCTTCGTGGACACGGCGTCCCGTGCCCCCTCCGGGCCGCGAGGGGCATCGGACCCGGAGAGGGAGGGGACGGCGGTACCGGCGGACGGACAGCGGAGGGTGTCCGTCAGATCCTGTCGCCTCTCGCACGGCGATGCAGGAGCCAGGTACCGCCCGCGGCGGCGACGGCGAGGGCCGCCACTCCTGCCGCGGTCTGCACGGGGTCGGGGCCGAGTGCGCCGCCGACCCCCGTCTTCACACTTCCCTGCGGACCCGTCCGGTCCGTGGTCGCGGTCAGGGTGACCGTCAGGTCGCCGGTCACGGTCGCGTGCCGGCCTCCGAAGCACGTCGCGACGATCTCGTACGTCCCCGGCTGTGCGCTCGGCGGCACCCTGAACCGCCCGGTAACGTCCAGCTCGCGCGTGCTGGGCGCGAGCATGAAAGTGCCGGCACCGACCGCGGTGGCATCGCCCGACGCGGAGCCGCCCGCGCCGCACGCCGCCGTGTTCACGGTGACCTGGGTCCCCGGCACGACGCTGGAGGGGGCGACCTCCAGACTCCCGGCGCCCTCGCCGTACGCGGGCACGGCCACCAGGCCCGCGGCCACGGTGAGCGCGGTACCGGTCAGCAGGCGGGCCGTACGTCGCATCGTGGTGCTCCTCCGAGGGGGCACGGCCCGCGGCACCCCCAATGTGCCGCTGCGTCGGTCGTACCCCTGCCCTTTCGAGGTAAAGGGAACTCGGCCGTACCCGCTCGCTGACGGTACGTCAGGAAGGGGGTGAACGAGTGCCGATGACCTGGGCCGAGGGGGGTGCGGGGCGGCGTTCCGGCAGGTCAACGACGTACGGGCGGTGAGCTGCGGCCGGAAGCCCGATGGGGGCGGGGGGTGGCGGTGAAAGGGTGAATCGGGGGTTGGTGCGCAGGGGCGCCCGGTCCCGTCCGGCCTCGAGCATGGTCGAGGCGTCGGGCTGTTCCGCATGGACACCGCCACCGGGAGAAGACCGCGTCAGTCCGCGAGGGCCTCCGTCACCGCCCGGTGGCCCACCGCGGCCAGTACCGGATTCGTCTCCCGGTAGTAGTGCTCGGCCGTCAGGCCGAAGCACAGGGCCCAGCCCCGTCCCCGCGCCCAGGCGGTGTCGCGGCGGCAGTCGGGCGTCCGTGTCGCTCGTGCGGGCGACGGCCCCGTGTGCCCCCACCGGGCGTCCCGGCCGTCGCGCCTAGGGTCCCCGCCATGACCGATAGCGACATCACCCGGCGGCGTGCGCTCGCGCTGGGCGGCGCCGCGGCCGGTGCCGTCCTGGGACTCGGAATCGCCTCCTGCACCTCCTCGGACCGCGGCTCCCGCGCGTCGGGGCAGAACGACACGTCGAACGCCGTCCCGGACGCCGAACTGTGCATGCTCAACCCGAGTACCACCGAGGGGCCGTACTACCTGGAGGGCGCGCTCTTCCGCAGGGACATCACCGAGGGCAAGAAGGGCGTTGCGCTCACGGTACGGCTGACCGTGCGCAACCAGCGCCGTGCCTGCGCACCCCTGAAGGGCGCATTCGTCGAGATCTGGCAGCCCGACGCCTGGGGCTACTTCTCCGGCTACACGGCCCTGCCCCCGGGCGGCACGGTGCCCCCCGCCGACGCGGACACCAGTGGTGCGAGCCCCGGGACATATCTGCGCGGCTTCCAGAGGACCGGCGCCGACGGCGTCGCCGAGTTCAGGACGATCTTCCCCGGCTGGTACCGGTCACGCGCCCCCCACATCTACGTCAAGGTGCACACCGGCGGCAGGAAGGCCGGTCATACCTACGAGGCCGGCAGGGTCAACTGGACCGGGCAGCTCTTCTTCGATGACCGGTACACCGACGCGGTGTACGCGAAGGCCCCGTACACCGAACACATCGGGACGGGCGCGCGGCTCGCGCAGGACAGGGTGTATCACGGTGGCGGCGAGAGGGACGGCCTGATGCACGTCACCGGGAACGCCGACCGGGGGTTCGTCGCGACGCTGACCGTCGGGATCGACCGCACGAGGGAGAACGCGGGGGCGGAAGTGGACGGCGAGAGCCCTGCGCGGCCGAGTTCCGCGCCGCCGAGCGCCCCGTCACCGGGTCACCGCTAGGCGAGTTCCGCGCCGCCCCGCGGCGCCTCGACCGCTGCCGGACGTCTACTGCCGCGACAGCGAGCGGGTGATGCCCGCCGCGATCGTCGTCGCCAGGACCCAGCCGGTGGCGATCAGCAGGTACGACAGCCACTGGAATCCGCCGCGTGGCGCGAATGCCCCCTCCTGCCCGAAGTCGATGATCGGCAGGAGCAGGTCGAGAGTGTAGAAGAGCGGGTTGAAACCGGGCGCCTCGGAGGGCTTCAGCGCGGGCGGGTGCTGCAGGGCGAAGGCGAGCGTGCCGGTACACAACAGCAACAACAGCCAGAGCGCGGCACGCATCGGGCGGAAGCCGTAGCCGACCGCCGCGTCCTGCACATGGCCCCACAGCCGGGCGTAGGCCGGCAGCGTGCGGCGGTGTCGGCGGAGCTTGGCCAGTTGGACGGTGCGTGCCGCGCCCTCGTCGCCCGCCGTGCGGTACGCCGCGGTCAACTGCTCGTACGGGTAAGGCTGATAGCCGTCGGCCTCGCGTTCCAGCAGCGGGAGGCGCTGCTCGGCGGGGAGGTGCGGGGCCAGTACGCGGTAGCTCAGCCCGTCGATCCGGACCTGCCGGGGCCAGAACTCCGGCGGGACGTGCAGCAGGTCCAGTTGGGTGCGGCGCAGGTTCACGGCGCCCTCGACGGGTGCGGCCTCGCGCAGCCACAGTTCGCCGATGACGCAACTGCTGGCGCGCAGGGCTTGTCCGGTCGGGTGGGACAGGTGGGCGTAGGTGAAAACGAGTTGGCCCGGAATCCGGGAGCCGCTCAGGTTGACCCGGCCCTGGGCCCGTAGCCCTTTGGCGAGCAGGTCTGTGCCAAGCGTCAGAGTCTCGGCCTCAAGGGCCGTGTCGCCAGGGGTGTGCAGCCGCGCGTCGTTGAGGTTGACCTGCCCGCCGACGGTGGCCCCCTTCAGCCGGACCTGACCGTGGGCGATCAGCCCGACGGCCCATACGTCCGTGCCCACCTCGGCGTGGTTGAGCTGGAGGACGGGCTCCTCGGCGGCCTCGTCGGGGCTGCCGAGCCGCGCTTTGTTGACGAAGACCGCGCCGGAGAGCTTCGCGCCCGCGAGCCGTACCGGACCCGAGATACGGCAGCACGTGAGCCGCAGTGTCCCCTCGACGCGGAGCGTTCCCGCGGTGAGTCCCGGGAGGACCGAGTCGGTCAGGACGAGCGCGGGGATCCGCGCCCCGTACAGGTTCGGGGCCTTCTCGAAGTGGCAGGCCCGAAGGCGGACGGGGTGTTCGATCGTCCCGTACATCAGATGGAGCGTCCCGGTGATGCGCGCGCCCCACATCTTCAGTCCGGCGATCTCGCCGCCTTGGGCGGGCCCGTCGAGCAGCAGTGCCCGCAGCACCTTGGCCCGGACGGTCCGCTCGGGGCCCCAGGACGCGCCCGCCGCGGGGTCCTCGTCGCGACCTTCGCGGAAGTCGACTGCTGCACCGAGCGGGAAGGCCTCCCAGACGCGGCGTTCGGCGGGGGTCAGGTCAGTGATCTCCACGGTCAGCCCCGCCCCGCCGTCAGCGCCTTCGCGACGCCCTGCTCCTTCGGGCCGAGGAACGTCGGATCCGGCTGGAACAGTGCCTCCAGGGCCGCCTTGCCCGCCGCGAAGACCTCCCGCGCGCCGCCGTAGTACCAGGTCGCGTCGTGCTTGGCGTCGACACCCACGCCGTACGAGGTCACGCCCGCCGCCTGGCACAGGGCGACCGCACGCCGGACATGGAAGCCCTGAGTGATCAGCACCGCCCGGTCGACGCCGAAGATCTTCTTCGCGCGGACGCAGGAGTCCCAGGTGTCGAAACCCGCGTAGTCGCTGACGATCCGCCCGTCGGGCACGCCGTGCCTGGTCAGGTAGGCGCGCATCGCGTCCGGCTCGTCGTAGTCCTTGCGGCTGTTGTCGCCGGTGACGAGGACGACCTCGATACGGCCCGCCCGGTACAGCCGCGCCGCCGCGTCCAGCCGGTGGGCGAGGTACGGGGACGGCTCGCCGTTCCACAGGCCGGCGCCGAAGACGACGGCGACCTCGGTGCGGGGCGCGTCCGCGGTCGTGCGGAGCCGGTCGCCCGTCGCCAGGAACAGCCACGTCGCCGGCAGCAGCGCCAGCACGCACAGGAGCATCAGCAGTTGTACGGCCTTGCGCTGCCCGGCACGTGTGCGCGGCAGGCGCGGTCTGCGGATCGTCAGGCGCAGCAGGCCCATCGAACACATCCCCCAAGGATCGGTGGCTACGCCAGTGAGGACGTGTCGGACCGTGATCCGGTTCACGCGGCGCACGAGGGGCGTGCGGGACGCTCGCCGGATACGGTCGCCCACATCCCGATCCTCCCCGGCTGCGATTACTGTCGGGTCATGGACGGGACTGCACCGAAGGCCCACGAGACCCCCGCACGGTACGAGAGCGGCTGGGCGGGCGGCCCGGCGTACGACGCGGCGGACGTCGAGCGCTGGGCGCCGGAGCCCGACAAGCGCCCGGGCCGCACCGCCTTCGAGCGGGACCGCGCGCGGGTGCTGCACTCGGCCGCGCTCCGCCGCCTGGCGGGCAAGACCCAGGTCGTCACCCCGGGCACCCGCAGCCAGGCCCAGGCCTGGGACGCCACCCCCCGCACCCGGCTCACCCATTCGCTGGAGTGCGCCCAGGTCGGCCGCGAGCTGGGCGCCGCCCTCGGCTGCGACCCCGACCTCGTCGAGGCCGCCTGTCTCTCCCACGACCTCGGCCACCCGCCCTTCGGGCACAACGGCGAACAGGCGCTGAACGAGTTCGCGGAGGACTGCGGCGGCTTCGAGGGCAACGCCCAGTCCCTGCGCCTGCTCGCCCGCATCGAGCCGAAACGGTTCGTCCGCAGCGCGGCGACGGGGAAGCTCGTCAGCGTGGGCCTGAACCTGACGCGCGCCGTCCTGGACGCCGCCACCAAGTACCCCTGGCCGCGTGGCGCCCACCCCAGCGACCCCAAGTCCCCGAAGTTCGGCGTCTACGAGGACGACCGGCCGGTCTTCGACTGGGCCCGCATGGGCGCTCCCGGCCGGCGCACCTGCTTCGAGGCCCAGGTCATGGACTGGGCCGACGACGTGGCGTACTCGGTGCACGACGTGGAGGACGGCCTGCACGCGGGCCACATCGACCCGGGCTGGCTGCACGCCGAGCCCGAGCGGCAGGCGGTCTTCGCCGTCGCCGTCGGGCGGTACGTGCCGGCGGACACCGACCCCGACGAACTCGCCGAGGCCCTCGACCGGCTGCTCGCCCAGGAGTGGTGGCCGCACGGGTACGACGGCTCGGCGGTCGCCCAGTCCCGCCTCAAGGACGCCACCAGCCAGCTCATCGGCCGCTTCTGCCTGGCAGCGGAGGGCGCGACCCGGGCGGCGTACGGCAGCGGCCGCCTCACCCGGTACGCGGCCGAACTCGTCGTACCGCGCAGCACCCGCATGGAGTGCGCGGTCCTCAAGGCGGTCGCCGACCGGTATGTGATGCAGCGCGCCGAGCAGGAGCGGCTGCGCGCCGACCAGCGCGTCGTGGTCGCCGAGCTGGCCGAGGCACTCACCGGCCGTGCACCCGACGGCCTCGATCCGCAGTTCCGGGCACTGTTCCAGGAGGCGGGCGACGACCGCGCCCGCAAACGGGTGATCGTCGACCAGATCGCCTCGCTCACGGACGCCTCGGCACGCTCCCTGCACGCGCGACTGACGGGGGCGCCTGTGACCTGGACGTGACCGAGCGTGGCCTGATCGGGCCACCCCTCTTCCCGCATCACGCTCCGTGCGGGACGCTCGCATGGGGCGACATCCTCACGAGGAGGCATCAAGTGGTCGACGCGGATCAGACGTTCGTCATCGTGGGAGGAGGTCTGGCCGGTGCCAAGGCGGCCGAGACGCTCCGTGCGGAGGGCTTCACCGGCCGCGTGATCTTGATCTGCGACGAACGCGACCACCCCTATGAGCGGCCTCCCCTCTCCAAGGGCTATCTGCTCGGCAAGGAGGAGCGCGACAGCGTCTTCGTGCACGAGCCCGCCTGGTACGCGCGCCACGACGTCGAACTGCACCTCGGCCAGACCGTGGTCGCCGTCGACCGCGCCGCGAAGACGGTCCGATACGGCGACGACGGGACGCTCGTCCACTACGACAAGCTGCTGTTCGCCACCGGCGCCGAACCCCGGCGCCTGGACATCCCGGGCACGGGCCTCGCAGGCGTCCACCATCTGCGCCGCCTCGCCCACGCCGAGCGCCTCAAGGGCGTCCTGACCGCGCTCGGCCGGGACAACGGCCACCTGGTGATCGCGGGTGCCGGCTGGATCGGCCTGGAGGTCGCCGCGGCGGCCCGCATGTACGGCGCGGAGGTCACCGTCGTCGAGCCCGAACCGACCCCGCTGCACGGAGCCCTCGGCCCCGAGCTGGGCAACCTCTTCGCCGAACTGCACCGCGAACACGGCGTCCGCTTCCGCTTCGGGGCCCGGCTGACCGAGATCGTCGGCCAGGACGGCATGGTGCTGGCCGCCCGCACCGACGACGGCGAGGAGCATCCCGCGCACGCCGTGCTCGCCGCGATCGGTGCGGCGCCACGGGTCGGCCTCGCGGAGGCCGCCGGGCTGGAACTGGCCGACCGTGCGCACGGGGGCGGCATCGCGGTGGACGCGCGGCTGCGCACCTCCGACCCCGATATCTACGCGGCCGGCGACGTGGCGTCCTTCCCCCTTGACCTGTTCGGCACCCGGCTGCGCGTGGAGCACTGGGCGAACGCGCTGAACGGCGGCCCGGCGGCCGCCCGTTCGATGCTCGGGCACGACGTGATCTACGACCGGGTGCCGTACTTCTTCTCGGACCAGTACGACGTGGGGATGGAGTACTCGGGGTGGGCGCCGCCCGGGTCGTACGACGAGGTGGTGATCCGGGGCGACGTCGGCAAGCGGCACTTCATCGCGTTCTGGCTGAAGGAGGGGAGGGTGCTGGCCGGGATGAACATGAATGTGTGGGACGTCACAGAGCACATTCAGTCCCTGATCAGGGCGAGGGCGGTGGTGGACCCGGAGGCGCTCGCGGACCCGGGGGTACCGCTTCAGACGCTGTCCGCCTAGGCGTCCGCGGGGTGCCCGTGGCCTGTCGCGCGGCTCCCCGCGCCCCTTCCGGGCGCCCCACGAGCCCCATGGCTGCCCGCGCTCCCCCGTAGAATCTCCTCGTGGCAGGACGGATCAACGACGAGGACGTGAAGGCGGTACGGGACGCGGTCCCGATCGACTCCGTCGTGTCCGAGTACCTCCAGCTGCGCAACGCGGGCGGCGGGAACCTGAAGGGGCTGTGCCCCTTCCACGACGAGAAGTCGCCGTCCTTCCAGGTCAGCCCGAGCAAGGGCCTGTACCACTGCTTCGGCTGCCAAGAGGGCGGCGACACCATCACCTTCGTGATGAAGGTCGACCACCTCGCCTTCTCGGAGGCGGTCGAGCGCCTCGCCGCCCGCGCGGGCATCACGCTGCGGTACGAGGAGGGCGGGTACAACCCCACCCACCAGCGCGGCGAGCGCATCCGTCTGGTCGAGGCGCACCAGATCGCCGCCCAGTGGTACGCCGAGCAGCTGGGCACCAGCCCCGAGGCCGACACGGGACGCGCGTTCCTGGCCGAGCGCGGCTTCGACCAGGCCGCCGCCATGCACTTCGGCGTCGGCTACAGCCCCCAGGGCTGGGACCACCTCACCCGCTATCTGCGCGGCAAGGGCTTCAGCGACAAGGAACTGCTGCTCTCCGGCCTCTCCCAGGAAGGCCGCCGGGGCCCCATCGACCGCTTCCGCGGCCGGCTGATGTGGCCGATCCGCGACATCGGCGGGGACGTGGTGGGCTTCGGCGCGCGCAAGCTGTACGAGGCGGACAACGGCCCCAAGTACCTGAACACCCCCGAAACGGCGATCTACAAGAAGTCGCAGGTCCTCTACGGCATCGACCTGGCGAAGAAGGAGATCGCGAAGGCGAGCCGCGCGGTCGTGGTCGAGGGCTACACCGACGTCATGGCCTGTCACCTCGCGGGTGTCACCACGGCCATCGCGACCTGCGGCACGGCCTTCGGCGGTGAACACATCAAGATCCTGCGGCGGCTGCTGATGGACAACGGCTCGGCGCGGGTGATCTTCACCTTCGACGGTGACGCGGCCGGTCAGAAGGCGGCGCTGCGTGCCTTCGAGGACGACCAGAAGTTCGCCGCCGAGACGTACATCGCGATCGCGCCGGACGGCATGGACCCCTGCGAGCTGCGCCTGGCCAAGGGCGACGAGGCCGTCGCCGACCTGGCCGAACCCCGCACGCCGCTCTTCGAGTTCGCGCTCCGCCAGATCGTCGGCCGCTATGACCTGGAAACCCCCGCGAGCCGTGCCGGCGCGCTCGACGAGGCGGCTCCGGTCGTCGCCCGCATCAAGAACAGCGGCGCCCAGCACGAGGTCGCGGTGCAGCTCGCCGGCATGCTCGGCATCCTGGACACGCAGTTCGTGGTCAAGCGGGTGGCGCAGCTGGCCCGTTGGGCGCGTGAGCGGGGAAGGGGTCCGGCCCCGAGCGGGCCACGCCCGGCGCGGCCGTACGAGGCGGCGCCGCGTCCGACCGTGACGGGCCCTGCGCTCAACCTCCGCAACCCGGTCTACGCGACCGAGCGCGAGCTGCTCAAACTCGCCCTCCAGCAGCCGGAGTTGGTCTCCCCGGCGTTCGACGCGTACGGCGTCGACGAGTTCACCGCGACGCCGTACGCGGCCGTCCGTGAGGCGATCCTGGAGGCGGGCGGTACGGAGTACGGCGCACAGGATGCGCAGGAGTACCTGATCCGCGTCCGCGAGGCGGCCCCCGACGACGCGGTCCGCGCCATGGTCACGGAACTCGCGGTCGAGGCGATCATGCGCCGGACGGTGGACGATGCCTACGCGGGCACCGTGCTCGTCACGGTCCGCCGCCGTGCGGTCGAGCGCCGCGTCCGCGACATCCAGAGCTCCCTGACCCGCCTGGGCTCCCACGGGGACCCGGCCCATTTGTCCGCGGTGCAGAACGAACTGTGGGTTCTGCAGCAGTACGACCAGGCGTTGCGGGAACGCGGGGTGGCGGCGCTCTGAACCGCGGCCGTGCGGGCGGCTACGCCTCCGAGGGCGCGTCGGGCGGCGTGATTCCGAGGTGACCCGTGATCGCCTGAAGCTGCTCCGTCATCGCCACCTGACCGGATGCCAGAGCACCGAGAAGCTCGCCGTGCTCGGTCAGGGCCTCGGCGTGCGCCTCCAGCGTCTTGCCGTGCTCCAGCTGTGTGTCCCGCAGCGCCCGGATCAGCTGCAAGTCGGATGAGCCTCCAGCGCCTCGATGCGCCGCCGTAGCTCCTCTATCCCGCCCGTGCCTTCCGTCCTGCCTTACGCAGCGGAACTCCAGCGTCCCCCGGCCGTCAATCCGATGGTCCGACGAGCTGAGTAACCGCCCGGTCACGGACCGGACTCAAAAAGTGGACGCACGCCCCTCGTGGCGGCGATGTGTCATACGCCACACTGGGTTCCGGTTCCTGAGTTTCCGGAGCGCGGCCTACCCGTACACGGCGGGTCCGGCACCCCTCGCGGCTCCGCTCAACGACTCCGGGATGCCCGGCGGGCGGACCGTCGGCCCCATCCCCGACGTATTGCTGCCGCACGCCCTGGTAGCGACATTCCTGGAGGTCGCCCCCGTGCAGACCCAGACCCTCACACAGACCGACATGAGTACGGACGAGCCGGACGCGGAGACCGACGTCCTTTCGGCCGTGCCCTCGCAGAACCGGCCGGTGCACCACCCCGAGACGGAGACGGAGCCGCAGAGCCCGCCCGCCGGCGCGGTGGAGACCGTCGAGGCCGGCGAGGCGTCCGAACCCGTCGAACCGTTACGCGGCCAAGCCGACGGCGCCGGCCCCTCCTCGGACCTGTTCCGCCAGTATCTGCGCGAGATCGGCCGCGTCCCCCTGCTCACGGCCGCGGAGGAGGTCGAACTCGCCTGCCGCGTCGAAGCCGGCCTGTTCGCCGAGGAGAAGCTCGGCAACACCCCCGACCTGGACACCCGGCTCGCCCTGGACCTCGACAGGCTGGTGGTCATGGGGCGGATAGCCAAGCGGCGGCTCATCGAGGCCAATCTGCGGCTGGTCGTCTCCGTCGCCAAGCGGTACGTCGGCCGCGGGCTGACCATGCTCGATCTGGTCCAGGAGGGGAACCTCGGCCTGATCAGGGCCGTCGAGAAGTTCGACTACGCCCGCGGGTACAAGTTCTCGACGTACGCGACCTGGTGGATCCGCCAGGCCATGTCGCGCGCCCTGGCCGACCAGGCCCGCACCATCCGCGTCCCCGTCCATGTCGTCGAGCTGATCAACCGCGTCGTCCGCGTCCAGCGCCGCATGCTCCAGGAACGCGGCTACGAGCCGACGCCGCAGGAGGTCGCCGCGCACCTGGGCCTGTCCGGCGAACGCGTCAGCGAGGTGCTGCGGCTCGCCCAGGAGCCGGTCTCGCTGCACGCGCCCGTCGGGGAGGAGGACGACGTGGCCCTCGGCGACCTCATCGAGGACGGCGATGCCACGAGCCCGGTCGAGTCCGCCGCCTTCCTGCTGCTCAGGCAGCACCTGGAGGCGGTCCTGTCCACCCTCGGAGAACGGGAGAGGAAGGTCGTACAGCTGCGGTACGGGCTCATGGACGGCCGTCCCCGCACGCTGGAGGAGATAGGCCGCATCTTCGGCGTGACCCGGGAGCGGATCCGGCAGATCGAGTCGAAGACCCTGAACAAGCTGCGGGACCACGCGTTCGCGGACCAGTTGAGGGGATACCTCGACTGACCGGGGGCCGCCCGCACGAGCGGCCCCCGAAGGCTCAGTCGACCTCGGCCACGGCCTGAGCGAACTGCGCCTTGTACAGCCGCGCGTACGCCCCGTCGGCCGCCAACAGCTCCTCGTGCGCGCCCTGTTCGACGATGGAACCGTTCTCCATCACGAGGATCGTGTCCGCGTCCCGGATCGTCGACAGACGGTGCGCGATGACGAACGACGTCCGCCCGTGCGCGAGTTTCGCCATCGCCTTCTGGATGAGCACCTCGGTACGGGTGTCGACCGAACTCGTCGCCTCGTCCAGCACCAGGATCACCGGGTCGGACAGGAATGCCCGCGCGATGGTGATGAGCTGCTTCTCACCGGCGCTGACGCCCGTGCCCTCGTCGTCGATCACGGTGTCGTAGCCGTCCGGCAGCGTGCGGATGAACCGGTCCGCGTGCGCGGCCCGGGCGGCCTCCTCGATCTCCCCGCGCGTGACCTCGCGCGCGGCACCGTAGGCGATGTTCTCCGCGATCGTGCCGCCGAAAAGCCAGGTGTCCTGGAGCACCATCCCGATCCCGGCCCGCAGCTCGTCCCGGGACATCTTGGCGACGTCGACGCCATCGAGGGTGATCCGGCCTCCGGTGACCTCGTAGAACCTCATCAGCAGGTTCACGAGCGTCGTCTTTCCCGCTCCGGTCGGGCCGACGATCGCGACCGTGTGCCCCGGCTCCACCTTCAGCGACAGGTTCTCGATGAGCGGCTTGTCGGGGTCGTAGCGGAACGACACGTTCTCCAGCGCGACCCGTCCGCGCAGCTCCTCGGGGCGCAGCCCGGGCTCGGGGTCAGCCTCCTGCTCCTCGGCGTCCAGCAGTTCGAAGATCCGCTCCGCCGAGGCGACACCCGACTGCACGAGGTTCGCCATCGACGCGACCTGCGTCAGCGGCATCGAGAACTGCCGCGAGTACTGGATGAAGGCCTGGACGTCGCCGATGGACAGCGAGCCGGAAGCGACCCGGAGGCCGCCGACGACGGCGACCAGCACGTAGTTCAGGTTGGAGACGAACATCATGAGCGGCTGCATCACACCGCTGTTGAACTGCGCCTTGAACCCGGCCTCGTACAGCTTCTCGTTCTGCTCGGCGAACTGCTGCGCCGACTCGTCCTGGCGCCCGAACACCTTCACCAGCGTGTGCCCGGTGTACATCTCCTCGATGTGCGCGTTCAGCTTGCCGGTGGTGCTCCACTGCTGCACGAAGTGCGGCTGCGAGCGCTTGCCGATGCGTGTGGCCACGACGAAGGAGAGCGGCACGGTCACCAGCGCGACCAGCGCCAGCAGCCACGACACCCAGAACATCATCGCGAGTACACCCACGACCGTCAGCAGTGAGTTGACGAGCTGGCCCAGCGACTGCTGGAGCGTCTGGCCGATGTTGTCGATGTCGTTGGTCGCGCGGCTGAGCACCTCACCGCGCTGCCGCTGGTCGAAGTACGACAGCGGAAGCCGCGACAGCTTCGCCTGCACGGCCTCGCGCAGGCGGAAGACGGTCTTGTTGATGGCCCGGTTGGAGAGCCGGGTGGAGACCGCCATCAGCAGGCCGGCCACCAGGAACGCTCCCAGCGCGAGCAGCAGGACGTTCCCCACGGCACCGAAGTCGATGCCCTTGCCCGGGGTGAAGTCCGTCCCGGAGAGCATGTCGGCGATGCTGCCCTCGCCCCGCTTCCGCATGGACTCGAGGACCTGCTCCTTGGTCGCCCCCGACGGCATCTGGCGGCCGATGATTCCGGCGAAGACCAGGTCGGTCGCCTTGCCGAGGATCTTCGGTCCGACCACGGACAGGGCCACGCTCAGCACACCGCAGGCGAGCATCCCGTACATCGTGCCGCGTTCGGGCTTGAACTGGGCGAGAAGCCGCTTTCCGGACCCCTTGAAGTCCATCGAGCGCTGGTCGGGGCCCGCCCCGCCCATCATGCGTCCCATGGCCATCAGGCAGCCTCCGCTTCCGTGAGCTGGGAGAGCACGATCTCCCGGTAGGTCTCGTTGCCCGCCATCAGCTCGTGGTGGCGGCCGGTGCCGACGACCCGGCCCTCGTCCAGGACCACGATCCGGTCGGCGTCCCGGATGGTCGACACTCGCTGGGCGACGATCACCACGGTCGCCTCGGCGGTCTCCCGCGCCAGTGCCGCGCGCAGGGCCGCGTCGGTGGCGTAGTCGAGTGCGGAGAAGGAGTCGTCGAAGAGGTAGATCTCCGGGCGCTGCACCAGCGTGCGCGCGATGGCGAGCCGCTGGCGCTGCCCGCCGGAGACATTGGTGCCGCCCTGCGCGATGGGGGAGTCGAGGCCGTTCTCGAGCAGCTCGACGAACTCCTTGGCCTGCGCCACCTCCAGCGCGTGCCACAGCTCCTCGTCGGTGGCGTCCGGATTGCCGTACCGCAGGTTGCTGGCGACCGTGCCCGCGAACAGATACGGCTTCTGCGGGACGAGCCCGACCGTCCGCGCGAGCAGCCTGGGCTCGATCTCCTGGACGTCGACGCCGTCCACGAGTACCTCGCCGTCGGTGACGTCGAAGAGCCGGGGGATCAGCCCGAGCAGGGTCGACTTGCCGCTACCGGTGGACCCGATGACGGCCGTGGTCTCGCCGGGCCGCGCCACCAGGTCGATGTCCTTGAGCACCGGCTCCTCGGCACCCGGATAGCCGAAACCGCCACCACGGATCTGCAGATGCCCGTGCTGCCGCAGTTCGACGACGGGCGCGGTGGGCGCTACGACGCTCGTCTCGGTGCCGAGCACCTCCTGGACGCGCTCGGCACACACCTCCGCGCGCGGCACCATCATGAACATGAACGTGGCCATCATGACGGACATCACGATCTGCATGAGGTAGGCGAGGAAGGCGGTCAGATCGCCGATCTGCATGCCGCCGCTGTCGATGCGGTGCGCGCCGAACCAGACCACGGCGATCGACGAGAGGTTCACCACGGTCATCACCATGGGGTACATCAGCGCCAGCATGCGGCCGGTGCCGAGGGAGACCTCGGTGAGATCGGTGTTCGCGCCCTTGAAGCGGTCCTTCTCGTAATCGTCCCGGACGAAGGCGCGAATGACGCGGTTGCCGGAGATCTGCTCGCGCAGCACCCGGTTCACCGTGTCGAGGCGGTCCTGCATGCTGCGGAACAGCGGCCGCAGCCGGCGCACGATCAGCGTCACGCAGATGCCGAGCACCGGGACCACCGCGACCAGGACGCCGGACAGCGGGACGTCCAGGCCGAGGGCCAGGACGATGCCGCCCACGCACATGATCGGGGCCGACGCCATCAGGGTGAACGTCATCAGGACGAGCATCTGGATCTGCTGCACGTCGTTCGTGGTCCGGGTGATCAGCGACGGCGCCCCGAAGTGACCCACCTCACGGGAGGAGAACGACTGCACTCGGTCGAAGACGGCGGCCCGGATGTCCCGGCCGATGGCCGACGCCGTACGGGCGCCGTAGTAGACGGCGCCCATGTTGCACACGACCTGACCCAGCGAGACAGCGATCATCAGGCCGCCGAAGCTCAGGATGTATCCGGTGTCGCCCTTCACGACACCGCTGTCGATGATGTCCGCGTTGAGGGTGGGCAGATAGAGCGTGGCGCAGGTCTGCAGGAACTGCAGCAGCACCAGTAGGACGATGGGTTTCTTGTACGGGCCCAGATGGGCCCTCAGAAGTCGTATGAGCACGCGGGATCTCTCGGAGTCGTCGGCAGGCGGGGCGATCGGTGGAGCACCATTCCCTATCGTCGGACACTCCACCGGCGTTACCTCAACCGATTAACCCGACGGCGGGGCGAAATACTGACTCGGCCTCAGTCGTGCGACGTAGGCCGACGGGAGCCCGGCAGACCCCGCACCAGGAACTCCCGCACGCATACGACGGCGCCCGAGACGCACGGCACAGGCGGCGTGAGACGTACGACACAGTGGGTGCCCCGCGGTCAGAATGCCCCCGGATGGGTCTGCTCGCGTACGGACGTGTACTGCTGGCGTACGGCCTGGCCCACCGCCAGCTCCTCGCCCGGCTCCAGGACCCGCGCGGCCGCGCCCTGCCAGGTGGGCGGGGTGTGCGGGGCGAGGGTGCCCTGGGAGACGCCGAGCGCCCAGGCCGCCTGCCGGGCCGCGCCGATCGCCGTGTAGTCGGCGGGCTGCGGCACCACGACCTGCACACCGAACAGCGCGGGTGCCGCCGCCTGTACGGCGGGCAGTTCCGCCGCGGCACCCAGCAGGAAGATCCGCCGTACGTCGACCCCGCGGCCGCGCAGCACGTCCAGCGCGTCCGTGAGCCCGCACAGCATGCCCTCGAAAGCGGCCCGCGCCAGGTGCTCGGGCTTCATCGACTCGCGCCGCAGTCCCGCCAGGGTGCCCGCGGTGTGCGGCAGGCTGGGGGTCCGCTCGCCCTCCAGGTACGGCAGCATGACGAGCCCGTGCGAGCCCGGCGTCGACTTCATCGCCAGGTCGGAAAGCGACTCCAGGTCGGGAACGCCGAGCAGCTCCGCGGTGCCGCGCAGGGCGCGCACGGCGTTGAGTGTGGTCACCACCGGCAGATGCATGCCCGTCGCGTCCGCGAGCGAGGTGATCATCCCGGTCGAGTCGACGAGCGCCTCGGGGTGCACCGCCATCACGGACCCGGAGGCGCCGAGCGAGACGACCGCGTCGCCGAGCCCGATGCCCAGGCCCAGGGCGGCGGCCATGGTCTCGCCGGTGCCCGCGGAGATCAGCAGTCCCTCTGGTGTCATACCCGCCGCCTCGGACGGGCCGAGCACCTCGGGCACCATGGCCGGGTGGCCGAGCGCCAGCTCGACGAGGTCGGCGCGGTAGGCGCCGGTCGCGGCCGACCAGTAGCCGGTCCCCGAGGCGCCGCCGCGATCGGTGGTTCTTCTCGCGGGCCGCCCCAGCAGCTGCCATACGAGCCAGTCGTGGGCCTGCATCAGCGCGGTGGTGCGCAGCGCGTTGTCGGGTTCGGTCCTGGCGAGCCAGCGCAGCTTGGCCACGGGCTGCGCGGCCTGCGGTACGCAGCCGACGGCCTCGGCCCAGGCCTGCCGTCCGCCGAGGGTGTCCATGAGGTCGGCCGCGGCGACCTGTGCCCGCCGGTCACCGCCGACCAGCGCGGGCCGCACACAGGCGCCCTGGGCGTCGAGCGGGACGAGGGCGTTCTGCTGTGCGGAGACGCCGATGGCCTGCACGCCCTCCAGGAGGCCGCTGCCGGCCGCCTCCCCCAGGGACAGCAGCCAGGCCTGCGGGTCGACGTCGGAGGGGCGGCCGCCCCCCTCGGGGGTCTCCATCGGATGTGGCGCATACCCCTGCCTGAGCACGGCCCCCGTGTCCGTGTCACAGACGACGATACGAGTGAAATCGGGCGAACTGTCCAACCCGGCAACTATCCCCATGGCGGAAATTCTGCCGTACCGACGCGGGTGTGCGCGCCGCGCCCGGACGGCCCTCGGTGGGCGTGCGGGGCGTGCGTGCCCGCTGCCTCCCGGAGGCCGGCCGTCCCGGGTGGTCAGGTGCTGCCGGTGCCCCAGTCGTCCTTGCCGCCGCCGTTCGCCCGCCGTTCACGCAGGGAGCGCACACGGGTGGTGACCGAGTCGGGCACACGGTCACCGACCTTGTCGCTCACCGCGTGGAAGGCCCGGCCTGCGTACTCGCGCCCTTGCTGGGCGGCGGACTCGGCGGTGTTGCGCACCGCGGGGTTCTGCGCGACCTGGCGTGCGGACTTCTTCAACTGCTCGTACCGGTCGCGCCCGGCCCGCGCGCCCAGCACGTAGCCGAGACCCACCCCGGCGAAGAACGTGAGCCGATAGCGCATGACGGCCACCCTTCCCTTGCGTCTGCGTCGTTCCTTGCGTGGGCATCGATCGCGGGGGATACCGATTGGCGGAGCACCCCCCTGCTTGCGCTAATGTATGTGTCGCAGCGAACGAGCGCCCCCTGGCGGATGTCCAGAGAGGTACGTTCGATGCAAACGAGGCATTCCTCCGTAGCTCAATTGGCAGAGCAGCCGGCTGTTAACCGGCAGGTTACTGGTTCGAGTCCAGTCGGGGGAGCTCGGTCCTCCGTAGCTCAATTGGCAGAGCAGCCGGCTGTTAACCGGCAGGTTACTGGTTCGAGTCCAGTCGGGGGAGCATGCTGAAACAAGGACCCCGTACGGGGTCCTTTTTCATGTCCCCAGGAACCGCCACACGCATGGTGGAGTCCTCAAGGTCCTGTGAAGCCGACCATGCGAAGCAGGAGATCGTATGAGCGGCTATGCTGCGGCAGACGGCGCGCACACATGTACGCGACGCGCCGTACGGGGCGGTAGCTCAGCCGGTTAGAGCAGCGGACTCATAATCCGCCGGCCGTGGGTTCGAGTCCCACCCGCCCCACCGCAGGGTTCTCCCGGAGAACCGTTTCTATCTGCGGAGACGCGCGAACGGGGGCCGCCACTCCACAGTGGCGGCCCCCGTTCATTCATTCGGACCATGATCCAGTGCGTACGGAGGAGACACGGGTCAGATCGTGGCGCGACGCCTGACGACTCCCGCCTCCTGCGGGAAGCCGCCCGTGCTCCCCAGGAGCACCACGCTGAAGGCCGTGCCGGTGAAGGTGGCCACGCAACGGAGAATCCTGACGGCGAACATGCTTCTGCGCCTCACCAGTTGATGGCGTCGTCCATCGACTGCTGCCAGTACGTGACTTCGAGCGTGTCGTCGACATAGGTGCCGTCGGCGGGCAGCGACGGGTGGGCGCCGGCGCCCACGCTCTCCTGGCCGGAGGGGCCCTGGAAGTAGACGGTCAGGGACTTCACCTTGTGGCCGCCTGAGCCGCTGTCGTCGGCGGCGGACAGTTTCACCGAGGCGTAGCCGGACTCGCCCTGCTTGAGCGTGACGACGGCCTGCGGCTTGGAGTCCTCGTCGGCCCGGGGCACGGACTGGGCCTCACCGAACCGGACGGCCGGGTAGCCGTAGAGGTAGCAGGGCTTGCCGCCGGTGTTGGTGACCGTGAGGAGCATGTGGTTCACGGGGCGGGGCAGCGGCTCCGCGACGGTTTTGGTGTTGGAGCCCTCGCAGGTGACCGGCTTGCCGGAGTCCGCGCCGCCCGCCGCTTGCGTCGAACCCTCGGGCGCGGGCCTTGCGTCCGACGAGGAGGCCTCGGAAGGGCCGGATCGGTCGGTGGAAGCGGTGGGGGTGGTGGAACTGGTGGAACCCTTGGGGGTGGTGGGGGCGGATGCGGACGCCGACGAGGTGGAGGAGCCGGACGGAACGGGCGCGCCGTCCTCGACGGTGCCCGTTCCGTCCTTGCAGGCGGTCAGGGAGAACGCGGCGAGAACGACGGTCGCGGCGGCACCGACGAGGCGGGTGCGGGAGGTGCGGATCCTGGACATGTGGCTGTGCCCCTTCGGTGTTCGGGTGGCTGTGATGCTTGGATGACTGGAGCTTGCGAGGTGATCCGTCCCAGCCGCCACTCATGGCGGGCAGTCAGGGACGCTGGAACGCTGAAACGGGCTCTGACCAGGGGGAATACACTGTCCCTGGAACGCGTGACTGGGACACGGGGGAGACGGAGGAACGGGTGTCTGGGGCGAGGGGAGCCGGGGGGCCGGACGAGTTCGCGGCACTGCTGCGGGAGCTCAAGGACCGCTCGGGGCTCAGCTACGGGACGTTGGCCAAGCGGCTGCACATGAGCACGTCGACGGTGCACCGCTACTGCAACGGCAGCGTGGTGCCGAGCGAGTACGCGCCGGTGGAACGTCTGGCGCGGGTGTGCCGGGCGACGCCTCAGGAACTGGTGGAGCTGCACCGCCGCTGGATTCTTGCGGACGCGGCGCGGGGCCAGAAGACGGACCGGGCTCATGGGGCGTGGGCGGCGGGAGCGGCCGTGGATCCGGCCCCGGCGGTGACGTCGGATCAGGGGGCCGGTTCGGCTGGTTCACCGCAGACGTCGGGTACCGGCTCGGCGGCGGACGCGGCCGAGCCGGTGGACGCGGCGTCCACGGCGGAGCCGGGCTCAGCGACAGCGCAGGGCCCCGCCGCAACCCCGACGCCCGGAACGGACTCGCCCCGCGCGGCGGCCTCGCGCGGACCGGGCGGGGACGGTGACCTGGTCGTCGTCGACGTGCCGCGCAAGTTCGGGCCGCCACGGCGTCGCAGTGCCGTGCTGATCGCCTCCATCGCGGTGGCCGCCGTGCTGGGCACCGTGGTGCTCGCCGCGAATCTGCCGCCCGGTGGTGGTGGGAGCGATGCCGGGGGCCGGCAACCGGCGGGTGCCACCGCCGTGGCGGACGTCGAGGAGCCTTCCGCGTCGGCCTCTGCCACCCCGTCCCCGAGCGGGAAGAGCCGCGAGCCGTCCGCGAGCCCGTCGGTCTCCGCCCCCACCACCGAGTCCGGCCAGGTCAGGCCCGGCGCCTCGGCGGGCGGTGGCAAGCAGGGAGCGGCCGAGCCCGGCGGTGGCAAGCAGGGGGCGGCCGAGCCCGGCGGTGGCAGCGGCGGCGTACCGCTCACCGTCGCCACCCGCCCCTACGTCTACGACAACCCGTGCAGCCAGCACTTCCTCGTCGACAGCGCACCGGAGCACGTCGGCCCGCCCGCGTTCGAGCAGGACGCCCCGCGCTGGGCCGCCGCCAACCACGCGGTCTCCTCCGGTGAACAGCGCGTCGCTCTCACCGTCCAGGGCAGCAGCGAGGACACCGTCGTACTGGAAGCGCTGCACGTCCGGATCCTGGGCAAGGCCGCACCGCTCGCCTGGAACGACTACGCGATGGGCGTCGGCTGCGGCGGCGGCGTGGACACCAGGTCCTTCGACATCGACCTGGACGACGGCAGTCCCGGCGTCACCGTCAAGAACGGTCGGCGCGACTTCCCGTACAAGGTCAGCGAGTCCGACCCGGAGGTCTTCTATGTCACCGCGCACACCAAGGCCCACGACGTCCGCTGGGACCTGACCCTGGACTGGTCCAGCGGGTCGCGCCGCGGCACTCTGCACATCGACGACAACGGCACCCCCTTCCGTACGAGCGGGAACGTCGGCCGCCCCGGCTACGACTACCCGCTGGGCGGCAGCGAGTGGATCGAACGGGCGGGCTGACGGGCGGGCAGGCCACAGCATCGAGGCCCCCCGGCGAATGACCGGCGCCCGGCGTACGGTCAGGCCGCGAGCGGATTGAACGTCAGTTGTGGGATCCGGCCCTCCAGCATGGCGCCCACGCCCTGGATGGCGCAGATGTCGGGTCGCTCGGCGATGTGCACGGGCATGCCGGTCGCCTGGCGCAGCATCTGGTCGAGCCCCGGCAGCAGCGCGCTGCCGCCGACCATCATGATCCCGCGGTCGGCGAGATCGGCCACCAGGTCGGGCGGGCAGTCCCGCAGCACCTTGCCGATGCCGTCGAGCACGGCGGTCAGCGGGGTCTGGATGGCCACCCGTACGGCGGCGGTGTCGATCCGGACGGACCGGGCGAGCCCGGTTGCCACGTCCCGTCCCTGGATCTCGGTGGAGGCGGGGCCGTGAGAGGTGAGCCCGTTGTCGGACAGAGCGATCTGCAGGGGGCGTACGGACTGGCTCGGCAGCAGCAACGCGTGCTCGTGCCGCAGGTGTTGCACGATCGCGCGGTCGACGGCCTCGCCGCCCACCGGCATCCGTTCGGCGGTGACGATGTTCCCCAGCGACAGCACGGCGATCTGGGTGGCCGCCGCCCCGCACACCATGATCATGGAAGCCTCGGGCTGCTCGACCGGCAGTCCGCACCCCACGGCGGCGGCGACGAGTGTGTCCACCAGTTCGACTCTCTTGGCCCCCAGCCCGACCAGGGTCTCGATGGTCGCGCGCTGGGCCAGGGGATCCGCGTCGTGCGGGGTGCAGGCGGCGGCCCGTAGCCAAGGCCTGCGGCGCAGGGCGCGGCGCAGCTTCTCGCCGAGCAGGTGGCGCAGCATCCGCTGGGCCATCTGGATGTCGACGACGGTGCCACCGGAAACGGGCCGTACGACACGGATATACGCGGGAGTGCGCCCTGTCATCTTCTCCGCCAGATCACCGACCGCTATCAGCGCGCCCGTCCGGGTGTTCACGGCGGCCGCGCTGGGCTGGTCCACCACCAACCCGGCGCCCTTGACGTACACACGGGTCTTGGCCGCCCCGAGGTCCACGGCGAAGTGGCAGCGGCGCAATTGGTCAAGGCTGACGGTCATGGCGGTACCTCCCGAGAAAAGACCGCGGGCGGCCGCCGGGCGACCGCCTCTCCTTACGCATCGTGCGCGGGAGAGAGGGGCCGCGCCCTTCGGGGTGGGCCGGGCGGGGTACGGCCGAACGGGGAACTCGTCGGCGATGCCGGGTGTGGTGATTGACCGACGGGCCTGAGGGGTTCAGTCGCCTCCGGGGCAGGGCGGAGGCCGGACATCGTGAGCGTGCGCGAGGCCGGCCGCCGGGGGCCCGCGCCGTGGTGGGGGTGAGGACGAAGCCGGCGCCCGCGGCGCGCGGCCTGCTGTTCGACGCGGGCAGACCCCTACGACGAGCGCACGTGGCGCTGCTCACCGTTCTTGTGGACTGAGCAGAGGTGAGCCCGCTCGGCCGCGCGCCCCGAACGGTCCCCGGCGCACTGGTCCCCGGCGTACTCGACCCCGGGGCAGCGGCACGGATCCTGTCCGTGGTCCGATCCCGGGAGGCCCCCGCGGCCGGAGGCCGCTGATGGACAGCCCTGGCGACCTGGCCGTGTGGGTACGGCCAGCGGCGACGGGGAGGCTCCGAACCATCACTCCGGTGGAGCGGGGGCCCCGTACGCCGACGTCCTGCCCGGCGTCCCGGATCGCACGATCACGCGAACCCGACCGGCCCACGGCCCTGCAAGCCCGAGAGCCGACCCTCACACGATCGAGTTGAAGCGACCCTCTGCACACTCCCCGGCGAACAGATGCCAACCCCCTGTCGCGCTTGGAGGTGTTTGGATCTGGATGGCGGGTTCGCGCCCGGTGACGGGAACCCGCCACTGCGCCTTCTCGCCATGCACGGTCAACTCCCTTGCTGCACAAGCCCCCTGACACTCTTCGGAGCACTCGACGAAGAGAGGGCAGGGATGTACAGAGGACCAGTCAGAGGTGGGGTGACCCTCCTGTCGGCCGGGATCGTGCTCGCGCTGCTGCCGCCGGGCAACGCCGGCGCGGCGAGTAGCCCGCCGGCTCCCACGCACACCGCCACCGCCGCCCAGACCGTCACTCTCGTGACGGGCGACAAGGTGACCGTCACCGACCTCGGCGGTGGGAAGAAGACCGTCTCCGTCGAGCGGCCCCGAGGGGTCACCGGGGCGGTACGGACCGACGTCGCGAACGGGGGCGTCACCGTCGTGCCGGACGAGGCGCTGCCGTATCTGCGGGCCGGCAGGCTCGACCGGCGGCTGTTCGATGTCAGCGCCCTGATCCGGCAGGGGCTCGCCGACGGGAAGACCGACACGCTGCCGCTGATCGTGACCTATGGCAAGGGTACGCGGCAGGCGACGTTCCGCGGTGCGGCGCGGACCCGCTCGCTGTCCAGCATCGACGGGGCCGCCCTCGACGCCGCAAAGGGGCGGACCTTCTGGCGGTCCCTCACCGGGCAGGCCGGCATCGGCAAGGTCTGGCTCGACGGTCAGGTCAAGACCGACATGGCGGAGAGCAACGCGCAGATCGGGACCCAGTCCGCGTGGGACGCCGGATTGACCGGCAAGGGTGTCACCGTCGCCGTCCTCGACACCGGAGCCGACACCGGGCACCCGGACCTGGCGGGGCGCGTCTCTCAGTCCAAGAGCTTCATCGACGGGCAGGAGGTCGCCGACCGCAACGGGCACGGCACGCACGTCACCTCCACGGTCGGCGGCAGCGGATCCGCCTCCGACGGCACCGAGCGCGGTGTGGCCCCCGGCGCCACCCTCGCCGTCGGCAAGGTGCTCAGCGACGACGGCTTCGGCAGCGAGTCCGAGATCATCGCCGGCATGGAGTGGGCCGCACGCGACGTGCATGCCAAGGTCATCTCCATGAGCCTCGGGTCGCAGGAGGCCAGCGACGGCACCGACCCCATGGCCGAGGCCGTCGATGCCCTGTCCCAGGAGACCGGCGCCCTCTTCGTCATCGCGGCAGGCAACACCGGCGCGCCCTCCTCCATCGGCTCGCCCGGCGCCGCCGACTCCGCGCTGACCGTCGGCGCCGTCGACTCCGCCGACCAGGCCGCCTACTTCACCAGCGCCGGACCCCGGTACGGGGACAACGCGCTCAAGCCCGATATCTCCGCCCCCGGGGTCGACATCCTCGCCGCGCGCTCCCAACTCGTCGGCGGCAGCGGCTACTACACCCGGATGAGCGGTACGTCGATGGCGACCCCGCATGTCGCCGGCGTCACCGCGCTGCTCGCCGAGAAGCACCCTGACTGGACCGGCGCACGGCTCAAGGACGCGCTGATGTCCTCCTCGAAGCAACTCGACTCCTCCGCCTACCAGTTGGGTGCGGGCCGGGTGAGTGTCCCGGACGTCGTCACGGCACGCGTCACCGCCACCGGCAGCGCCGACCTCGGCTTCTACAGCTGGCCGTACGACGCGAACAAGCCGGTCACCCGCACCATCACCTACACCAACTCCTCAGATGCGGCAGTCGAGTTGAGCCTCGATGTGCAGGGTGCGCCCGACGGGGTCGCCATGCTCGCCGACTCCACGCTCACCGTGCCCGCGCACGGCACCGCGTCCACCATCGTCACCGGTGACGGTTCCAAGGCGCCGGTCGGGAACGTCTCCGGGCAGATCATCGCCTCCGAGCACGGCACTCCCGTCGCCCACACCGCGTTCGGGCTGGTCAAGGAAGACGAGCGGTACACGCTCACCGTGCACGTCAAGGACCGGGACGGCAGCCCCGCCCCCGCCGACCTCGTCGTGCAGCAACTCGCGCGGAACACCGACCCGTTCCCTGCCTCCGTCGGCGACTCCGGCACCCTCGAGCTGCGGCTCAAGCCGGGCACCTACAGCCTGGCCTCCTTCCTCGACGTGCGCGGCAGCCATGGCGCCGACTCGCTCGGGCTCGGCTTCCTCGCCGCCCCTGAGCTCACTCTCGACCGGGACCGCGAGGTCACCCTGGACGGACGGCGGCTGAGGGAGATCAGCGCCGACGTCCACCGGACCACCCAGACCCGTCAGCTGCTGATGGAGTACGACCGCAACGCAAACGGCTCCGACTACTTCGGCGCCGTCCAGGTGCCGGTGAAGTACGACAGCATCTTCGCCGCTCCCACCGCGAAGGTCACCCAGGGCAGCTTCGAGTACCGCACCGTGTGGCGGCTCGGCCAGCCCCTGCTGGAGGTCAAGGGCCTCGGCGAGGCGGTCGCACAGCCCGGCGCCACCCTGCTCGAGGGACGCACCCGCCTGCCGCTCGTCGACGTCGGGGACGGTCCGTTCCCGGCGGGCGTGCGCGGCAAGGCCGTCCTGGCCCGTCTGACCGATGGCACCGACCCCACCGCCCTCGCCCAGGCCGCCCAGGACGCCGGCGTCACCGCACTGTTCGTCACCGACGACACCCCCGGGCGCCTGAACGCCTGGTGGGGCACCGACGACAACGCGGACCGGCCGCTGCAGATCGCCACCGTGAACGCGGCGGACGCGGCCCGGCTGCGCAAGGCCGGGCAGGCCGACATGACGGGGACCCGCAACACCCCGTATGTGTACGACCTCGCGCAGGGCCACCCGGGAGCCATCCCCGACAAGGACCTCACCTATATTCCCGGCCCGCGTGAACTCGCCGTGCTGGACGCGAAGTTCCACGCCGTGAAACCGGTGAGCGGCGGCGAGTTCCGGTACTCGCTCACCGACGCCTTCCCCATAGGCATCGGCTTCCAGGAGCGGATCGACTACCCGGCCGAGCGGACCGACTACGTCTCGACCGGACCCGGTCAGCTGTGGCACGAGTCCGTGAACGCCGGCGACAGCACCCTGGAGGAACGAAGCGGACTGATCGGCTACCGGGGCGGAGACCATGCCGCGCTGAACTGGTTCAAGCCCGTCTGGCACCCCTGGCTCGGCACCGGCCTGGGCTGGGGACAGCAGCGCTCCGGGAACGTGATGCAGTTCAACACGCCCGGCTGGGGCGACTCCGGACCCGACCACACCGGCTTCGGTGACACGTGGAGCGCCGACAGCGGCATGACCCAGGCCACGGCCGTGTACCAGGACGGCACACTCGTCGACCGGCGCAGCGGTTCCACCGCGTACGTGTGGGACGCGCCCGCCGACGAGCACACCTACAAGCTGGTCACGGACACCACGCTGGACGCGGACCGCTGGAAGCTCTCCACCAAGGGCCACTCCGAGTGGACCTTCCGCTCGTCCGCGACCCCGGCCGACCGCGCGACCTTCCTGCCGCTGCTCAACCTCGCCTACGACGTCGACACCGACCTGTCGGGCGATGTCCGCGGTGGCCGGGTGCCGGTCGGGATCTCCGCCTCGTACGTCGCGGGCGCGCCCGGCACCGGCACGATCGGCGACGCGAAGCTGCAGGTGTCGTACGACGACGGCGCCTCCTGGCAGACCGTCCCGCTCACCGGCGGCACGGGGGACTCCTGGATGGGAACGCTGACCGTGCCGTCCGATGCACGGTACGTCTCCCTGCGTGCGTCGGCGAGCGACGAACGTGGCGGATCGGCCACGCAGGAGATCATCCGGGCGGTGGGCGTGAAGTAGCTCCACGGCCGACGATGCCCCGCACCCCCCAGGGCCACCAGGTCCTGGGGGTGTACGCGGAGCCGGCCCGCCGTCTCGCGCGGCGGCGCGGGCGAGCGAGGCGCCGGTGCCCGCCCACTGCGGCGGCCCGTCGGGCGCGGACTCCCGTGCCGGAAGAACGTCAGCCCGCGCCCAGCGCCCGCTTGATGATCTTCCCCATGTCGTTGCGCGGCAGGGCGTCGAGATGGCGCACGACACGCGGGCGTTTGTGCGGGGCGAGCCGCCGGGCCACATGGTCGGCGAGTTCCCCGGCACCGGGTGGGGCGGCCGGGTCGACGGGGACGACCCAGGCGACGATTCGCTCGCCCAGGTCGTCGTCGGGCTCCCCGGTGACGGCGGCCTCCCGCACCCCCGGGTGTTCCAGCAGCGCGTTCTCGATCTCGCCCGCCCCGATCTTGTACCCGCCGCTCTTGATGAGGTCGGTGGCCTTGCGGCCCACGATGCGCACGTAGCCGTCGGCCTCGCGGACCGCCATGTCGCCGGTACGGAACCAGCCGTCCGCGGTGAAGGCGCCGGCGGTGGCGTCGGGGCGGTTGAGGTACCCGGTGAACAGGTTCGGGCCGCGGACCTGGATCTCACCGACCGTCTCCCCGTCGTCCGCGGTGATCGGCGAGTCGTCGTCCTCGACGAGCCGCAGTTCGACCCCGGGAAGCGGCACCCCGACCGTGCCCGGGCGCGGCTCCTCGTCCGCGCGCACACTCGTGTTCATCAGCGTCTCCGTCATCCCGTACCGCTCGATGACCCGGCGACCGGTCGCGGCGGCGATCCGCTCGTGGTCGTGCACCGGCAGTGCGGCCGACCCGGAGACCAGGAGCCGGGCCCCGGCCAGCGCCTTGGCCAGCTCCGGGTCGGCGGGCAGTGCCTCGGCGATGCGGTGGTACATCGTGGGCACGCCGAACAGCATGGTCGCCCCCTCGCCCAGCTCGCGCGCCACCCCGTCCGTACTGAACCGCCCGAGGTGCCGCACGGATCCACCGCGCCGCAGCGGGCCGAGGACGCCGAGGACCAGTCCGTGCACATGGAACAGGGGCAGGCCGTGCACGAGGACGTCGTCCGCGGTCCACTGCCAGGCGTCCGCGAGCGCGTCGAGCGTCGCTGCGACGGCGCGGCGGGGGATCACGGCGCCCTTGGGCGGGCCGGTGGTGCCGGAGGTGTAGACGATCAGGGCGGGATCACCCTCGCCGGTGTGGCCCTCCGGGAGAACTCCGGTGCCGTGCACGTCGACATCGATCCGTTCCAATGCGCCGACCGGAGACGGTAGTTCGGCATCAGTGGCGGCCAGTACCAGCGACGGTGCGCTGTCCGAGAGGATGTGCCCCAGCTCGCGTTCCCCGGACTTCGGGTTGAGCGGGACGAAGGGCACGCCGGCACTGAGCGCGGCCACCGCCGCGACGGCGGTCTCCAGGGAGGGCGTGGCCCACACGGCCACCCTGCCCGCGTTCCCGATCCGCCCGGCGAGCGCACCGGCGGCCGCGGCCAGCTCCGCGTACGTCAGGGCCCGCTCACCGAACCGCAGTGCGGGCCGCCGCGTGGTCCCGGGATCGGACAGGGCCGGAAAGAGGGAGGGCACGCGGGGACTCCTTGTGGCGAAGCGGACGTACGGACTCAGGGACTGTTCCTCCAACGGAGCGAGCGAAACCCGCCCGGCGAGGAGGCGAACACGTCGCCTGCTCGGTCCCCGGCCCGCGGTCGTCGAGGCGATCGTCAGGGCCGGCTGCCGACGGCTGTCCGCTGCAGCAGCCCCCAGGTGAACTCCGCCGCGCACGCGTGCCGGGCGCCCGACGTGTCGGGGGCGTTGAAGGCCAGACCCCAACGGGTGGGGGCCGTGCCCTCCAGGGGGCGGGCCGGGGCGAAGGCGCGGGCCACTTCGTCGACCGTGCAGGACCAGGGGGTCAGGTCCTCCAAGGTCTCCAGCCGGGGAACGGGCGCGCCCGGCGCCCGCACCAGCCACTCGTTCCACACGACCCCGTTCGGTGCCACCAGGACCTCGAAGCGCAGGTCCGGCCAGAGCGGGACCGGCCACAGCAGGGCGTCGCAGACCAGGTCTCCGATCCGGCGCGGTGTCGTCGACTCCGGTGTCCCGAGGACGGAGCGGTACCTCAAGGCGGCGGCGCGGGAGCGGGGGGCGTGCAGCATGGCCTGCCAGCGGCGGTTGGCCTCACGCATGTCCGTGATCGAGGCACCCAACTCGCGGCGGGCGTCTTCGACGAGGTCCGGATTGTGGTCGGCCATGCGGCGCAGCAGGACCAGTTGGAAGTCGAGGGGCGTGAAGGGGCCGGCGGGGCGTTTCGCGGACGGCATGCGGTCCATCCTCGCGCACGGCACGGACACCGGCACGGACGCCCGGAGCCCGCGCACAGCCAGTGCCCCGGCAGGCAGCGTTCGCCTGCCAAGGAGCGGCGTTCGGTGCGTGCTCTGGGGCCCCTGCTCGAAGAGCTCGGGGGAGCGTGCCGGGCGTCGCGACAGGGCGAACGTTGCCTGTTGGGGAAACTAGGGCCTGTTTGGAGTTGTGATCGCGTGGCTGGGCGGAGGATGCTGATCCAGATGATTCTTTCGCGTAGTTGGAGCCCGGCCGATTGGCTGCTTATGGCCTTGGCGCCTGGATCCCGGTGCGCCGGGCGGCCCTACGATCATTGCTATGACTTCCGCACTGATCCTCATCGACCTGATGCCGCGCATCATCGCCCTCCCACTCGCACCGCACTCCGGTGACGAAGTGCTTGCGCGTTGCCGCGAGTTGGCCCAGTCGTTCCGGGCGAGTGGGCAGCCGGTCGTGTTGGTCCGTGTGGAGCGCCCGAACGTCGCCGAGCAGCCGCCGGGCAGCGACTTCGCCGATGACCTGGTACACGGCGGCGACGTCGTGGTGGTCAAGCGCACGATCGGAGCGTTCTACGGCACCGATCTGGACGAGCAGTTGTGCAAGCTCGGTGTGGACACCTTGGTGATCGCCGGGCTGGTCACCACGATGGGTGTCGAGTCCACCGCACGGGCCGCGGCCGACTACGGCTACCAGCTGGAGTTCGTAGCCGATGCGATGTCCGGACTGGCCGCGGACGAGCACGAGTTCACCGTAGAGCGGATCTTCCCGCGCTTCGGCAAGGTGCGGAACAGCGCCGATTACAGCTGATGCCGGCTCAGTCCGGTATGTCCGGCACCTCGCCGAGTGGTCACCTCGCCGAACTGCCGGTAGCGGTCGGCCCATCGCTGGGCCGTGGTGGGCGAGACCTGGAAGCGCTCGGCGGCCCGGCGCAGGGGCCAGCCGTCCTCGACCACGCAGCGGGCCAGGCGCAGGCGTCCGGTCTCGGTCAGGGGTGCATTACGGTGGGGCACGAGGGCCTTTCGGTTGGTGTAGACGTCGCAATCCACACCGAACCGGAAGGCCCTCACCCGTTCAAGATCCCTCAGCCGAGACCTGCATCACCCGTCCACAACCTCCCCGGACAGAACAACTAGCGCTCCCAGCCAGGGGAGTGCACACGCGTCACGGGAACTCCCCCGGCCGCCCGGCCGAGCAGCGTCAGCTCGACCCTGCCTGGACCCGACGGAGTGGTCCCGTCGGCCAGGACCGCCAGTGCGAGCGTGTTGGCGCCCCGGGTGTCGAGCACCCCGTTCGGCAGGACGAAGGTGTGCTGCGGACCGACGTCGTTGATGTACTGGCCCATGTTCCAGCCGTTGAGGAAGATCTGCACCCGGTAGGCGCGGGCCGGGTCGTCGGTGAGGGTCAGCCCGATCGACGCGTCCGTGCCGGGATCGACGGCCGGCCGGAAGACCGTCCGATACCAGACCACGCCCTGCACCCGGTCGCTGCGCGGGAGACCGGCGGGCTGCCAGCCGTCGTCCGCGAACCCGGGCAGATGCCAGCCGTTCCGCTCCCCGTACAGGCCGCCGTTGTTGAGCGGACCGCGCACGGGATCGGGGGCGGCCTCGCCCTGGATCCGCCAGCGCACCGCGGGCGTTGCTCCGTCGAAGGCGACGGAGGCCAGCCCCCGCCCCGCCTTGTGGGTGTCGTTCGCCCGGAGGTCCTCGTCGTGCTGCATACGGCGGACGAGCACCGACAGGACATGGGCGCCGGACGCCCCGACCGTGACGGGGAACGTCGCCGTCGCCGACCAGGTCCCCTGCCGGACCGTCTTCCGGTCCGGAACCGGCATCCGGTGCGTGCCCAGCGGCCTGCCGTCCAGCCACGCCATCAACAGCCCCTGGGTGCCCGTGACGTAGGCGAGGGAGACCGACGTAGCGTCGGCCGCGCCCTCGAAGCGGCCCCGGTACCAGACGTCCCCGTAGTGGAAGCCGTAGTCGTCGGCGAAGAGGACGGGCTGTCCGTCGGGCAGGGGAGTCGTGCTGAACGAGGAGGTGCGGTCGGCCTTCCGCCACGCCGAGTCGTCGAAGCCGGGGGCCGACTCGGGGTTCTCGGCCTTTTGGCGCCACTCGGTCAGCCCGGGCAGCCGGACAGGTGCCGCGCCCGGCAGCCGACGGGTGGCGCGCAGGCTGCCGGAAGCGGTGGCGCGCGTGCGCAGCGGATTCCCGTTCCAGACGACCTCGGCCACCCCGCGCGGCGCCCACACCTCCAGGTCGGCCTCGTCGACCGTGTCGCCGGTGAGGTACGCGGTCGTGCCGCGCAGGGCGGCGGTGCGCAGCAGAGCGGGCCCGTACACCAGGACCGGCCCCGACGGGGTGGTGTGGCGCCACAGCCGCGCGGATGTCTCGTCGTCCGCGAACAGGAGCAGCAGCGGCCGTGACACGCCGGCGCCGGTCACCGACACCCGGGTGAGTCCGCCGAGGGGGACGTCCACGCGCAGGGCGCCGTCTTCGTACGCGTACCCGGCGTTCCCCTCGAGCACGGTGACGGCGGGCTCGCCGGCGCAGGTAAGGACGGTCCGCGTCGCCTCCTGCGAACGTCCTGTGAGCACCGCGACGTCCTGGCGCCCGGTGGTCAGCCGCAGCATGGGCTGGGCGGTGGAGTAGCGCAGTGTCCGCCGCCCGAGGGAGATCCCCGTGGTCAGCAGCCGGGCGTCCCTGCCGGGGACGGGCACGGGGACCGCCGTCCCGGCGAGCGGGACGGTGGCGACGGCCTCGGCGGACGTGTCGTTGCGCAGCACGTGGACATGTGCCCCGGTGTCCGGGTTGGTGAGGTGGTAGGCCTTGATCCCGGGGGCACCGGTGTCGATGTCCTCCGCCCGGTCCAGCTTGGCCAGCTCGGGCACGCTCTGCAGCAGATACCCGATCTGGTGCAGGGGGACCAGCTTGGCGGTCGGCCGGCGGCCCTCGTCGAGTCCGGCCCCGTAGTCGTACGACGTGTAGACGACCGGTGCGGGCAGCCAGCCCCACGATGTGCCGCCGAAGGCCATGTAGACGTTGTGGGCCTTGATGCCGTTGGCGAGGTTGGTCAGGTAGAAGCGCCGTTCGTACGCCGCGTCCCGGGTGCGGCGGGACTCCGCGTACCCCTTGCCGCCGAACTCGACGCCGCCCCACGGATCGAACCAGCCGCCCCCGAACTCGGCGAGGAAACCGGGGGTTTCGGGACTCGCGGTCGATCCGCCCTTCGGCCCCCCGATGCCGAAGTACCCCCAGTCCGGAGGGGGTTCGGAGGGTGACGGGTAGCCGTCGAAGCCGTACAGCCAGCGCCCGCGCTCACCTGAGGTGTCGAACGAGCCCGGCACCCAATGCCCGTTCCTGCCCTTGTCGTTGTGGAAGAGCGGCACGTCGACGCCGTCGGCGCGGACCTTCCGGTACAGATGGGCCATGTAAGCGCGGCCGGTGGCCTCGGTGACGTGGTTCGCGTACTCGTTCTCCAACTGGTAGAGGACGATCGTGCCGGTGCCCCTGGTGTACAGGTGCCGCACCGCGATCCGGTTCACGGCGGTCAACCACTCGTCCACGTACGACAGATAGGTGGGGTCGGCGGTACGGGCCGTGCCCCGGGTGGCGGTCAGCCAGCCGGGGAAGCCGCCCGCGTCGACCTCCGCGTTGATGTACGGGCCCGGGCGCAGGATCACATACAGCCCCGTCTCGGCGGCCGTGCGCAGGAACAGGTCCAGATCGCGGACGCCCGTGAAGTCGTACGAGCCCGGGGCGGGGGAGTGGTAGTTCCACGAGACGTAGACGCTGACCGTGTTGTAGCCGTGGGCGCGCAGCTTCTGCAGGACGTCCCGCCACAGCGAGGGGCTCGGCAGCCGGAACGGGTGCACCTCGCCGGACCACAGCACGACCCGTCCGCCATCGACGATCATCGAGTACCGGTCGAAGCCAACCGTGTGCGCCTTCCCGTCCGCGCCTGCCGGGCCGGGGGCCGGCCCGGCAGGCGCGGTGACGGCGGCGTACGCCCCGGTGCGTCCGGTGAGCGAGAGGCCGAGCGCGGCGGTGCCGGCGATCGCGCTGAAGGTACGTCTGCTCAACACCAAGAGTCTCCTCAGGGGCGCGGGTGCCGACATTGTCCACGCAGCACGGCACGGCTCCGCGCTCATGCGGAGCTCGGCGCGGGCGGATTACCCAGTACGGGCGTGCCCCGCGCCGCATGCGAACGCCTGGACGTTTGTGAAGGGTTCGTACGAGATCCGGGCGCGCCGCTCGATCGAGGAGCGCCGGGTCACCGCGACGATTAACGTCTGAACCGGGACGAGTGCCCTACCCGGCAGCCCCGGTCCGGGACCTGACCACCGGACCGGGGCTCGCCGTATCCCGCCCACGACGGCAGCACCACCCGCGTGCTGACGCGCCGTCTTGAGAGAACGGACAAGCCCGTTCCCCAGTGCTGTGAACGGAAGGGTTCACCGGCTCGCGACGCCCGGCACGGCTCCCCCACGCTCGGTTTCTCCCCCACTCTCGGCTCCGCTCGAGCGGGGGGACCCCCAGCGCGGGAGGGGCCCCCACCGCCGCGTTGTCGCATCACCCGAGTACATCCAGTACGCGGGTGATGTGCTCCGCCTTGCGATGCTCCCCCACCGCCTGAAGGGCGAGGGAGGTGCCCCCAGCACCGGACGCCCCGAGCTTTCCGGCAGACCTTTCCGGTCGCAGCACTAGCTAGCCGCGGACGCCGAAGCCGTACACGCTCTGCGAGCGGTACACCTCGCCCGGCCGCAGCTGCGTGCTCGGGAACTCCGGGCGGTTCGGGGAGTCCGGGAAGTGCTGCGTCTCCAGCGCGATCCCCTCGCCGGCGGTGAACGGGACGCCGAGATGGTCCGCGGTGTACAGCTGGAGTCCGGGCTCGGTCGTCGCCACGGTGAGGAACCGCCCGGACGCCGGGTCGTACAACTCGGCGACCTCCTCCGGCGTGCCGGTCACCCCCTTGTCGAGCACGAAGTTGTGGTCGTACCCCGAGCCGACCGTCCGGGACTCCCGGAAGTCGAACCGCGTGCCGTCCACGTCGTCGAGCACGCCCGTCGGGATCAGGCCCGCGTCCACCGGGGTGAACCGCGAGGCAGCAATGCGCAGTTCGTGCCCGCCCGCGCTGCCCGAACCGCCCAGGTTCCAGTACGCGTGGTTCGTCAGGTTCACCACGGTCGGCGCGTCCGTGACCGCCTCGTACCCGATCCGCAGTGCGCCGTCCGCGTCGAGGCTGTACGTCGCGGAGACCTCCAGCCGGCCCGGGAAGCCCCCCTCGCCGTGCGGGCTCACCCGGGACAGCCGCACACCGTGCTCGACGGGCTCGACCTCCCACACACGCTTGTCGAAGCCCCGCTCGCCGCCGTGCAAAGAGTTCGGCCCGTCGTTCGGCTCGAGCGCGTGGGTCCGGCCGTCGAGAGTGAAGCGGGCGCCCGCGATGCGGTTGGCGTACCGCCCCACCAGCGCCCCGAGGTACGGCCCCGGATTCCCGACGTAGCCGTCCAGGTCCGGGAAGCCCAGGACCACGTCGGCCGGACGGCCGTCCCGGTCGGGGACCTCGGCCGACTGCACGATCCCGCCGTACGACAGAACCCGCACCCGCACCCCGCCCCGCTCCAGCGTCCAGCGGTGGACCGGCGTACCGTCGGACAGCGTGCCGAAGAGTTCACTCATGCGGAAACCCTAGTGTCGCGTGTTGCTGATCGCGTACTTCGCGCGATACCTCAAAGGCCCGCTGACCAGCAGGTTTGTGATCCGCAGAGGTAACGTCGACCGAATCACAAGACACTAGGTCACAGGCTTCTTCGCGGTGACGGTGCGGTAGGCGATCTCGGCGAGCCGCGCCTGGCCGTTCCTGCTCGGATGGAACCAGTCCCAGTGGCTGAGCTGGCCGGGGCCGAAGTGGTAGTCGAAGACCGCGTTGCCGTCGAAGCGGCATCGCCGGTCCTTCGCGCAGACCTCCCGCAGGACCCCGTTGTACGCCTCCACACGGGCGTGCACCATGTCGCGCCGCTTGGTCGCCGCCGCGTCCAGCGCGTCCGCGTCGGCCAGCATCGACGGGCAGATGCCCAGCTTCCACACCTGCTTGCCGAGCGGGTTGGTGCGGCCCTGCGACCACAGCCGTTTCAGGTTCGGCACGCTCGACACGTACACCTGCGTCCTGGGCAGCGACTCGCGCAGCGTGTCCATGGCGTCCTTGAACTGGGTGCGGAAGTCGGCGGCCGAGGTCATCGACGAGGTGGAGGTACGGCAGACGTCATTGGCGCCCACCATCACCGTCACCAGTTCCGGCTTCTTCGCCGCGGCCTGCGTCATCTGATCGGGCAGATCCGTCATCCGTGCCCCGGTCACCGCGTAGTTCCAGCTGCGCTCGGCGGCCCCGGCCGCCCCGAGCAGCCGTACGGCGAGGCTGTCGACATCGCTGTCGCCGCCCGTCGCCCACGACACCTCGGGGCAGTCGGACAGCACGGTGCAGGCGTCGAAGCCGCGCGTGATGGAGTCACCGACGGCGGCGATCGAGTCGGGGGAACGGTCCCAGACCGGGGTGGGCTTCGCGGACGACCGCGCGGCCGAGCCCGGCGGGGTGCTCCCCCGGCCACCGGAGGCGTCGCACCCGACGATTCCCACAATGGCCGCGGTTGCGATCGTGACGACGGCCCGCGAACGGTGGCTTCGCTTCCGCATCCCCTGGTCCCCTCGTTCGTCGTCCACGGTCGGTCTGTGCCCGCGATCGTTCGACCGACCTTCGAACATGTTGGGTCAACCCCGCGTCCCCTTGGGTGAAACCTTGGAGTTTGCGGGCATCGGGACCGACGGTACGTCACACTCCTTGCGCCGCCGCACGGTAGCCTCGCCCCGTGGCCGTCCTGCCACACCCGTTCCGTAAAGTTACAAGATGTCGCGGTCTGCCCGGAGGTTCAGGTGACGACACGTGGAGTCCTGTACGTGCACTCCGCGCCACGCGCACTGTGCCCGCACGTCGAGTGGGCAGTCGCGGGCGTGCTGGGGACGCGTGTCAGCCTCGACTGGATCCGGCAGCCCGCCGCCCCCGGCACCTGGAGATCCGAGTTCTCGTGGCAGGGCGAGATCGGCACCGCCTCCAAGCTCGCCTCCGCGCTGCGCGGCTGGCACCTGCTGCGCTTCGAAGTCACCGCGGAACCCTGCCCGACCGCCGAGGGCGAGCGCTACAGCTGCACTCCCGACCTCGGTATCTTCCACGCGGTCACCGGCATCCACGGCGACATCCTGATCCCCGAGGACCGGCTGCGCGCCGCGCTGGTGCGCTCCCAGCATGGCGAGACGGACCTGGAGGCCGAACTCGCCAAGCTGCTGGGCAAGCCGTGGGACGACGAACTGGAGCCCTTCCGGTACGCCGGCGAGGGCGCTCCGGTGCGGTGGCTGCACCAGGTCGTCTGACGCCCCCTCAACGCCGCGCGAACCCGAGGCCGCGCGAACCCGAGGCATGAGACCTCAAGGGCATGGGAAGGGCCCCCACCAGGTGGTGGGGGCCCTCCTCATGGGTGCCTGTGCCGGGATCAGACCGAACGGAACGCCAGGACCACGTTGTGTCCGCCGAAGCCGAACGAGTCGTTCAGCGCGGCGATACGGCCCTCGACGGGCAGCTTGCGGGCCTCGCCGCGGACGATGTCGGCGGTGGCCTCGGCCTCCGGGTCGAGGTTCTCGACGTTGATCGTCGGCGGGGCGATGCGGTGGTACAGCGCGAGAACGGTCGCCACCGACTCCACGCCGCCCGCGCCACCGAGCAGATGACCCGTCATCGACTTGGTCGCGGAGACCGCCATGTGGTCCGTGTCGTCGCCGAACACCTTGCGCAGCGCCTTCAGCTCGGCCACGTCACCGGCCGGGGTGGAGGTGGCGTGCGCGTTCACGTGCACGATCTCCGCCGGGTCCAGGTCGTTGTTGTCGAGCAGGTTCTGCAGGGCGTGCGAGATACCGCGGCCCTCGGGCTCCGGCTGCACGATGTCGTGGCTGTCGGCCGAGATGCCCTGGCCGACCGCCTCCGCGTAGACGCGGGCACCGCGCTTGGCCGCGTGCTCGGCCGACTCCAGGACCAGGACGCCCGCGCCCTCGCCCATGACGAAGCCGTCACGGGCGTCGTCGTAGGGCCGCGACGCGCCCTCGGGGTCGTCGTTGTTCTTGGACATTGCCATCATGTTGCCGAACGCGGCGATCGGCAGCGGGTGGATGGCCGCCTCCGTACCGCCGGCGACGACGACGTCGGCGCGGCCGGTGCGGATCATCTCGATGGCGTAGCCGATGGCCTCGGCGCCCGACGCGCAGGCGGAGACCGGGGTGTGCACACCGGCATGGGCGCCCACGGCCAAGCCCACGTTGGCGGACGGGCCGTTCGGCATCAGCATCGGCACGGTGTGCGGGGAGACACGGCGGACGCCCTTCTCCTTCAGCACGTCGTACTGGTCCAGCAGGGTCGTCACACCGCCGATGCCGGAGGCGATGACCGTGCCCAGCCGGTCGGGGTCGACGTTGCCGTCCTCGCCCGCCTTGCCGGTGAAACCGGCGTCCGTCCAGGCCTCCTTGGCCGCGATCAGCGCGAACTGCGCCGAACGGTCCAGACGGCGGGCCTGGGGCCGCGGGATGATCTCGGACGGCTCCACGGCGATCTGCGCGGCGATGCGGACCGCCTGCTCGGCGGCCCAGTCCTGTTCCAGCGGCCGGACGCCGGACTTGCCTGCGACCAGGCCTTCCCAGGTAGAGGCCGCGTCGCCACCCAGCGGTGTGGTTGCGCCGATACCGGTGACGACCACGGTGCGATTGGTCGAGCTCACGGGAATTCTTTCTCCAACGGATACGAGGATTCAGCGGCGCCACCGCCGGGTGGCGGGGCAACGGCCCGACGGCCGGGCCCGACGGCCCGGGGTCGGGCTTTATGCCCAGGTGATCGGTCGATCAGGCCTGGTGCTTGAGGATGTACTCGGCGGCGTCACCGACCGTCTTGAGGTTCTTGACGTCGTCGTCGGGGATCTTCACCTCGAAGCGCTCCTCGGCGGCGACGACGACCTCGACCATGGACAGCGAGTCGACGTCCAGGTCATCGGTGAAGGACTTGTCCAGCTGGACGTCCTCGGTGGGGATCCCGGCGATCTCGTTCACGATCTCGGCGAGACCGGCGACGATCTCTTCCTGAGTGGCGGCCATGTCAGGCGCTCCTTCGTAGATATTCAGAGGGTGTTGCGCCCACCGCGTCAGCGGCAGGTGTCTGCAGTTCCCGTACCGGATTGCATGATCCGGCACGGAGTGCCTAGGGGAGGGTAACGACCGATGCGGCGTACACGAGCCCCGCCCCGAAGCCGATGATGAGCGCGGTGTCGCCGCTCTTGGCCTCGCCGGTCGCCAGGAGCCGCTCCATCGCGAGCGGGATCGAGGCGGCCGAGGTGTTGCCGGTGGTGCGGATGTCACGGGCGACGGTGACGTGCTCCGGCAGCTTGAGCGTCTTCACCATCGAGTCGATGATCCGCACGTTCGCCTGGTGCGGGATGAAGACGTCCAGGTCGTCCGCGGTGATCCCGGCCGCGTCCAGCGCCTGCTGGGCGATCTTCGCCATCTCGAACACGGCCCAGCGGAACACCGCCTGGCCTTCCTGCGTGATCGCGGGGAACTTGACGTTGCCCTCGCTGTCGAGCGGAAGCTTGGAGACGTCGCCGGCATGCAGTTCGTTCCACGACACGGTCTGCTTGATCGTCTCGGACTTGTCGCCCTCCGAGCCCCACACGGTCGGACCGATGCGCGGCTCGTCGGAGGGGCCCACGACGACCGCGCCCGCGCCGTCGCCGAACAGGAAGGCGGTGGCCCGATCCTCCAGGTCGGTCAGGTCGGACAGGCGCTCCACGCCGATGACCAGGACATGCTCCGCGGACCCCTCGGTGATCATGCCCTTGGCGAGCGTGAGGCCGTAGCCGAAGCCCGCGCAGCCGGCCGAGATGTCGAAGGCGGCGGCCTTGTGAGTGCCGAGCTTGTCGGCGATCTCGGTGGCGATGGCCGGGGTCTGCTTGAAGTGCGAGACGGTGGAGACGACGACCGCGCCGATCTGGTCGGCGGTGATCCCGGCGTCGGCGATCGCCTTGCCCGACGCCTCGATGGCCATCGCGGCGACGGTCTCCTCGTCGTTCGCCCAGTGCCGGGTCTCGATGCCGGAGCGGGAGCGGATCCACTCGTCGGAGGAGTCGATCTTCTCCAGGATCACCTCGTTGGGCACCACCCGGACCGGGCGGTAGCCGCCCACGCCGAGGATGCGCGCGTACGGAGCGCCCTTGGGTGCCTTGATCTTCGACATACTCTCGGGCTCCTTCTCAGGCGCTGTGCTCGGCGATGAGCTCGCGAGCCGCGTCGAGGTCGTCGGGGGTCTTCAGGGCCAGGGTGGCGACGCCCGGCAGCGCACGCTTGGCGATCCCGGTGAGGGTGCCGCCGGGGCAGACCTCGATCAGCGCGGTCGCGCCCAGCTTCTGGAAGGTCTCCATGCACAGGTCCCAGCGGACCGGGTTGGCGACCTGGCCGACCAGGCGCTGCAGCACCTCGGCACCGTCGGTGACGACCTGCCCGTCCTTGTTCGAGACGTACGTGACCTTCGGCTGAGCGGGCGTCAGCGCCTCGGCGGCCCGCGCGAGGGTGTCGACGGCGGGGGCCATGTGACGGGTGTGGAAGGCGCCTGCCACCTTCAGCGGGACGACGCGGCGCACACCCGCGGGCTTGTCCTCGGCCAGGGCGGCCAGCTGCTCCAGGGTGCCGGCGGCGACGATCTGCCCGGCGCCGTTCACGTTCGCCGGGGTCAGCCCCAGCTTCTCCAGGTGCGGGATCGTCGTCTCGGGGTCACCACCGAGCAGCGCCGACATACCCGTGGGCGTGATGGCGGCGGCCTCGGCCATGGCCAGGCCACGCTTGCGTACGAGGCCCAGTGCGGCCGAGTCGTCGAGGACGCCGGCGAAGGCGGCCGCGGTGATCTCACCGACGCTGTGGCCCGCGACGGCATCGGGGGCGATGTCACCCAGTGCCATGGCGGACAGCAGGCCGGCGGCGACCAGCAGCGGCTGGGCGACGGCGGTGTCCCGGATGGCGTCGGCGTCGGCCTGCGTGCCGTAGTGGGCGAGGTCGAGCCCGATGGAGTCCGACCAGGCGGCGACACGGTCGGCGGCACCTGGGAGGTCGAGCCAGGGGGTCAGGAAGCCGGGCGTCTGGGCGCCCTGGCCGGGAGCGACGAGTACGAGCACTCTCACACTCTCTCTTGGGGACGGCCGGAGCCGCCCGTGGGGACAGGGACGAAGAACCGCAGGGGGTTTTGTGGACCTCCCACAAAAGGCTAGATCTGAGGATCAGCCTCGGCCAGACGCCCAAGGATCAGTGCGATCCGCAGCGTGAACGCGGAGCGTACATCAGAGGGTGACCAGCCGGTGACGTCAGTCACACGTCGGAGCCGGTAGCGCACGGTGTTCGGGTGAACGAAGAGCATCCGGGCGGCGCCTTCGAGGCTGGAGGCCTGCTCCAGATACACGCTGAGGGTCTCCAGGAGTGCGGAGCCGGCTTCTTCCAGTGGTCTGTAGATCTCCTCCACCAGTTGCTCGCGTGCGCTGGGATCGCCGGCGATCGCGCGCTCCGGAAGCAGATCGTCCGCCAGGACCGGCCGCGGTGCGTCCTGCCAGGCAGAACACGCCTTGAGGCCCGCCGTGGCGGCCTGTGCGGACCGGGTCGCGGTGAGCAGGTCCGGCACGATCGGCCCCGCGACGACAGGTCCGGCGGCGAACGGCCCGATGAGCGACTTGGCGGCGGCGAGCGGGTTGTCGCTGCCTCCGACGATCACGACGAGCCGGTCCCCGAGCACGCCCGTCAGGACCTGGAGCTTGGCGTGCCGGGCGGCCCGCCGGGTGGCCTCGACGGTCAGTTCGCTGTCACCGTCGGGTGCCGTACCCAGCACCACGCACACATGCTCGGGTGAGTTCCAGCCGAGCGCGGCGGCCCGGCTGATGGCCCCCTCGTCGGCCTCCCCGCTGAGCACGGCGTTCACGACGAGCGACTCCAGGCGCGCGTCCCAGGCGCCGCGCGCCTCGGCGGCCTGGGCGTAGACCTGGGCAGTGGCGAAGGCGATCTCACGGGCGTACACGAGGAGCGCCTCGCGCAGCACGGACTCGTCACCGGGAGCGGCCACCTCGTCGATGGCGGACTCCATGACCTCGATGGTGGTGCGCACCATCTCCACGGTCTGCCGCAGGGTGATGGCCCTGGTCAGCTCGCGCGGCGCGGTGCCGAAGACATCGGTGGAGATGGCCTGCGGGGTGTTCGGGTGCCGGAACCACTCGGTGAACGCGGCGATGCCCGCCTGGGCGACCAGCCCGATCCAGGAACGGTTCTCCGGGGGCATCGCCCGGTACCACGGCAGTGTCTCGTCCATGCGCGCGATGGCCTGCGCGGCGAGGCTTCCGGAGGACTTCTCCAGTCGCTTCAGCGTCGCGGCGTGCGGATGGACGGAGTGCGCTGCGGGTTCGGTTCTGCTGTGGGTTTCGGGTTCGGGCACGGGAACAAGACTGCCTTATCGGGACGGCGTCGTGCCGCGGTGGGTCCCTGCGGGCGGCGGACGCGGGGCTACCGTGGAGCCTGTGATGGATGTACGGCGCGCCGGCGAGCGCTACCGGGGAGGGGACCCGGCCGCCGGGATCGAGTCCCTGCACGCCTTCAGCTTCGGTCCGCACTACGACCCGGACAACCTCCGCTTCGGTGCGCTGATCGCCTGCAACGAGGAGCGGCTGGCACCCGGCGCGGGCTTCGACGAACACCCGCACAGCCACACGGAGATCGTCACCTGGGTGATGGAGGGCGAGCTGACCCACCGCGACTCCACGGGCCGTACGTCGGTGATCCGCCCCGGCGACGTCCAGTGGCTGAGCGCGGCGGGCGGCGTCCGCCACGTGGAACGCAACGACGCCGATGTCCCGTTGGTCTTCGTCCAGATGTGGCTGACCCCCCGGGAACCGGGCGACGACCCCGGCTACGAGGTCGTCCACGGCATCGCGGACTCCACGCCGTACGCGGTCCCTCGGGCGGGCGCCATGCTCCATGTCCGGCGACTCGGGGCGGGGGAGCGGACAGAGGTTCCGGGTGCCGCGTATGTGTATGTCCATGTCGTACGGGGGGTAGTGGGGCTGGCCGGTGAGGAGCTGAGAGCGGGCGACGCGGTGCGGATCACGGGTGCCGCCGAGGACGTGGAGATGCGGGGGCTGACGAGCGCGGAGGTGCTGACGTGGGAGATGGAGGGGTGAGCGGGCCGGATCCGCTGGACTGCCAGGGCTGACGCGCTTGGCGCGCGAGCATCCTTCAGGGAGAGAGCCCTTCTCTCATCGGATCGCTCTCATCACATGCGAGACGGCTTCTTCTTGTTGAAGAGCCAGGTGTCGAAGAGTTCAGTCAGGTCCTTCCCGGACTTGCTCTCGCACAGAGCGACGAACTGCCGGGTGTCGGCGTTGCCGTGCCGGTGCTGTCGCGTCCAGGTACGGAGTATGTCGAAGAAGGTCTCGGCACCGACGGCCTTGCGCACCTTGTGCACGACCATGGCGCCGCGTCCGTAGACGGGCGGGTCGGACACGCGCCCTCCGCTGGGCGGATCGGCGGGAGGGAAGGCCCAGATACCCTTGCTCTCGGCGTCCGTTCCGTCGTAGAAGTCCTCGAAGATCTCGTCGGTGTTCCTGCCGCCCTGCTTCTCCTCCCAGAGCCACTCCGCGTAGGTGGCCAGCCCCTCGCTGAGCCACATGTCCTTCCACTTGCGCGGGGTCACGGAGTTGCCGAACCACTGGTGCGCCAGTTCGTGCACGAGCAGCACCTCGTCCGGAGCTTCGGCGAAGTAAGGCCTGGTCTGGGTCTCCAAGGCGTAGTCGAGTCCGGGCAGGTGGTCGACGATGGCACCGGTCGAGGAGAAGGGGTAGGGGCCGAAGCGTTCGCCTGCCCAGTCGACGATCTCGGGTACCAGGTCCGCGACAGCGGTGGCGTCTTCGGACTCGTCGGGGTCGACGGCGACGTAGACGGGCAGGTGGTCGTGTGTCCAGCCCTTGTGGATCTCGAAGTAGCCGACGGAGACGTGGGCGAGGTAGCTGGCCATGGGCTCCTCGGTGCGCCAGTGCCGTGTCACCGTCTCACCCTTGTCCTCCTCCGTGATCAGCTTGCCGTTGCTTACCACGTCGTAGAAGTCGCCTTCCGCGCCCTTGGGCACGGTGACCGTGATGTCGTACGTGGCCTTGTCCGATGGGTGATGGTTGCCCGGGAACCAGGTCATGGAGCCGGTCGGCTGGCCCAGGGCGGTCGAGCCGTCATCGGTCTCGATCCAGCCTTCGAGACTTCCGTCGTCGCCCTCGATCGTGCGTGGGGTGCCGTCGTAAGTGACGACTGTCTTGAAGACCTCGTCGTTCCTCACCGCCTTCGCCGGCGTCACTATCAACTTGTTGCCCGAACGGGCGACTTGGGCCTTCGCTCCTTGCACCGTGGTGGTGCGCACCCGCAGCCCTGACAGGTCGAGGCCGAAGCGGCGCAGATCCTGGGTGGCCCGCGCTGTGATGACCGCCGTGCCCTTCAGGTGGTTGGTCTCCGGCACGTAATCCAGCGTCAGCCCGTAATGCGCCACGTCGTAGCCACCATTGCCGAGCCCCGGGAACAGCCGGTCACCCACTCCGGCCGCGCCGGGCCTCGCGACCGCGGCGGCACCGTCCCCCGATGCAGAGCCGGCGCAGGACGACGTCATGGCCAGGAGCAGCGCCGCCGCAGCCGGAGCCCAGCCGGACAGAGAGCCCGAGACCGCCGACCGAGGCCGGCGGCCCGTCGCTGTACGAGGTTTCATCGCATGTCTCCCATCGATTGCAGCACGCGAGACGTCAGAAACCCTGCATCGTCCAATGGTTGCCTCAGGATTGGTAAAAGGGTCTTTCCCAGACGGAACTCGCTGAATGCGGTGGCATGAAGCAGCTCAGGCCTCCCGCATCGAAGGCGGCGGAACCGTCCCGACGATTCTTCTTCTGCGACGCCTTGCCCGTGGCCTCGGCGCCGACCTGACGATCAATCGCACCCCTCACGGAAGCGCCGCCCGAGTCCTGGCAGACGACGGCCGCCGCCCCGTTGGCGTTCGTCCAGATGTGGTCGGCCCCTCGGGAGCCGTACGGCGACCGCGGCGAAGGGCACCCTGATGGCCCCCGGCTTTCCGCAGGAATACCGGCCTTTCTGCCTCGGCCACGCAGCGGGCACGGCCGTGCTGCGCACCTCGGGCACCACGCTGGACTGGCTGATCGTCAGCCCAGCCGGTGACTTCGAGCATGACGGAGCACGCTCCGGCCGGTATGCCCATAGCCACGTCCGCATGGCCGGCCGCATCTCCTACGGCGACTTCGCGATCGCCCTGCTCGACGAGATCGAGACTCCTCGCCACCACCACACGCACATCGGTTTCGAGGGCATCTGACCGAGAGAGTCGCTGCCCGGCTTACTACCTCAGACCGTCGACGAACGCGTCCCACGCCTGCGCGCCCACGATTACGACCGGACCGGACGGGTTCTTGCTGTCGCGGACCGGGACGGTGCCGACGGGGCAGCCGTCGGCGACCTCGACGCACTCGCCTCCGGTGTTCCCGCTGTACGAGGACGTGCGCCAGGCTGCGCCGTCGGTGACGGTGCACTCGACGCAGTCGCCGCCAGTGCTGCCGCTGTAGCTGGACTTACGCCACGGTGTGTTCCTCGTGTCCGGACGGGTCTTCATAACGCTCCTCCATCACGCGGGTGATCAGCGCCGCCGAATCCTCCACGGAGAGTGCGGTGGCCTGCAAGCGAGCGTAACGGAGCGCGGCTTCCCTGATGGTCTCCGGATTGGCCGTCATGTGGCCGGAGATGAGGTCTTCCGTGTAGACAACGTCCGGGTCGTCATCGAAGCGCATGGCAGTGAACGAACCAGCCAGGCTGGCGTGTTCACCCGCCGAGTACGACAGCACCTGTACCTGCAGCCAGCGATGGCCTGTGAATTCCAACAGGTGCTCCAGTTGCTTCCGCATGACCTCCAGGCCGCCGATCGGCCGGTGCAGCACGGCCTCGTCCAAGACGACGCAGGCGAGCGGAGGCTGCTCTCGCCCCAGGATGCGTTGGCGTTCCATCCGGGCCGCCACCAGGCCTTCCAAGTCGTCCGGCTTACCGGTGGCGAGCACCGCCCGCGCGTACTCCTCCGTCTGCAACAGCCCGTACACCAACTGCGCCTGATACGTGGAGATGTACGTCGCCTTCGCCTCCATCTCCGCGTACGGCTGGAACCAGTGGGGCAGTTGGCTGCGCAGGACCAGGCCGATCAGGCGGGAGAACAGGCCGTCCGTGCCGAGGGCCGCGTCCACGCGCTCGGAGAAGTCGCGGGTGGGGACCTTCTTCGTGGTCTCGATCTGGCCGATAAGTGATCCCGTGCAGAAGATGATCTCGCCGAGCTGCCCCTGTTTGAGGCCGTGGGCCTCGCGCTGGCGGCGTAGTTCCCAGCCGTAGTAGTCGAGGGGGGAGGCGGTGGGGTCGAGCGACTGGATGTTGGCCACGGCGGCACCTCGCTTCGGAACTACACCTGCAACGCCTCACGGCGTTCATTTCGTTGCGTAGCAGAGCGTATGCACAGCGTTGCATGCTTATGGCGTGAATCACGTAACTGGTCCGCGTACGACGGACGTCGAAAGCGAGTACCACGCCGAGTTTGCCGTGGGAGAGCACTCGGCCAGGCATCTGCGTCGCATCCTGCGGCTGTATCTCGTCGGCTCGGGGCTGGCCGAGGTGACCGACGCCGCCGAACTGGCGCTCACCGAGCTGGTCGCCAACGTCGTGCGGCATGTACCCGGCCGCCGCTGCTGCATCTGCTTTCTGCTCCAGCCTGGCGGAGCGCGGGTCGAGGTCGCCGACGGCTGCCCGGAGTTGCCCGTGCGGGCGGGAGGTGATCCGCTCGGTGACGGTGGGCGCGGGATGGTGATCGTGGCCGCCGTCACCGATCGGTGGGGTGTCACCGTTCGTCCCGACGGGCGGGGCAAGACGGTGTGGTTCGAGTGTCTGGCCGACGGCGTCAGTGCAACTTTGCCGGGACCTTGTCCGTGAACGCCGACGCTGAGCGGCTGCTGTCTTTCGCGTAACGCAAAGAGAATTTTAGTTCTGTGCAGAAATTCGGCATGAAACTGAAGTAATCTTTGAGTCTTCTTGCTAGCGTGAGGGGATGGTTAGCGATCGTATGAACAGTCGCGCAGCCCTCTGGCGAGTCGCTGCCGGCCAGCGCGGCTACTTCACCGCTGCGCAGGCGCTGCGGGCCGGGTACTCGTACCAGACTCAGCGCTATCACGCCCGGCGTGGCAACTGGCTCGCGATCGATCGTGCGCTCTATCGCTTCCGGGAGTTCTCCGATCTCCCCGCGGAGGGTGACGAGCAACTGGTGCGCTGGTCGCTGTGGAGCAAGGGGAGCGCGGTGGTCTCGCATGCCACCGCTCTTGCTGCTCATGACCTGGGCACGGCTAACCCGTCGCGCATTCACCTCACCGTGCCACGTGGTTTTCGCCAGAAGTCCGACGCGGTGATCCTGCACCGCGCGGAACTGGCGGAACCGGATGTGGAGGACCGGGCGGGGTACCGGGTGACGACTCCGCTTCGGGCTCTGGCGGAGTATGCGGCAGACGGTGAGGACCAGGATGTGCTCGACGGAGCTGTGGCAGAAGCGCTGGAGCAGGGCCTCGTGACCCGGAGGAAACTGCTCCACGCCGCTCAAGCGCTGGGGGCGCGTGCGGAACTGGGTGTCGAGCGGGCGCTGGGAGCAATGTTGTGACCGCCCGCTACCGTGACGCCGCAGCGCTGCGGCGCGCCCTCGAAGCCCGGCTGAAGCACGACGCCGACGTGACCGGCACGGACCTGGCCCGACGGCGGCGCCTGGTTGTCTTCGACCGCATGGCGGCTCGGCTCGCGGAGGACACAGTCGGCGGCTGGGTACTCAAGGGCGGGGCGGTCATGGAGTTCCGGCTCACTGAGCGCGCCCGCACGACCAAGGACCTCGACCTTGCACTGCGGCCGGAAGACGGCTTGGACGCGGAGGGCGACGGTGTCCGGGAACTACTGATCGACGCTCTCGCCGTTGATCTCGACGGGGACGGATTCCGCTTTCGCGTCGCTGCCCCCGCCCCACTGCGGGCAGACGCGGCCGGGCGTGGCGGTTGGCGGTTCTCCGTCGAGGCTCACCTGGCAGGAAAACTGTTTGCGGGTGTTCGCGTGGACGTGGTGGACAGAGGGGAGGAGATCGCACGGACCGAACACCTCCCGCTCCCCAACACTCTGGACTTCGCAGGAACCCCGCAGCGCACGATCGAGGCCGTCGACCGGCGGCAGCACTTCGCCGAGAAACTGCACGCCTTCACCCGGGATTACGGTGGACGTCCGAACACGCGTGTCAAGGACTTGGTGGACCTCGTGTTGCTTGCCGAAGACGGCCTGCAAGGTGACGCCACGCTTGTGGAGGTGGTACGGCATGTTTTCGCCGCCCGTGCCACGCACCCTGTACCGGACGAGCTGCCGGACCCGCCACCGTTGTGGCGCGAAACCTACCCAGAGCTGGCGAGGGAACTCGACACCGAGGTCCCACCGGCCCTCGATGCGGCACTGGCGTTGGTGCGAGGGCTGTGGGAGAAAGCCCTGTCCGATGCGTCACCCCTGGCGTGACCGTGGGCTCGGCCGCGCCCGTATCCGAGCCGCTGACGGCGGTGGGGTTCCAAGGTGTCTACCGATGGTCTTGGCCAGTGCTCCGCCCTTCAGGGCGGAGGTGAAGGCCATCCCGTAGGGGCGGCGCGGAGAGTCGTAGCACCGCCCTCGAAGGGGCACAGCCCGGTCAGGCGGGTTGCTTCTGCTGTTCGATGTACTGGCGGACGACGGTGAGGGGTGCTCCGCCGACGGATCCGGCGTAGTAAGAGCCGGACCAGAAGTGTCCGCCCCACAGATACCGGCGCACGTGCGCGTCGAACTCCTTGCGCAGGAGGCGGGCGGAGACGCCTTTCAGCGAGTTGACCAGCTTGGAGAGCTGGACCTTCGGCGGGTAGTGCACGAGCAGGTGGACGTGGTCGTCCTCGCCGTTGAACTCGCTGAGTTCGGCTTCGAAGTCGGTGCAGACCTCTCGCATGATCTCCTCACAGCGCGCCAGGAGATCGTTTGTGAGCACTCCACGCCGGTATTTGGTGACAAAAACCAAATGAACGTGCAGATGGTGGACGACGTGCCGTCCGGTACGTACGTCTGGGTTTGGGGTCCAGCGAGGTGACATGAGCCAATGTTACCGTGGTCGCGTGACCACGGAACGTGAGCAGGTGAGGTGGATGTTCGGGCACCGGGCCCGGCTCACGCT
>NZ_MLYP01000044.1 GCF_001866645.1 Streptomyces colonosanans
ACCGGACGCCGCGAGCTTCCCGGCAGACCTTTCCAGTCACAGCCTCTAGCTAGGTGGTGCAGGAGTACCCGAAACAGCGGCGAAGGCCCCGGGCAGAGAACCGCCGGGGCCTTCGAGCCAGGGTCGGGGCGACGTCAGACGGCCTCGGCGACCGGCGGCTGCACATCCGCGACGTCCTCGGCCGCGTCCCCGCTCGCCGACTTGTCCGGCCCCGCTCCCCGCAGCGGAACCTCCTTCACGAACACCGCGGCCACCAGCGCGGCCACGGCCACTATCGCGCCGAGCAGGAACGCGGAGTGCGTGCCCGCCGACACCGCGTACTGGTAGGCCTCGCGGGCCGCCGCCGGCAGCTTCTCCAGGCTCTTCGCGTCCAGCTGCGCGGACTGCTCGGTCATCTTGGACAGCGCGCCCGCCCGCTGCGCCATCACGTCCTGCACCCGGTTGTTGAACAGGGCGCCCATGATCGCGACACCGAAGGAGGAGCCGAGCGTACGGAAGAGGGTCGTGGACGAGGACGCGACGCCCATGTCCTTCATCTCCACGCTGTTCTGCGCGACCAGCATGGTGATCTGCATCAGGAAGCCCATCCCGGCGCCCAGCACGGCCATGTACACACCCGAGGTGACGCGGCTCGTGCCGGTGTCCATCTGGGCGAGCAGGAACAGGCCGATGATCATCAGCGCGCTGCCGACCACCGGGAAGGCCTTGTACCGTCCGCTGTTTGTGGTGACCCGGCCCGCGATCATCGACACGACGAGCATCGCTCCGAGCATCGGCAGGAGCAGCAGTCCGGAGTTGGTCGCGGACGCGCCCTGCACCGCCTGCTGGTACAGCGGCAGGAACAGCGTCGCACCGAACATCACGAATCCGGTGATGAAGCCGATCGCCGACATCAGCGAGAAGTTGCGGCTGCGGAAGATGTGCAGCGGCATGACCGGCTGGGCGGCCTTGGTCTGCCAGAGCACGAACCCGACGAGCGCGACGACGCCGATCCCGATCAGCTCCATGATCCGCGCGGAGTCCCAGGCGTACTCGGTGCCGCCCCACGTGGTGACCAGCACGATCGAGGTGATGCCGATGGTCAGCAGCGCGGCGCCGAGGTAGTCGATACGGGCCTTGGAGACCTTCTTCGGCAGGTGCAGTACGGCGCTGATGGCGAGCAGGGCGACGATGCCCAGCGGCAGGTTGATGTAGAACGCCCAGCGCCAGCCCCAGTGGTCGGTGATGGTGCCGCCGACCAGCGGTCCGCCGATCATCGCCAGCGCCATGATGCCGGCCATCATGCCCTGGTACTTGCCGCGCTCCCGCGGCGGTATCAGATCGCCGATGATGGCCATGACACCGACCATGAGGCCGCCGGCGCCGAGGCCCTGGACGGCCCGGAATCCGATGAGCTGGCCCATGTCCTGCGCCATGCCGCTGAGCGCCGAGCCGATCAGGAAGATCACGATCGAGCTCATGAAGGCGCCCTTGCGCCCGTACATGTCACCGATCTTGCCCCACAGCGGAGTGGAGGCGGCGGTCGCGAGCGTGTAGGCGGTCACCACCCATGACAGGTGCTGCAACCCGCCGAGCTCGCCCACGATCGTCGGCATCGCGGTGCCCACGATCATGTTGTCGAGCATCGCGAGCATCATCGTGATCATCAGCGCGAGCAGGACGACCCGCACGCTTCGTGGTTGTTTACCGCTTCCGGCTGGTGCAGCGCTGTCCGCCATGGTCCCCACTCCCCTGGGCCGTCCGGCCCCTTACTTACCGACCGGCTAGTTACTACACTGGACGGTAGCCCCGCAACTAGCCGGGCGTCAAGTAAGTTTCGCGGGCCTGCCCGCCGACCAGCAAACAGGTTTCCGCGAGTGCAAGGAGTGCGAGGATGAACGGCACCATGGGCGGCACCAAGAGGCAGCGGCGCGGGGACACCCGTCAGCGCATCCAGGACGTGGCGCTCGAGCTCTTCGCCGAGCAGGGTTACGAGAAGACCTCGCTGCGTGAGATCGCCGAGCACCTGGACGTCACCAAGGCCGCGCTGTACTACCACTTCAAGACCAAGGAAGAGATCCTGGTCAGCATCTTCGAGGATCTGACCCGCCCCATGGACGAGCTGATCGAGTGGGGCAAGGCACAGCCGCACAACCTGGAGACCAAGCAGGAGGTACTGCGCCGCTACAGCGAGGCACTGACCGGCGCGGCCCCGCTCTTCCGCTTCATGCAGGAGAACCAGGCCACGATGCGCGAACTGAGCATCGGTCACCAGTTCAAGGACCGCATGATGCAGATGCGCGACATCATCAGAGATCCGGACGCATCCCTGACCGACCAAGTCCGCTGCATCAGCGCGCTGTTCACCATGCACGCGGGGATGTTCGTCCTCCAGGACGTCGAAAGCGACCCCGAGGACAAGCGCAAGGCTGTCCTCGAGGTCGCGGTCGATCTGGTGACGCAGGCGCACACGGGTGCGCGAGCGTCATAGGGGGCGCCTCAGAGGGTCACACCCTTGGCGCGCAGGAAGTCGACGGGGTTGACGGCAGACCCGTAGTTGGGGGTCGTCCGGATCTCGAAGTGAAGGTGAGGACCGGTGGAGTTACCGGTGTTACCGGACTTCGCGATGTGCTGCCCGGCGCTGACGGCCTGACCGACCCGCACGTCGACCTGCGAGAGGTGGGCGTACTGGGAGTACGTGCCGCCCGCGTGCTTGATGACGACGGCGTTGCCGTACGCGGGCCCGTCACCGGCACCGTTACCGCCGACCTTGACGACGGTGCCGCCACTCGCGGCGACGACGTCCGTCCCGCTCGGGACGGCGAAGTCCTGACCGCTGTGGGTGTGCTGCCACATACCGCCGGCCTGGGCGAAGCTCGCAGAGAGCGCGTACTGCTTGACCGGGGTGACCCAGCCTGCGGTGTTGACCACCTTCGTACTGGCGCCGACCGGCTTCGTACTGGGTTTGACCGCCTTCGTACCAGAGCTGACCGCCTTCGTGGCAGCGCCGGCAGCCTGCGGAGCGGAGCTCGCCGCATGCGCACCAGCGGCGTGCGCGACCCCGACCCCCAGTGCCGCCGCGGCTCCGACACCGGAGGCCAGAACGGCAACCCGGGTACGAAGACGGGACGTACGGAAGGAGCGGGGCGTGACGCGGTTGAACATGAAGACCTCAGGGAGTCGGGAACGTGTCCATCCCTTGGTAACCCGACCCGCCCGGAGTCCCAAAATGTGTGATCTACGATGATTCCTAGTACATCGCCATAAAACCAATCGATGCTTGATGGATAGCCGCAATTCAGACATTTTCCTCGAACTGGCAAGGTTCGGGCGTTAATTCCGTTACGGACCCCGAAGAGAAATGTCCGTTATGCATCGATAAGTCGCTTCACTATCGCGCCTCGTACTGTCCGTCACGCCTGTGCGGCATGTCACGAGGGGCGCCCGCTAGGCTGACCATCCGTTACGGGTCGACTACGGGGGAACGAGATGGATCCAGCGGCCATGGGCGTCAAAGTGGCCTCCAGCGTGGTGGCCCCGCTCGTGAAGCGGCTCTTCGTCACGGAGGGGCCCGGTGCAGGGCTCGTGGACAGGCCGGTACGCATCTCCGAGTACGTCTCCTTCCGCGGCGAAAAGCGCGGCCTCACCGAGAAGGACCTCCACAAGCTCGCCGCCGCGCTGGTCGCACGGGCCGTCACGGCGGACGGCGAGCGCCCGCTGCCCGAGGACGAGACACCCACCGTGGTCCTCGCCCTCGCCCGCACCCTGCACGCCCTCGGCGACCTCGACATGACCGACGTCCAGGCTGTGCAGCTCGGTCACCGAACCCTCGCCCGGCAGCTGCGCGCCGCGAGCGGCAGCCCCGACCGTGACCTCTCCCTCGACGCCACCGTCTTCTACGAGCGCATCCTCGACATCGCGTGTCTGCACGTCCTGCATTTCTTCACCCAGCGCTCCGCCTTTGTCCCCCGCACCCTGGTCGAACAGAGCCGTCGGCAGGCCGATCTCATCGCGAAGGTCGACGAACTGATCGCCAGGACCCCGCCCACGGGCGGCACCGACCCCGCCTTCGAGCAGCGCTATCTGGCGTATGTCGCCACTCGGCACAGCCATCTCACGATCTACGGAATCGACCTCGCCAGCTCCCCGGAACGCTGGCCCCTCGACGCCGCCTACCTCAGCCTCCAGGCGATGCGGCCTGCGGAGGACGAGGAGACCACGGCCGGCATCGCCACTGCCGCCACGGCGCTCCCCGCCGAACAGGCCCTCGCCGACCACGACCGGGTCCTGCTGCGCGGGGTCGCCGGCTCCGGTAAGACCACACTGGTGCAGTGGCTCGCCGTGACCGCAGCCCGCGGAGAGCGCGGCGACCGGATCCCGTTCGTCCTGCCCCTGCGCACGCTCATACGCCGCCCCGGCGGTCTCCCGGCGCCCGACGGATTCCTCGACGCGGTCCGCGTCCCCTTCCACTCCACCCAGCCTCCCGGCTGGGCCGACCGCGTCCTCACCGCCGGCCGCGCCCTCCTGCTCATCGACGGCATCGACGAGATCCCCGAACGCGAGCGGGAGCGCACCCGGCGCCGGCTGCGCGAACTACTCGACGTCTACCCCGGCAACCAGTGGCTGGTGACCTCCCGCCCCTCCGCCGTTCGCGAGAACTGGCTCGCCCCCGACGGCTTCACCGAACTCGCGCTCTCCCCCATGAGCCGCGACGACGTCGCCGCGTTCGTCCGCCGTTGGCACACCGCCGCCCGCATCGACGCCCCCGACCCCGATCGCCTCGACGCCTACGAGCATTCGCTCCTGGACGCCGTACGCACCAAACCGGACCTGGGCCGCCTCGCCACCAACCCCCTGATGTGCGGGCTGATCTGCGCCCTCCACCGGGACCGGCGCGGATATCTGCCGCACGGCAGACGGGAGTTGTACGAGGCGGCGCTGTCCATGCTCCTGGCGCGCCGGGACGAGGAACGGGACATGTTCGTCCAACAGGACGGCATCCACCTGACCGAGGCACCGCAGATCCAGCTGCTGCAGCGCCTGGCGTACTGGCTGATCCGCAACAACCAGTCCGAGATGGACCGCGAGCGCGCGGAACGGATCATCGCCGACGTCCTGCCGTCGCTCCCGTCCGCCGCGGCCCAGGGCGACGCCGGGCAGATCCTGTGCCACCTCCTCGTCCGTAGCGGCCTGCTCCGTGAACCCGCTCTCGGGACGGTCGAGTTCGTCCACCGCACCTTCCAGGACTATCTGGGCGCGAAGGCGGCGGTCGAGGACGGCGACCTCGGTCTGCTGGTGCGGGGCGCCGCCGACGAACAGTGGGCGGATGTGATCCGGATGGCGGTGGCGCACGCGCGACCGCGGGAGCGGGCCGAACTGCTGACCGGACTGAACGAGTCGGCCGACCGGGCGCGAGGAGCGGCCGGTACGCGCATGCGGCTTCTCGCGCTCGCCTCGCTAGAACAAGCGACGGAACTCGACCCCGGTGTCCGCGCGCGGGTGGAGGCCCATGCCGCCCCGCTCATCCCGCCGCGTACGACGGTGGAGGCGCGGGCGCTCGCCGAGGCGGGGCCCCTCGTCCTGGAGCTGCTGCCCGGTCCGGAGGGGCTGACCGACGCCGAGGCCCGGGCGGTCGTCATCACCGCCTCACTGATCGGGACGGACGCAGCCCTCCCGGTCCTGGCCCGCTTCCGTTCGCATCCCGCCCTGCCGGTGCGGGCGCAACTGACGTGGACCTGGCACCGGTTCGACACCGAGCGGTACGCGGAGGAGGTGATCGCACATCTACGGCCGGAGGGTCTGTACTTCACGGCGCACTCGGCGGCCGCACTCCATGCCTTGCGGGAGCTGGGCGGCCCGCCCCGGCTCCAGCTCGTCGGCGACATCACCTCGGCCGACATCCGCGCGGCGCTCTTCCCCGACCAGTTGGAGGAACTCTACGTACGCGACAATCGCGCCCTGAACGACCTGGGCTTCCTGCCGGATCAGCGGCGGCTCACCCACCTCGACTTCAGCGGCTTCACCCCGCACGTGGACGACCTGACACCGCTCGCCGGGCTGCCGCTCACCTGGCTGTCGATGGACAGCATGTCCGGCCTGGACAGGCCGGGTGCCCTGGCCCCGCTCGGCACCTCGGCCACGCTGGACTCCCTCGACCTCGGTATCCCGCTGCACGGCGACTCCGTCGACGCCGCACTTCCCCGCGAGCTGCCCCTGGAATACCTCCGATTCACCAGAAACGCTCTCCGGTTCACGGGACTGCGCGGTCTGCGGCGCATGTACACCGTCAAGAAGCTGAGCCTTGGCTCACTTCCCCAAAAGCTCAACCCGGGGGACTTCGAGGAGATCGCCGCCATGCCCGCGCTGGAGGACCTGCGCCTCAACTGGAATGCCACGGGATGGGAGGCGGGCCCGGTTCTGCCCCGTGTCACCCAGCTCCGCCTGAACAAGTTCACCGGGACCGAGGACCTCTCGGCACTGCCCGCCCTCTTCCCCGGGGTCCGCACAGTCGCCGTCCACCTCGCCCCGGACGTGCCCGATATACCGGAACACCTGCTCGATCTGTTCCCTGCTCCTCCTGCCGTGGAGAGGACCGACAGCGTGCTCTGAAGGGCATACCGGCATAAGGGGCTGCCCCGGGACCGAAGTCCCGGGGCAGCCCCTTATGTTCAGGCCGAGCGCCGCGCGCTCACGCCTCCTTGCTCAGGTTCGGGCCCGCGCCACCGGCCGCCTGCTCGATCGGCGGAACGTCCGGCAGGGCCGACTTCTCCTCGCCACGGAAGGTGAAGGCCTTGGACTCGCCCTCGCCCTCCGTGTCGACGACCACGATGTGGCCCGGACGCAGATCCCCGAAGAGGATCTTCTCGGACAGCGTGTCCTCGATCTCGCGCTGGATCGTGCGGCGCAGCGGCCGGGCGCCCAGCACGGGGTCGTAGCCCTTCTTCGCCAGCAGTTCCTTCGCGGACTGAGCGAGCTCGATGCCCATGTCCCGGTCCTTGAGCCGCTCGTCGACCTTGTCGATCATCAGGTCGACGATCGCCAGGATGTCCGCCTGGGTCAGCTGCGGGAAGACGACCACGTCGTCGACGCGGTTGAGGAACTCGGGGCGGAAGTGCTGCTTCAGCTCGTCCGACACCTTGTTCTTCATGCGCTCGTAGTTGGTCTTCGTGTCGCCCGCGGCGGCGAAGCCCAGGTTGAAGCCCTTGGAGATGTCCCGGGTGCCGAGGTTGGTCGTCATGATGATGACCGTGTTCTTGAAGTCCACGACCCGGCCCTGGGAGTCGGTCAGGCGACCGTCCTCCAGGATCTGCAGCAGCGAGTTGAAGATGTCCGGGTGGGCCTTCTCGACCTCGTCGAAGAGGACGACCGAGAACGGCTTGCGGCGCACCTTCTCCGTCAGCTGGCCGCCCTCCTCGTAGCCCACGTAACCGGGGGGCGAACCGAAGAGACGCGACACCGTGTGCTTCTCGCTGAACTCCGACATGTCGAGGGAGATCAGCGCGTCCTCGTCACCGAAAAGGAACTCCGCCAGCGCCTTGGACAGCTCGGTCTTACCGACACCGGACGGGCCGGCGAAGATGAACGAGCCACCGGGACGCTTCGGGTCCTTCAGGCCCGCACGCGTACGACGGATCGCCTTCGAGAGCGCCTTGACGGCGTCCACCTGGCCGATGACCCGCTTGTGGAGCTCGTCCTCCATGCGCAGCAGCCGGCTGGACTCCTCCTCGGTGAGCTTGAATACCGGGATGCCCGTGGCGGTGGCCAGGACCTCGGCGATCAGCTCGCCGTCGACCTCGGCGACGACATCCATGTCGCCGGCCTTCCACTCCTTCTCCCGCTTGGCCTTCGCCGCCAGCAGCTGCTTCTCCTTGTCGCGGAGGGAAGCCGCCTTCTCGAAGTCCTGGGAGTCGATCGCCGACTCCTTGTCCCGGCGGACGCCCGCGATCTTCTCGTCGAACTCGCGCAGGTCCGGCGGTGCGGTCATCCGGCGGATGCGCATCCGGGAACCCGCCTCGTCGATCAGGTCGATCGCCTTGTCCGGCAGGAAGCGGTCGGAGATGTACCGGTCGGCCAGGGTGGCGGCCTGGACCAGGGCCTCGTCCGTGATGGAGACGCGGTGGTGCGCCTCGTAGCGGTCGCGCAGGCCCTTGAGGATCTCGATGGTGTGCGGCAGGGACGGCTCCGCGACCTGGATGGGCTGGAAGCGGCGCTCCAGGGCCGCGTCCTTCTCCAGGTGCTTGCGGTACTCGTCCAGCGTGGTCGCACCGATCGTCTGCAGCTCACCGCGGGCCAGCATCGGCTTCAGGATCGAGGCCGCGTCGATGGCGCCCTCGGCGGCACCCGCACCGACCAGCGTGTGCAGCTCGTCGATGAACAGGATGATGTCGCCGCGGGTGCGGATCTCCTTGAGCACCTTCTTCAGGCGCTCCTCGAAGTCACCGCGGTAGCGGGAGCCGGCGACCAGCGCGCCCAGGTCGAGGGTGTAGAGGTGCTTGTCCTTGAGGGTCTCGGGCACCTCGCCCTTGACGATGGCCTGCGCCAGCCCCTCGACGACCGCCGTCTTGCCGACGCCGGGCTCGCCGATGAGGACCGGGTTGTTCTTCGTACGGC
>NZ_MLYP01000045.1 GCF_001866645.1 Streptomyces colonosanans
GCCTGTACGGTCGCCGGTCGGCGAAGAACCGTGCCCGCAAGGCTTTGCAGGCCGCCGAGCATGGCTGACTCCACACTGCGCACGATCGAGGCGCCGTTCGTTGCGCTGGGCCCGTCCGGGGTGGCGATCCGCACCAGCATCAAGGGCATGTCCCAGCGGGACCGTGAGGTGCTGCCGCTGGTGGGCGCACACCTGGGTTCGCTGGCTTGTGCCGACCTCAAGGCCCGTTGCCGGGCGGGTACCGATCACGACAGCGACCAGTGGGCGGAGCGCAAGCGGGCCCTGACCAAGGAGTCGTCCTCCCGCTGGGCCGGGAGTATCACGAAGGCCACCCATGACCAGTGGGGCCTCTCACGCCGTGCCCAGCTCGCCCACATCCACAACCTTGAGGCCGGGGTGCGCACGATCGCGCACCGCCTGTCCCAGCCGGTCGGGGAGAAGGGCACGAAGCGGGCGCCGGGCGGCTACCGCACCAAGCAGGAGTGGTTCGAGAAGACCCGGCGCCTGCATGTGCTGGAAGAGCGGCTGGAACGCGAGCGGTCCGACCGTGAGGCCGGTGTCGTGCACGTGGTGCGGGGCGGGAAGCGACTGGCTCGAGGCCGGCACAATCTGGAAGCTGCCCAGCTCACCGAGTACGAGTGGCGCAGGCGCTGGGATGCCGAACGCTGGTTCTTCCAGGCGGACGGGGAGTCGGGGAAGCGTGTTGGGAACGAAACCATCCGCGTCAGCTCCGAGGGCGAGGTCGGCATCAAGCTCCCGGCTCCGCTGGCTCACCTGGCCAACGCCCCGCGCGGCCGGTACGTGCTCGACGGCCGGATCGGCTTTTGGCACCGCGGCGAAGAATGGGCCGACCGTGTATCGGCGAACCGTGCTGTCGCCTACCGCATCCACCTGGACGTGGACCGGGGCCGCTGGTACCTCACCGCGTCGTGGACGATCCCCCCGGTCCAGGCCGTTCCCCTGGCCGTAGCCAGGGCGAACGGGCTCATTGGTGTGGACACCAATGCCGACCACCTCGCAGCGTGGCGTCTGGATGAGCACGGCAACCCGACGGGTGAGCCCCGCCGGTTCTTCTACGACCTCGACGGGCCGGCCACCTACCGGGACGCCCAGGTGAGGCACGCCCTCACCCGCCTCCTGCACTGGGCACGGCGCGAAGGCGTCTCCATCGCGATCGAAGACCTGGACTTCGGCGCGGAGAAGACGCGGGAGAAGCACGGCCGCAGGAAGCGATTCCGCAAGCTGATCTCCGGCATACCCGTCGCCAAGCTGCGGGCACGGCTCGTGTCCATGGCCGCCGAACTCGGCATCAGCATCGTCGTCGTCGACCCCGCCTACACCTCCCGCTGGGGCGCCGAGCACTGGCAGAAGCCCCTCAGCAGCAAGAACCGCAAGATCACCCGCCACGACGCCGCCGGCGTCGCGATCGGACGACGCGCTCTCGGGCACCGCGTCCGGCGACGGACGGCACCGCCCCCACACGACCAGAGCGATCGTGTGGGGCATCGGACCGCCCAGGCCGGACACGGAGCCCGCGGGCGTGAGGAAACCCGCCCCCGCATCCCCGGACCACGGACACGATCCATGTCGCCGGACGCGGCGCGAACGCGGGTGACCAGTGCATCCACAACCGTTCGGGATACGCCAGTTGACCAGGTTTGGACCCAAGACCCACTCCTGCTCACTGATCAGGAACGGTAAATCCCCTGGTCCCTCTCCCTGCAGTCTTTCAGCCGCCGGACGCCGGGCAGCTACAGGTCCGCAGCCGACTCGCCCCCCACTGCCCGGCGACATGGCTTGTGCCGGGAGGGAACCGCGGCCTTGAGCTGGCTCGTGTCCTGGTACGTGTAGGCGGGAAACCGGGCGAGGTTCGGGGGGAATAATGCAGATCATCGAGGTAACCGGGTATGCCGTCCGATCTGCTGTGATCACCATGAGGCGGACAGGGACGCCACTTGAATTCGTGATCTTCCCGATGCTGCATGTGGCTTCGCCGACGTTCTACTCTCAGGTCCGCATCAGGCTCAGGGAATGCGACCTCATAGTCATGGAGGGAATCCGAGGGAAGTCGGTCGGAGTGAGTGCCCTCACGCTTGCTTACCGGTTCGCCCCACGGCGTCGGCGCAACGGCCTGCAGGAGCAGCGCGATGAGCTGCTGCTTCCCGAGTCCGTGCCGGTTATCAATCCGGATGTGACCGCGGTGGAGGCGATCGAGGACCTGAAGACACTGCCGCGGTGGACGTACCTCCTTCTCATGACGGCGGCTCCGGTGATGGGCCTGGTATTCGCGCTGCGCGGTCCGCGCGCTTTCCTCGACGAGGACCTGGTAGTCGACGATCTGCCGTTGACGCTGCGGGCGGAGATGATGGCCGACGATCCTGTGGCGCATGCGATGACCCGGCGGCGCGACCAGCGGTTGCTCGACGCGCTCGGCGAGATCCACGCGGAGCGCGCCGACGAGCCGATGCGGGTTGCCGTCGTCTACGGAGCCGACCACGTCCCGGCGATCGTGTCGGGGCTGATGGATCGTTACGGGTACCGGGCACGTGCAGCGGAATGGCTTACCGTCCTTGTCCCGGCGTAGATCGCCGGGGGAAACCGTTGCTGCGCAGTCCGGAGGCGATGTTGTCGCAGCCGGTCAGGCGGAGGGCGCCAATGGCCAGGCTGCGCAGGGATGCCATGGCGCGTGGGGGCGGTGCCGGTGCGTACGCGGGAGGCGTCCTCGGCGTACGTGGTGTCCCTGACGTCGCGGATCTTGTTCTCGATGTCCCAGTGGTCGCGGATGTGGCGGGCGACTGCGCCGACGCCAGCGGTGGTGAGCGCGGGACGCTCCGGCTTGACGTGAGAGAGGCCGGGATCGGTGTGAGACTGGGCGCGGAAGGGGTGATCCCCGTGTCGGACCCACTGCTGCACGCGTCCGCCGGTCCCGACGTCGCCGTTGACGAGAGTCAGCTGGAAGAACTGATCATCGACGCGCAGACGGCCCTGCCGTTCGAACTGCCCGCCCTGGCGAACCGGTGCGCTTTGGCCCTTGGCCTGGACACCGTCCTGATCTACCTCGTGGACCTGCAACAACGGCTGCTCATCCCACTCGACGAGGCCTTGGAGCCGCTGCCGGTGGCCGGCTCGTTGGCTGGCTGGGCGTACCGCACCGTCTCCCCGCGAGTGGACGACGCCGACGACGGCGTGATCGTCTGGATGCCTCTGGTCGACGGTGCGGAGCGGCTGGGGGTGCTGGCGGTGCGGGCCGTCTCGCTCGACGGGGTGCGTATGCGTCGCAGCCGGATGCTGGCCCATCTGTTCGCCATGCTGATCACCTCCAAGCGCGACTACAGCGACTGGCTCGCCGCCCGCATCCGCACCGCGACCATGCGGTTGCCCGCCGAGATGCTGCGGGCCTTTCTGCCACCCCACACTGTCGGCAGCAGCAAGTGCGTCTCGACCGCGGTCCTGGAACCGGCGTACGACATCGCCGGCGACGCCTACGACCACTCAGTGGTCAAGAACGTGCTGCACACCATGATCCTCGACTCCATGGGTCACGATCTGGCCTCCGGCCTGACGACGTCGGTCGCCATGGCGGCTGCGCGGAACACCCGCCGCGGCGGTGGCGACCTGGCCGACATCGTCGGCTCCGTCGACCAGGCGCTCGCCCAGTGGCTGCCCGACCATTTCTGCACAGGCGTGATGTGCCGGCTCGATGCGGAGACCGGGGTGCTGCAGTGGGTCAACTGCGGTCACCCTCCGCCACTGCTGATCCGTGCCGATCGGGTGCTCGACGGGGCGCTGGACAGCCGCCCGCAGCCCCCGATCGGCCTAGCCGGCCAACTCGCCCCGACAGCCCGGCAGGTCCACGAGACGACACTGAAACCGGGCGATCACGTCCTGCTCTACACCGACGGCGTCGTGGAGGCACGCGACACGGAAGGTCTGGAGTTCGGCCTCGACCGGTTCACTGACTTCATCATCCGCTCCTACGCCGCCGGCCAGCGCCCCGCCGAGGTGCTGAGGCTGCTCATCCACGCCATCCTCGACCACCAGCGCAACCAACTGCGGGACGACGCGACCATCCTGCTCTTCGATTGGCACCCGCACCACCAGTGACGCGGCATGGAGCCGAGCCTCGCTGCGCTCATTCCTCGCCCGAGCCGTGTATCAAGATCACTGCCCGCGGCTGTTGCCGGACCGGTGGCGACATGGTCCCTTCCAGGCGCTTTGGCGATAGCAGCGAGCGTGGCGGTCCTGGCGGCACTGGCTTTCTTCGCTTTCCCGTCGGTAACCGTCAGCTCGTTCGAGGGCCGCGCTTGTCCAGCCGATCGAAACCGACCTTGAGCGTATGCCAATGAAGTTTGAGCGACCTGGGTCCCGCCCACCGCGCGGAATGTTCGTGAGTTTCGGCAGCACCGGCCTGTCCAGCTGGTCGCTCGGCCTCCACCACCTCGCTGGAAACCTCACCTGCGCGAACGCTGGTGTGCAAAATGCCGCCCTGGACACAAGTGCACAGGGCGAGACCATCGTCGAAGCGGGCTGGCAGGCGGTTCGCGCGGGCGGCCGCGTGCGTGCGGAGCTGATCGAAGCGGCGTATGCGGAGCCACGCCTATGGCAGCTATTCCCCTGGACGGGCATGGCAGAGCTGCACTTCAGTCGCTGTACCGGCCACCCGTGGACGTGGGACATCCCGTACGTTCAGCCTGCTTTGGGAGGCGGCTACTGGGTCGCCGGCCCCCTTCGGGACGAGGCCGTGGGCCCAGCGGCAACAGCGGCACACGCCATCGCCATGGTGGTGGAGCGCCTCCCACCCCACTGCGGACCTGCCCTTGTCGGCGGTCCGAAGGAAAACGCCGCTCACGAAGCGGCTGCGCGTGCACAGACAGCAGCAGACAGCTGAAAGACAAACTGGCAAGGCACACCTACTCAACGGCCGGCCGATGGACGCTGTCCAAACTGAAGTCAGTAACCCGAGAGTGAGGGACGGCGCGCCGTCGAGGCCGTGTGGACGCGGGTGCGCCGCATGAATGCGGCGAGGGCGATGGCGGACAGCGCGGCGAGCCAGGCGAGGCTGTTGGCCAGCGGAGTGACGGTGAGGCGGTGAGTGAAGCCGGCCTGAAGGGCGGTCTGCAGGGAGCCGTAACTGGGCAGCAGCGTGATCAACGGGTTGTTGGCGGTGGTTGCGGCGACGGGGTTCTGGGGCGCGAGGTCGATGATGCTGGTCATGATGATGGCGACCATGCCTTCGACCTCGCCGGGCAAGAACAGCGACAGGAACAATCCCATAGCCCCATAGATCAAGGACGCGGCGAGCACGGCGAGGACGAGCAGGCCGGGCTGGAGCGGCCGCCAGTACAGCAGCATCCAGGCCACCGCATAGGCGCTGACCACAGTGGCGGTGGCGAGCAGCGCGGTGAGTTTGGCTGCCAGCAGCGCGCCGCGCGGGTAGCCGGCCGCGGCCAGACGCCGGTCGAAAGCACTGGTGCGGCGGGCGGCACTGAACATCCAGAACCCGACCAGCAACGACACGGCGTTGAGGGACCCGCTGATCATGGTGATCTTGTCACCGCCCGCGTGCAGGACCTCCCCGCTGGCGCGCAGCCGGAACGGGAAGAGGGCGGGAGTGGCGACGGTCTTGGCCACTGTGATCCACAAGGGCACGAAGACGGCCAGCAGGATCAGGGCGAGGCGGTTCTTCGCCTGAGCCAGCAGACTGTAACCGGTGGCGGTGCGGTAGGCGCTCACCCGTGTGCTCCCGTGGCCGGGGCCGGGTGGAGTCGGCCGTCGCTGAGCCGGTACAGGGCGTCCAGGCGCTGGGTGTCATAGGCGAGGTGGGAGACGATCACCACGGTGCGGCCGGCTTCCCTCAGGTGATGGGCGATGTCCCAGAAGCGCATATAAGTCTCCCAGTCGAAGCCCTGGTAGGGCTCGTCCAGCAGCAGCACCTCCGGATCGTGCATCAGCGCCACGATCAGGTTGAGTTTCTGCCGGGTGCCGCTGCTGAGCGTCTTGACCGGCTGCCGCTCATAAGCGGCAAGCCCGAGTTCCTGGAACAGGCTCTCGGCCCGATTCAGGCCGGGCAGCCGGTAGGCGATCTGGAACAGGCGCAGGTGCTGACGGGGCGTCAGCTCGTCGTCCAGCACCGGGTGCTGGGGGCAGTAGCCGAGCGTGCCGTCGACGTGGACGGTGCCGGCGTCCGCGTCCAGGTCGCCGCTGAGGATGCGCAGCAACGTGGTCTTGCCCGCGCCGTTCTCTCCGACGACGCCCACCAACTGCCCGTGGCCGGCGTGCAGGCTCGCATCGCGCAGGACGGCCCGCGAGCCGTAGCTCTTGGCCACATGCTCCACCGTCAGGACCATGGCCTGTGACTCCCTCACCGACCTGACGGGACACGGAACCAAGCGTGTCCGGGTCCGCGCCAGGCGCGGCAACGAAGACTACCCCTGGGAGTACGACGAAACCGACTCCACCACTCCCGGCGCGCAGGCCACGACGGTCATCACTGTCGAATGGCTCGAGTACGAGGACGTCGCCGTCCAGTCCCAGTGCTCCGCCTGCGACCGGCCCAGCCGGTCCACCCGCCTCACTACCGGGCCGGGCCGCTGCGGATGGGTAGGTGTACTGCCAGCCTGGTCGGCAGCGAGCCGGGTACTCACCGGAACCGGTGTTCTCGGGCTCTCCGCTGGGACTACACCGGAGCGTCGTCGTGGAGGCCAGAAGACCCTTGCGGAAGTCGATCGGAAGAACCGTCTGGCCGTCGAGGACTCGCCGTACCTGGTCTTGGGGGCGATCGACGGAAATACCCCCGATGGGGTGCATACAGTCGTAGGCTATCCGTATGACAGCCAAGGAGCGGGTGACGATCTCCCTCGACGCAGACAGGGCCGCCGCGCTGCAGCAGGCGGCCAGGGACGGGCGGATCGAATCGGTGTCGGCGTATATCGGCGCGGCGGTCGAGGAACGGATGGGCCGGGAGGAGCGAGCCCAGCGCATCATCGACGGCTGGGCCCAGACCGCCGAGCAGGATGACCCTCAGGCATGGCAGGAGGCCCTGGACTGGGCCCGCCAGACTGATCAGCGGGGCCAGGACGTGGCCGGCGCGGCCGCGTGATCGGCGGATACATCCTCGACGTCGGCGCGATCCGGCAGCTCGCCCTCGGGCGGCCGTTCATGGTTGCCCGAGTGGTCGTCTCGGTCGAGCACATTCAGGTTCTCCTCGTCCCCACCACCGCGCTCGCCGCTGGGCTGGTCGGCGGCGACATCTCGCCCCGCCGGCGCGAGCAGGTCGACGACGCGCTCGCCGCACCGGTCTTCGAGTTCCACAACCTGGACCAACCCACCGCGCTGGCGGTCTCGGAACTGGCGACTATGGCCGGTGTCGAACTCGCCGCCGCACACGCAGCCCACCTCGCCCTGCGTCGCCCCGGCTGGCCCGTGATCAGCGACCGTCCGGCCGAACTACACAAGGTGCATCCAGGGATCGAGACCGTCGAACTCCCCTGAACGAGCAGACGCGCGGGTCGGGCCAGTGCGGAGAACCGGCCCGGCCCGCTGCCTGTCCGGTAGCCGTGGCACCGGAGCGAACGCAGACTCGTCCAGGGGCGCCCGCCGCGTTATCGGCGGGCCAGGCCAAGGATGACCGTTACGAGCAAAGTGACGCGCCGCGCACCCGGTGGATCTCCTCCCACGACCGGCCGCGACGGCCCGGTGCTCGTTTCGGCTAACCCCAAGCAACTGATCACTGTGCCTCATCCACGCACAACGGCGAAGCGGACAAAGAGTTACATTCACCCTCTTAGGAGTCGCGCGGACAGGCGTGCGGTCACGGGCGTCGGTTCGAGCGTTCGTCCCAGCGGTGGATGGTCCAGGTCCATCGGATCAGGTTGTGCACGGTGCTGATCGTATGGGCGAGGTCGAAGAAGGCGTCGATGACGGTAGTGCGCCGCTCGTAGCAGCGGGCGAGCCGGTAGAAGGCGTTTTGCCAGGCGTGGGTGCGTTCGACGTGCCAGCGCCGACTGGCCTGGATCGGCGCCTTCTCGCCTTTGTGCGTGATACGGCCGTGCAGGCCGCGTTCATTGAAGCTCCGCCATCTTGAAATGGCTGGTCGCGGGGTGGCGTGTCCTCGTTTCGGGGTGCTCGTGCTGGTCGTGGGCGGCAGTCTGTGTTGTAGGTCGTCCGGCGGGGTGGTTTTGCCGATGAGTTCACCGTCCTCGAACGGTCTATCCAGCGACACGACCGTTCTCGACAGGGGTGCCATGTCCACCATCCAGCCAGTGATCGTGACTGCCGACCAGGACGTTCTGCTCGGCTTCTATACGAAATTGTTCGGCGCTGAGGAGATCTTCCGGGTGCCGGCGGAAGGCCCGGCCTTCTACCTCGGCTTGCGCATCGGCGACACCGACCTCGGGCTGGTGGCCAAGGCGAACCCGGGGACTGGGGCGGGGCCGCGGATCCTGCTCAGCATCGGTGTCGACGACGTCGACGAGACGCTCGGCCGGGTGGCGGCGCTGGGCGGCTCGGTCCGCGGCGGCCCCAACGACATGCCGTGGGGACAGCGCGTCGCCCACATCCAGGACCCCGACGGCAACCCGGTGAACCTCACTCAGCCGATCCCGGCCCGGTGACGCTGTTCCGGGGGCATGTGCTGATCGTGGGCTACCTGCGGTAGAGATCAATTGCCGGTAGTGGCCTCGATGTTCGTCAGGACGAGCAGCGCGCGAAACAGGTGGGTGGCGCGGGCGGGGTCAGTACGGAGCTTGGTGAGGATCCTCCAGTTCTTCAGGTGGGCGAAGCCGTGCTCAACGGGGGCGCGTCCGGCGGCGAGGACCCGGTCGGCCTCCGTCTCTGCGGGGGTGAGCTAGCGGGCGCGGGTCGCTTTGAAGCCAGTGACGACCACGGGGTCGTCCGGTTCGTCGTCCAGGCCGAGAGAGCCGAGGTCGGCCAGGGCGCCGAGGCCGGCGGTGCGCAGGTGGGCGAGGACGGGCGGGGGCGTCACTTCAGTTCCATGAGGATGTCGGCGCGAGCGTAATAGTCGGCCACCGGGAGACGGTTGCGGGTGATCCTGACGAACCCGGCTTCCTCGTACAGGTGGATGGCGGGAGCCAGCTTGCTGTTCGTGCCGAGGAACAGTCGGGCGGCACCAAGTGCCTGGGTACGTCCGATCGCTGCGGCTATGAGTTGGCGGCCGATGCCGCGTCCTTGCGCGGTGGGGGCCACGGCCATCTTCGCCAGCTCGAACACGGCGTCCGGATATGCCAAAAGTGCGACGCACCCGACGACGGCGCGGCTGCCCCGCTCGCGCGCCAGGAGCACGTCACCGCCCGGGCCCACGATGCGGCCGAACGGATCTCCGAGAACCGCCCGGTCCTCTTCCTGCAGGGTGAACAGCCGGGAGATCCACTCCTCGTTCAACACGCGGAACGCGTCGGCATCCCTTTGTGAGGCGATCGAGGAGACGACGGGCGGAGCACAGGCGTACGGCATGAGGCGGATTTCCCTTCAGGTGTAGCTTCCCGTTAGCCTCCGGCCCCCTCACCCATATGTCCAATACATGCAGTAGCCTCCATCAATAAGCTTGAACTATGGATCAGCGCATCGAGCTCCGCCACTTGCGGTACTTTCTGGCTGTGGCTGAGGAACTCCACTTCGGCCGTGCCGCCCTGCGGCTGAACATCGCTCAGCCCGCCCTGTCCCAGCAGATCAGGCAGCTCGAGAAGATCGTCGGTGTTGAGCTGTTCCGGCGGACCTCTCGAAGCGTTCGCCTCACAGACGCGGGAGCGACGTTCCAGCCACGGGCGAGGGACCTTCTGGGCCGTCTGGCGGCCGATCTCGACGAGGCCGGCCGCGTCGGGCGCGGCGAGGCCGGTCGCCTGGATGTCGCCTTCATCACCTCCGCCACCGCGATCGTCAGCGAACGGCTCCGTGAATTCTCCCGCTGCCGCCCAGACGTCCAGGTCAAACTGCACGACGGCTTCACCGTCGATGTCCTGGCGGCCCTGGAGCGGGGCACGGCCGACGTCGGGATCGTGCGGGATGCTGAGGAGCGAGACGACATCGACCTTTCGCTGCTGACAACGGAACGGTTTGTCGCCGTCGTCCCCACAGACCATCCCGCCGCAAGGGCTGATCATGTGGAAGCAACGGCGCTGGCCGCTGATCCGCTCATCCTGTTCCCGCGTTCAGCAGGTGCCCAGGCGTTCGACGTGAACACACAGCTGTTGCGGCACGCCGGCATCGACGTCCAGGTCGCGCAAGAGTTCTCGAACTGGCACACCATCATCATGTTCGTCGCCGCCGGCCTCGGCGTCACCATGGCCCCCTACAGCGTCACGACACTGCTTCCCGCAGGCGCCCAACGTCTTGAACTCGACGGACCTCCCACAATGAGCCAGATTTTCATGGCCACCCGCCGAGGCGACGACCGTCCCCTCGTACAAGCCTTCATCGCAGCCTCTGAGTCCGTGACAGGTCGTGGTCACGATCAGACGTCGAGACCACGTTGACCTGCCGAGCGAGCGCCTCCAAGTGCAAGGGTGCGGTCGGTCCCGACGGGCCGGGGACCGGCGGCAACTGCCGCCAGGTGCAGCCTGTCGTGGCGACGAAGATGATCGCTGCGAGGACTTCACGGTCACCGTGCCGACGTCGTCCCCCGCCCTGTGGGCGTGTGGGGGCGGGGGGCACCACCCGCTGGAAGAGGTCGTACAACTCGTCTGGCACCAAGCGTTCCACGATCAGCACAAGCCCACTACCGACCACCCCAAATGAGACGAGTCCTAGCACTGACACTGAACGGTCCCCGCCCGCCGCGGGCCGGCAGGGGGCAGCGGGAAACGCGACTCAGCGCCGGACCGGGCGGACCGGGAGCGCTTCGACGCTGTTGCCGATGAAGCTGCGCTGGCGGGGCAGTTCGGCCTCGGAGACGGCGAGGTCGAGGTCCGGGAAGCGGGTGAAGAGCCGTTCCAGGGCGATCGTGGCCTCTAGGCGGGCGAGCGGGGCGCCCACGCAGTAGTGCACGCCCTGGCCGAAGGAGAGGTGGCGGGCCGCGCCGGGCCGTGTGACGTCGAAGCGGTCGGCGTCCGGGCCGTGGAAGGCCTCGTCGCGCCCGGCGGCGGTGTAACCGGCGAGGACCGGGGTGCCCTGCGGGATCACGGTGTCGCCGAGGGCCAGGTCGCGGGTGGGGTAGCGGAAGGGGAACCAGCTGACCGGGCCGTCCCAGCGCAACGTCTCGTCCACCACGTCCGACCAGGTGGCCTTGCCTTCCAAGACCAGCGCCAGCTGGTCACGGTGGGCGCACAGTGCCCGTACGGCATTGGTGATCAGGTTGAGGGTGGTCTCGTGGCCGGCGACCAGCATCAGGCGCATCGTGCCGATGAGTTCGGCCTCGCTGAGCCGGTCGCCGCCGTCGTCGCGGACGGCTATCAGGGCGCTGGTCAGGTCGTCGCCGGGGGCGGTCCGGCGGGCAGCCGCGATCGTGCCGAGCAGCTCGACGAGCTCGCGTACGGCGGCCGTCACCTCCGCCGGGGTGGTGTCGGTGGCGATGACCACCGTGTAGGTGAGGTCGTGCAGCCGGCCGCGGTGCTCGGGGTCCACGCCGAGCAGCTCGCAGATGACGCTCATCGGGAGCGGGAGCGCGAAGTGGGTGCGCAGGTCCGCGATGCCGTCCGGGTCCTCGGCGGCGGCCTGGCCTAGGCCGTCGAGGAGGCCGGCGGTCAGCTCCTCGATGCGCGGCCGCAGCCGTTCCACCTGGCGGGCGTTGAAGGCGTTGCCGACGAGGGAGCGCAGCCGGCGGTGGTCGGCGCCGTCGGCGGTATGCATGCCCTGGGCGTTGGCGAAGACCCGCAGCGGCCAGTCCTCGGGGATCGTGCCGTCGTTCAGGGCCGGGCAGTGGCGGGCGTCCTTGGCCACGTCGGGGTGGGAGAGGAACTCCTTGAGCGCGTCGTGCCCCAGGACGACCGCTGCGGGCACCCCGCCGGGCAGGACGATGTCCGCAACGGGCCCCCGGGCCCGCAGGTCGGTGTTCACGGCGTGCGGGCAGCCGCCGACGGGGTCGACGACGTGGGCGGGCGCGGGAGCGGGGGTGTGGGAGGACAAGCCGGGACTCCTGACCGTATGAACGAATATCGGCCAACAGTGCAGTGTCGAAGGCCTGTTGTACAAGTCCGTCCCGCCGAGGTCTCGGCCGCTTACGAAGAAATCGGTGACGTACACCGTCAGCTACTGTCGAGCCTGTTCTGACCCCTGCCGCCGGCCCGCCTCTTCCTCGATTCCGAGCCACACTCGTTCGGCCCAACCAGGCGCAGCACGGCAGGGAAACGGGAGACCTGACGCCCCGAAAGCTACCTGGTGATTCCCACTGCCCCTGGCGACCGGCTCGTCTTCCCGCTGCCAGAGCGCCATCTCGAGGGCGTCCAGGACGAGTCGGGGGTCTCTATGTCGGCTCCGTGCTGGCCGGGCTTGGGCATGTTGCTGCCTCCCGGCGGGGGCCCGCCCGCAGGGGAGCCTCCGGGCGCAGCGGGCGGCACAGCGGCGGTGGAGGACCCGAAGAGTTTGGGCCTGCGCACCTTCAGGGCTGCAGCGACCTCGGCGAGGGCCGTCTCGTCGGCGCCGCGACCGGATCGGTGCCGGCAGGAGGCCGATAAGCTGTGGGCCGCTGCGGCTCCCCCCTCACCCGCTCCCGTGCGGGTGTTGCCCTGGCCTGCAGTGGTCGCGTCGTCTCATGGCATGAGGATGAAACACAGATGTTGATAGCGGGCCGGTACCGGCTGCACGACCCGATCGGGCGGGGTGCGATGGGGGAGGTCTGGCGGGGAAGCGACGAAACTCTCGGCAGACCGGTGGCCGTCAAGCTCCTGCTCGCCCAGGAAGCCGACCCCACGGCCGCCTCCCGCTTCCGCCTGGAAGCGCAGACCGCCGGCCGCCTCAACCACCCCCACGTCGTCAGCGTGCTGGACTTCGGCGAGCAGGAGGGCCGCCTGTTCCTGGTGATGGAGCTGGTCGACGGCGACAGCGTCGCCGGCCTGCTGTCCACCACTGCGCCCCTGCCCGCCGAGCGCGTCGCCCGCATCGCCGCCCAGGCCGCGGCCGGACTCGCCGCCGCTCATCAACAGAGCATCGTGCACCGCGACATCAAGCCCGCAAACCTGCTCCTGAACGCCGACGGCACCCTCAAGATCGGCGACTTCGGCATCGCCCGTTTCCTCGACGACCCGGCCGCAGCCCTCACCGCCACCGGGCAGATCATCGGCACCAGCCTCTACCTCGCCCCGGAACGCGCCCTGGGCAAGCCCGCAGTTCCCGCCTCCGACATGTACTCTCTGGGCTGCGTGCTCTACCAGCTCCTCACCGGACGCCCGCCGTTCCAGGCCGACACCGCCATCGCCATCCTCCACCAGCACCTTGACGCCACGCCCGTACCTCCCCGTGAGCTTGGCATCGTGCTCCCGCCCGCCTTCGAGAACTACCTGCTCGGCCTCCTCACCAAGCAGCTCGAGGACCGGCCTACCGCCCAGCAGATGGCCGACTGGTTCGCTGCCGGCGCCTGGCAGGGCCACCCCGTGCCACTGCCCTCCGCTGTCCCGGCTCCGGTCGCCTCCTTCGCCCAGGACCCTCCGGTCCCCGAACCCGGCCCCGCGACCACATACGTCCTCCCATCCGCCACTGTGCCCGCGGGCGGGCGCGGCCGCTGGGACCGCCGGCAGTGGGCCGGCGAGGTCCGCCGCCTCGTCGGCCGTCGGCCCAGGCTGCTGGGTACCCTCGCCGCTGCCCTGGTCTTCCTGGCCGCGCTGCTGCTCGGCATGACCTTGTTCTCACCGGAGCGGAGCTCGGCGGACACCCCCCAGAACGACCCGACGACCCGTACGACAAGCCCCGCCCCGGCGCCGCCACATTCCTCTCCGGAGCCGAGCACGGCCCCAGCCACGTCCCTCGCACCCGAGCCGCCTCCCTCCACCGACGAGGACCAGGACGAGGACGGCTGAGCGAGCTGACGGTGCGACACCTGCGCTCTGCTCAACGAACGCGCCGTCCACGGCCGCATCGCGCACAAAGGTGAGAAGGCACCGATCCAGGCCAGTGAGGTTTTCTCAGCGAAATGATCTCCGCGTAGTGGTGTGATTCGCCCGTTCCTGGATGGATCGGGTGAGCGGCATCCGGATGCGAGCAGACGTAAAGCCCCTGGTAGGACAGGTCTCACCACGAGATCATGTCCGTAACCACCAGAGGCTTCGCGTTGGTCGCCTATGTTGCCACGCTCGACGTCCCGCGCCACGTCGTGGACTACCTTTCGCGTCTGCTGGCCACGCGCCGGCGGCAGATCGGCACTCCGCGCTCGGACCGTTCCAGCAGGCGGTGCTGGTGCTGCGCTGGTTCCGGCTGCGTGCACTGCCTGGTCCGCGACACCGGCATCTCCCAGGCCACCGGCTACCGCTACCTGCACGAAGGCATCGACGCCCTCGCAGGTCAGGCCCCGGATCTGCACGAGGTCCTGGTGCCCGTTGTCGGCAGGAAAGCATGACGCACGTGGTCCTGGCCGGCACGCTATTTTCGCGCAGCGGTCGAGCGGTCGCCCCCCAAGGTACGTATGGTCTGTTGAGGGGCCACGGGCACGGCGGGCGAAAGGCGGCGGGCACGATGGTTCATGGCATTCGCAGGGACTCAGCTGTTGGCGAGGGCCGCGGGTGGCGGGACACCGCCACCCGCTACGCCCTGCTTCCCCTGCGCGTCTTCCTGGGCGTCACCTTGATCTACGCGGGCCTGGACAAGCTCACCAACAGCGCCTTCATGCACGCCTCGGGCGCCGGCTCCATCGGCGAACTGATGCGCAGTGTGCGCGGGACGTCGGCGATCCCCGCTCTGGTCGACCTGGCGCTGAAGAACCCCGTGGGCTTCGGCTACGCCATTGCCTTCGGTGAACTCGCCGTCGGCATCGGCACGCTCCTCGGCCTGCTGGCCCGCCTCGCCGCGCTCGGCGGCGTGCTGATCTCGCTGAGCCTGTGGCTGACTGTGAGCTGGGCCATCAGCCCCTACTACTACGGCAACGACCTCGCCTACCTGATGGCCTGGATCCCCTTGGTCCTCGCCGGCGCCCCCATGCTGTCCCTGGACGCCGCCATACGCGCCCGACGTCGCCAACGCACTGGCGGAAACCGGTGAGCCTGGCGGGTTGTGGGGTGGGGCATCGTCAGCACCTCGGCCGACAGCGCCGCCTGTGAAAGTTTCCACGCGTCCCTCAAGCGGCAGACGCTCCAAGCCGCCACCCTCGGAAGTTCACCTGTTCGCGGGCGACCGGATGGCCCACTTCCACAAGTCGGCCGTTCACCAGGCGACAGGCATGCAGGAAGGCCCCCGCAGCACCATGCCTTTCTTCCACTCCACAGCGTCGGCGTCCGGCTCCATCCTCAGCACGGGGAAGCGCCTCAGCAAGGTGTCCAGTGCAATCTCGATTTCCACCTTCGCCAAGTGGGCGCCGAGACAGGTGTGCGCGCCGTAGCCGAAGCCGAGGTGGGGGTTGGGAGTGCGAGTGAGATCCAGCGTGTGCGGATCGGGGAAGACGAGGGGATCGCGGTTGGCGGCGTGCAGGGAAATCAGGACCGGGTCGCCGGCCTTCACGGTGCACCCGCCCAGGAGGACGTTCTCGGTCGCGTAGCGCGGGAAGAGCGCGCCCGCGTTTCCGCTCGGGATGTACCGAAGGAGTTCGTCGACAGCACACGGCATGCGCTCAGGACGTTGCCTCAGAAACGTCAGTTGCTCGGGGTGAGTGAGCAGGAGGTAGACGGAGTTGGGGATCTGATTGGCAAGGGTCTCGTAGCCGGCGACCAGCAGGACTGCGGCAAGATGGAGAAGTTCGCCTTCCGTGAGACGATCGTGGTGATCACGAGCCTGAATCATGGCACTGAGGAGATCGTCGGCAGGCTTTTCGCGTCGCTCGGCGATCAATGCGGCCATGTAGTCGACGAGGCGTGCGATGCGTTCCCCTGTCTCTTCTTCGGACAGGCAGGAGGCAGTCACGAAAGCGTTGACCCAGTTTCTGAAGTCGTGGCGGTCCTCATAGGGCACGCCGAGGAGTTCGCAGATGACGGCGATGGAAAAGGGCAGTGCGAAGTTCTCGACGAGATCAGTGGGTGGGCCACACTCCGTCATGTGACCGACGTTTTCATCGGCGATCTTCTGGATGCCCGGTCGGAGCTGCTGTGCCCGGCGAGGGGTGAAGGCGCGGGCGACCAGCCTCCGCAACCGAGTCAGTTCGGGCGGGTCCATTCCCATAAGGCTGCGCTCTTCGCTCAGCTTCCGTGGTCGAATTCGGGGCTCGTCACGACCTCGGCCGGCTGCCAGGCTGAACCGCGGATCAGCCAGGACTGTCCGTACGTCCCGGTAACCCATGGCGAGCCAGGACTGTTCCCCATAGGGCATTTGGACCCTGCATACGGGCTCTTTTTCCTGGAGTTTCGTGTACAGCGGATCCAGGTCAAGCTGATGCGGTTCACTGAAGGGGTATGCACGTGCCGCGGCGGCGGATTTCGTTGCAGAGCAGGCAGCCGTTGGGCGGTTCGCAGAAGAGGCCACGATGACCTCCAGGGTTGCGAGGTTCGGAGCGGCGTCGCACGCATGGGCGGCACACAAATGGCACCTCTTGAGCTTGGCGGCGCCCGAGTATCGGCCTTGCGTCAAAAGGTCATCTTATTGCAAGCATTGAGTACAATCCAGGATATTCGGCCAGTCCATCTATGGACCGGCGCCTCAAGGCTCCAGACCCGCCGCCACGCAGTAGTGCGAACTCAGTAACACTCCAGCACGCCGAAGGGTTGTCCGATTGCTCAATGCGAAGACGGGGCACCTTGCATCGATCCTGCGCCTCTGATTACATGCGCATTGTGACCGATATCACACTTTCTGTACCCGGTGGTGCCCGCCGCCCTTCGAGGGCCACGGCCGAGGATCAGAGAGATCTCGGGCCTACACTGCCGTTCCCGGTCGGCTGGTTCTGCCTGGGCCTGTCCCGTGAACTGCCTCGTGGTGGCATTGTGACGCGCCGGCTCATGGACCAGGACTGCGTCCTGTACCGCACCCCCGACGGCGTCGCACGGGCGGTGGACGCCCACTGCCCGCATCTGGGCGCCCACCTCGGTCACGGCGGCAAGGTCGTCGGCCAGCTACTTGTGTGCCCCTTCCACCGGCTCGGCTTCGCCCCTGATGGAGCGTGTGTCTCGTCCCCCAGCGGGTTGCCGCCGCGCGCCCGACTCGGCCACCTGCCGCTGCGGGAGCTCAACGGGCTCCTGCTGGTCTGGCACGGGCCCGCCGACACGCAGCCCTCGTGGGAGCCGCCCGCCCTGCCGGGCTGGGCCAGACCGACGGCGCTTTGGAAGCGCGAGGTGGTCGCGCAGGTCCAGGACATCCTCGAGAACTCCTTCGACTGCCGACATGCCTCCGAACTGCACGGGCTGAGCATGCGGCCGGTGGCACCACCCGAGGCGGACGGCCCGCTGATGCGCGTCCGCGTGCGCATCCATCCCGCAAAGGGACGTCTTCTGCCCAGGCTGGACGGCGTCCTGGCCCACCAGACGATCACGATGGCCGGGTTGGGCATGCACACCACCGAGGTGATTGTGGACCGCCTCGGCCTGACGACATACCTGTGGACCCTGCCCACCCCCATCAGCCCCACCCGGACCGTCCTGCGCTTCGCGACCACGGCCGCCGTGACCGACACTGCGAGGATGCCTGGTGGGACAAGCCCGCTTCTGCGGACCGCTGCGTCCAGGGCCGCGTCACGAATCCTGCTGGGCACCGCCATCAAGTACGCATACGAAGACATCAGGATCTGGGCTCACAAGCGGTACCGGCCCCATCCAGGACTCGCCTCCGACGAGCAGGCGATCGGGCAGTTCCGGCACTGGGCCCGCCAGTTCTATCCCACGTCCTGAAGTCCCTTCACGAGCGCAGACTCCATGTGTTGGAGACGTACGCGGGGTCTGAACAGCACCTCGCCTGACTCCGTGATCTCGCGTCCCGGAGATCCGGCTCTCCGCACGCGCCGCCCGGGTGCTCGTTGGCCCGGCGCACCTTCGCCACGGCCTCCTCAACCGACCGCGCGTAGGGCCGGAAGGGGGAGGGACAGGGTGCTCTCCAGGCTGTGCACGTCCAGCAGGCCGCGCTGTACGCAGTGACCCCGGGTGGGGTCAGGCGCCTGCATATTCGCCGTCGCCGTGGTGTGGCCGGCGTCGGCCGCGACAGCGGTGGCGGTGGCGGTGGGGGTGCTGTAGGGGAACGGTTCAGTCCGATGCCGCGCACAGCCGCCGCGGCCGCCCGTAGATCGAGCCGATCTGCTGTCCCTTCGTGAAGTGCAGCCTGAATGTTTTGGGCCGCCAGGAGGCAGGAGCGGCCGGAACAGTGCCGTGCCCTTGCCGCCTTCCTGGACGGCTGGGGCGCAGCGGGCGACGGAGTGCCGCCCTGGCGCTGCACCGCGCGGCAGTGGAGAAGTGGACGCGATGTCCCGCGTCAACCGCGGCCCGGCCGAGTGCGACGGACAGGTTTCGTGATCTTTTCGGTGAAGGTGAGGATGGCACCGAGCGCGGCGCCACGGATCTGGTGGGAGAGCGCTCCGATCATGCCGCCGGTTCGATGGTGCCAGCAGCGGTCCAGGCCGGTGGGGGCACCCGGCTTGTGGTCGTGGCGGAGGAGAGTGTGTTCCAAGGTGGCGACGAGCCCCCGCCATTCCGGGCCAAAGGGAGACGGCTCGGTGGTGATGAGCGTGAAGCGTCCGGCGATCTGGGCTCCGCGGGTGCCGGACAGCAAATCGCTGTGCTCGATGTCGATGCCGGCATAGACGAAGGTCGCGGGGATGCGTCCGGAGAAGTAATTGAGGGTGGCGGCGACTTCGGCTCCGCCGCGGCTCGCGAGCGAGATGTTGTGGAGTTCGTCGACCAGGACCAGGCGGCCATGCCGAGGACGACAGATGGGTGATCAGCCTCGGCTTCCGCCGGCCGGTGATGATGTGCCCGGGATGCGCGGATTGCCGCAGATCGGTCCGGGAGCGCGACCCGGTTCCGGCCGCTGCTCGCCGAGTTGTCCGCGAACTCCCCCGGAATTGTCCGTGATTGGTAACGGACGCATCCGGTGGTCGCCGTCTTTCGTCCTGACAGGTGGTCGGAGGGCGACCAAGGATCGGCGAGGAACTGCGGGAGAGTGGGGCGGACATGGCACGGCACGGCGGCGGGCGGGGCTGGTACGGCAAGGTGCTCGGGGCGGCGCTCGGGGTGACGGCGCTGGCCGCCGGTGCCTCGGCGTGGACCGCACAAGCGGGTGCCGTGGGCGGCTCGTCGCCTCAGGCGGCCGCGTCGGCCACGCCGGGCAGTGACGTCAAGCCGGTGGCGGTGACCATCTCGCACGCCTCAGACAAGGGGACGCGCGGCGTCAACATCACCATCGACGACGGCCCCGACCCCGTGTGGACCCCTCAGGCGCTCGACGTGCTGCGGGAGTACGGGGTGAAGGCCACGTTCTGCATGGTGGGGACGCAGGCGCAGGCCCACCCGGACCTCGTGAAGAAGGTGGTCGCGGCCGGGCACCGGCTGTGCGACCACACGGTGTCGCACGACACCACCATGGACGCCAAGTCCCAGGCCTACCAGTCGCAGCAGATACTCGACGCCGAACGCATGATCACCGAGGCGTCCGGGGGCATCCGGCCGATGTACTACCGGGCGCCCGGCGGGGCCTTCACCCCCTACAGCCGCAAGCTGGCCGCCTCCCGGGGCATGCGCCCGTTGGGCTGGAACGTGGACTCCAAGGACTTCGAGCAGCCGGGCACGGACGCCATCGTCACCACCGTCGAGCGGGAGCTGCCGGGCGGGCCGACGCTCCTCTTCCACGACGCGGGCGGCGACCGCTCCCAGACCGTCGAGGCCCTGCGCCGGATCCTCCCCTGGCTCAAGGAGCAGGGCTACTCCTTCGGCTTCCCGGCGCGCTGAGCCCCGGCCCTGGCCGGTCATGGCGTTCGAGGTCCCGGCCCTGGAGCCAGGTACATCGGGCAGCTTGCCCGCCCGCGCATGAACATCCGAGTCGCGCGGAGATGCGTGGGAGGCCCCGCACCGAGCAGCTCGGATGCTGTTGGTTAATCCGGGTCCTTCCTACTTCGCCCCGTCGACCTTGTGGTCGGCGGGGCGAAGTGCTGCGAAGTGGCTGGTGCGGGTGCGGCCCCGGGGCGTGTCGGTGAGGTGGGCGTCGATGCGGGCGAGGTTGATCGCGGCGCCGGTGAGCTGGTGCTGGAGGCTGGTCTTCGCGAGGCCGCGGTAGCGGGATCGGCGCAGGCCGCAGCGCCCGACGGCTTGGGAGATGGTGCCCTCGACGCCGGCGCGGATCTTGTACCGCTCCTTCCAGGTATCGGTTCCCTGCTCGGCTCGGGCCGTTCGGACGGTTTCGTGTTCGTCGCGGCCCTGCCGAAGGTTGAGCTCACGGCGCTGGGCAGTGGGTGAGTTGACGCAGTCGCGCAAGTGAGGGCAGGGGCGGCAGTCGGCCGGGCTGAAGCGGACCCGGATCACGGGCAAGCCCTGCTGCGACTGCCGCCGGTGCCACTGGGTGCTGGTGATCCCGTTCGGGCAGGTCACCTGTTCACGGTCCCAGTCGATGGTGAAGGCGTCTTGTCCGAAGGGGCCGTCGGCCGAAGCAGCGGTGCTGGCGGCCATCGGCCCGTGCAGGCTGATCCCGTGGTCCCGTCGGGCGGTCACGACCTGGCCGGCGGTGGGGTATCCGGCATCGACCCAGTGCTCGGCGGGCAGGCAGTCCCGTGCGGCCAGCGCGAGCCGTGAATGTCCGCAACCGCCACGCTGTCGTGGACGGTGGCGACGGTGGTGGCCACGTTCGTGATCAGGTTCGGGGCGTCCGGCTCGCAGGTCTCGGTCAGGTGGACCTTGTACCCGTCCCACAGGGTGTCCCGTTTGACGCTGCCACGGGCCTCGGTGTCATACGGGGTGACCAGGCGCAACGTGCCCGGCGGGCGGTCTTTTGGGTCCCGCCGCCTCACCTCGCCCTCCACCAGGTGGAAGTGCTGGACCCAAATCTGCCGCAGGGTCTCCACCTCCGCCAGGGTGCTCAGGCCAGGCGGTGCGTCAGCGGCGAAGACCGCCTCAAGCAGGCGCATCCCGTCCCGGCCGACCCGCAGTCCCACCTCGTCGCGTCTGGCGCGGGCCTTGGGGAACCGGGAGTCCTCGGCTCTGGTGGCATAGTGCCTGAACCAGTCCGGCTCCGCGACCCGCGCCAGCCAGTCCGGGGCGGCCTGGGCGAGCGCGTTGAGCGCCGATCGCAGGGTCTCGGTCACCATCTCCAGCCAGGACAGCTCCCGTGCCGGGGGGCGGAACCCGGAGGACGATCTGCCGCCGGACGGCCTGCCCCGCACCGGGAACAGGTCCGCGAACTCCTCGTCCGTGAACAGCGACCCCAACTCGTCCCGCACCCGGATCGCCAGGCTCCCCTTCGGGAACGCGGCCCGAGCCACCCGCACCGTCTCCGCCGGGATCTCCCCCGAACCCTTCGGCTGCTTCGACATCCGCACCCACCCCAAACGACAACGACGGCCTTCAAGACCACAACCAGGTCTTGAAGGCCGACGTCACGCGAGGCCCCGGATTAACCAACAGCATCCGAGCAGCTCGGTGCGGGGCCTCCCACGGGTGCGGGGCGGTGGTCAGCCGCGCCGGATGGTCGCCGGGTCCTTGCACGTCCGTTCCTGGGGCCGGGTGGCGTCCTCCGGACGCAACTTCTGCCAGGCGGTCCAGGCCGACCGGGGAGCCGCGGCGTGAACGACTCCGTGTCAGTGGAGTTCCTCGACCGCTCGGCCCCCGGCCGGACCGCGTACGACGACGTGTTGCAACGGATGCGCCGACCCCCGAACTCACCGGGCGGCGGATGTGACGATGCCGGTCAGAACCGCCAGGACGGGCTGTTCGCGATGTCCAGCAGCGTGTCGGCGTCCAGCGGCACCTGCTTCGTCGGCCGATTCGTCCACTGCTGAAGGGCCACGGTCCGGCCGTCCTTGCGCTCCACCCGTACGTACTGGGACTCACGGCCGTCGGCGGGGAACCGCAGTGTCACCGATTCCGCCCGTGCGCCGTCGGCGAGTTCGACCGTCTCGCAGTCCTCCCTCGGCATGACGTCCTGCGGCTTCGTCCCGTCCCTGTGCGTGATCTTCGGCAGCGCGATCTTCGCGCAGAACGGCATGTGGGGCTCCTTGGCCGTGTACCCCACGCTGCCGATGAACGTGACCTCTTCGCCGCTGTTGTCCCAGTCCACTTGGAAGGTCCGGCCCTTGAAGTCACCGTCCCTGGTGGTCGTCCGGCCCTCGGGGAGCAGTGCGACGAGGGTGTCGGCAAGCCGCTTGCTGCTCCAGCGTGTCGTGTGCTCGATCCCCGGACCGAAGCTGTCTGGCCTCAGCGGGCGAGTCTCGTCGGTGCCGAAACCGGCCGGCACCAGCGGGCCGACGAGCGGGTCGGCGGCGGACACGCTCGTGGCCGGATCGGCACCGGGTGCGACCAGGGCCAGTACGGCAACCGCCGCCGCGGAGGTGACGCTCGCACCGGTGAACGCGATACGTCGCCGGGTCCTGACGCGCCGTCCGGCCGTGACCACGGCGTCCACGGTGGTCCGTACCGGTGGTTCCTCACCGATCCCGGCTTCCAGCAGATTCCTGACGTCCTGATTGCTCATGACAGAGTGACCTTCTCTCGGTTGTGGTGGGTGGACTGGGCGAGCGTCCCGATTGCGTCGGGGCTGTGGTCGTCGCCCAGGAGGGCCCGCAGACGGGCCAGTGCCCGCGCGGTGTGGCTCTTCACGGTGCCGATGGAGCAGCCCATGGCCGCGGCCGTCGCGGCGATGTCCAGGTCGGCCCAGTAGCGCAGGACCACCACGGCACGCTGACGCGCCGGAAGGCCGTCCAGCGCCGCGCGTACCTGGAGCTCGAGTGCCAGGTCCGCTGCGGGCACGGCATGGTCGGGAAGGTCCCGGGCGGGGTGCTCCCGCCGCCAGCGCCGCCGTGAGTGGTCGATGCAGGCCCGGGTCAGCACGCGGTGGGCGTACGCCTCCAGGTTCTGTATCCGTCGCCGTCGTCCCCACACGGAGTAGAGCTTGGTCAATGCCGTCTGCGTGATGTCCTCGGCGTGGTGCCAGTCCCCGCACATCAGATATGCGGTCCGCCGCAGATGCGGCAACCGCTCCTCGGCGAAGCCGCGGAAATCCTCCAGATCCCCGGTACGCAACACATGCCCTCCTTTCGCCTCTGACCACACCGACGGAGCGGACCGGCCGGCGGGATGTCACGAGGCACCGGAAACTTTTCGCGGGAATTCCCCGGCGCCCGGTGACATCCTCACGGCCGCACGCCGCCGCCGTCCGGTCGAAGACATGTGAGCAAGCGGCCCCGCGCCCCCGCCCGTTGGTTGCCGACGCATGACGGAGCGCTGCGGGGACCGCGTCATCGTGAGGAGGTATGCGAGGCCTACGTGCGTCGGACCCCTCGAGCGCCGCCGTGCCAGGCGCTCTGGTGGTCGGTACGACGCTCGCCCACCCGCCGGTGCGCCGCTGACCGGCGGGGTCACATCGGCTGCGGCCACGGCGGTCGGGACAGTGCTCTGGGGGTCCCCCCTGCTCGAAGAGCTTGGGGGAGCGTGCCACGCATTGCGACGGGGCGAACGTTGTCTGTTGGGGCACTAGGACACCACTTGACCTATACCGCGGCTAGTGTCAGCACCAGGTTGAGACATTCGCTCTCCAGGAGGCAGTTCCTATGTCTGTCAAGCCGGTTCCCCACGGCTATAGCACTGTGACGCCGTGGATCATCTCTCGCGACACGGTGCAGCTCATCGACTACATGAAGAGGGCCTTCGGCGCGGAGGAGATCGCCTGCCTGGTCGGCAAGGACGGCAGCATCGCGCATGCGGAGGTACGGATCGGCGACTCGGTGGTGATGATGTTCGACGCGCGACCTGAGTGGCCGCCGACCCCTGGTTTCCTCCGCCTCTACGTGGAGGACGCCGACGCCGTGCACCGTCAGGCAGTTGCGGCCGGCGGTACCTCGGTCACCGAGGTCACTCACCTGTTCTTCGGAGACCGGGTCGGCCGGGTGCGTGATCCGCTGGGCAACCTGTACTGGATCCAGACCCGCGTGGAGGACCTGAACCCGCAGGAGATGGAACGCCGCCTCGACGACCCGGAGTTCACCAAAGCGATGGAGTACGTCCAAAGCGCCGACTTCTTCCCCGGTCGGGCCTGTGTGAGTGACTGAGCTGCGACCGGCGGGCTGGCGCGTCCGCGAGTGACAGAGAGGGTGCCCAAGATCGTTGTGTGACGAATGAGAGCCTGGACACCCCCGACATGGGGCACTCGCGCGCCATGTCCGCAGGCGGATGCTCGGACTCGGTTGCCATGCGGTAGTCGGGTATCGGCGGCTGTTCGGTCGAAGCGAATGTCTTCATCCCCCGAGTGGGGGAGCCGAGTTGGACCTTGCGCATGATTCGGCGGGGCCGTCCGCCGGACAGCATGGGGCCATGGTCACGTGTGAAACACCTGCAGCCGCTGCCATCTCGGAGAGTCCGCCTCCTGCCCGTTGGGTGGTCCGGGTCGCGCACGTCGCGGCCCTCACTGCTGTGCCATCCGGGATTTGGCGGATCACGATGGGACTCGGCATCCCGGTGGGATTCGACACCACTGGATTGGACATCCCCGGCTGGTTCACCGTCATGTGCATCGCGATGAGTCTGGGCGTCGAAGGGCTCACGCTGCTCACCCTTGGCCTGGTCAAACCCTGGGGCGAGGTGGTGCCGCACTGGATCCCGCTCATTGGGGGGAAGCGCGTCGCGCCTCTGGCCGCCGTGATTCCGGCATCGCTCGGCGCGGCCCTTCTCATGCTGCTGACGATCCCCAACGCGCGCGGCTTCGGAGGGGCGCAGGGAGCTCCGACAGGGCCGGCACTCGTCGTGATGGACGCCTGTTACGCACCACTACTGCTATGGGGGCCGCTGCTCGGGGTCGTCACGATCTCCTACTACCGGCGGCGCTTGAACTGAGCAGGGGCTGACAGGGCATGGGCAACCTCGTTGCGGCCAGCCCACAGTGAAGATCGCGTGCAGGGTCTTCCAACCCATGCCGTAGCCGGCGGGCAGGTTGCGCCACTTGTTGCCGTTGTCGGCGACGTAGCAGATGGCGTCGATGACCAGTCGTCGGCAGTGCTCCTCCAGGCGCTCGCCGTTGCCGTCCAGCCAGGCTCGCCAGGGCAGCAGCGACGCGATGGCCTGCCACTCCACGTCCTTCATGTCCGTGGTGCAGAGGCGCAGACGGGCAGGCCGGTCGGCGCTGCGGCCGAACCGGCACGCGACGCAGGAGCAACCGACTTCCTCAACTGCGAAGACAGGGGACGGTGCGGTGGCGTACAACGACATGACAGGACGTCTTGGTGCAGCGGCCGGTTTGGACACCGCTGTTGCTACCAAGAGGTCCTCGTCCGGACGACTTCACCGAAACCACTCCGCCACCCGGCCATCAGTTCACGGACGGCACTCAGAGACCGGCGACTGCCGACGGACACGGGGCCCGGGGGCCGTTCGGTTCAGCGGCACAGGGCCGTGTCCACCACGCTGTCCATGTGCTCCTTGGTCGTCTGGCTCGGCTGCGTGGTCACTGCGACGTTGGCAGCGCGGCCGTTCCCGGTAATGCCACCTCGGGTCTCGTATCCCGTCATGCTGCCGCCGTGGCCCCAGTACACGCCGCCGCACGACAGCGGCCTGCTCACGAGGCCCAGGCCGTAGCGGGCACCGGCGGGGAAGGGGTAGGTGGCGGAGACGGTGGTGCGCATCTGATCGAGCTGGGCCTTCGGCAGGAGGCGGCCGGACAGCAGCGCTCTGAAGAAGCGGTTGAGGTCGGAGTTCGTGGAGATCATCTGGCCTGCCGCCCATGCCCAGGACGGATCCCATTCCGTGGCGTCGACCAGGGGCGAGCCCGCTGACTCCTGGTAGTAGCCCTTGGGGTGGCGCTCCCGGATGGTCGCGTCGCCGGGGGCGGGGAAGTAGGTGTGGCGCAGGCCGAGGCGTCTGACGATGCGCTGGTCGATCTGTTCGGCGACGGTGTGGCCGGTGACCTTCTGGACGAGCAGGCCCGCCACGAGGTAGTTCGTGTTGTTGTGCTCCCATTTCGCTCCGGGGGCGAAGTGAGCCTCGTGCTTCAGGGCGAGGTCCAGGAGTTCGCCGGGCTCGTAGAAGCGGATGTCGTCGCTGAGGTAGTTCACGTAGTTGGGAAGTCCGCTGGTGTGCTGGAGGAGTTGGCGGACAGTGATGCGGCGGCCGTCGATGCCGTCCCCGCGCAACAGGCCAGGCAGGTAGGTGTCGACGGAAGCGTCGAGTTCGACCTTGCCCTCGGCGACCAGTTGCAGCACGACCACGGCCGTGAAGGTCTTGGTGTTGCTGCCGATGCGGACCTGACCGTCCCTGGGGACCTTCGCGCCCGTGGCCACGTCGCCGACGCCCGCGGTGTACGTACGGGTGTGACCGTGGCGGTCCTGGACGCTCGCCAGCGCGGCGGGCACACCGTCCTCACGTACCAGTTGGTTCAGGCCCTTCGGCACGGAGTGCGTTTTGGAGGCCGGCGCCGCCGACGCCGCGGGCGACGCCAGAGCGCCCACCGTCATCACGCCGACGGCCGCCGCGGCCGCGGCTGTCACGGCCCTGCGCCGACCACCGCCCGACCGCCGTCCGGACGAACGCAACCTCTGCCCTGCCTGTTCGCGCACGAGTCAACTCCTATGGAAGTCCTGGGAACCAACGGCATGTGCCGGGTCCCAGCATTTCCGGAGGCGACCGGCCGGGACGATCCCGCTAACCGCCGAACTCCAGGTAGGGCTACCCCCAAGATCCCGTCGCCAGGTGGCCCCAGACCCCGAAGTCGTCCAACGCGCCCCCGGCGTCAAAGGGTTCAAAGTGATCCCTCGACGCCGGGTCGTCGAGCGGACCTTCGGCTGGCTCATGCACCACCGCCGACTCGCCCGCGACTACGGAAACCCATCCCGACCGCTCCGAAGCCATAATCCACGTCGCCATGATCGACCTCATGAGCCGACGCCTCACCCATGAATCCACCCTGAACTGGCGCGACACCTGAACCACGAACCAAACACCCCCGCCAGGACAAAACGCTCTTTGAGACGCTCACTAATCAACTCCGTCGTCGGTTCCGCCCCCGGTCCCCTCCAGTTTCGCGGCGATGTGTTCGAGGGCGGCGAGGTCATCGGGCGTGAGTCGGTCGACAAAGTGGCGTCGCACCGAGGCAACGTGGGCGGGGGCGGCGTCCTTGAGTGTGTCCAGGCCGTGCTCGGTGAGGGTCAGGAGGCAGCCTCTGCCGTCGGCCGGGTCGGGTGCGCGCCGGACGAGGCCGCGCGCTTCCATGCGGGTTGCGTGCCGGGACAGCCGGCTGCGCGACCAGGCCATTTTGGCGGCCTGTTCGCGCAGGGTGCTGGTTTGGTCGGGCCGCTCTGACAGTGTGCTCAGCACCTCGTAGTCGGACTCGGAGAGTCCGACCGCGGTCAGATCACGCGCCGTGCCGGCCTGGAGGGCGGTCACCATGCCGCGGAAGGCCCGCCACGCGCGCTCCTCGTCCGGGTTCAGCCAGCGCGCAGTGGTGGCGGCCGACGATTTCGTTGACATGGAAAGAGTCTATCGGCTAGCTTCGTTTCCATGTCAACGAAAAATACGCGCGTTCTCGTACTGGTGTGCAGCACCCGGCCCGGCGCCCTCGGCCCGTTGGTCGGGGCGTGGCTGATCGAGACGATCACGCATCGTGCCGAGGAACTCGGCGTCGAACTCGTGCCGCTGGCCCTCGGCGACCTTGATCTGCCGTTCCTCGATGAAGAGGAGCATCCGTCCTCCGGTGTCTACCGGCAGGAGCACACACGACGGTGGAGTGCGATCGCGGACGCGGCAGACGGCTTCATCGTGGTGACGCCGGAGTACAACTACGGGATGCCCGCGACCCTGAAGAACGCCCTTGACTACCTCGGCCGCGAGTGGGCGTGGAAGCCGATCGGCTTCGTCAGCTACGGCAACACCTCGGCAGGCACGCGATCGGTCCAGCACGCCAAACAGGTGGTGACCACGCTGCGTTTGGTGCCGCTGGGCGCCACGGTCGCTATCCGCATCTCCGACGCGACGGAGCAGGGCCGGGTACGTCCGAACGCCGCTCTCGCCGGGGCGGCCGTCGGCGTACTGGACGAGCTGGTCCGGGTTGCCCACGCCCTGCGGCCGATGCGCGAGAGGGATCGAGCGGGGACGCTGCCGGTCCCGTTGCCGGGGTCGTACGTGCGGCGACTGGTCCCCGGCGACGCACCCGAGGTCACCGTGCTGCAGCGATGCTGCTGGGTGGACGAGGCCCTGGCCAACGACACGCTGGCGATCCCGGCCCTGCATGAATCAGTGGATGAGGTGCGCGAGTGGCTTGCGGACTGGCACGCCACGGGCCTGTGGCGGGACGGCCGACTCCTGGGCATGGTGCGGGCACGTCGCATCGACACCGACTGGCACGTGGGTCGGCTCGCCGTCGTCCCCGACCTGCGGGGCCATGGCCTGGGCCGCTGGCTGCTGCACATCGCGGAGTCCGCAGCCGAGCAGATGTGCCGCCGCATCGTGCTAACCACTGGCAGCGCCAGCCGCCGGAACATCGGTCTCTATGAGAGCGAGGGGTACCGGTCGCTGTCGCACGCCGGTGCCGACGGGACGATGTGTCTTACCAAGGACACAGAGGCGACGTCTTCGAGTGGGCCCATGGGTCGTCCCGCACTATCCGGTTCCTGCCCAGCCTGATCGCAAGGGGCCGGCCAGAAACGCGCCGCAGCCGACGCCCCGTTGCGGGCGCGGGCGGTGTGCGAGGCGATGGACGTGGAGATCACGCCCAACAACGTCAACGACGTCCGTCTGAAGCTCAAGCGGCTGGTCGAGCGCGGGATCCTGATCGAGATCGAGCAGGGGTTGTTCACCCGGCCGCGGCCATAGCCGCCCAGCGAGCCCGCGACCAGACCGCTTGCCCCAACCGAAAGGGCAAAACGGGCGTCAGTCCACGTACCGCCCCCTCAAGTGAGTATCTTTGCCTGGTTCATTTTGGCCGTCATTACCTGGATGGCCTACTCGGTGTGGCGTATGCGCCTCCTGCCCGCTCGGAGACGCGCGGTTTCCGTCCCGCATCGCGGGCGCGGTGACCGGCCGTTCGCCCGTCACCGCGCCCGCGGTGTCACTTCTCGTTATGTGTCGCTATGTCAGACGGCCGGTGCCGGGAACGGGTCGAGGTCCGGCTTGAGCACCTGGCCGGGCTTCGGAACGGCCTGGTCCACCAGGTAGGAGGTCACCAGCCCGTTGAGGGCCTTGCTCCGGCCGACCGCGCAGTGCTCGATCATGTCGACCGTGACCAGCACGGAGTCGCCGAGCTCCCGCTGCATGTTCTGGGCGAACTTGTACTGGGTGGCCGGGTCGAAGGTGTTGCCGATGACCATGACCGGGTTGGCGGTCCGCTTGTTCCACGGGCCGGGGTACTGCTCGGCGGAACGCGCCGGCGACGGCCAGGTCGCGCACGCGGGCGCGTCGTAGGCCTGGTACCGGCCGAAGGTGGGGGCGTTGAGCTCCCAGGCGCGGGCCAGGTTCGCGAACACCTTCGGGTTCGTCGGGTACGGCTTGTCCTGACAGTTGACGCCGTAGTAGGAGTCGTCCGAGGTGTACGGGGAGTCGGCGGGCGCCTCGCGCAGTGCTGCCGGGGCGACCTTGGCCAGCCGGTCCGCCTCGTCCGTGGGCATCGTTCCGGCCACGGCGCCGAAGCCCGGCTGCGGGTTGATCACCTTGTCCAGGGCCTGCAACGAGCGGGCCAGCGGCGCCAGCTGGGTCTGCGCGTACAGGGCGTTGGCGACCTGGCTGGTGAAGCTGCTCAGAGTGACCTGTGAACCGCTCGGCAGGGTCACGGGGCTCGTGCGAAGGTGGTCGCGGATCGCGTCGAATCTGGCGCGGGTGTCGCCCTCGGCGAACGCGCAGCGCGGCGCACCGGCGGCCTTGCAGCGCTTGAGGAACTCGTCCAGAGCGAGCTCGAAGCCGCCCGCAGCGCGCTGCCGGTCGTACTCCAGGCCGTTGTGCAGGCGCAGGTGCGGGTCGACGTTGCCGTCGATGATGAGGGCGCGCACCTTGTCCGGGTACATGTTGGCGTAGGTGGCGCCGATCAACGTGCCGTAGGAGAAACCGGCGAAGTTCAGCTGTGTGTCACCGACGGCCTGACGCATCCGGTCGAGGTCGCGCACCACGTTGATGGTGGACATGTGCTTGATGAGCGCACCCGCGTTACGGGCGCACGCGTCGGTGTAGTCCTTGGTGGCCGTGAGAGTGCTGTCCACCTCCGCCGGTGTGACGGGCACACCGGTCATCCGGTCGAAGACCGCGTCGGCATCCTCCTGGGTCTTGAAGCACTTCAGCGGATTGCTGCGGGCCACGCCGCGGGGATCGAAGCCGATCAGGTCGAAGTGCTCCATGACGCGGGGCTCGAACCGGGTCGTGGTGGCCCACAGGTAACCACTGCCGCCGGGTCCGCCGGGGTTGAGGAACAGCGATCCGATGCGCTTGGCCGGGTCGCCGGCCCGCCGCCGCATCATGGCGATGCCGACCTTCTCCCCGGACGGGTTCGCGTAGTCCAGCGGCACCGGGTAGACAGCGCAGTCGTAGATCTTCGGGTCAGGCTTGGACGGGTCCGGATTGCAGGGCGTCCAGACCACCGGGTCGACCTGCTGACCGGCTGTGGCCGGGGCGGTCGCGGGGGTCGTTGCCCTGGCGGGTGCCGCCGGGGCAGCCGACGCCGTGACGGTGACGCCGGAAACGAGGGCGAGGGCGCTGGTGAGCGCTGCCGTCAGAGTCGATATGCGGGACAAAGAGCCTCCTTCGGTTGTCAAACCCGGTCAGGATGGCAGCACTTGAAGGCCCGGTAAAGATCGTGCGCAAGATGTCGGTGGGTTGAAATGCAAGTGGGGTGACGCCTGGTTCGGCACCACCCCACTTGCTGCGCGCTACGTTCTGGCAGCGCCTCGCCGCCGACATCGAGCGCGTATGTGACACCGGCATCGCCGTCGAACACGCGTGATGACGAAGAGAATCGACCGCCTGGAGCGAGCCGGACTCGTCACCCGCCGCCGTTCAGAGGACGACCAACGCGGCCGGATCGTCGCCCTCACCAAACCTGGACGTGAACTGATCGACCGGGCGTTCACCGACCACCTGCGCAACGAACGCCACCTGCTGGATGTACTGACGCCCACCGAGGCCGATTCACTTGAGACGCTGCTCACGACCTGGCTCTCCCGCATGGAGCATCCGCGTCCTTCTCACGGCGAGTGACCCGCCCCCGGGGCTGCGACCAGCGCCTTGGCGGCTCGGACGGAAGTCCTCACGAGCAGAGCAGGACCCGCTTGCGCAGGAGGCAAAAGCCGGCGCGGCCGAACATCGGCCGTTCGAGCGTCTTGATCCGATTGACTGCTCCTTCGACCGGGCCGGAGTTCCACCTGGTGGTCAGCCCGGTAGTCACCGCGTCGGAGTCGCTGTTCAAGCCGGCGGCGAAGCTGCTGATGCCGGGCATGTCGGCGTCGGTGGCCTCGTTGACCATGTGCTGCCAGCGGGTGGCGCGGGCGTATGGCTGGACGGTGTGCCGACCCCATCCCAGGGGGTGGGCGATGTAGCGGATGCCCATGCCCTGGCCGAGGAGATCGTGGGCGAGGGCCAGCCGTGAGCCCGGCAATGATTCGCCGGACGTCGCTGGGAACGGGCTGTCAGGCCATCGCGAACTTGGCAACGTACTCGTCGAAGGGCTCGATGCCGACTTCCGCGCGGAGTTCGTCCATGCGCTCGGGCTCTTCGCAGGGCCACGGAACCGGTGCCCCGCCATTCACGCCGGCGATCTGAGTGCCGTAGATCTGCTTGCGGCCCTCGTTGGTCAGCGTGCGGTCGCGCAGAAAGGCCAGCTCGCGTGGGCTGGCCGAGCCTGCCGACACCGCCTGCTGCATCAGCTGGAGGGCGCGTCGCTGGACGTCGAGCTGCCGGTCGGCGTGCTGGGCAATCAGCCATGCGGCGCGTGCGGCCTCCTCTCCGGCGATTTCTGCTGTCGGCCAGCCGTACTCATCCATGATCTCGCTGAGTCGGTCACCGTGCCGTGCGGTCAGTCGGCGCCACGCCAGCTGCTCGGCGGGGTCGTCGCTATGCGCGTGGACTGAGGACTGGTGATCGGCCGCGGCCATGGCCGTGAGTTCCTCCGCCAGCGCGGCAACGTCGTGCGTCACTGTCAACTCCCTGGTCAAGTCGATGCGTTGTGCTGGTTGCCCGCAACCCTAGAAGACCATATCGGGTGCAAAGATCATTCCGGAGAACGGTGACGGGTACCTCCGCGCACCGCAGATAATGGATCTGCCCCTGGAGCCACGCGGCCTGGGCCACTTCGCGGCCTGTCGGCTGTCAAGCAGCCGCTATTCGTTGACCAGCACCGGGATGGTGACCACGGCGGCAGTGGGGCTGCCCTTGAGGCCGTTGGCGGGGATGGTGAAGTCGATCCCTGCGTTCTCGGCCTGCGGGCCGGAGTGCTCGCTGTGGTCGTGGGCCGCCTCGTCATTCTCGGCGTGCTCGAAGGTGCCGGTGCCCAGCAGGCGGCCCTGGGCGTCGTAGTAGGCGGCACGCAGCTCGAGGTCGATGAGGTGGCTGACGTCGGAGGTGACGGCCAGGTGTCCGGTGACGGCGGCCGGTCCCTTGGCAAGGGCAAGCTTGGTGATCCGGACCCGGTCGGTGAAGGGCCCGTCCGAGATGCGGACCTCACCGGGGGTGGCGGCTGGGCTGAGGCTGGCCGCCGGAGCAGGGGCGGACCGGGGCGAGGGCAGGGCGATCTTGGCGGGTGTGGCCGACGGGGCCGTGCTGTGCGGCCGACGGCCCTGGCCGCTGTCGTGGCTGTCGCTGCCATTGCCGGTGCAGCCGGTGAGTGTGGCGAGCGCGAGGACACCCACAGCAGTGGCGGAGGCGACGCGGACGCGGGTACGACTGCGGGGGCTGGCGGGGAGGTTCATGGGTGGGGACTCCTGGTACGTACTCGGGGCGGTCGGCGCCCGGCCGACGGCTCCCGCGACCCTGGGCTGCCGACACTGGCCGGTCGGCCGTCGTCAGGAGCGGGTGCGGAAACCGGACGGGGCCGGGAGCGCGGTATGCGCTCCTGGCCCCGCTTCAGCTGGTGATCAGTGCTGCTGCTTGGCCGGCTGCGAGCGGAACAGCGACGTGTACATCTTCCGGTACAGGTCGGTGTTGTCCTGGCTGGCGGCGAAGCCGTCGGCACCGGGACCGTAGGCGTAGAGCGGAACGTCGGCACCGGTGTGGTTGCCCGAGAGGTAGGTCAGCCACAGGCTGGCCTCCGGGCTGCCGTCCTTGACGCCCTCGGGGTCGTCGGGGGTGCGGAAGGTGGCCGGAGCGAAGTTCTTCGGGTCGTTCGCGCCGGCGCCGTTGACGATGCCGGTGGAGCGGGCCGGGTCCTTCACGTTGCCACTCGCGCGCGACGGCGTGGAGTTGTTCGCCGTGTTGCCCGAGTCGACGTTCACCGGAGGCGCGGCCGCCTCGGCGTTGGTGAAGGTGCCGCGCTCGATGATGTTGAACCCGGCGCACTCGTGGTCAGCGGTGACGACGACCAGGGTGTGGCCGTCCTTCTTGGCGAAGTCGACCGCGGCCTTGACGGCGTCGTCGAACGCCTTGACCTCGTCAAGGGTCTGCGCGGCGTCGTTGGCGTGCGAGCGCTTGTCGATCTGCGCGCCCTCGACCTGGAGCAGGAAGCCCTTCTTGGAGGCGCCGTCCAGCAGGGAGATGGACTTCTCGGTCATCTCCGCCAGAGTCGGCTCCTGCTTCTCGGCGGCACCCGCCGGAAGCTTGGCCTTGGCGTTCTCCACGGTCAGGTTGCCGCGGTTGAACAGGCCGATGACCTTGCCCTTCTTGACCTGGTCAAGCTCGGACTTGGTGGCAACCTGCTGGCTGGCGGCGGTCTGCTGGCCGAGCTTGGCGTCACCGAAGTTGCCGAGGACCTGGTAGCCCTGGTCCTTCATCGCCCTCTCGTCGTCCGGCTGGAAGCGGGACAGGCCGCCACCGAAGATCACGTCAGCGACGCCGTTGCGGGCGATCTGCTGTGCGATCGGGGTGATCAGGGTCTTGTCGGCCGGCTTGTCCTCGTAGGTGCCGTCGGCCTTCTTCGGCAGGCACGAGGCGTCGGAGTAGGTCGGGCCCTGGCAGCCGCGGAGCAGAGCGTGGCTGAACATGCCGGCCGGGGTGGCGTCGGTGATCTCAGCGGTGGAGACGTTGCCCGTGGCGAAGCCGGCCTTCTTGGCCTGCTCCATCAGCGTCGGCATGGACTTCTCGTACGAGTCCACGCCGATGGCGGCGTTGTAGGTCTTCACACCGGACGCCCAGGCGGTGGCCGAGCTGGCGGAGTCGGTGACCAGTGCGGGCTGGTCGCTGCCCTTCTCGACGGCGTACGTCGAGACGGCGCCGTAGAAGGGCATGCGCTCCATGTTGAGCTTGCCCTCGGCGCCGTAGAAGCGCTCACGCCCGGCGGTGACGTGGGTGCGCCCCATGCCGTCGCCGAGCAGGTAGATGACGTTGCGGATGTCCTTGCCCTTGGCAGGGGTGTCCTTGGGCGCGGAGTTGGCCGCCGCCGGCATGCTGGCGGCCAGCGCGCCCGCAGTGGCGAGGACCGTCAGGATTCTGACGGGTTTGCGCATCACCGATGCTCCTCGATCGATGAGGCGTTCACGGCCCCCCCTTGTGGCAGCCACGAACGCACCCGGTGGGATACCGGGTAAAGGCACGTTAAAGGCGGGTGGTGAACCGATTGCCACCGCCGGGTGTACCGAGTGCGAACGGGCCCCGAGGAATTGATGCGACAGTCCGTCAATTCATTCCTGTCGGTACGCGTGAGCCGCGAGTGTGGCAGCCGTGGGGGGCGCTTTCGGCGAAGTCCACCACGGCGCCCCCTACAGGTAGACCGCCAGCACGCACCTGACGATGCGCCGGTCCTCCTCGGCGAGTTCGGCGACGCGCAGGCGCTGGTGGGTGCTCAGGGCGGTGGCATCGAGGGCTTGGAGAGCCTCGCAGGCGCCGGAGATGTCCGCTCCGGTTTCGGCGGAGTGACGGGCGGCCTCGGCGAGTCGGCCGAGGTCGACGACGTCGGGGTCGGTGACGGCGAGCAGGGCGAGGGCGGCGGCGGGGGCCTTCTCAGGGCCGGCGAGCAGTTGTTCCAGCCGGGGGATCAGGAGCCGGGCGGCCGCGCCGAGAAGGGCGGCGGCGCGGATGGTGCGGACGACGGTCCACCGGTACCAGAGCTGGTTGCCAGCGGTGCGGTCGAGGACGGAGACCAGGATCGTGATGGCTTCCTAGGCGTCGCCGTCGACCACAGGGCGGTGGCGATCGCGAGATCACCACGCCAACGACGAAGGGCCCTGTCCTGTCAGGACCTCCGCCCACCAGCCATTTCACCCCCTGCGAAACAGGATGAAAGAGGTTCAGTCATATCAATTGTGACTGAGTGCCCCAGCTGGCCACTGAGCGCTTCAGTTGGCCGCTCTGATGTCGGCCATCACCGGGAACCACTTCGCCCCACGACCCCGGAACTCGGTGACAGTCGTGCTGGCGACTATGGTCCAGCTGTGCTCGCCCGCTCCGCTTGGCGTCTGCGGGCGAGCACAGCCTCGTGGGGGCCCGGTTACTCAGAACGCCCACCGCGTATGGGTGTAAACCCCGCTGTCCCGGCCGAAGCCGTACGCGGTGGCCGGGGCGACCGCAAACACCACCGCGTTCCCCTTCCGGAACGCGTCCCCGATCCCGTGGAAGGTACCCTCGGGCGAGGTGATGTGCGGCCCGTACTTCACCTCGTACGCCGCGATCACCTCCTCCAGTACCGCCGGATCGGCAACCGGCTCCGCCTTCCCCTCGACCACGAGGTCGAGCCCTTCGGTGAGCGAGTTCCCACCGGTGGTCAGCGCGCAGTGCGCATCATGTGCGAGGTTCCTCGCCTTCTGCTCCCCCGGGCCGGTGGAGAAGTACAGCACCCCGTCGTGCCAGGCGGCGATCACGGGTGTGACGTGCAGCCTGCCGTCGGGCCGCACTGTGGACACCCAGAAGATCTCGGCGGCCTCCAGTTGCCGTTCGGCCTCGGCCCACGTGACGGCGGTGACGTCCGCGGCACCGGGGCGGGGATTGAGTGCGGAGCTATAGCGGGCGTCGAGCTCGGTCGCGGGTTGCTTTGCGGGTTCCTGTGTTGGCATGGCGGTTCTCCTTCCTCTTCTCCCAATAACGACTCGCAGCCCGCGCTGAAATCATCGCCACGTCCGTTTGGGGATGCCGGTTCAGGGACGGCTACGGCCCCGACGGGCGGCACTGGACGCCCAGGACCACCTGGCCGAGGTCGAAACCACCGCGATCCTCGACTGGCCGGGCACTACTGGCCACTGAGCGCCCGAGGAGCCAGCCGTCCCCGACGCTCCGCCCGCCGTCTTCCTCACCACCACTTGGAGTTCCCCACCGCCTGTCCTGCCCACCGCTGACCCTGACCCGGCGCCGGGCTCACATGGTGGGATGTCGGTCTTCACTGCGAGAGGCGACCTTGGCGGCGGGGTCCGGGGTGCTGTGTCGAGTGACCCTCGGACGGCAGCGCCTACCGCGAGTACGTACTGACTTCGAAGGGCAAGTCGCTCTTCCCCGTCATCGTGGCACTGCGGCAGTGGGGCGAACAGCCCCGGCGAACCCCACTCACAGTTGGTCGACCGCCGAGAGGAACGTCCCCTCCGAGCACTGGAAGTGCTGTCTGCGGACGGGCGACGGCTGAACCCCGACGACACCACCGTCCACAAGATCTCCACCCAGTGATCTGAGCCGGAGACCCGGCGCCGACACGCCACTCGAGCGGCAACTCCCGTGTGTCACCTGCCCGCTGACCAGCGCGCGCCTACCTGGGGAATCAAACCCCGGCTATTCAGTGGAATTGGGTGAGCTGACGCCCTGACAGCAGAAAGGTGCCGCTGAACTGCAAGGATGCGAGTGTCGAGTTCGTATCCGGTGCAAGAGTCAGGACACCTGTCTGGTGATCGAGCGTACAGGGTGGGACCGGGGGCTGTCCGTGAAGGCCGACGGGAAGGGGCTGGTGGGGCGTGCGGGGGCGGTGCTGCTGCGCCGACTGGCGGACCGGATCGGGCTGACACGAGGGCTCGCGGGTGTACTGCCCTCCAGCAGAGCGAGCGACTGGCGGCAGCGGGCCGGGGTGCTGGTCCAGCTCGCCGTGGCAATCGTGCTCGGGGCCATAAGCGCAGTCGGCACGCGTGCTTCTGGATGAGGCTGCCGAGCGGCCATCGCACCGCGGTCGTCCGCAGTCGGGCCACCGTCTTCACGGTGAAGTAGTACAGCGGCGAGACGACGAGCAGGCCGGCGATGAAGGAGATGTCGGTGTGGCCGAGCGCCTTGGCGATCGGGCCGGTGTAGGCGGTCCCGACGATCATGAATGGGATTTGCACCGCGACACCGATCAGGTAACAGAGCACCGCGGGCCGGTTCACCCGGCCGTAGCGGCCGCCGTCGCGCTTGAAGAAGTCCTCGACGGCGTAGTCACCGTGGCGTACCAGGTAGAAGTCGACCAGGTTGACCGCGGTCCACGGGACCAGGGAGCCGAGCAGCAGGGTGAGGAAGTTGTTGTAAGTGGCGACGAAGCCGCTCCCCGAGGTGAGGGCTACGGCGAGCGCAATGGTCCACAATCCGGTCGCGACCACCGCGCGCTCGCGGCTGCGAGCCGTGAAGCGCGGCAGGAAGGTCTGCACGATCGTGATCGTGCACAGGGTGCCGCAGTACAGGTTCATGGCGTTCGTGGCGGCGACCCCGATGCTGAACACGGCCACGACCAGCAGGCTGATCCCGGCGGTTGCCTCGGTCAAGGCAGCGATGGGGTCCGCGCCGGGCAGGAGCAGCCCGATGCCCGCGCCCAGGAACATGGGCAGGATCGAGCCGATGCTGGTGCCCCAGTAGCTCATCCAGAATGCCGGCCTGGAGCCGGTCTTGGCCGGCATGTACCGGGAGTAGTCCGAGACGTACGGCGCGTAGGCGATCTGCCAGACCGCGGCCACCGACACGGTGCTCGCGAACCCGGACAGGGTGGCCTCCCCGGTGCCGAAGAAGGTGTGCGGCACCGGGTGGACGACGAACGCCCAGACGAACGCCAGGAGCAGGACGGCACCCGAGGCGTAGGTCATGATCCGCGCATAGGCATGGATCAGGTTGTAGCCCCAGATCGTGGCCGCGAAGCTAGCCGCCGCGAGCAGCACGATGCCGGCCTTGCTGCTCAGGTGCGGAATCACCGCCGCCAGCGACTGTCCTCCAAAGACCAGGATCGAGATGAAGAACCCGAGGTACATGACCACCACGATCAGGACGATCAGCAGCGCACCCCAGGAGCCGAACTGCCCCTTGGTCTGGACCATCTGGGGGACCCCGAGCCGCGGCCCCTGGGCGGAGTGCAGCGCCATGAAGACGGCTCCGAAGAGGTTCCCGACGACGATCCCCAGCGCGGCCGACCAGGCCGGTTGGCCGAACAGGGTGGTGGCAAGTCCTCCGGTGACAATGGACAGGATCATGATGTTCGTGCCGAACCAGATCGTGAACATGTCCCGGTTCGTGCCATGCCGCTGGTCGAGCGGGATCGGCTGGATCGTTGCCGACTCGATGCCGGAGGCGGACTCGCGCCGCCCAGCCGGTTGCGCACTCATGCCTGCCCCCTCGTCTCAGCGCATCGGACCCGGTTGAACATGACGTCCTGGTCGATGCTCGCCCGCAGCGCGTCCATCAGGTCCACCACGTTGGTGGACTCGGCGGGCTGCTCCGCTTTCTCGACGGTCTTGCCCTTCTTCTTCGCCTCGACGAGCCGCCGCACCTTCTCCTGGAAGGTGTCGTGGAAGTCCTCGGGCTCCCGGTCCATGCTGAGCGAGTCGACCAGCTGGTCGGCCATCTTCAGCTCGCGGTCGGCGAGGCTCTTGTCGTCCGGGAGGTTGGCGACCTCCTTGTGTGGGTCCCGGATCTCGTCGGCCCAGTGCAGGATGTGCAGCTTCAGGATGCCCCCCTCGGCCCTCACCACGACCAGGTACTCGCCGGTTGCGCATGACGAACGTGGCGATGCCAGCTTTGCCGCAGTGTTCCAGCGCCTTCTCCAGCAGGGTGTAGACCTTCGCGTACTGGCTGCTCTTGGGCCCGAGGTAGTACGTCTTGTCGAAGAAGGTGGGCTCGACCTGCTCCAGGTCCACGAACCCCTGGATCTGAAGGTCCCGGGAGCGTCCGGGCGCGATTCATCCAGGTCGCCTGGACGCTCCCAGGACGTACTCGTCCCCGGCGTCGAAGCCCTTGACGATCTCGTCGAGGGGGACTTCCTCCCCGGTGCGCTCGTTCACCGGCTTGTTGCGCATCCGGTACGACGTTCCGCGCTGCAGCTGATGAGAGCCGATGGTGTGGGTGTCGGTGGCGGTGAACACCTGCACGGGCAGGGACACCAGGCCGAAGGTCAGAGCACCGTTCCACACCGCGCGCCATGGCTGCCACCTCCTCACGGTGCTGCTTCCATGGCACTGCGGGAGGGAGCTGATCGCATCCGCTCGCACGCTCGGTGGGGCTCAGCCCGCGAGGACGCCACGATGTGCCCGGTCAGGCGGTGCGTGCTTCACCCGAGCAGTGGGCGTAGGTGGTCGTTGAGGAAGACGTCGTTGGGATCGAACTGGCTGCGGATGGTGCGGAAGCGGTCGAGTTCGGGAAACATGCGCTCTATGCGTCTGCGGGTAGTGAAGTGCAGCTTGCCCCAGTGCGGGCGAGCGTCGAAGTCGTCCAAGACGGCGTCCACGTCGCGGAGGTACGGCCAGTAGTCTGTGCCGGCCGCCACTGTGATGGTGATGGCCATATTGTCGCGGCGATACTGGGGCGACAGGTAGGCCCCGTCTGCGGCGACCCATCTCACCTCGACAGGGAAGACTTGCTCGGGATACTTCGTCCGGATGAGCTGCCTGATCTCCGTGAAGGCCTCGCGTCCCCGCTCGGTCGGCACGAAGTACTCCAGTTCGTTGAAAATTAGTCCGAACCCCCCAGGGTAGATGCGGTACGAGCGGTCGACCCGTCGCCCTTCAGTCGTTTCGATACCACCGGGCTCCTCGATCTCTACGGCGTCGTAGACCTTGGTGTAAGCACGGTCCGCCATCCGCACACCTTTGGGCGTTGGCAACTCAAAGAGCTCAGCGGCGTTGTCGGTGGGGCACCACAGGAATGAGAAATGCCGGTGAGTGTCAGGGTTCACATCCCATCTGTCGAGCAGCTCGTCAACGTGCGGGAAGGTGATGGTCTCGCGGAGGTGATAAGAGGGCGAGACGTCGAGTTCCACCTCGACCACGACACCAAGCGCACCCAGGGAGACCTGTGCCGCTCGGAGTTCCTCGATGTCCCGCTCATCGATCTCGACGACGTCACCTGTCCCGTCGATGATCCGGACGTACCGAACAGCCGCGGAGAAGCTCGTCAGCTTGGTGCCTGAGCCGTGCGTGCCGGTGGCGATGGCCCCTGCGATGGTCTGCTTTTCGATGTCACCCTGGTTCGACAACGCCAGCCCATCCCGCCACAGTGGATCACCGAAGCTGCTGATCGGGGTGCCGCCCCAGGCCCGCGCGCGTCGTCTGGCCAGATCTGTGCCGGTGATACCGCTCAGATTCTCAAGGCTGAGGAGCAGGCCACCGGTCTGTACCAGCGGCGTGCTGGAGTGGCCGGTTCCGGCCACCCGGATGTTGAGCCCGTCCCCGAGCGCCTGCCTGACCACGCAGACAAGCTGTTCCTCGCTCCTGGGTGCGGCGAACGCCGCAGGGCTGAAGACTTGGTTCTGCCCCCAGTTGCGCCACACCATCCCGCGCTTCAGCTCCGCCCCGGAGGCGGAGGCGCCGACCGGCCCCGTCATGATTGCTGTCCTGTGGATCCGGCTCCTGCACGAGTCTTGTTGACCACAACGTGCTTGGTGCGCGCGTAGTCGTCGCGAGGGTACGTCGACAGGTCGCGGCCGTAACCCAAGGCTTTGAAACCGCCCCGGAGCATATCCGTGGCGAGCATGAGGTGGTCGTTGACCCGGACTGCGCCGAAGTCGAGCCGTCCTGGCATGTCTGCTGCTCGTCGAGCGTCCTGCGTCCGGGCCAAGGAGACGGCGTCCTCGTCGTCCCGGAGCGTCTCTGCTCTCATCACGGGTCCGAAGATCTCCTTCCTCGTGCACTTCGCCCTGCGGTGCGTCGACCAGGCTGGTGGGAAGAACGAAGTAGCTGTCGCCCCCGCGGGCGATCGCCGATGGCGACGCGCGCTCCCCCCACATATGCTCGATCGTTGAACCCGACCACGCTGTCACGATGCGCGCGCGAGAAACTCCCGTGAATTAGTCTGATTATGTGGCCGTATCGCCCCGACGGAGGCCACTCGGTAGGTATCCATGAGTTCCGAGAGTGCAAAGTTGGGAGGCTGCGGGCCTTTCCGTGTCGCCCCGACAGCGACTGTGGTGCTAGACGCCCGGGGGACGGTCATCGGGTGGAGCCCGGCGGCCGAGGAGCTGTTCGGTTACGCGTCAAAAGAAGCGCTTGGCAGCCCTGTCGGCGACCTTCTGGGGGACACTGCGCGGGTGGCTCCACCTCAGGAACCTGGAAACACATATGCAGTTCGCTCGGTGCTTCATCGGGACGGTCGCACTGTACGGGTCGCACTGCTGATCAGCCCGCTGGAGCAGGACGAGGGCGCTGCTGCCTGGCTGCTGTCAGCCGTCGACGTAGCCCATCTCGAACAGTGGGCCAGCGATCAGGCAGTACTGAAGGGGCTGAGCGATCAGTCGTCCATTCTCATCACTCTCTACGATACACAAAGCCGGTTTAAGTGGTTCAATACCGCCGTCGAGAAGCAGTTCGGCTTGACGATGGAAGACTGCGTCGGTCGGTGCGTAACGGATGTGGAACCTCATGGCGAGGTCCTTGTCGAGGACGGTGACGGAGTCCCGGCACCAGGGCTGCAGAGGCTCATCGAGCGAGTCGTGCACACTGGAGAATCCATCACCGACGTCCGCTACCGCACCCCGATCCCTGCCGACCCGCATCACGATCACGTCTGGTCCTTCTGCTACTTCCGGCTGCAGGATGACGAGGGACGGCCACTGGGTGTGTGTGAAGCGGGGCTCGACATCACGGACCGTTACGTGGTCCGGCAACGCCTAGCACTGCTGAGCGGAGCCGGCGGCAGAATCGGCGGGACTCTCGACATCGTGCGTACCGCCGGTAACCTGGCCGATCTGGCCGTTCCGGAGTTCGCGGACCTCGTCCAGGTGGACCTGCTCGAGCCTGTGCTCCGCGGTCAAGAACCCGGTCCGCGGACAGATGAGACCAGCCGCGACCTGCGGCGGGTGGCGGAACGGGGCGCGGACCACGACCGTCCGGCGGCAGCGGCATCGCCGCGTCCAATCGGATATCCACCCGATTCGCCGCAGCTGCGCTGCCTTGCCCATGGGCATTCGGTCGCCTGCGACCAGGTCGTGGTCGTTCCGCTGCAGGCCCGGGGAACCGCACTGGGCCTGGCGACGTTCGAAAGGTTCCCGCCGCGGGCCCCTTTCGACCCCGAGGAAATCGCCCTCGCGGAGGAACTGGTCTCCCGGACCGCAGTGTGTGTGGACAACGGACGCCGCTACGCTCGAGAGCATGCGATCGCGCTGATGCTGCAGCACGAGCTGCTCCCGCATCGCCTAGCGCAGCCCGCGGCCGTGGAAGTCGCTCAACGCTACCTTCCCGCGGCCGGACCCGTGGGAGTGGGCGGGGACTGGTACGACGTTATCCCGCTCTCCGGGGCACGGGTCGGCCTGGTCGTCGGGGACGTCGCCGGTCATGGCATGCGCGCCGCCGCCACCATGGGTCGGATGCGCACCACCGTGGCGGCGCTCGCGGCAATGGACCTCGCACCGGATGAGCTGCTCGCCCGGCTCGACGACCTGGTCGCGCAGCCCCCCGGGGGCGAGGATGACCGGGCCGTTGGCGTGACCTGCCTCTACGTCATCTACGACCCGGTCGAGCGGCACTGCGTCATGGCCCGGGCCGGCCACCTGCCCCCCGCAGTGGTGGCTCCTGACGGCCGCGTGGAAATCCTCGACCTGCCCGCTGGCCCACCGCTCGGCCTGGGCGGCCTGCCGTTCGAAAGCGTCGGTTTCGACCTTCCCGAGGACAGCCTCCTGGCCCTGTTCACCGACGGCCTCGTGGAGGCCCGCGACCGGGACATCGACATCGGCCTGAACGAGCTGTGCGACGCACTGTCCGTACCAGGCCGACAGCTAGAAGATACCTGTGACAGTGTTATGAGCGCTGTACTGCCGAAGTCCTCAGGAGACGACGCAGCCCTGCTCCTGGTCAGGGTCCATGCGTTGAGCGATGACCAGGTGGCAAGCTGGGACCTTCCCGCCGATCCCGCAGAGGTCGCCAGGTTCCGCTTCCTGGCGGTCCAGAAGCTGGCTGAGTGGGGGCACAACGAGGCGGTGTTCGTCATCGAGCTCGTGGTGAGCGAGCTGGTCACCAACGCGATCCGGTACGGCGGCGCTCCTGTGCGGCTGCGGCTCATTCGGGACTGCGGCCTGATATGCGAGGTCTCAGACGGGGGCCACACCTCCCCGCACCTGCGGCGGGCCGCGCAGGAGGACGAGGGAGGCCGCGGACTGTTCCTCGTCGCCCAGCTTACGGAACGCTGGGGCACCCGCTACACACCACAGGGCAAGACGATCTGGGCCGAAGTGCCGCTTGATGCCCGGCCCTGCAGCTGACCCCACCCCGCGCACCCCGAAGCTGCTGGCGGGCCTGGCCGGGCGGCTTGGCATGCTGCCTGCTTCCCGCCCTGATCACCGCCGGCGTCGTCGGCGCCGGAGCCGACGCGCTGGTCGGCTGGCTGCCCGCCATCGCTGCGGCCCTGGCTACGCTTCCCGTGGTGGCTTGGCCAGCGGCACCGCCGCGCCGTGCGACTGCGGCAACATCACCGGCCACCAGCCGCCAAGCCGCTCTGGACCTCGCTGCCATCGCCCGCAGACGTAGTCCTACAGAGCATCTCGCGCCATTCGGAGGCGAGTTGCACGACGTATGGGGTGGGGAACCACACCCTGGTTCGTCCGGCCTGCGGCAGGGTGATGCGGTCGACCAGCCCCTCGGCGCGCAGCCTGGCCAGCCGCCGCCAGGCGGAGGAGGAAGCTGCCGTCTGGGCGGCAGCGGAAGCGAACATGCCCCGTGGTATTTTCCGCTGCCGCCGTTGACCCGACCGCTCTGCGGCAAGTCGTCGTCGAGCCTGTGGTCGCACCCCGTCCGTGGGCCCGACCACGTCGTCTGACGCCCCGGCCACAGCAAGTCAGCGCGTCGCCCCGGGCTGCCGACGCGTGCCGGGCCGGCGCCGGCCGCGGACCCTCCCGGCCGGGATCAACTCCCGCACATCTCCCACACATCCGGCCCGACCGTCCCTCCGGCCCATCCCCCCATCACCACGAAAACCGTTCTGGCCCCACCGCTTACGCGGCGGGGCCAGAACCCAAGATCTGAATGAGCCTTCTAGGCGGGGGAGGAGGTCACGACGGGATCACTTCGACCTCGGCGAGCGACAGCGGGTCGGTGGTGGCGAGCTGGATCCGCACGTAACGTCCGGTGGTCTTCACCGGGACGACCGTCGGGGTGCCGGCAGTGTCGGTCCGGTGGACGGCGGTCACGCCGGGCTGGGCCAGCGTCGTGGCGAGCGACTGGCTGGTGAACGGCGTGTCGGAGACGAGGACGTAGTAGTCGGTCAGCCGCTCCGAACAGCAGTCGCTGCGGTTCCATACCGCGACATCGGAGATGGCCTTCGACGCCCCGAGGTCCACCTGCCACCAGGGCTCCGGGGAGCCGTCCTCGGCGGTGTGGGTGACCGAGCCGACGGTGAAGTTGCCGTCGGTGTTGCCGTCGACCGCCCGCGCGGCGACGCCGCCCCAAGCGGTGCTCTTCTGCGTGGCGGGCTTGCCATAGGACAGCGATGTCACCTTGAGCGCGATCGTCGTGCTGCCGAGGGATTCGCCGGTCGACCTGTCCGTCATCCTGAACTCGACCGGGTGCAGTCCGGGCTTCGCGGAGCCGTCCGCGGTGACCGTCACCGGGGTGGTGGCCCGGCCGCCGGCGTCGACCGCCAGCCGGCCGGATGCCGGAGACACCGTGATGTCGGCGGAGGGGACGGCGCTGAACGCGACCTCGGACGCGGAGCCGGAGAGATCGGCGGCCCCCACGGTCGCCGTGAGGCTCTGGCCCGGCTCCAGCAGGGCCGGGCTCGTGTCGGACACCGACGCGAACGGCCGGACGCCGAGGTCCGTCGTGCCGTGCCGAGGCGGCTGGTTGCCGCTGCCGCGGCCCCAGGTGGTGCTCGCCGGGTCGGAGGTGAGGTCGAACCGGATCGTGCCGGCGCGGAGCAGATCGGCGTGTGTGATCCACGACTTGGGCGAGGCGGCACCGCCGACGTTCACGGAACGCACGTACTGCAGCTTCGACCGGTCCGCCCCGGGGGCGGTGATGTCGATAGGGCGGCCGCCGTCCGGCTGGATGCGGACCCGGTCGAACATCGGCGCGGACAGGACGTACTCGGCCGAGCCCGGCATCACCTCGTACATGCCGATCATGGACCAGACGAGCCAGGACGAGATGGTGCCGAGGTCGTCGTTGCCGGGCATGCCCTGGGCGTCGTCGGTGAACAGCGGCTGCGCCGCGCGCAGCACCGCGGAGGTCTTCCACGGCTGGTCGGTCCACGCGTACATCCAAGGGGCGTGCAGGTCGGGCTCGTTGTTCGGGTTGAAGGCGAAGTTGTTGTGGTAGTCGTATGCGCCGACCACCCACGATTTCTTCGCAACACCCTTGTGGTCGAGGAGCAGTTCGGGCATGTCGAAGAAGGTGTCGAGGCGCTGCTCAGCCTTGGCCCTGCCGCCCATCAGCGCGAACAGCCCGGGCACGTCCTGCTGCGCGAGCCACTGGTACTGCCACGGCGTGCCCTCGTGGAAACCGGTGCTCTGGGTCGGGTCCGCGCTGCCCACCCAGGTTCCCTCCGGTGTCCGGGATCGCGGGAAGCCGTCGAATCCCTTCGAACCCACGCCGAAGTCCCACTCGTTGGCGAAGTTGCCGCACCGCTTGCCCAACGCCGTCGCCTTGGCCGACTCACCGAGTCCGCGGGCCATCTCGGCCAGACCGCAGTCGGCCAGAGCGTACTCCAGCGTCGCCGAACCGGCCTGCCGGGAGTCGCCCCAGACGTAGCCGCCCTTGTCCTGGTAGCCGATCCATCCGTTGCGCACATAGGTCGGGTTGCCGTCACGTCCGCGGAAGACCGACTGGTCGGCCGGAACCTCCGTGACGTTCTTCCACAGTGCCTCGAACAGGGCCCGGGCGGTGGGCTTGTCGAGCAGCCCGCGGGCGTACAGGGAGGTGATGAATGGTGTCGGCCCCTCCCCGCTCATCACGTTGGTCTCGCTCGCACCGAGCGCCCAGCGCGGTAGCCAGCCACCGTCCTGGTAGACGCGCAGGAGCGACTTCGCCATGTCGGCGGCGCGTCGTGGTTCGAGCAGCGCGACGAGCTGGTTCTGCGCGCGGTAGGTGTCCCAGAGCGAGAACATCTGGTAGTACGGCCGGTCGCTGCGGTGGACCTGCTTGTCAAAGCCCATGTACCGGCCGTCGACGTCGGAACCGACCGACGGGTGCAGCGTCGCGCGGTAGAGGGAGGAGTAGAAGGTGCGCAGGTCGGCGTCGCTGCCGCCGGCCACCCGCAGTCGCTCCAGCTGGCGCACCCAGGTCCGGTGCGCGGCGGCCCGGACGGAGTCGAAGGTCTTGTCCGCGCTCTCCGTGCGGCGGTTCAGCCGGGCGCCGTCGACCGAGGTGTAGGACACGCCGACGGACGCGCCGACCTGGCCGCCGCCGCTGAACCCGACCATCGCGCCGCCGTCGGCCCGGGATCCGTTCGACGACGTACCGCTGATGTCCGCCGACCGGCGGCTCGACGTGACGTGCCCGCCGTCCGCCCAGGTGCCGAACTTGTCAAACCGCCGGTCGAACTTGGCGCTGAAGAAGACCTTGTACCGCTCCTTGCCCGTCTCCCAGCAGAAGTTGCCGCCGGTGATCCAGCCCTCGACGGTGTCGTCGTTCACGACGTCCACATGGCCGGCGTAGGTGTAGCCGTTGCTGGAGCCGACGTTGACCACCACGGTGCGCTGTGACGCGTCCGACGGGAAGGTGTACCGGTGCCAGCCGGTCCGCTCGGTCGCGGACAGCTCGGCCGTCACCCCCGATTGCAGGCCGACCTTGTAGTACCCCGGCTCGGCGTGCTCGTCGGCGTGACGGAAACCGGCCGCCTGCTGACTCGGCTGCGTCCCCGGAAAGTCGCCGGGCACCGGCATCAGACGGAAGTTGCCCGCGGTCTGGCAGCCGACTCCGGACAGGTGGGTCTGGCTGAATCCCAGGATCTGCGAGTCCGCGTGATCGTACGAAGCATAGGAGTTGAGCCGGGTGTCCGGGCTGTTCTGCACCATCCCGAAGGGGAGCGCCGCGCCCGGGAACGTCGTACCCGAGCCGTTGTTCCCGATCGATGTGTTCACGTACGCCGTCGGATCCTCGGGGAACTGCGGTCCTACCGTTGGGGATGCTCCCGCGGCAGTCGTCGACAGGCCACTGATCATGAGGGCCGTAGCCGCGACGGTGGATAGAACACGGACCAGACGGACTGGTCTCGGTATGTGCATGGGCGTTCCTTCATCGGTCCGACGGGTGACGTGGGCGACATCGTTGTCAGGACGAGAGGGCTCGTCAAGTCCACGCGCCTTGCAGATTGTTCGGCGCGGAGGGCGGCTTCACAGCCAGATCCCTAGTGGACTAGACCACTAGGGGGTAGCGTGGCGCGTGACCTGGGCGAGGTTCTGCCGAAGGGAGTACGCGGACGATGGAACGGGCGGAGGCGGCGGTGCAGGGGGCGAACGTCGTCGCTCCGGTGCCACGTATCGTGCTGCACCCGGACTCCGCGATGAGCCTGCGGCCGGCCGCGGAATTGCTTGCGGAGGGACTGGTTACCGAGGGGCACCTGGCGCGGGCCCCGCGGGGGTCCTGGCCCGCACATCGAAGTCGGCGCCCATCTGTCCGCGTGGTGCGACCCGCCGCAGTCGATGGGGGAGGGGGAACGCCAGGCTGCTGCAGGAGTGGCTGAAGTTGTTCGCGCAAGCGACTTGGGGCTCTCCCCGTCCGTTTGCCACGCCGGAGGAGTTCCGGGCCGAGGTTCTGGAACGGGTGGGAACCGCGCCCGTGATCGACAGTCGGGACTGAGGCGTGGCTCGCCCAAGCGGCACCCGTGTCCTGCAGTTCGACACCGGCACCCGCTACAGCCGGCAGGTCGAACGTCTTGACAGCGAGCCGAGTCCGACCAGTAGCCTCTTAAGGCGAAAGTGGTCTAGACCACCTGGAGGGATTTTCATGAGAAGGCGCAGAACGGCACTCGGCGTGTTCGCCATAGCAAGCTGCGTGACGCTCGGGGTGTTCACGCCCGGAGCCGGTGCACAGGCCGCAGAATCCACGGACGCGCGGGGCGCCGTCTCGGCGGGCGCCCGTCCCCTGCCGCCGGTCTCCCCGACACCGCAGTCCATCTCCCGTTCGGGCGACGACCTGACCGTCACCGGCCGGGTGCTCCTGGTCGCCGACGCGCGCACGGATGCAGCCGCCCGCGACCGGCTCGTCCGCGAGCTCAAGAACCACGGCGCCGCGCGCGTTGACAACGTTTCCCCCGACAGCGTCCCGCAAGCGTCCAAGGGCCTGCTCACTGTCAGACTCGGACCCGCCGATCGTGCGGACATCGGAGAGGCGTTGGGTGACACCGCCGTGCCCAGCCACTCCGAGGGCTACGCCCTGCGAGTCAGGGGGCGGCAGTCGCATCCGGAGATCGCCCTCGGTGGTACGGACGCCGCAGGCCAGTTCTATGCGGTGCAGACCCTGCGCCAGCTCTTTCAACACGACGACGGAGACTGGAAGGTGGCGGGCGCTCAGGTCAGCGACTTCCCCTCGATGCCGCTGCGGGGCACCATCGAGGGCTTCTACGGCCCGCCGTGGACGGCGGCCGAGCGTCTGGACCACATGGACTTCCTCGGCGACATGAAGTCCAACACCTATGTCTACGCGCCGAAGGACGACCCGTACCACCGGGACAAGTGGCGTGAGCCCTACCCGCCGGCCAGGCTCGCCGAGTTGCGCGAACTGATCGACCGCGCCCGGGCCGATCATGTGCGCTTCACTTTCGCCGTCTCACCCGGCGCGTCCATCTGTTACTCAAACCCCGCCGACACCAAGGCACTCACTGACAAAATGCAGTCCATGTACGACGCGGGCGTGCGGTCGTTCTCCGTTCCGCTGGACGACATCAGCTACACCAGCTGGAACTGCCCCGGCGACACGGAGAAGTTCGGAGCGCCGGGCCGCGGTGCGGCGGCCCGCGCCCAGGTGAGTCTGCTGAACACGGTACAGCGCGATTTCGTCGCCAAGCGGCAAGGGGCCAACCCGCTGCAGATGGTGCCCACGGAGTACGGCGATCTGACCGACACGGCGTACAAGCAGACGATCCGTGCCACGCTCGACCCCGCAGTGCAGGTGATGTGGACCGGGACGGACGTGGTGCCGAAGGACATCACCAACGCTCAGGCATCCAAGGCCGCCGAACTCTTCGGCCGGAAAGTCTTCGTGTGGGACAACTACCCGGTCAACGACTTCGGCCGGACCGCGGGTCGACTGCTGCTGGCGCCGTACGACAAGCGTGAGCCCGGTCTGTCCGACCACCTCAGCGGCATCGTCTCCAACCCGATGAACCAGGAGGCCGCCAGCAAGCTCGCGGTCTTCACCATGTCGGACTTCTCGTGGAACGACCGGGGCTACGACCGGGACCGCTCCGGACGCCAGGCCGCTCTCCACCTCGCCGCGGGGGACCGCCAAACGGCCGACGCGGTGCAGGTGTTCGTCGACCTCAACCACGCGGCCCCGACCTTCGGCTCCGAGCTGTGGCAGCCCCAGGCACCGGTGTTCAGCGCCGAGTTGGAGCGGTTCTGGAACGCCTACGGAACCGATGCGCGGGCCGCGATCAGCGGATTCCTCCCGTCCGTGCGCGCGGTCACGCGGGCGCCGGCCGTCATCCGGGAGGGCGTGCCCGACAAGCTGTTCCTCTCCGACGCCTCCCGCTGGCTGGACGCCACGCAACTGTGGGGACAGGCGATGGAGCACGGACTGAACACCCTCGCCGCGATCGATGCCGGGAACGCGACCGAGGCGGCCAAGGAGCGCAAGTCCATGGGCTCCGTAGCCGCCGCGGCCTCGCAGATCACGGTCGACCCGGCGGAGCACCACCAGCACGGCCAGGTGAAGATCGGCGATCCGTTCATCGAGGACTTCGTCACGCGGGTGGAGAACCTCCACGACGAGTCGATGGGACTGCCGCCCCTCAGGGAGCTCGCCCACGGTAAGACGGCGACCCAGATCTCCGACTACGACTGGGGCGGCAAGTTCCCCTTCAGCGCCGACAAGGCCGTCGACGGTGACCGCTTCAACTTCTCCACCACCAGCGGCCGCGAGGCGCAGCCGTGGTGGCAGGTCGACCTCGGATCGAGCGCCGACCTCGAGAAGATCAAGATCTACAACCGGACGGACTGCTGCGCGGAGCGGACGAAGGACTACTACGTCCTGGTGTCCGACCAGCCCTTCTCCGGGACGCTCGCGGACCAGTTCGGCAAGCCGGGCGTCTGGAGCCACCACGAGACGGACCAGGCCGCAGGCCCCACCACCGTCGAAACCACCGCCCGGGGCCGTTATGTGCGGGTGTGGCTCGCCAGTAAGACCCCCGTCGAACTCAACATGGCCGAGGTCGAGGTCCTCGGCCGCGTGAAGCAGGGCTGACCGGTGATCTTGCGCGCAAGCCCCATCTCTTCAGGGCGGGGTTATTAGTTAGGCGTTCAACGTCGCAGGTCACTCGACCTGCTGAGATCTCCAGGATCCGGCGGCACGTGACGCGGCCGTTCTTCACGCTTCGAGATGTCGAGTAACGAAGCACGCGAGAACGGCCGCTTCCTCTTAGTCTCCCCCTCGATGTGCCCGCAGGCGAGGCATTGAGCGTGTTGTCCCGCTTTCGGGTCGAATTCTACGGCTGCCTGTACAGCCGCGCCGATGCGCTTTTCGAGCTCACCGACGCGATCTTGTGCGCGGACGGGCCGGTGAAGCCCCTGGTCGAGCGCTCCGTCATGGAGCGGCGGGTGCAGACCTGTCGGCGTCAACTCCTGAGTTGCACGTTGATATGGAATCAGCGTCATCTGCTCCACGCAGTACGCGAGTTCGAACGCTTCTCCAACTCGCATCGACCGCATCAGGGCATGGGCAACGTCCGCCCACTCTGCCCGTTGGCGCCGCGTGCTGGGGGTGCGCACGCTGACCGAGGCATAGGATGAAGGCTGCGGGCGCGCTGTGGAAACGCCCGCAGCCGTCGGCTGGAAGAGAGAGCGAGCGCAGTGCCCCCGTCCGGCAGTCCCGGATCCACCGGACCCGCGACGACGCCCACGATGCGGGATGTCGCCGCCCGTGCAGGCGTCAGTGCCATGACCGTGTCGCGGGTGCTGAAGGACGAGCGCGTCAGCGCTACGACCAGGGAGCGGGTGCTCGCTGCCGTACGCGAACTGGGCTACCGTCGCAACGAGGTGGCCCGCACTCTGCGTCTGGGCCGGCCCAGCGGCATGATCGGTCTGGTCGTCACCAACCTCGGCAACCCTTTCTACTCCCGTCTCGCGCTCGGCGCTGAAAGCGTCGCCGAGGAGTATGGGCTTCGGCTGGTGCTGGGCAACACGGCGTCACAGGTCCAGCGCGAACGTGAATTGGTGGAGGATCTGATATCCCGCCGGGTGGACGGCGTGATCGTGGTTCCGGCCGGCGCCGCACACCCTCATCTCAGTCCTGCCACCCTCGGCGGCACGCCCGTGGTCTTCGCCTCCCAGCCGCCTTCCGAGATCGAGGCCGACGCGGTTCTCGTGGACGACTTCGGTGGAGCCCGCGAGGCCACCGCACAAGTGCTGTCCGAAGGGCACCGGAGCGTTGGTTTCCTAGGCAATCCACCCGGTCTGTTCACCGCAGCAGAGCGCTTCCGCGGCTACTGGGCCGCGCATGAGGAAGCCGGTCTGACACCGCACGAGGAGTGGGTGCGCCGGGGCCCGCACGACATCTCCACCGCAGAGGCGGCGGCCATGGAGCTGTTGGACGGCGAGGATGCGCCGACAGCACTGTTCTGCTCCAACAACCGCATCACGCTGGGCGCTTACCGGGCGGTGTGGCGCCTTGGCGCCAGCACCGCGCTCGCGGGCTTCGACGACTTCGAGATGGCGGACATGCTGCAGGTACCGGTCACCGTCGTCTCGTACGACGCGGAAGAGGTCGGACGCCGGGCGGCCCGGCTGCTGCTGGACCGGATCGAACAGGGGCCGGACGCGTCGGCGGGCTCGGCGCGCCGGACGGTGGTGCCGACGTCGGTGGTGCGCTACGGCGCGTAGCACGGCCGGGCAGCGGGACGCGGCGCCGGCACGCTGTTCCGGGCCCGGTCACGCGCTCCGGACGTCGGCCCGGCAATGAAGGCCTGCCGGTACAGCATGAGGGCGACGGTGCCGCCTACGTTGCCGCCTTGGAATCGCTCAGCCCTTTGTCGCCCCACCGGTGAGGCCCTTGACAAAGTGCTTCTGGAAAGCCAGATAGAAGACGAGAATGGGCAGCGTGGCCAGGAACATCAGCGCGAAGACCGTGCCGAAGTCCGCCTGGTGCTCGCCGATGGCGCGATAGATGCCGACGGTCACCGTGGTACCGGTGGCCGGCCCCAAGATGATCAGCGGATTGAGGAAGTCGTTCCAGATCCAGACGCCGAGGAAGATGAGAACGCTTGCCGATGCCGGCCGCATCAGAGGGAAGACCACCTGCCAGAAGACGCGGAACGGGCCTGCGCCGTCGAGTTCGGCTGCTTCTTCGAGTTCCCGCGGGATCGTCTTCACGAATCCGGCGAAGACGAGGACTCCGAACGGCACGTAGTAGCCGACGTATGCCACGATCAGGCCGGGCACGGTGCTCATGAGGCCGAGGGCCCGGAGTACCTCCGTAATGGGGGTGAGGATGACCGCCGGTGGGACCATGAGCCCGCACAGCAGCGTCACCATGGTGACCTTGGCTGCGACGCCGGCCGACCGTGCGAGGTAGTGGCCGAGCATGGCTGAGACCGCGGTGACGAGCATCATGGAGATCGCAGTGACCTCCGCGCTGTTGATCAATCCGTACCAGAAGAGATGGTCCGGGCGGGACAGTACGCTGTGAATGTTGTCCCAGGTCGGTGGGATCGGGAGTCCCACCGGGTTCGAGACGATCGCCGAGCCGTGCTTGAACACGTTGACCAGCACGAGGTAGACCGGCAGGAAGAACAGGGAACTTACGAGGAGCGCGACCAACGGTCGTAGCCAGGCTCGGAGTCCGGTCATGATTAGGAAGACACCTCGCGTTTCTGCAGAAGCCTGAGCGCGATCACCGATATGGTCGCGACCATGGCGAGCATCACCGCGGCCATCGCGGAGGCATATCCGATGTGGTTGCCGGTGAACGCGGTCTGAATCACCTGGAAGGCAAGTGTGGATGTGGTTCCCGGGCCGGGACCGCCGTTGGTGAGGACCTGGACTTGGTCGTACGCCTTGAATCCGCCGATCAGGGACATCACGGTGTTGATCGTGACGGCAGGCGCCAGCATCGGCCAGGTGACGTGACAGAACCGCATCACCGGTCCGCAACCGTCGATAGCCGCCGCCTCGTACAGCTCTTTGGGAATGCTTTGAAGCCCGGCCAGGTAGACCACGACACAGAACCCGAGCCCTTGCCAGGCGATGACCCAGGAGACCGTGTAGAGGGCGAGGCTCGGGTCGGAGAGCCATCCCGGTGGGTTGCCCATGCCCAGCTGCCGCAACATGGAGTTGAGCAGGCCGTCGTCGACGAGGATCGTCTGCCAGATGACGCTGACCACCACCGCGCTCAGGACGACCGGGATGAAGAAAACACTCCGCAGTGCGTTGTAGAACCAGCCGCGTCGATCGAGGAGCACGGCGAGGGCCAGACCGCCTGCGTTGGTTACGAGAGTCACGATCCCCGCGATGACGGTGGTGTTCTTCAGCGCTTGGAGGAACTCGTCGTCAGAGGGCAGGCTGGTCAGGTTGTCCAGCCCTACCCATCGGGTCGGGGGATTGAAGGGATCCTTGTTGGTCAGGCTGTAGGCAATCGCAATGCCGATCGGCACCAGCACAAGAGCAAAGTAGGCCAGGAGCCCTGGGGCTGCGAATACAGCGAAGCGACTCAGCTTGTCTCGTGAGCGCGCCCGCCGGGGCGGGCGCGGGTACCGTTTCGGGCCCATGACCGGCTGCCTCCCTCCTGCTGCGCCTGGACGACCGGGCGCAGCAGGAGCACGATCCAGTGGAAAGCGGGTAGCCATCCGCACTACCGGGTGGCCTTGTCCCATTGCGCGTCCATGTAGGCGCCGAATGCCGAGGCTGTCATGCGGCCGCCGAGCAGCTTCTGGACACCCGCGGCAGCCTTGTCGGCCAGGCCTGGTGGCAAGGAGCCGTCGCCGGTTTCCTGGGAGAAGGAGTTGACGATTCCGTCCGCGCTCAGCGCTTCTCGGTACGCGGCCACGGTAGCGTTGTAGACGGGACCCATGTTGCTGGGGGGACGGTAACCCTTGATGGCGATGATGAGCCCGTCAGCCTTGACGGCGGCATCGAGGTTCTTCTGGTCCTCCATGAAGGCCCGCGCCCATTTCTTGGCCAGACCCACATCCGGTGCCTTGGAGCTGACGGACATTCCGCCGCCCGTGACGCTCGGGAGGGCCGGCGAGCCATCATCGGTGGGCCACGCGAACACACCTGTGTCGAAGCTCGGTTTCTTCGCGTCCGCGGAGGCGGAGAACCAACTGCCCATCGGGTACATGGCCCCCTTGCCGTCGCGGAACGCCTGCTCGGTATCGGCGTAGGAGCGCGACAGCCCCGCCGGGTCGATGTAGCCCTTGTGGGCCACATCAGCAATCTTCTGAGCGGCGTTGACGAAAGCCGGATCGGTGAACTTGACCTTGTCGGCGCTGCGTTGCGACAACCAGTCCGGCGTCTCCTTGTAGACGTCAGTGGCCACCGTGCACATCAGCGGGAACATGTCGGCCCAGGTGTCCTTGCCGCCGCCGCCGACCACAAAGGGGTTGATCCCCTTTGCCTTCAGTTTGGCGCTGTCCGCGAGCAGCTCACGGTACGTACGCGGTGGCGCATTGATGCCTGCCTTGGCGAAGTCGCTCTTGTTGTAGTAGACGAGCGTCGCCTGGGTGGCATAAGGCAGTTGGTAGACCTTGCCGCCGTACGGGTTGGCGTGCGGATCGACATAGTTCGCCAGCTCGCGGTCCGTCCAGGGGGCCAGCTTGCCCGCCTCGGCGAATCCAGCCGGGTTCAGACCGATCATGATGTCCGGGAACTGACCGGTGCTGTCGAGCTGTTTCGCGTATCCGGTGCGGTCGGCGCTGGGTGACACGAGCTTTTTGATGGTCACGCCAGGCACCTTCGCCGAAGCGCGGGCGATCGCCGCATCCCAGTACTTCGCGTCGAGGTTGGGTGTCTCGAAGGTGAGAAAGGTCAGGGTGGCTTTGTCACCCTTGGAAGCGCTCTCGCCGGTGCCGCCTGCCGTACATCCGGTCAGCACGAGAGCACCGGCGAGAGCGGCGGTTTTCAGGACCATCGGATTCCGCGTCATGTGTCTCATTCCCCTACCCGTCAGTGCCGAGGCCGGTGGTGGTGTCACTGCTTTGTCGTTCCATGACGAGCTGGGAGGTCACCTGTTCCCATCTGCCCTTGGATACCGCCACATAGTTCAGATTCTTTCGGGAAACGCGCGCGTTCTGGAGAGCGACCGCTCGTTCTGAGCGTTCAGCCATCAAGAGCGCTCAGGGTATCGGCCCCGTTCTCGGCGGCGTCAAGACATTAGACGGAACTATCGCTCTCTGTCCGCGACCAGATAGATGTGATACATCTCTACATGCCACACAAGGTCCACACCAGCCTCCGACGTGGAACGGGATACGACGACAGGTCTTCGGTTCAGGCACGAGGTGTCATCTCCCTATGCAGGGGCGGCCATACGGGCCCGAACGGAGGCCGGGTCTACTGAGGGGCTGCTGGCGGGAACCGCAAGCCGCAGTGAGCTACATCCGATGACCTGAGGGGCGAGATGCGTATCACCGACGTGACCGTTGAACTGGTCGATCTGCCGGCCCAGCCCGTCTTCCGGTGGCGCCGGGGTCTGCCCGGCTCGGAAGGGGCGATTGTGGGCGGAATCCTGCGCATCCATACCGATCAAGGCCTGTGCGGGGAAGCGCACACGCGGCGTGGGACCATCCTCAACGACCTGGTGGAACGCCGCATTCGGCAGGATCTACTGGGCCGTGATCCCTCCCATCGCGAGCTCCTGTGGCACCGTCTGTGGGAGCTGGACCGCATCGAGGAGTTCCCGATCTACGTCCTCGGGCTCGTCGACATCGCCCTGTGGGATCTCGCGGGAAAGGCGGCTGGGCTCCCCGTGCACCAACTGCTCGGCACGTACCGCGAAGCCATCCCGGCCTATGCCAGTACGGCGACCTTCTCCAGCATCGAGGAGTACCTCGATGTCGCCGACCAGTGTCTCGCGTCCGGCTTCGCCGCGATCAAGCTGCACGCCTGGGGGGACGCGCGTGAGGACGCCGAGCTGTGCCGGAAGCTGCGGGACCACGTCGGGGATGACGTGTGTCTGATGTACGACGGCTCAGCGGCCTTCGACCTCGCTGATGCGCTCTACCTCGGCGAAGCCCTGTCCGACGCCGGGTACACCTGGTACGAGGAGCCGATGCGGGAGTTCAGCGTGACGGCATACCGCAGGCTCGCCGAACGTGTCGCCGTTCCCTTGCTCGTCGCCGAAACCTCGGACGGGGCGCACATGAACACGGCCGACTTCATCGCATCCGGTGCGGCCGGCAGCGTGCGGACCAGCGCGCTGTACAAGGCAGGCATCACCGGTGCCATGCGGGTGGCCCATCTCGCCGAGAGTTTCCTGCTGAGAGCCGAGGTCCACGGATCCGGGATCGTCAACGCGCATCTGTGCATGGCCATCCCCAACACCACCTACTACGAGTCCTTCGTCCTCACCAACCCGGTGGTACGTGAATCGTCAGTCGGTCCCGACGGGCAGCTCCGGGCCCCCACTGCGGCCGGCATCGGGTACGACCAGGATGGCTGGTCGGGCGGGGTGGCGCGGGACTGAGGCTGAGAACTCCGCTCCAACGGCCCCTCGATCGCGTCCTGGAGTCGTGCGTGCGCGTCAGTTGACGCCAGGCACGCGGAACAGCTCCTGTTCCACTGTGTTGAGTGCGAGCCGTACGCCGCCGAGTGCTGCGGCTTCGTCGCCGAGCGACGAGGCAGCCACCTCAACCGGGAAGAGGCAAAGGTCACTGAGGCGGTTCCGGAGGGGGGCGAGGAGGAGCTCGCCGGCGAGGGAGATGCCGCCGCCGATGACGACCTGCTCCGGGTCGACGGTGAGGACCATGGCCGCCACGCCCTGCGCGAGGTCGGTGGTGAAGTCGGCCAGGGCCTGTTCGGCGCGATGATCCCCGGCGTGAACGGCTCTGAAGACACCTTCCGCGGAATCCCAGTGTTCCAGCAGGCGGCCGGGCGCGGTGTGCCAGCCGGAACTGCGGAGAACGCCGATCTCGCCCGCGGCGCCATTGCGCCCGGCACGCAGTCGGCCGTCCAGGAGGATCCCCGCGGCGATGCGATGGCCGACGTGGATGTAGATCACATCCTGGTGGCCGCGGGCCACCCCCTGCCACTGCTCGCCGACCGCGGCCAGCGAGCAGTCATTGCCCACGACAACCGGCGCGCCGAACGGCTTCATGAAAGCCGCCACGAGGTCGGTGCCCGCCCAGTCCGGCAGTCGTCCGCTCACGGTGACCGTGCCGGAGGCGGAGACCACGCCGGTCGTGGCGACTCCTGTGGCTCGTACGTCCGTCACGCCGAGAGCTGCGGAACGCAGCGTGCGGCGGGCCAACGTGCGGGCGTCAGCGATGCGCTCGGCGGGGCTGTGATCAGGGCCGACGGCTGTGCGGCGAGTGGCAAGCACCGTGCCGCGCAGGTCGGCGACGATCGCGAGGATCTTGTGGACGCCGATGTCGAGGCCGAGCACGCAGCCCGCCTCACTGCGAAAGCGGTAGCGCTTGGCAGGACGGCCCACCTGGCGTGGGCCGTCGGCGGCCGGAGCCACCTCCTCCACCCACCCCTGCTCGACGAGGCCGGCGACCGCGTTCTCCACGGTGTTGCGGGCGACCGCGGTGGCTTTCACGAGTTCGGTGAGCGTGAGCTCTTCAGCGTCGTACAGAGCGCGCAGCACCGCGGACTGGTTCACCCGGCGCAGGAGTGATGGATCGCTTCCAGTGTTGATCACGGTCTGCTCCCACCCCTCTTGACGCGGCTGCGGCGAGGGTGCACAGTGGCTCGCGAAGTTATTTCAAAGGGTACCAGAAATATCGTCAGGAATTTGCCGAGACTGGCCCGACCTTCGGCGCCGTCGTCGTGTGGATCGAGGCCTGTACCGCTCCGGACTCACCGTGATCTCGGCGACTCTCGGCCGTGACCTGTGTCGTCACCACTCCCGCTTCGGGACAGCCAGCACTGTGCGCGCTCACCACCTCACCTTGCAGAGGCACTTCCTCAAAGGCCCCGCTGAAGCAGCCCTCAAAGGACGATCGTGACCCACCACACTCCTGCTACATCCGCCAAGCAGTTCACCAATCTGCGTGACCACCACGGCATACCGCTCGATCGTCCGCTCAGTGTCGCCATCGCCGGCGCGGGCGCGCGAGGCGCCGGATATGCGGCGCTGGCCGCCGCGGGTGGCACGCCTGTCACCATCGCCGCGCTCGCGGAGCCGCGTGTCGGCCGCCGCGACCAACTCGCCAGCCGGTACAGCGTGCCGACCACGCACTGCCACGACGACTGGCGGCAGATGGCCGGCGGTCCTCGTCTCGCCGATGTCGTGATCATCGCCGTACAGGACACACAGCACGTCGAGGCTGTGGAGGCATTCGCGGCCCGCGGCTACGACATCCTGCTCGAGAAACCGATGGGGACGACTGCTGCCGAGTGCGACCGGATCGCCGCCGCCGCCGAGGATGCCGGGGTCTCCCTGACGGTCTGCCACGTGCTGCGCTATGCGCCCTACACCGTCCGTCTCAAGCGCATCCTGGACTCCGGTCGTATTGGCGAGATCGTGAATGTCCAGCACTTGGAGCCCATAGGCTACTGGCACTTCGCGCACTCGTTCGTCCGGGGAAGCTGGCGGCGCGAGGACACCTCCGGTTTCCTGCTGCTCACGAAGTGTTGCCACGACATCGACTGGCTCGGCTACATCGTCGGCCGGCCCGTGCGGGCTGTTTCCTCTTTCGGCGGGCTGGCTCACTTCCGTGCCGAGAACGCCCCCGAGGGCGCCGGAGAGCGGTGTGTGTCCTGCTCGATCGAGCCCGGGTGCCCGTACTCGGCGCGCAGGCTCTATGAAGTCGGGCTGCGCGAAGGCGGCGTCAAGCGGTACTTCACCTCGGTCGCCGCAGAGGAACTGACCGAAGCCTGCGTGGAAGAGGCGCTCGCGAGTGGACCGTACGGGCGATGTGTCTACCACACCGACAACGACGTCGCGGACCACCAGGTGGTGAACCTGGAGTACGAGGGAGGCACGACCGCATCCTTCACCGCCACTGCCTTCACCCCGCAGGAGAACCGCAGCACCAAGATCTTCGGCACTCGAGGGCAGATCACCGGCGACGGTCGGCACATCGAGATCTACGACTTCGCCACCGACGAGCGCACCCTCATCGACACCGACGCCGGCGGTGCCTCCGCCGCGGAGGGCCACGGCGGCGGGGACGCGGGTCTGATCTCTTCCTTCGTACGCGCGCACCACGAGGGTCGCCCCGAACTCCTGCTCACCGGCGCGGCGGAGAGCCGTGACAGCCACCGGGTGGTGTTCGCGGCGGAGCAGTCCCGCCGGAGCAGGCAGGTCGTACAGCTCTGATCTGCCCCGTCGCGGGGAGGGCCGCAGACAGCGCCCCCTTGTCACCGGCCAAACGACAACGGGTCGGCCCTGGTACGACGTTCACCATGGCAGGCACGTTGTCACGGTCCATCTCTCCTGGGAGGAACCATGGACAGACGCAGCTTTCTGATCGCCGGCGGCCTGACGTCGCTGGCGGCGACCGGCATGACGGCCGAGCCTGCCCACGCGGCTCAGGCGTCCAAGCCGTTGCGGATCAACGCGGGGTTCCTCGCGGTTGATCTGTCGGATACCGGCCGGGTGGCCGGCCTGCGGGATCTGCGTACCGGCACCGACTACGTGGCGCCTGGCAAGTCGGTGCCGCTGGTATCGGTCGTGCTCGGTGACGGACGACAGGAAACACCCACCCGGGTGCAGATTTCACCACGCGATCCCAAAGTGCTGGTCTTCAGCAGCGACAACGCCACGGTCGAGGTGAAGGTGGTCAAGTATCCCACCTATACCACCCTGGAGGTGGTCAGCCTGACCGCGGCGTCGGGTGTGGACGTGCAGACCCTGCTCTGGGGACCGCTGCCAACCAAGGTCACCCAGACGGTGGGTGAATGCGCCGGGGTGCTCCGAGACGACGCGTTCGCCCTCGGCCTACGGCCACTCAACGACAAAACCGTGGGTTCCTGGCCGAACGAGCATCGCTCCTTCGGGTTCGGCCCCGACATTTTCGACAACCCCTACAGTCTGCAGGTGGACATCCACGTGGAATGGAGCGCCGCGGCGAAGACCACCTGGGGCAGCATTCTGCGTGCCTACACCTATGACTACAGCAAGGTGCGGGTCCGCCAGCGCACCAGCGGGTATGAGATTCCGCTGGGGCCTTTGCCGGGGCCGGAGGGTCGGATTATCGGGTCGAAGGTCGCGTTGTTCGGTAGTGGGCCGGATCTGGTTCTCACGGTGTTGAGTCAGATCGCGCAGGAGCAGGGGCTGGAGTATCCGACGCTGGGTGGGCAGTGGCAGAAGACGGCCCAGCGCACCTCGCAATCGCATTTCTGGGTCCACGATCTCAACACGAGCACCGTCATCGCCGCGAGTCAGTACGCCAAGCAGGCCGGGATAAAAAACATCTACGCGATCTCCGGCAACGGGCCCTGGATATCGCACGGGCACTACCAGTTCAACAGCGCGCTCGGCGGCTCGGACGAGAACGCCGCCAAGCTTGTTGCCACCGCGGCAAAGGAGGGGATCGAGGTCGGCGTACACACTCTCTCGGACTTCATCGACTCCGGAGATCCGTACGTCTCACCCCCACCAGCCGATTCGCGCCTGTCCACCGGCCTGACCGTCAAGCTGACCCGTCCACTAGCCGCATCCGACACCTCGCTCTATGTGGATTCTGGCAAACCGCTCGGGCCCGGCGTTCAAGGGAAGCGCCTGCGCATCGGCGATGAGTTCATCACCTACACCGGTCTGACGCAGGCCGGCGCCACCGAGTGGCAGGTCACTGGTCTGGCCCGCGGCCAGTGGGGATCGTCCGCGCAGCTGTATCCCGCCAGCACCGGCGTCGACCGGATCATCGAAAACTCCTACGGTGGTGCGATCGGCGATTTGCCGATCATCGACGAGATCGCGACCCGGTTGGCCGCCGCGTACAACAACACCGGTATCCAGGCAACGTCCTACGACGGGTTGGAATCGGCATCAGAGACCGGCTGGGGTGCCTACGGCTTCGCGCGTCTGGTCAACGGGGTTTACCGCCAGCTCGATGCGAAGGACGGCTTCATCAGCGAGACCAGCAGAATGTCGTCCAACACCTGGGACGCCCAGTCCCGGGCCAGTTGGGGCGAAATCGGCTACACCGACTACACCCAGGTCATCAAGAACAACATCTTCTACAGCGCCAACTATCTGCCTCCGATGATGGGTCAGCAAGGGCTCTCGGGAAGCTCAACCCTGCAAATGATCGAAACCACCCTGGCGCACGCGGCCTCCCTCGACGCCGGCGTCAACTTCGAGACCAGCGTGCGCAGCCTCGCCTCCGGATCGAACACGGCGGCGGTGCTTCAAGCTATCAGGATATGGGAGTCCGCACGGAAGGCTGGTGCGTTCACCACCGAGCAGAAGATGCTGTTGGCCGACCCGAACAAATATTGGCATCTGAGTGAGGGTACGCCCGACCAGGAGTGGTCGCTACAGCAGTTGGATTCCGCCGGCAACCCGATCGGGGAGGCGCAGCCGGTGAAAGCACCAGAGCCCGGGTTCACCACACCTACCCCGCCGGATGCCCGCGTGGGTGAGCTCTACGCGTTCAAAACCACCTCCAGCACACCACAGACCATCCGCTACGAAGTCACCTCTGGTGCCCTACCGGCGGGACTCGCCCTCAACAAAGACACCGGCGGTGTCATCGGAATCCCCAGAAAAGCGGGAGCCAGCAGGTTCACCATCACCGCCCGCAACGACGGAGCCGTCCCCGACGCCTCTGTCTCCTACACCCTGAAGGTCAAGCCGGACAACGAAGGCTGAGGAGCCTGCGAAACAACCGCATCTCGCGGTTGCCAGGAGCGCCATATGTGCGACACCGATGCCATCACCGGGATCCCTACCACTCCCGGCACCAGCAGGTTCACCATCACTGCGCACGACGGCGACTTGGCGTCCGACGCAGCGATCTCGTACCACCTGGGCGTCAGCCCAGCCTGACCGGCCTCCCTGCGGTCTGGTCCGACGGGACCGCAGGGAAGCCCGACCCTGCGGCGGTGGCCCGCAAGGCCCGCGTCAGTGATGCGCGTGGTCGTCCACCGCGTCCGGTGGCCGATTGTCGACCGGGGCATCGTCGGCGGGGAAAAGGCGGTGTCGGATTTCCCGCTGGAACTGTTCCTGCGTGAGGTCGATGTGCTCGGCCATGAGTGCTGCTGCCCGGTCCTCTTCCCCGCCCGCGACAGCGTCGGCGATCGCCAGGTGCTGCTCTGCGGCCACCACCAGCGACCCGCTCGAGTTGCCTGCCAGCCCGATGGCGCTGACCTGCCGCTGGAGCCGCTGGACCGACTCGAGGGTCGCAGAAAGGAAGGTGTTGGCCGCTGCGGTCCCGACCTTGCCGTGGAACAACTCGTCGGCCTGGTTGAACGCTCTGACGTCATTGCGTTCTGCCGCGTCCGCCGACTGCTGTGCCGCTTCGCGCAGCGCCTTCACCTGGGACGGTACGGCCCGCTGCGCCGCCATACGCGCGGTGGTGGTCTCCACGAAGCGACGGAACTCGAACATCTCGTCCACCTGCTGAAGGTTCGCAGGCAGAAAGTGAGAGACCGACTGCCGCCACAAGTCGCCCGCCGGCTCGGCGACGTAGATGCCCCTGCCCTTCTGTACGGAGAGCCGCCCCAGGGCGGACAGGATCTTCACCGCTTCCCTGACCACCGTTTTGCTCATCCGGACCGCGTCGGCCAGGTCCTTCTCCGTCGGCAGGCGGGCACCGGGCTCGAGGCGCTGCTGGGCGATGTACTCAAGAATCAGCTCCGCGGCGATCTCGTAACCGGGGCGATAAGCATCCGCCGCACCCTCCTGTTGTGGCGCGGGTGGCGACGGCTCGCGTCGAGTCAACCTCTCTCCTCAGTCTCCTCTGCGGGACCCGCTCGTGGGTGAGACGGCGGGCTCTTCACCGACACTACCAACAGCAATTTTACATAGCTATCCAATCTGCAACATCCAATAAACCGGATCTATGGGGGCGACGGTCAGGTTGTTCAGCCTGAGCCAGCTGGTGGTGATGCAGTCCGCTCGATGCGCGGGTATCGGCGGTGGGCGTGGTGGGCGAGGCGGGCGGGCCGGTGGTAGAGGCGGGAGCGCATCGTGTCCGGCTCGGCGTCGGCCGGTTCGTCACGGTCGTGGAGGGTCAACAACCGCAATCAGGCGCCGAGATCGGCTACAAGGTTCGCGGCGAGCAGCCACCCCGTGTTGACCTGGTACGGAGGTTCCGGTCACGTACATCCCGGCGGCGCCGGACCGAGCTGCGCGCCTGGTCAGCACAAGGCGTGCAGGGCACCAGCAAGGAGGCCGAGGATCTCGACCAGCCCTCGCCGATGCCCTGCGCCAAGTGAGCGTCGGGCCTATGCGCTATGAACCGCTGAACTCAATCTCCGAGCCGCACAGGTGACAACGCAGCGGCGATCGGCGCCGGGACTCTGGGCGATCGAGCACGCGCTGTCGCCTGCGCAGAGTTCTGACGAGCTGGTCGACGCCGAGCTCAAGCGCACACCCTCGGGGACAACCAATGCAGCTTCTGATCAACACCATCAAGAGGATGAGGCCACTCTCACCTTGTAGGTGACTGCTGCGTCGGGACGGGTGTCGCCGTTGCGGGCTGTGATCGTGAACTTGCTGGTGCCAGGGGTGGTGGGGATTCCAGTGATGGCGCCGGTGTCGATGTTGAGGGTGAGTCCGGCCGGGAGGCTGCCGGAGGTGATGTCGTAGCGGATCGTCTGGGGGGTGGTCGAGGTGACCTTGAACGCGTAGAGGTGTCCGACTCGAGGGCTCGGGGGTTCTGGATTGGTGAAGCCCGGCTCCGGGGCCTTGACGATCTGGGGTGCTCCGACGGCGTTTCCGCTGGAGTCGAGTTGCTGCAGCTCCCATTCAGTGCCGGGGGTGACGACGCTGAGATGCCAGTTGGCGGCCGGATCGGCGAGCAGTTTCTTCTGGGCGAGGGTGAAGGCGCCACTGTTGCGCGCGGACTCCCACGTCTGGACGGCGTCCAAGATCGCGGCGGTGTTCGATCCGGAGGCGAGGCCTTGCACGCTGGTCTCGAAGTTGATGCCGGCGTCGAGGGAGGCCGCACGCGCCATGGTGGCTTCGATCGTCCGAAGGCTGGAGTTCCCGGAGAGCGCTTGCTGGCCCATCATCCCGGGCAGATAGTTGGCGCGGTAGAAGGTGTTGCTCCGAATGATCTGAGCGTAGTCCGTGACGCCGATCTCGCCCCAACTGGCTCGGGACTGGGCGTCCCAGGTGTTGGAAGAGAGGTTGCTGCATTCGGTGACGAGGTCGTCCTTGGAATCGAGTTGCCGGTGGACGCCGTTGACCAGACGCGCGAAGCCGTAGCCACCCCAGCCGGTGTAGCCCGCCGACTCCAACCCGTCGTAGGACGTGGCCCGGATGCCGGTGGTGTTGTACGCGGTGGCCAGCCGGGTCGCGATCTCGTCGATGATCGGCAGACCGCCGATCGCGCCGCCGTACCCGTTCACATTGATCCGGGCCGCGCTGGTACCTGCCGGGTACGACTGCGCCACAGAGCCCCATTGCGCCCTACCCAAGCCGCTGACCTGCCACTCGGTGTCGCCGATCTTCGTGACGGTGTTGTAAGTGATGAACTCGTCATCGACACGCAGCCGTTTCCCGTCGAGACCAGGTCCGAGTGGGCGGTCGGCGTCCACATACAGAGTGGTGTCCGACGTGCCGAGCGGACGGGTCAGCTTGACCGTTCCGCCCGTAGCGAGCCGGGGGTCAGCAGGCCGTGGCGAGACATAGGGGTCCGATGGATCGATGAAGTCGGACAGCGTGTGCACACCGACGTCGATGCCGTGCTGCGCGGCCGTGGCCACCAACTGGGCCGCGGCCTCGTCCGAGCCGCCGAACGCGCTGTTGAACTGGTAGTGCCCATGCGACTTCCACGGCCCGTTTCCGGCGATCGCGTAGATGTTCTTGATCCCGGCCTGCTGGGCGTACTGGCTGGCGGCGGTGACGTTGCTCGTGTTGAGATCGAAGAGCCAGAAGTGGGATTGCGAGGTGCGCTGGGCCGCCTTCTGCCACTGGCCGCCCAGGGTCGGATAGGGCAGGCCTTGGCCCTGGGCGATCTGACTGAGTACGGTAAGCGCAAGGTCTGGAGCGCTGCCGAACAGCGCGATCTTCGACCCGACGATCTGGCCTTCCGGTCCCGGCATCGGCCCGAGCGGGATCTGGTATCCGGTGGTCCGTTCCCGGAGCCGGACACGGCTGTAGTCATAGGTGGAGGCCCGCAGAACACTGCCCCACGTCGTTTTCGCCGCGACGTTACTGGCCAGCCACTCATCCTTCTCGCCGGTCTGCAGACCGTAGGGGTTCCAGATGAGGTCGGGGCCGAATCCGTAGGAGAGGTGTTCGTTCGGCCACCCACCCACCGTCTTGTCGTTGAGTGGCCGCACCCCGATCGTGAAGGTGTCGTTGCGGACGACCCCGGCGGTCTCCCCCACAGTCTGGGTGACACTCGTCGGCAGCGGACCCCACAGCAGCGTCTGCACATCCACGCCGGGAGCGGCGCTCAGACCGACGACCTCCAGGGTGGTGTAGGTGGGGAACGTGACGACCTTCATATCGATCGTCACCTTCTCGCCGCTGAACACCAACACCCGTCCATCTCGCGGCGACCTCCGCACCGTGGTGGGGGCTTCCTGCTTCCCGTCGGCCACCACACTGACCAGCGGCACCGATCTGCTCGCGGACAGGTAGTCGGTGCCATCACGCTGATCCACCAGCCCGGTGACCAGGCCGGTTTCACTCAAATCCACCGACAGGAAACCCGCGTTGATCCGTAACGGCTTGGACGCCTGAGCAGCATGGGCGGGGACGGCCGTGATGCCGGTCGCCGTGAGGGACGTCAGGGCGCCGACGATCAGAAAGCTGCGTCTGTCCACAGTTCCTCCCAGGGGAAATAAATGGATCGGGCGACGAGTGGAGACTCACATAGTTCAAACTCTTCTGGCGATGAGGAGGACCGAGATCGCTGGTGGCGGTGCTCGCGTTGCCGCGCCGCCTCGACGGCCTCTGATGTGATCACCAGCGCGGGTGGGGCGCCGGGGCGTACCCGGTCCAGCCGGCGAGGTTCGAGCTGAGCGGTCAGGGGCGACGGTGATGCCCCGCGCAGTCCTGGGGGTGAAGGTTGTCGAGCTCTGTGTCGCTGTCAGGTGCGAGCGCGCGGATCATGCGTTTGACCAGGGAAGACGCCGAGCGATGGTACTTTCGTGGTCCGATTGCCCGGGTAGGTACGAGAAGATACCGAACAGGCGCTTGCCGACGAAGCGCAGACAGGCAGGCCTTATCCATCGCGTTCCTCCGGTCACGTCGTCGCTGTCCACCTGGAGTGCGGTCGAAAGGGTCTCGAGGTCTGTCGTCACAAACGGATCATTCAGGTCCTCGGTACTGTTATGCGACGGTATTTGGGACTTGCTCGTCTCGGCACATGGCTCAAGTCCGATTCAGAGTGCACGCCTCCGCCTGAAGCGTCAAGATATAGATCTGATCTATCTGGGGCCAGGTCGGGCGCCCACGGCTTACCCGGACTCGTCCTGGCGCATCCGCGGCGTGGACACATCTGTGCCCGGATCGCGTCGGATACGGCAGAGCGGCCACGACGCCTACCGGTGCACTCATTTCGCCAACCCGGCCGGAAAGCTCTGCGCGATGGATTGACAGCCGGTCAGTTCATCGTCAGTCTCCAACGGGTGTGTTAACGATAACAAGTTGGAGGGAGTCGATTCATGTCAGGTCGTCATACGACGCTCCATCCATGCATCGACCGGCGCACCCTGTTCCTCGCAGCCGGCGCGGGCGCACTTGCCACGGCCTGTGGAACCGCCGCAGGCCAGCCTCCCGGCAAGGTCGCCGTGCACGGTGACAACCCGGCCTGGGCCGTCCCGTTGACCGCCGCAGGCAAGGCCATGCGGTCCGTTGCCGGGATCCGACTCGTACCCGAAGTCATCCCGTCGCTCGACTCGTTCGAGCAGATCGTCAAGTCCTCGCTGCGTACGAACAAGACTCCGGACATGCTCAAGTACTGGTCCGGCTACCGTCTCCAGGACCTCGCCCGCACCGGCGGCATCGTCGACCTGACCGACCACTGGGAGAGCGCAGCCGGCAAGGGCTGGGTCGACACTTCGCTCCGCAACGCGTTCACGTACCAGGGCCGCGTCTATGGCCTGCCGATGAACCTTGCATACTGGGTGTTCTTCTACAACCCTGAGGTCTTCACCGCGAACGGACTGCGGAAGCCGGGGACCTGGGAGGACTTTCTCGCCGCCTGCGAGCGGCTGAAGAGCGCCGGCATCACTCCGCTGCATGGCACGGCCGACGGCCGCTGGCCCTCGTTCATCTGGTTTCAGGAGATTCTCAGCCGCCAGGACCCGCAGTTCTACGAGGACCTGATGAACGGCCGGGAGCGCTACACCGACCCGCGTACCGAACGGGCGATGCGCACCATCGCGTCCTTCTTCGACAAGGACTGGTTCACACCGATGGACATGAACCACAACGACGCGGCCGCCGGCGTCGTGCACGGCAAGATCGGGATGGTGCCCTGCGGCACCTGGCTCGGCTCCACGCTTGTCGCCGCAGGCGGCAGGCCCGGCAAGAATCTGGACGCCTTCGTGTTGCCGATGCAGAACACGAAGGCCCGCCCGAGCATGATCTTCGAGTCCAGCGCCCTCGTCTGCACCGTCAAGGGCCCCGACCGCACGGAGGCCTACAAGGCAGCCGGCGCCTGGATGAACCCGAAGGTGATGCAGGCGTTCTCCCACTCCCTCCAGGACGGCTGCCCCAACCCCCAGGTGCCGCCGGCCAGCGTGATGATCGACGGCATCGTCCGGAAGGCGCGTGACGACAAGCTCTGGATGCTCAACCGCTTCTGGGAGCAGGGGCCCCCGGAGCTCGTGGAGGCGACGGTCGACGACCTGGCCGGCTTCCTGCTCAACCCGTCCTCGTACCGCACGGTGCTCCACACGATGCAGGACCGCGCCGACGAAGCGTGGAAGGTATGGAGGGAGGCGGAGCAGGCATGACGGACATGGTGACCACCGCCAAACCCGTGCGGACACGCCGCCGGATCCCGACACGCACGCCCCACCAGGCTGTCCACCACGCCTCGGTTGCCGGCCGGCGTGGCGGCCCGCTGGCGAGCCTGACCTGGGCGCTGCCCGCGCTGCTCTTCGTCGGTGTGCTGCTCGTCTATCCGTTCTTCCGCAGCGTCTACGGCAGCTTCTTCGAGGACAACGGCTTCACCAGCCGCTTCACTGGACTCGACAACTACACCCGGCTCGCCGAGGACCCGGTCTTCGGCCGGTCGTTGCTCAACACCGTGATGTGGGTGGCCGGCACGCTCCTGCTGCCCGTCGTCGCCGGCCTCGCCATCGCCGTCGCCACCTTTCGGATGCGGCTGGGCTGGCTGGCCCAACTGGTGATCGTCCTGCCGTACGCGATCTCCGGCGCAGCCACCGCCGTGCTGTGGAAGTTCATGCTGACCTCCGACGGCGCCGTCAATGAAGTGCTGCGTGCCATCGGCCTCGACGGCCTGGCGACGAGCTGGCTGCTGGAGTGGCCGCAGAACACCATCTCGATGATCATCGCCAGCACCTGGCAGGCGGCCGGCCTCAATGTGGTGCTCTTCACCATCGGCCTGCGCGCCATCCCACGGGAGATCACCGAAGCGGCCGAGCTGGACGGCGCCACCGGCTGGCGGATGTTCCGCCACATCACCCTGCCGCAGCTGCGCGCCATGACGGTCGTGGTCGTCGGGATGGCAATCGTCAACAGCCTCAAGGCCTTCGACATGATCTGGATCCTGACCCAGGGCGGACCGTCCCGCTCCTCGGAAACGCTCGCGCTCACCATGTACCGCGAAACATTCCGGCTCTTCCACGTCGGTTACGGCTCCGCCATTGCCCTCGTCCTGTCGGTCATCGTCGTCGCCTCCTCGTGGGTGTACCTGCGCCGCCAGATGCCCGAAGCCACCGGAAGCCAGTGAGGAGACCCCGATGGGACGCACGGTACGGAATGTCTTCGTCGCCGGGTGTGTCGCGTTCTGGCTGATCCCGCTCTATCTGCTGATCGTCAATGCACTCACCCCGGCCACCGGCTACACGGGAGAACCCGACTGGACCCCCCAGGGCTTCGCGATCTTCGACAACATCAAGACGGCGTGGAGCGACGCGGGCATAGGCGACAGTTTCCTCAGCTCCGCGCTGTACGCCGTCGTCTGCGGCGCCGCGGCCGTGCTCGTCGCCGCGATGGCCGCGTTCGCCGTCGTCGTGCTGCCGATCCCCAAGCCGGCCTTCTGGTTCTGGCTCATCTACTCCGGGACGCTGTTCCCGCTGCAGATGTTCCTCGCGCCGCTCTTCGGCATGTACGCGGACGGAAATCTCTATGACACCCGGCTGGGCCTCATGTTGGTGTATGTGGCCTGGGCCGTTCCGTTCGCGTTCTTCTTGGTCCGCAACCAGATGACCACCATGCCACCCGAGGTCACCGAGGCGGCCATGCTGGACGGCGCCTCGTTCCTCCGCATCTTCTGGCGCATCCACGTGCCGCTCATGGCCCCCACCCTGGGCGCCGCCTTCATCTTCCAGTTCACCGCGGTCTGGAACGACCTGATTCTCGGCATCACCCTCAGCCGCAGCCCCGACGTCCAGCCGGTGATGGCAGCCCTGAGCACCCTCAGCAACGCGTACGCCTCCTCGGGCCCACCCGTCATCCTGGCCGGCGCACTGATCGTGTCGCTGCCCACCCTGCTCGTCTTCCTGGTGTTCCGCGGCCTCTTTCTGCGCGGGGTCACCGCAACCGCACGCTCATAGGGGAGAGATCCGCATGACGACACGGGCACTCGTCCGTACCACCGACTGGGACAACGAACGGATACGCGACAGCCTGCGCGGCTGCGCTGTGAGCGCGGAGGGCAGCCTGAACGGCAGCGCCCTGCGGCTCACCGTCGAGCCGCTGCTGCGCCGCGCGGAGGGCGGCGGACTGCTGCAGTCCCTCCGCGTCGACGCGGTGAACGGCTCGGCCCTGCCAGAGGCGTTCACCGTATGCGCCGAGTCCGGCAGCCCGCTGCCCGCCGTGCGGCTCGCCGGGCCGAACGGCTCCATACGCCTCCTGCTGCCCGCCGTCGACACAGCGCAGCGGGTCACCCTGTCACTGCCCGACGGCGAGGGCGGCAGCGGGATCGACGTGACCCTCACCCCGCAGCGCCAGTGGACCATCCACCTGGTGCACCACTCGCACCTCGACATCGGCTACACCGACCCTCAGGGCCGGGTGCTGGCCGAGCACCTGTCCTACCTCGACTCCTGCCTGGAGCTGACCCAGGCCACCGACGACTGGGCGCACGAGTCCCAGTTCCGCTGGTGCGTGGAGTCGCTGTGGTCCTTCCAGCAGTGGGCCGACGCCCGCCCCGCGGAGCAGGTCGAGGAGTTCGTACGGCGGGTGCGCGAGGGCCGCATCGAGTTGACCGCGCTGCCGTTCAACCTGCACACCGAGACCTGCTCGACGGATGAGCTGCACGAACTGCTGCGCCTCGCCCACCAGGTGAAGCAGAAGTACGGTGTCGACTTCACCTCGGCGATGCAGACGGATGTGCCCGGCTCGGTCGTGGGCCTGGTCGACGCGCTCAGCGCGGCGGGCGTGAAGTACCTCTCCGTCGCGCACAACTGGGCGGGCCGCTCGGTGCCGCACCTGGTCGGCGGCGAGAAGCTGCCCCGGCTCTTCCGCTGGCGCGCCCCCAGCGGCAGCAGTCTCCTCGTCTGGGTCACCGACACCCCGCACGGCCTCGCCTACATGGAGGGCCCGCTGCTCGGCTTCGACACCGACTACGACAGCGTGGACGACCTGCTGCCCGCATATCTGACGTCGCTCGCGACCAATCCGTACCCGTACCGCGGCGGCGTCTTCGGCTGGGCCATGGACCAGAAGGAGATCAAACGCGAGCCGTATCCCTGGGATGTGCTGCACCTGCGCGTCCAGGGCAAGTTCGGGGACAACGCACCGCCGCGCCGCGTCATCGCCGACACCGTGCGCCGCTGGAACGAGACCTGGGCCTACCCGCAGCTGCGCCTCTCGCGTAACGAGGACTTCTTCACCGACGCCGCATCCCGCCTCGGCGACCGGATTCGCACCTTCGAGGGTGACTGGACGGACTGGTGGGCCGACGGCATCGGCTCCGGGGCCCGCCCCCTGTCCCTGGCCCGCACCGCCCAGTCCGTGGTCGCGGACGCGCAGACGATCGGCACCTTCGCCGGCGTCCTGGGTGCCCCGGGCGCGGAGGACGACAGCCGCGACGCCGCAAGCGTCTATGAGGCGGTGTCCCTCTTCGACGAGCACACCTGGGGCGCGGGCGACCCCTGGACGCACGGCGATGAAGGCGGACACTCCGGCGAGCACCAGTGGCACTGGAAGTACGGGCAGGCCATGCGCGCCCACGACGACGGGCAGTCGCTGCTGAACCGCGCCACCGCCCGCCTCGGCCAGCGGCTGGCCCGGCCGGACGGGGCCGTGGCCGCGTACCACGTGTTCAACACCTGCTCCTGGCCGCGTACCGACGTCGTACGAATCTTTCTGCCCGAGAGCAGCGTCCCCCTGGAGCGGCCGGTCACGGTCCTCGACGCCCGCACCGGCCGCCGCCTCGACCATGAGGAGCGTGCGCAGGTCAACGACGACCACCGGGACGCGGGACGCTTCCTGCTCGTGCGGGTCGACGACGTGCCGCCGGCCGGGTCCGTACGGCTCGACATCACCGAGACCAACGCGCCCGCCGGCGAGCAGGAGGGGGGAAGCGTTCTCAAGGCCTCCACCGGCTGGAATCCCACCGGCGGCGCCGAGCAGGAGAACCTCGCCGAAAGCGCCGCCGAGGCCCACGCCCTCGCCGACCCCATGCTGGTGGATAACGAACACCTCGCCGTACGCGTCGATCTCGCCCGCGCCTGCATCGCCTCCATCACCGACAAGGCCACAGGGCGTGAGCTGGTCCGCGCCGACGCCATCGCCGGCTTCAACGCCTACATCCACGACACCTACACCACCGCCGGAGCCTTCAACCACAACTCCAGCCGCACCACCGTATCCGACCGCCTGGAGTACCTCGGCAACCGCTCGGTCGCCCCGCCCGCGGCCCTGATCGCCCGCCGCTCCACGCCCACCGCCGAGACCCTCACGTACGAAACCCGCCCGGCCGGCGCCAACCGGCTGCGCACGACACTCACCCTGCCCCGTGGTGTGGCCCGCCTCGACATCGAGAACCGCCTCGACAAGGACGCCACCCTCCGGAAGGAGAGCGCCTACTTCGTCTTCCCCTTCGCCTTCGACGAGCCCGTCGTCCGCATGGAGGCCTCCGGTGGCGCCACCGGCACCGGCCTGCCGGTCATCCCGGGTTCGGCGCGGCACATGCGCGCCCTGAGGCGCTGGATGACCGTCGAGCAGGACGGCCTCACCGTCGCCTGGTCGACCCAGGACGCGCCGCTCGTCCAGTTCGGCAACATCGCGCTGCCGTATGCGCCGTTCCCGAAGACACTGGGCCACGACGAGCCGGCCACCGTCTTCTCGTGGATCCACAACAACCTCTGGGACACGAACTTCCCCAGCGAGCAGGGCTTCGAGTTCACCTTCCGCTACAGCGTCGCCTGCGCCCCGGCCGAGACCGCCGCCGGCCTCGGCCCTCGCACTGCTGCGGCCTGGAGCCGTCCGCTGCATGCCGTACGGGCCAGGGGAGCGGTGTCGGACGCGGCCGCCGAGACGCTGGCCTTCGCCGAGCTGGGCGACCCCCGGGTCCGCTTGGTCGGGGCGACCACGCCGGAGCCCGGTGGGCGGGTGCTGCTGCGCCTGCAGTCCTTCGCCGAAGAGCCGGTGGTCTGCCCCGTGCGGGTCGGATTCCCCGTCGTCGCCGCGCACCGCGCGGACTACCTCGGCAGCGCTGTCGATGAACTGCCCCTCGACGGCGGGGAGGTGACCATCGACGTCCCCGCCCTCGGTACGACAGCTGTGCTGTTCGAACGCCCCTGAACCACGAACCGACACCACAAAGGAGAACGCGTGTACCGGCTCGACCCTCGATACAGCCCGGCGCCGGAGTCCGTCCTGATCGCCGGGTGGCAGGCGGTAGCCGCGCATCTGCCCACCGGACCGGCCGTTGTCGCCGTCGATGGACCTCCCTCCGTGGACTGGGAGTCCCTCACGGACCGACTGGCCGCTCACCGAGCGGTGCGGCTGCTCGACGTGCGCGCACACTACGCACCGCCTGCCGAGGTGCGCCGCCGCACCGTCCGCCCCGAGGACGCCGACGATCCCTACTACTGCAAGCTCGCCGAGAATCCGCTCGACGACCTCTTCGACGAACTTCCCCGGCCTGACCGGCCCTCCGAAGGCCTGCTCATCGTGTACGGTCCGGGTGCGGCGCTGGTCGAGCACGACGTGCTCTGGTACGCCGACATCCCCAAGCGCTACGCCGAGGCCGCCGTCACCGCCGGCACCGGTGTCAACCTCGGCCTCCCCAGCGAGCGGGCCGACCACCGCCGTCTGTTCTACGTCGACTGGCCGATGCTCGACCGCCACCGCGATGCTCTCGCCACCCGCATCGACGGCTGGCTCGACGTCCAGGAACCGGACCATGCGGTCCTGCTCGATGGCGACGGTCTGCGCGCCACGCTCGCCACCCTGGCTCGCCGCCCGGTCCGCACCCGACCGTTCTTCAACTCCACTCCATGGGGCGGTCATTGGGGGCAGCAACTCGGCTTCAACCCGGGCGCCCGCAACACGGCCCTCGGCTACGAGCTCATCGCCCCTGAGGCGGGCATCCTCATCGGCGAAGGCCCGCAAGCGCAGGTTGAAGTGCCTTTCCAGCTGATGTGCGTGCGGCACCCCGAGGAGGTGATGGGCGCGGAGGTGTACGCCCGCTTCGGCACGTCCTTCCCCCTTCGCTTCGACTACCTCGACACCATCGGCGGCGGCAATCTCTCGGTGCACTGCCACCCGAGGGAGCCGTACATGCGGGAGCGCTTCGGCTGGCACTACACCCAGCACGAGACGTACTACATGACCATCGGCAGCCCGGACACCCGCGTCTTCCTCGGCCTACGCGAGGACGCCGACCTCGACCTGTTCCGCAAGGAGGTCGAGGAGGCCGCCACCACCGGGGTCCCGATGGACCCCACGGACCACGTCATGACCTTCCCGGCCGAGCAGGGCCGGCTGTTCATGATTCCGGCGGGCACCCCGCACGCCAGCGGCGCCGACAACCTGGTCCTGGAGATCAGCGCCACCCCGTACCTCTACAGCCTCCGTTTCTACGACTGGCTGCGCCCGGATGCCAACGGCAATCCGCGGCAGCTGCCCTACGAGCACGGACTCGCCAATCTGGATACGGAGCGGCGCGGCGAGGCGGTCGCCCGCGAGCTCGTCCAGGAGCCGCGGACGCTCCGCTGCGGCGACGGCTGGCGCGAGGATCTGCTCGGCGCGCTGGACGAGATGTTCTACGAGGTGCGGCGGTACACGCTCGACGCGGGCGCCGCCGCCGGGGACGACACGGCCGGACGCTTCCATGTGCTCAATGTGGTGGAGGGCGAAGGGGTCATCGTGGAAACTGCGGCAGGGGACCGGCATGAGCTGTCGTACGGCGAGACACTGACCGTACCGGCGGCGGCCGGCGCGTACCGGCTGTGCGCCACCGGCAGCCCGGTCAAGGTCGTGAAAGCGCTCGTATGGTGACGCCCGTCCTCGAGATCGGCGGCACCCACGTCACCGCTGCCCTGGCGGACCCGGCCACGGCAGCGGTCCGGGACCGAGTCCGCCGGCCGCTGGACGCCCACGGCAGCGCTGAGGAGATCCTCGGCGCCATCATCCGCTGCGCCAACTCCGTGCAGGTGGAGCCGGGCCGGGTCTGGGGCGTCGCTGTGCCCGGGCCGTTCGACTACGGCAAGGGCGTCGCCCTGTTCGAAGGGGTCGGAAAGTTCGACAGCCTCTATGGGACCGACGTCCGGGCGGCGTTGCTGGGCGGCCTGCGACACAGCCCGGCCGGAGTGGTCTTCCTCAACGACGCGCATGCTTTCCTGGCCGGCGAGTGGCATGCCGGAGCGGCGCAGGGCCACCACCGCGCCGTCGGCATCACCTTGGGTACGGGTGTGGGTTCGGCCTTCCTCAGCGACGGGCAGGTATGCCGTGAAGGGCCCGGCGTTCCGCCGGAGGGCCGGGTGGACCTCATGATGCTCGACGGCCGCCCGCTCGAGGACTCCGTCTCGCGCCGCGCCATCGTGGCCCGTTACGGAGATCCGGCGGTGGACGTGCACGAGATCGCCCGCCGTGCGCGAGCGGCCGAGCGGACGGCCCTGCACGTACTCGACGAGGCGTTCACGTCTCTCGGCAGTGTGCTCAGGCCCTGCCTGAGCTCCTTCAGAGCCTCGGTTCTCGTCATCGGTGGCTCCATGGCCGGCTCCTGGGATCTCATCGGCCCCGCACTGTGCGCCGGACTCGGGCATACTCCGGTCACGGTGAAAGCGAGCGGCCTCGCCGGCGACGCCGCACTCATCGGAGCGGCACACGCCGCCGTCCGGGACTGAGAGGGCAAACGGCCACGATGTCTCACGGCTCACACCACCCGGTGGGCCACCATCGCGTCGAGCCGAGCCCCGCAGCGCAGAACGCCAGGACCGCGGGCGTGCCCCTGCAAGGCACTTTGTTTCCTCACCTGCTGAGGCAGCAACAGTAAGCTGAGGCAGGGCCCGGAGTGATCCCACGCCTGCGGACTGACCGATCTTGTACCGCTGTACGCGCTGCCCGCCCCGTGTTCAACTCGCTGAATCACATGCTCAGTCACAAGCTGTGAGCCCGTGAGGGGGCGCGCTCGGTGCTTCCGCGCACCCTGGTGCGGGCCGCCGGGCCGGCGCACGATGGACAGGTGGGCGAGCGCGATCAGGACCAGGACGATGTCGCCGAACCGGTGCCGCGGCCACCGACCACCGCGCACGCCCGCGCGGTGACGGATGGACTGCGGGAGGTCATGGACGATGTCCGGCGCATGGTCGCCGTTCTCGCCGCCCGGGTCGGTGACGCGCACGGCGCCCGGGTGCGGCTCCCGCTCGGCTACGGCTCGAGGGAGGCGTACTGCGACGCGGAGTTCGGCATCAGCCGTGCGCAGGCGTACCGGCTGCTCGACGTCGCCCGTGCCCTGGGCGCCATCCACAGCGCCGTCGCCGCCGGCACCGTGTCATGGCGAGCGAGTTGCCTGCGGTCACCGTACTGTTCTCCTGCTGGAAGGACGGTGCGAGCCTCGCCATGGCCCCGAGCGATGCCTTGGGACGTACGCACTCGTCCGCCAGGCCGTCGCAACGGTCTGGTGAAGCTGGGGCAGCCCGATCCGGGGGAGGGCGGCAAGCGACCCCGACAACGGGGCGGGACGTGCCGGGATTACTGGACGGTGCGGGTCCGTTCAGCCAGGTCAGAGAAAAGGGTGATGATCATGGAGCTTTTCCCGCCGATCCCGCTCGCCGAGTGGCGCGACACCAAAGAGACGCTCCATCGCTTCGCGCAGACCATTGGAAAGGTCCGTCTCGCCGCCAGCGCCCGGCGCAACCACTGGTGGAATGTCCCGTTCCACCTCACGGGGCGCGGCACCACCACTCGCCCGATGGGGCTGGTCGACGGCAACCCGATGTTCACGATGGACTTCGACTTCGTCGCACATCAGCTGGTTGTTTCGACTCTGGACGGCCGGGAGATCTCGCTACCGCTCATCGGCCAGTCCGTGGCGTCCTTCCACGACGCCGTCATGGACTCGCTGGCCGCGCTGGACATCCGGGTGCGGCTCGACGTACCCAAGCCCTTCGACCTGCCCGACTCCGCCCGGCCGTTCGCCGAGGACACCGAGCACGCGACCTACGATCCCTCGCAGGCAAACCGCTACTGGCGGGTCCTCAGCCAGGTGGCGTCCGTACTGGAGGAATTCGCCGCAGGGTACTCGGGGAAGGTGAGCCCGGTGCACCACTTCTGGCACACCTTCGACATCGCCCACACCCGGTTCTCCGAACGTCACATCGAGCAGTCCCAGCAGATCGACCCGGTCACCCGGGAGGCGTACTCCCGAGAGGTGGCCAGCTTCGGCTTCTGGTTCGGCGACGACACCTTTCCCGCACCCGCCTTCTACTCCTACACCGCTCCCGAGCCGGCGCACCTGGCCGAGGAGCCGCTCCGGCCCGCGGCGGCACACTGGGTCGCCCGGAACGACAGCCACCTGGCAGTACTGCCGTACGACGAAGTCCGCACCGAGCCCGATCCGCGTGCCGCCGTGCTCGCCTTCTACGAAAGCGCGTACCAGGCCGGTGCCCGGTGCGCGGGATGGCCGATCGACCCCCTCGCGTGCCCGGGCGGGGTGACGGACCCGCAGCTGCGGTCCGAGGGACCCCATCCCTCTTCCGGCTGACCTCGCAGCGGCCGCGAGCCCCACGTCGGGCCGGATGGCGTGGCCTTGACGATGGGCGTGGGCAAGGTGGCCGGTCTGGGTGCGCTGGTCCTGTCGCCCGCAGCCCGGCCCTTGACTTTCGCCTAGCGGTCGCCGAACGCGGTGTCGGGCTGGGCCAGGCACATGGCCGTGTGTTGCAGCCCGACGCTGTGGGAGCCCTTGACCAGGACGATGTCCCCCGGCCGAATCAGGTCGCGGGCCAGGGTGATTATCCACGCGACTTGGTCGAAGGTGAGCGGGGTCCTTACGTCGGGCGGGGGAGCGCCGCCCGTGCGGCGGGCCGGGCGCAGGCATCGTATAGGCCGCGCCAGGTCGGGAAACGGTTCGTTGGGGTAGGTCACCGTATGTCTCCGTGGTCACGACAGGGGGCGGGGATTGGCCAGGACAGGGCGCCGCAGGAGGTGGTCACCCGCTGGGTGCCGTCGGCGTCGATCTCAAGCCGGTAGGTGTGAGGTGATCCGGCTGCCTGCCAGCGGCCGGCGACATCCTGGAGCTCCGCCCAGACGTCGCGCGGCCCGGCGCCGGTGACGTCCCAGCGGCCGGAGTCGGCCGGGCACACCCGCATCCACGAGCCACACTCCGGCGCGCCGATCGTCAGGTGGTCGGCGCCGAAGTGGCGGACGAGCCCAGGGAAGAAGTGGTCCAGGGCCAGCCACATACCGCGCGCGGTGTCCGCCGGGGGCTCCAGCCGACTGCGCCGGGTCCAGTCGCCCGGCGAGGTGGTGATCTGATCGCGGAACTCACGGGACAGGAACAGCCGGTCGAAACCCCAGCCGCCGCGATGCCCGAACTCCACCGCGATCAGCTCCCCCTCCACCACCCCCGACTCGGACCTGGTGACCACGGCCAGGCCCGGCCAGGACGGCGAGGAGGTGCCCAGCGTCATCAACGCCCGTCCGTTTGGCGCGAGTTGGCTCATCAGGGCCGGCGGGACTCGGGGCACAGCGAAGGAGATGAAGATCCGGTCGTAGGGCACTTGGGCGGGCCATCCTGCCGTGCCGTCCCCGGTCGCCACGACGGGCCGGTAGCCGAGCGCGGCCAGCCGTGCCCGCGCGGCCTCGCTGACATGCCGGTCGATATCGACGGTGACGACGCCGTCATGGCCGCACACGAAGCACGCCACCGACGCCGTCACGCCCGCGCCGGTGCCGACGTCCAGCACCCGCTGCCCCCGTCCAAGGCCCAGCTGGTGCAGCAGATCCGCAGTCATACCCGCGACACTGGACATGGCAGTGATCGCGCCGCCCGACCGTGGCCCGGGGATACGGCTGAGGATTGGCTCGCCATCATGCTGGATCGGAACGCTTTCCCCGCTGTACAGCAGGCGCAGCAGCTCGTCCCTGTCGCCGGGCTTCGACCAGTCCAGCAGATCCCAGCGACGCGGCGTCTCGTCGGGCGCCGAGCGCCGGACGTACGCCTGCGGGATCAGCACCTCGCGAGGCAGCGCCAGCAAGGCGTCGCGGACAGGGCCGGGGGCCAGCGCCACTTCCCTCTCCAGCCGGGCGACCATCGCCGCCCGCGCGGCCGCCGGATCCACCGCGGTGCCCGGATGCGACGCGATGGCTTCGTCCTGCCCTGCCTGTGTCTTGGTCTTCGGGGTGGGCAGGGCTGAGTTCGTACCCAAGTGCGTCACTGCTCACCAGCCCATTTCGGAGTAGGGCTGGCCGGCCAGCACTTGCTCGATGGCCCACCGCGCGTACGGGACGATCGTCTGAGGCAGCGCCTTTGGACTCCACCACTTCCAGCCGAGGCACTTGTCGGACTCGCGTACCTCCGGGGTGCCCTTCCATCGGCGCACCCGGAAGACGATTTGCATGCGGGGCTCAGCACCGGCGTTGTCGCGGAGGTGCACGGTGTGCGCGTGCTCCACGTCGGCCGGACCGATGACCAGGCCCGCCTCCTCGAGGGCCTCCCGCACCAGGCACTGGACGGCGGATTCCCGTTCGCAGTGGCCTGCCAGGAAGTGCCACGTACGGCCGGCGTAGGCGGAGTCCGGGTGACGCAGCCCGAGAAGGATCCGGCCCTCGTCGTCCTCCAGATACAGATGGACGCCGATCACATTGCGCACCGTCCCGCCTGCGGCCGGGCTCTGCGGTGCCTCGGCCTGCGGGGGGTGCTGCGTGGCGTGCCGGTGCAGGAGGTCGGCCGTCGACGGGGGGAGCCGCAGCCGGTGCAGCATCTCCAGTGGGAACCAGTGCAGCAGTACACCCTCGTTCAACTGCAGGGTGTCGGGGCTGCCGTTCCAGCGGCCGGAGAATGTCTGGATCGGCACGCACAGGCCGTCGACGTTGGTGGCTTCTTCCACGGTGAAGGGTGTCAGGTCCGGCAGGTGCAGACCGGGTACTCCCTCGGCCAGTTCGCGGCGGATCGTGGCTTCCAGCGATGGATCTCCCGGCTTGCGGCCGCCGCCGAGCAGTGCGAAGGTGCCCGGCTCCCAGATGTCCGGGTGGTTGTCGCGAAGGTGGAGGAGGTAGCGGCCCGCGTCGTCGTGGATCAGCACTGAGGCATTTACCGGCTCGGGCCGCCCGTCGAGGCCGGCCTCCAGCAGCTTGGCGCGCAGTGTCGGGGAGCTGACGTCGGCGAACGGGCGCCATTCGGCACCGGCGACCTCCTCGTCCTGCAGCGCGATCGCCGGCGGCTGGTCGGCTGCGAGGTAGAACGCGAAGCGGAAGTCGTAGTGCTGGTGAGTGGGCTCACCTTTGGCCGGGTTGGCGTCGATGTCGTGGACGTCGATGTCGATCGGAGCACTGAGGAACTGCGGGGTCGGGCACAGGGATACGGGCTGGATCCCGGCTTCCTCGTGCAGTTCCCGCAGGGCCGCTGCCAGGAGGGTGCGGTCAGATGCCTCGACGTGGCCGCCGGGTGCGAGCAGCAGCCCGGTCGCCTTGTGGCCGAGGTGCAGCACGCGCCGGTCGCGGTCGATGACAACCGCGCTGCACGTGACGTGGCCGGGGAGCGCCGTACGGCTGCACGGGTCGCCGGGGCCGTCCAGGACGGCCGACAGTCCGGCCAGGGCAGTCCGCTCATGCGGATGTCGGGCGAGATACGCCTCGACGGTGCTGCGGATGTGGGTGCGGGTGGGTGGCACGTCATCACCTCGGGAGTCGCGAAGCGGAGCGAGGGCGTTGAGCAGGGGTCTCGTGCTGCTCGCCGTCGGTCTGGGCTGTATCGGAGGTGACCTGGTAGGACAGCAGCTGCTGGAACAAGCCTTCCTGCGCCGCGAGTTCTTGGTAGGTGCCTTGCTGCACGACTCGTCCCTCGTCGAGGACCACGATCCGGTCGGCCACGGCGACGTTGGTGATGCGGTGGGTCACCAGCAGCACCACCCGGTCTCGTGCCAGGTCCCGCAGCCGCTGGAAGATCCGGTATTCGGCTCGGGGGTCCAGGTTGGCGGTCGGTTCGTCGAGGACCAGCAGCCCCGCCTCGCGGAAGAACGCCCGCCCCAGAGCGATGCGTTGCCACTGGCCACCGCTCAACTCCTCCCCGTTGAGCCACTCGCGGGCGAGGAGCGTATCCAGACCAGCGCCGAGCTTTTCGATGACCTCGTCGGCTCCCGCGGCCTCGCACGCCTCACGCACCGCCACATCGCCGCGAGGCGAGGGCTGTCCGAGGGTGATGTTCTCGCGCACGGTCAGGGGCCAGTGTGCGTACTCCTGTGGCACCAGGGCCACCTGCTGCCACAGTGCCTGCGGGTCGGCGTCGCTGGTAGGGGTGCCGTCCCACAGCACCAGCCCGTCAGTGGGCAGGTAGAGGCCGCTGACCAGCTTCGACAGCGTCGACTTCCCCGAGCCGTTGAAGCCGACCAGGGCGGTGACCTCACCACGGCGCAGTGTGAGGGAGACATTGGTCAGCGCATTGCGGTCCTTGCCCGCGTAGCGATGGGAGACCGACTTGATCTCGATCGTCGTCGGCGGCTCGGGCCGGTGCGTGCCCCGCCGCATGCGGAATCCGCCGGCCTTGTCCAGGAATCCGCTCCAGTCGTCCATGTACAGGCCGGTGCGCACGGCTCGCGCCCCGACGGCCACCAGACCGCGGACCGACTGCCCTACCGTCTGCAACGCGAAGACGGCCGTCCCGGCGTGCCCGACGCTGATACGACTGGTTGCCAGCAGCCACACGACCGCCGCCCACACAACCGCGGACCCCAAGCCTCCGCACAGCGCGCCGACCAGGGACATACGGGCCCCCTTGTCGGCCGCGGCCCGGTCCTCACGGTTGATCCGGGCGACCGTCTGCCGATACCGGCCGGACAGGAACGCCGCCATGGTGCCGGCACGGATCTGGTCGGCGGCCTCCTTGGTGTAGATGTGCCAGCGCAGCACCGACAGCATCCGGTTGTCGCCGTTGCTGCGCAGGTTCGCCAGGTAGCGCACCCGTGCGGCGCTGACCTGGGCCAGCGCCTGCGGCAGGCTGGCCGCCACCAGGAGCGGAAGGAGTACCCAGTGCACGCCCGCCAGCACAACGGCCCCGGCGAGGAAAGAGGCCGACGAGGCGATCAGGTCCTGCCCCTCGTCGATCAGGTCCCCGGTGACCTGCGCTCCGCGGTCTGCAGCCTCACGATCGCGATTGAAGTCGGGCTCGTCGTAGGCACACAGCTCCACCTCGGCGCACCCGGTGAGCAGCATCAACTCGGCCTCCCGCGACATCAGCGGACCCAGCCGCGAGGAGAGCCAGCTGACGACGATCCCCAGGAGCGCTCGCACCCCGGACGCGCCGGCCAGCAGGGCCACGGACGGCCACGCCTGCAAGAGCCGGTGGTAAACGTCCCCGCTGGTCAGGAGCGCGGTCAGGGTGCCGCTGATCGCGACCAGGCCCAGCGCCTGCATCACGCCCGCGACCGCCTGGCACACCAGGAGGCCGACGGTCGCCGCCCGGTCGACCCGCCAGGCCAGAGCCAGCGACCTGCGCACCAACTGCGGGAGGCGCCTGGCCATGTCGCGCATCCGGATCGAGCGGCCGGCCGCTTCACGACTGCCCGTCAGGTCCACGTACCGCATCTGCGCCTCGGGAGCGGTCGCCTCCGTCGCTTTCGGGGGTACGTCTGATCCGTCCTGCGGTCCGGAGGACACCGTTGCGGACGGGAGTGGCGGCGGGGTGGTGCGTGGCCCCGGGACGCCATTGTCCGGCGCATCGGTGGGCTCGCTCATGCTGCCCACCCCGTATCCGGTCGTGCCGAGCAGTTGGAGCCGTCAACGCTGCGCTTCATCGCGCTGAGCTGCCGTTCGAATCCAGGGGGCTGGTGCACAGGAGCGGGATGCATGGCGTCCTCCATCTGGGCGGCGAAGTGGCACTGGTGCTCTAAAAACGCGCTGGAATCGCATCTGTTACGGGCCTTTCGGGAGCGATCTGCGAACGCATGTTCCTTTCTCTTTGGTCGGGCGTGCGGGCTGCGGGTGTCCGGAATCCAAACTCGTTCGATGGGGTCCTTGTCACCCCTTCGACGGATTGCACAGGGCTCGCCCTTGGCTCACGGGTACTCCAGGGCCTCGTTCCAAGCAGTGAAGGCGTCGGGGCGGAACTGAGGGGCGGGGTTGTGAACTGCTGCCGCGTGAGAGCGTATGAGTGCGTTCTGGCGTGCATGAGTAAGCGCTGTGGTCCAGGCGCGTTCGTCTTTGGGGTGGGAGGGGGAGTCCGACCCCGAGTTGCGGGCCTCACCAGCCAGGAAGCGGTAGCCGAACTCCGGGTACGAGCGGTTGCCGGGCTGACCTGGGGCGGGGTGGCTACGGGGACCGACTGGCCGGTTGGCCTCTTCCCCGCTCTTCCCCGTGGTTCCCCGCCAGATCTGGCACGCATCTGGCACGAGCGGGGAGCCCGGTGCGTCGAGAGGCGCACGCCGGGTTCGGCGAGCGGCACGGGGAAACGGACCGGCAGCAATGCCGATGCCGCGCCCCGTGCCGACTCAATCACTGCTGTGACCAGCGTCTGCGGCCTTGCCCTCACGCGCACCGCAGTGTGTCCGAACCCTCTGACTCTGGCCGTCCAAGGCTCACCCATGCGATGCGTGAAACTGATCGGTGTCGCCCCACAACGATCACCGCAATGCGTCAAGTTACCCGCGCGGAACCTTGACGCATTGCAGCGGGCTGCTTACCGTCAGGCCGTCTGAGTGAATCTGATCGATTTCGTTGCTTCTGGTTTGTTCCCATCCGGCCCGCTCGCATCACACCACCTGACCGATCGTCATCAAGCTGATGAGGACGTCGTCTTCTAGGAGGCTGCCCATGCGCCCGAGCAGAAAAAGACGGTGGACGGACAGCGGGGACCGCTCCGTGGTCATCATGGCTGTCATGACCATGATCATGGTTGCTGCGGCGGTCCTGCTGGTCCCGGCCCGAGCGGGGGCGACCGCGACCGCGTTGCCGGACACGTCGATCGCGGTCAACGGTCCCCACCCTCCGTCCGTCGAACCGACGGCCCGCTGACCCTTGCGGGGCCGGGACTCCGCCGGACGGCGTCTGCCGGACGGCCGAGGATCGTTCCGGCGCACGAAGGTTCGGCGCTCGCGGGTACCCAGCCTCGAAGACATGACACGTACCCCTCTTCGACGCTCGCCGGTCTTGCCCCATATTGCGTCGCGCTTCCCGGAGTGACGCATCGACGAACTCTGATCACTCCTGATTCCGCGGCACGGAAGCGGGAGCGCTTCAGTGCTGTGATCCATCTAGTGGAGGTTCCTGTGAGATTGAGAGGCGTAAGACGCCGGCTCCTGCACGGCTGCCTGGCGACCGGTACGGTCGTCGCTCTGCTCAGCGGCCTGGGCCTGGGCGTGCCCGGCGGTGCGACGGCGGCGTCGCGGCCAGTGGCGGCGCAGGCCCGTCAGTTCGTGAGCCCGGCGGGTACGGCGCATTCAGTGACATACGACGGTTACTCGTATCTGATCGACGGCAAGCGGACCTACCTGTGGGCCGGTGAGTTCCATTACTTCCGGCTGCCCAGCCAGGACCAGTGGCTCGACGTGCTGCAGAAGATGAAGGCGGCCGGCTTCAACGCGGTGTCGATGTACTTCGACTGGGGTTACCACTCGCCCGCGCCCGGGGTCTACGACTTCAAGGGTGTGCGTGACGTGGACAAGCTGCTGGACATGGCGAACCAGCTCGGCATCTACGTGATCGCCCGTCCCGGCCCGTACATCAACGCCGAAGTGGACGGCGGAGGATTCCCCGCCTGGCTGCACAACCAGGTCAGCGAGACCCGGACCACCGACCCGGGGTGGTTGAAGTACTCCGACGAGTGGCAGACGCAGATCGACCGCATCCTCGCCCGTCACCAGCTCACCAACGGCACCGGCACGGTGATTCAGTACCAGGTCGAGAACGAGTTCTACGACAGCAGCCCGGACGCCCGGGCGTACATGAAGCACTTGGAGGACAAGGCCAGGGCGGACGGCATCAGCGTGCCGCTGGTCGGCAACAACGACGGCACGTTCAACTCCGGCACGGGTGCTTTGGACGTGGACGCGGTCGATTCCTACCCTCTGGGCTTCGACTGCTCCAATCCATCGCGCTGGCAGGGCGTCCCGGACATCAGTCACGACCGCCCGCCCGGAAAGCCGCTGGTGACCGCGGAGTTCCAGGGCGGCGCGTTCGACTGGTGGGGCGGCCCCGGCTACGACAAGTGCGCGCAACTGATCAACGACCAGTTCGCCGACGTGTTCTACAAGCAGAACATCGCGGTCGGTGCGACCATGCAGAGCCTCTACATGGCCTACGGCGGCACCAACTGGGGCTGGCTGGGCATGATGAGCCACTACACGTCCTACGACTACGGCGCCGCGATCCGTGAGACGCGCCAGCTCGATCCGAAGTACGACCAGGACAAGCTGATCGGCTACTTCACGCAGGCCGTCGCCCCGCTCACCAAGACCGACGCCCAGCCCACGGCTCCGACCGACAACACCAAGATCATCGACACCGCTCGGGCCAACCCCGACACCGGTACCCAGTTCCACGTACTGCGGCACGCCGACTCCACGGCGACCAGCACCGACAGTGCGCACCTGAAGATCAACCTCGGCGCGCGCGCCTACACCGTTCCGCAGCAGCCCGGCACGTCCCTGACGCTGAACGGCCGAGAGTCCTCGATCATCGTCGCGAACTACGACCTCGGCAGCAACAATCTGCTGCGCTACTCCACCTCGCAGATCATGACGAACGCCACCATCGGCGGGCGGGACGTCGCGGTCGTCTACGGCGACCACGACTCGGACGGCGAAACGGTCCTGCACTACGACACGAAGCCCACTGTCACCTCCACCGGCGGCACCGTGACGTCCACCTGGGACGCGGCCACCGGTGACCTGCGGCTCAACTACCGGCACACCGGCCTGACCCGGGTCCAGATCAGCGGCGGCGGCCACCCGCTCCTGCTGCTGCTCGCCGACACCGCGACCGCCAAGACCTTCTGGCGCCAGGACACTGCCGCAGGCCCGGTCCTGGTCCGCGGCACACACCTGTTGCGCGGCGCCTCGTCCAAGGCGGGGACTCTGGCCCTCACCGGCGACACCGGCAGCGACGGCTCGGTCGAGGTCTGGTCCACGGCCGGCTCCCTGACCTGGAACGGCCGACCGGTCCACACCAGCCTGACGGACGACGGCGACCTCGCCGGCACGCTCCCCACCGCCGCCAAGGTCACCCTGCCCGCGCTCACCGACTGGAAGCACGCCCAGGAGTCGCCGGAATCGCAGCCCGGCTTCAACGACTCGTCCTGGCAGGTGGCCGACAAGACCACGTCGAAGATCACCACTCCGACCACCCTTCCGGTGCTGTTCGCCGACGACTACGGCTTCCACACGGGATCGACCTGGTATCGCGGCCGCTTCACCGGCGACGACAAGACGACCGGCATCACCTTGGCCACCCAGAGCAGCGGCAAGGCGGCAGCCTCCTCCGTGTGGCTCAACGGCACCTTCCTCGGCAGCTCCACCGCCGACGGCAACAAGACCTACAGCTTCCCGGCCGGCGTCCTCAGGACCGGCGGCGACAACGTCGTCTCCGTCCTCACCGTGAACATGGGCCATGACGAGAACTGGGGACGGTCCGACGCCGGCACCGTTCGCGGTCTGACCCGCGCCACCCTGGTGGGGGACCCGGGCACACACCCCATCACCTGGCGGCTGCAGGGCGTACGCGGCGGGGAGACCCCGGTCGACACCGTGCGCGGCCCGCTGGCAACCGGCGGCCTGTACGGCGAGCGCGCCGGCTGGATGCTGCCCGGCTACCCGACCGACGACTGGACCCCGGCCACCCTGCCCGCCACCGACACCACCCCCGGCGTTTCCTGGTACGCCACCGACGTGAGCCTGGACCTGCCCGAGGGACAGGACACCTCGCTCGGCCTCACCATCACCGACGACCCTTCCCGCAAGTACCGCGCGGAGATCTACGTCAACGGCTGGCACATGGGCAACTACGTCAACTACCTCGGTCCGCAGCACAGTTTCCCGGTCCCGAACGGCGTGCTCAACCCGAATGGGAACAACCGGATCGCCATCGCCGTGTGGAACCTCGACGGAAACACCGGCGGCCTCGGCAAGGTCGAACTCACCAAGTACGGCAGCTACGCGTCCTCCCTGAAGGTCGCACAGAACGACAACCCCCGCTACGACAAGGCGCGTTACACCATGCCTTCCCCGCAGCAGCCGTCGGTCGCCCTCCAGGTGCCCGGAACGGTCGAGGCCGGCCAGTCCTTCACCGCGACCGCGACGGTCAGCGTGCCTGCCGACGAGCCCCCGGCCACAGAGGTGACCGCCGCGCTCGCGGCACCCGACGGCTGGACCGTCAGTCCGCGCCCCGCAGCGGCCGTCCCCGTGCGGGTCCACGGCGGGACGTCGGCCACCTTCACCTGGGACGTCACCGCGCCGGCCGCGCCCGGCAAGGTGAACCCGCTCACCGCAACCGTGCAGTTCGTCCAGCGCGGCCGATCGCAGACCGTCTCCGACGAGCGGATCGTCATCCCGCCCCCGCCGGTCTTCCTCCCGCAGTCGAAGATGTCGGTGGCCTACGCGGACAGCCAGGAGACCGTCGGCGAGAACGCCCCGGCCACCAACGTCCTCGACGGCGACCCGGGCACCTTCTGGCACACCCGGTGGTCCGGCACCTCCGCACCGATGCCGCACGAGATCCAGCTCAATCTCGGCGGCGACAACGTGGTGTCCTGCCTGTACTACCTGCCACGCCAGGACAGTGCCAACGGTCGCATCGCCAACTACGAGGTCTACACCAGCAAGGATGGCGTCAACTGGGGCAACCCGGTCGCCACCGGAACCTGGACCAACACCTCCGCGGAACAGCAGGCCTGCTTCACCCCGGTCTCCGCGCACTACATCCGGCTGCGCGCGCTCGGCGAAGTACACGGCAACCCGTGGACCACGGCTGCCGAGATCAACGTCCGCCTGGCCAACTGACGGCCCACCCCATCCCGGCAGGGCGCAGGCATCAAGCCCGCCCTGCCGGGCCTTCACCCCAACCGAATGGCGTCGCCCATCGCGGCCCGCCGCTCACCGATGGTGCGGGGCCACAGCGACACGCGAAGGTCCACCCGCGATCATGCGGGACAAACCGGCCGACGCATGGCCCAGCCGCCGCCACTGTATAGAGCCAACAAAACAACCACTGCAACTGGATCGACTACCGAATGAGGTCGCGGATGACGCGCCTTCCGAAACGAAAGAGGTCACTTCCGATGGGTGGGAACACAGGCGAACCCAGCCGCCGCAATGTACTCATAGCGGGCCTCGCTGGTGCTGGCGCGATGCTGGTACCCGGCGGGCTGGCGAGTGCCGCATCGCGTGGAGAAGCAAGCGCGGCAACAGGGCGGCGCACCCTCAACCTCGACACAGACTGGGCATTCTGGCGCGACGATGCCCTGGGCGCGCAGGAGCTGTCCTTCGATGATTCCGAGTGGGCGGGCGTGTCGATTCCGCACACCATGCGGCTGGAACGCAAGGAGCCAATTGCCTACAACGTCTTCGCCGGCATCGGCTGGTACCGCCGGTACTTTCGCGTGGACCCCGCCGACGCAGACCGTCGGGTGACGGTCCGATTCGACGGCGTCCAAACAAATTGCGAAATCTACCTTAACGGTGAAATGCTCGTCGAGCACCACGGCGGCTATCTCGGCTTCTCCGTCGACGTCACCGACAAGCTCCATTGGGATCGCGACAATCTCCTCGCCGTGCGGGTTTCGAATCTCGACGATCTGCAGACGCCCCCTGGTAAACCCCGCGAACAGCTCGGTTTCCTGACCTACGGCGGCATCTACCGCGACGTCACGGTGCAGCTGACCGGTCGCATCTACATCCCGGATCCTCTGGAGGCCGACCGCGTCGCTAGCGGCGGGGTGTTTGTCACGTACCCGCAGGCCGATGCCGCGCAGGCTGTCGTCCAAGTCAAGACCAGCGTGGTGAACGCCACCGATTCATCTGCCGTCACAAGGCTGCAGTCGACGATCTACGATCCGCATGGAAAGATCGTCGCCAGAGAGAGCCGGACCGCGAGGATTGCGCGCGGCGCCGATCACGACTTCCAGCAGAGCCTGACCGTGATCCGACCCGACCTGTGGCACCCGGACAGCCCGCACCTGTACAAGCTCGTCAGCGAGGTCTTCCATAAGGACCAGTTGATGGATACGTGCACCACGCGAATCGGGATTCGCCGCATCGAATACCGAGCGGACGGTTTCTATATCAACGGCGAGCGCATCTATCTGCGCGGGGCGAACATCCACCAAAACTACGCCTACATTGGCGACGCCGCACCGGCCTCGATGAAATGGCGCGAGGCGCTCAGGCTGAAGATGGGCGGTTTCAATGCGGTACGTGCCGCGCATTATCCGCACGATCCGGCGTTTCTCGACGCCGCCGACGAACTCGGGTTGCTCGTTGTCGCGTGCGCACCGGGCTGGCAATTCTGGAGCGACGACCAGACGTTCGTCGATCGAACCTACCGGGACGCCGCGCAGATGATCCGCAGGGACCGCAACCGTCCGTCGATGATTCTGTGGGAAACCTCGCTGAACGAGACGCATTACCCAGAATGGTGGTCAAAGAAAGTCACCGCGCTTGCCCACGCGGAAATGCCCAACGACCAGATGTTCACCGCAGCCGACTATGGTTTGTGGGGAAAGGAGTACTATGACGTGAACTACAAGGTTGTCAACCCGGACGGCTCGGACCCCGATCTGGCCAAGCCGTTCTTCACTCGGGAATGGGGCGACTGGGAGAGCCCCTGCCAGGTGGGTCGCGAGAACGGAGAGAGTGCACTCGTCCGGCAGGTGGTGACCAGGCAGCGGTACCTCAACGGTCCCGGGTATTGGGACTGGGGCGGACTGGACGCCAACCCCCGAATCGGTGGCTACTTCCTTTGGGTGTTCGAGGACTACGGCACGAACTCACCGTATCAAAAATCCGGGGTCGTGGACATCGACCGCTACCCGAAGTACTGCTACTACTGGCTCAAGGGGATGCAGCCGCCGACGAACCCCAATCACGGCGGCCCAATGGTATTCATCGCCAGCAGTTATACGGCAGCATCCAGCCGGGACATAATGGTTTTCAGCAACACCGACCACGTGAAGCTGTATCAGAACGGCATCCTGGTCGGCGAGAAGAGCCGGGAGCAGAACGCCGACACCGCCAAGCACGTCGCCGCGAAAGGCGGCAATCCGTACTACATGTTCCCACTCGCCTCGTTTGTCGCAGGCGAGCTGAGAGCCGAGGGCTACATTGACGGTAAGTTGGCCACCACTCAGGTCGTGAAAACCCCCGGTGCCCCGCACCATATCCAGATCGATATCGACGACGCAGGTGTCCGGTCGGCACTACGAGACCTGCTCGCGTACTGTCTGGGGGACGCGTCGCCGGCCGGGGTGAAGGCGGCTGAGGCGCTGGCTGACCACGTGCAACCCACCACGGTCGAATCGTTGATCAAGAAGGTAGGCGCGAAGCGCGGCAGCCCGCTGCCCGCTGCGGTGGCCGACATGCTTCGTCGTTACGCCCGCGCGCTCACGCGCATTCAGCCGGTGGCTGACGGCTCGGACCTGATCCCGGTGTTCATCAAAGTCGTTGACGCGAACGGCACCGTCGTCCCGACGTCAACTGCGGAAATCAAGCTCGCTGTGACTGGACACGGCAGCCTCGTCGGCCACGACATCCCCCGCATCGCGGTACAAACTCAGAAGGCTCGGGCCGGCATCGGCTACGCGTTGCTCGCGGTGGACACGAACCCAGGTGACATCACGATCACCGCGACGGCCGACGGACTGGAGTCGGACAGCTACACGGTGGTGACAAGCCCCTATTCCGGCAGATACGTGCCCGACGGCCAGCATCCCGAGTGGAAGGACATCTCGACGCTGGAGCCCCAAGGCGCGCTGAACCTCGCATTGAACCAGCCGACCACAGCATCGAGCTTCCAAGAAGGCAACAACCCCGGCAACGCCGTCGATGACGACCTGGATTCCAAGTGGGTCGCGAGCGGTAACATCCCCGCATGGTGGCAGGTTGATCTCGGCCAGCCGTCGGACATTGCGGAGTTCCAGATCGTCTGGGAGACCGACCAGGCAACCTACACGTATGCCATCCTCACGTCGGATGACGAGACGAACTGGACCAAGGTGGTCAACGAGGAGTCGAACACCACCAAACGTGGCACGGTCAACCACAAGGTGTCGACTAAGGCGCGGTATGTGCGGGTGAACGTGCTTTCGGGCGGCGGATGGTGGTGGCCGAGCATCCGCGAGCTCCGCGTCGTTCCGCCAGGCGGCACGGGCGGGGGCCAACCGAATGACCCTGGTCCAAAGATTCCCCGCGGTCAGATCGGCGAGGTGAGCGCCTCCAGTTACGCGAGCGGCTTCGAACCCGCCAAGGCGTTCGACGACGACATCACCTTCGGCACGGGATGGGTCGCCGCGTCGGCAACGCTTCCGCAGACGCTGACGGTGCGGCTGTCGGCTGCCCACAACCTGGTCGGCGCTCGCATCCACTGGGGCAAAGACAGCAGTTGGTACACGTACAACCTGCAAGTCTCCGCGGACGGGAACTCATGGACAACCGTGATTCCCGGGCTGACCCGCGGCGGCCAATACACGCTGCCGGAGACCTTCACCGCCGCAGGTGCACGTTACCTCCGCATCAACATCACCGACGTCGTCGGCGGCGGCGGGCAGACGGTCGCGGGCATCGCGGAGGTGATCCTGTACGGCTCGCCGAGCTGACCAATGAGGCAGCCGGGAACCTGCACTTCGCGGGTCGTCGATGTGGATGGATCGGATGTCCCGGGGTGGACGCGCCCGGGCGCCGTCTCCCTCACTGCGGTCCGCGACATGCAGACTGTCCAACGGTCCCACGGTGCGGCGACGGGACCCTCACTGAAGAGCGATCGCCTCGGAATGAGGTCGATGGTGGTGCGGGGACCAGCACATGCCCGGCAGGGGGCCTGCCGCGACCGGTGGTGAACCAGCCGGTGGCGGCAGGCCGCTGATGTGGTGCTACGGCCGGTCGGCCGGGGGATACCCGGTGGGCAGGTCCACCGGAGTGCCGTACACGCGCATCTCGGCGGCGGCCGCGAAGGGCTGGCCATTGAGTGCGCTCAACGCGGTGAATTTCACATAGGAGGAGCGGACCGGGGGAAAGGAGATCTGCTGCATCTGCGGCGAGTCGATGAGCGAGCCCTTGGTCACGGTCCTCCAGGTGCTGCCGTCGTCGGAGACGGCCACCTCATAGGCCGCCACGCGGCCGTTCGTTCCGCCGCTCTGCCGGTCGAGGTAGCCAAAGCCGTTCACGTCGGCCGAACCGTCCAGCTTCAGCGTCACCCAGTGCGGGTACGGCGCGTTGGAATGGGTGTAGTCGGTGTGCCAGATGGTGCCCGGGTCACCGTCCAGCACGTTGGAGGCCGGGCCTTCCGACGGTCCCGAGGACAGGTTCTCCGAGTCGGCGGTCGCCGTCATCGAGCCGGGCGAGAGGACCGGCACTTTCGCGACCGCGGCCTTGGCGTCGGCCGACACCGCTTTGGTGACACCGGAGTTGTCATAGGCGGCTGTGGCCTTCCACGTCGCGGAGGTGCCTGCGGCGCCGGCCGGCGGGGTCAGGATCCAGGTGGTGCTGACGGTCGCGCCCGGCTTCACGCTGTCGAAGACGTTGCCGCCCCGCTTCTTGACCATCGTGGTCCAGTCGGCGGGCAGGCCGTCGAGCTTCACAGCAACGTTCGTGGCGTCGGTCTCTTCGTTGTTGGTGAACGTCGTGACGTACTCGCCCGGCACGCCGGGGCTCAGGTCGGTGCCGGCCGGGGTGGTCAGGCTTGCGCAGGCGGCGCCGCCGCTGACCGGGCCGAGATCGGTCACCTGGAAGTCGTCGAGCACGAAGTCCGTGCCGGCCGCGCCTCCGAGCTTGCGCAGGCCGACCCAGGTGTCGCCGCAGCCGGCCACGATTTCCTTGGAGTACGTCGCGGTGTCCAGCGCGGGCGCGAGCGCCTCGCGGGTGATGTCCTGGGAGACGGCCTTGCCGTCCCCGACCCGGTCTGCTCCCGTCACCCAGGCCCATTGGCCGTCGACGTTGGTCTGGTACTTGAACGAGACCGCGTATTTGTGACCGGCGACGAACCGTGCCGTAGCGGGGACGGTGCGGTACACCAGGCCTGTGTTCTCCTCGTGGGCCTTCAGCGAGTGCTGCCCGTCGATGACGTCGTCCACCGCCTGGCCCTTGAGGGTGCCGGAGTTGTAGGGGGAGTAGGTGTTCTTCCAGGTCTTCTGGCTGTAAGGGGCGTGCAGTTCGCTGATGCTGGTGCGCGGGTCGGTGGAGCCGCCCGCGTCGCCCTTCACGAAGGGCCCCCAGCCGGGCTGGTTGCCCTCGAAGTCCTCGTGGGTGATCACGGTGCCGTCTGACGCGGCGTCCTTGCCCTGCGGCCATGGTGTGGAGGTGTCGGCCATGATCCGCACGTTGTCGAGGGTGACCGCCGCGTCCCCGGCGGCCGCCCCGATCGACACGGTGACCTTGCCGTTCGCCGGTGCGGTGAAGGAGACGGACGCGCGTTGCGCGTAGCTGCCCTGCCTGGCGTCGGCGGCCATCGTGTTCCGCAGCGGGGTGGTGTCGAAGTTGTTGTGGGCCGTCACGCCGTGGCCGGTCACGCTGAGCGTGACGGCGCGGCGCTGCCCGGTGGCGATCTCGACGTCGGAGCTCAGCGTGTACCGCCTTCCAGGGGTGAGGTCGTCGACCTCCTGGGAGATCCCGGACTCGGCGGTGCCGAGCCGCACGACGTTGTCGCCCTTGGCTGTACGCCCGACGGCCGCCTCGCCCCGCGGATTCCAGGCGTCCAGGTTCCCGGCGTTGAAGCCGGGGTCCACCAGAGCGGTGCCCTCGCCGTAGTGCGCGTCCCGGTGCGGTGCCTGGTTCCCGTTCGGGGCGAGGACGTAGGGCTGGTTCTTGTCGACGGTGAGCCTCACCTTCCCGTCCTGGGCCTGCACCCGGCCGGCCTTCACCCGGCCCTGGTCGGTGAGTTTGTACAGGGTGAAGCTGGGAGTGGAGGCGAACTGCTTGGTCAGCTCGAAGGTGTGCGTGCCGCCCGAGGCGCTGTAGTAGTACATCTTGTCGGCCCGGCTCGGCGACGAGGTGCCGTTGCCGCCCTTCGCCTCGCCCCAGGGCAGCAGATAGGTGTCGCCGTCGAGCACGACCGCGCCATCCATCGACACCTGGCGCTTGTTGTCGGCCATCGTGACACGGAGGCCGCCGGTGAGGGTGGCGGACCTGCCGAAGTCCCAGTCCATGACTTGGTAGTGCTGGAGGAACTTGGTCGGCAGATTGTCGGTCCAGATGTTCTGGTAGAAGGCGTTCCAGTCGTCGTGGCCCGTCCAGCCCTCGAAGTCCTTGATGCTGGACCCGCCGAGCAGCGGGTCGACGTTCCACACATCGCGGTCGGAGTTGGCGATGAACCGGATGATGTTGGAGTTGATGCCCTTGTTGGTGACGCCGCCGTAGCTCTTGTCGTTCGCCCAGTGGGACCAGGTCGAGGTGCCTTCGAACTTGTACGACCATTCGGTCGCGACCTCGAAGCCCATCTTGCGCAGCTGCGCGGCCAGTCCGTCGGCCAGCCAGCCGCTGGAGTAGTAGGCGTCGATGTAGACGGTTCTGATTCCCGGGGCCTCCTTGCGCAGCTCCTTGAACCGGTCGAGGATCGCGCCGGTGCCCAGGTCGGTGCGCTGATCGATGTGGTACGACTGGTTCAGCCAGTCCCAGCCGTTGACCTGGCCCTTGATCAGGGCCTCACTGAAGTTCTTCGCCTGTGGGTAGGCCTCGGTGGCGTTCACGTGGACGGCGAAGTCGGAGTTGTACTCGGCTCCGGCCTTGGTGAGCCGGTTCAGGTCGGCGAGCCCGCCTGCCCGGATGTTGTAGTTGCCGCCGTAGTCGGGGTGAGCCGAGTCGTGGCCCTCGTTGGCGTAACCCTTCTCCAGGGCCCACTGGCCGAGGCCGTCCGTGGCCATCGAGATCCGCTTGACGTTGTCGAGCGTCTTGAGGAACGGATTGGTCGCCTGGCTGGCGAAGTTGAAGGGTATGTGCTGCACGACGCGCTCGGGCACGCGGTTTGAGCCCAGTGGGCGGGTCATGTGGGCGCGGTAGGCGATCGCGCCGTCCTGCCAGTCCACCTGTCCGTTGTCGTTGGCGTCCGCGGCGAGGACGACGGTGGCCTCGGGCAGGGCGTAGGTCTGCACCCGCGGATCGGTGGCACCGCGGGGCGCGTAGGTGTAGGTGCCGACGGACAGCTCCGCGCGGCGGGCGCCGTTGCCGGCGTCCACGATCCTCGACTGCAGGCGGGTGTTCCAGTTGTCGTTGTTGTCCTGCGCGGAGTCGTCGGTGGCGTTGGTGATGATGCCGGCGGCCAGGCCGCCGTTGCTCACGAAGCCGTACGGCGTGCTGACGGCGGCCCCATCCGGGGCCGTCGCCGTGGTGATCGGGACGAACTGGTCCGCTGTGGTGGTCGAGTTCGCCGAGATCTTCGTACGAGCCAGTGTCGCGTGCGGGGAGGAGGAGTCGACCGAGACGAGTGACTGGTCCGGGATCGCCAGCCGGTCGACGCTGGAGGCGGCCGAGCCTTCGATGCTCTTCACCGCGAAGACGACGGTCTTGTCGTCGTTTACCGTGATCGTCGAGATGATGGTGAGGTTCGGCAGATCGGCGAAGGTGGAGGTGTACACGGCCTGGTTGCCGTGCGCCTTCATGGCCGTGGTGGCGGTGTGCGCCGTGCCGTTGATGGTGAAGGTGTCCAGGGCCCGCTCCTGGCCGCCGAGTGACCTGCCGCCCATCGTGTACGAGACGACCTGCGGGAACTCCTGGGCCACCCGGACCGTCAGGCCCGGACCGGTCAGCTCGACCGGCGTCGCGGGATGGTCCGGGGGTGCCGGAGCGGCCGGGGCGGGGGTGGCAGTCGAGGCGGCTTGGGCCGGTAGGGCGCCGGCCGACAGGGCGCCCAGGACGAGAAGCGCGGCGGTCGCCGCGGCGGCGCCGGACCTTGGCCGGGCTGTGCGCCGAGGGTGTCGGGAATGGTGCAGGGGCATGGGATCCACCTGGGAGCTTCCTCGTGACTCTGAACGAGAGAGTGAGGAAGACAGTAGGGGAATGTTATCGATGACAATAGAGCCCTGGAGCTCTTGCCCCGCAGGAGATATCGGCTTGCCGGGTTACCGACCGAGCACGGCGCGCTGCCGAAGTCGCCCGTCCCGGGCGGGGCCTGGGCTTCACCGGGCGGCTTGCCGGTGACTGTCATGGTGCAGGGGGAGGCAGTAGGGGAATGGCAGCGATAACACAGAGGGTGTTCTGGGTACCGCTCGTCCGAGGAATCGTCCGGCACCGGCCGCCGGCCGCCGCCGCAGGCGGACGGCCCGGGACGGGGCACGGCACAGAGGTGGCCCGCACTGCTCCGACCCGGAGCCGCACGGGCCGCGCGCGAGGGGCTTCCTACCGCCCGCCGCGCCGGAGCGGCGCGGTGCTGGCGCGTACGACCAGGACCGGGTCGACGGACTCGGGTTCGGGGGCGGCGTACGGGTCCACGAGATGGCGCATCAGGTGGGCGACGGCGAGAGCTCCCATGTGGACGAACGGCTGGGCCACGGTGGTCAGCGACGGCGAGCAGTACTCGGCCAGGGCGATGTCGTCGACGCCGACGACCGAGATGTCGTCGGGCACCCGCCTGCCGAGCTCGTGCAGCGCTCGGATCACTCCGAAGGCCATCTCGTCGCTGGCCACGAAGACCGCCGTGACGTCCGGGATCCGGCCGAGGACGAGGCCGTTGCGGTAACCGGACGCAGGCGACCAGTCCCCCTCCAGCTCGGGCGGGACGCTCCTGCTGTCCGCCTCCAGCGTGTCGCGCCAGCCCTGGGAGCGGCTGACTGCGTCGAGCCACTCGCGGGGCCCGGCGACGTGCCAGACCGTCTCGTGCCCCAGATCGAGAAGGTGCCGGGTCGCCAGGCGGGCGGCCAGGGTCTGGTCGACGGCCACCACCTCGGTGGCGGAGGTGCGCGACCCGTCGATGGTGACGGTGGGTACTGAGTCGGTCAGCTGCTCGATCCGCCTGCTCACATGGATGAGCGGGACGGCGAGGACGACCCCCTCGACGCCCTGCTCCGCCAGCCGCGACAGCGCCGCCTCGATGGCGGAGGTGTCAAGGGAGGCGGTGGTGGCGGTGGAGACCGAGTAGCCCGCCTGGCGCGCCGCGTTCTCGATGCCGTACAGGACGGCGGTGCGTGAGTAGAAGTTGGTCTGCATGGTCACGACGCCGATGGTGCGGCTGCGGCCGGAGGACAGCATTCGTGCGGCGTTGTTCTTGCGGTACCCGAGCTGGTCGACGGCCGCGAGGACCTTCGCCCGCGTCTTCTCCTGCACGTTGGGATGGCCGGCCAGGGTCCGCGACACGGTCTGGGGGGAGACCCCTGCGACCCGGGCGACATCGGTCATGCCAGGGGGCCGGGCGTCGTCGTTCTCGCTCCGCTTGTGCATGAGTCCCTCGTCTCCTCCTACCGCTGTGATGATAGCGCTCTCACCGACGCGTCTACGCTGCTCGGAGCACTCACAGCCCGCGAAGCGTCACCCATTGGCACCGCTAACATCCTGTGTCATAGTTCCGGCACGTCAGTGTGTCCCGGCCCGGCGGCGGGCCGCAGGGGAGCGGGGCCTGTGCTCTCTCGCCGTTTCACCACTTGCCGAGGAGATGCCGTGAAGAAGCCAACCACGCCCAACGCGGCAGCGGCGAGTGCGGTCCGCTCGTCGACTTCCCGGCCCCCCCAGCGGCGTTGGGGCCCGTGCATGACCACCGGAGCCGTCGCGTGAGCCTCGTGACAGGAGAACGGCCCATGCACCGGTCGACAGCTATTCTGTCCCACCCCGGCGGCGGGCTTCTGCGGGACGGCCGCCCCCACCGCATCCTCGCCGGGTCCCTGCACTACTTCCGGGTCCATCCCGAACAGTGGCGGGACCGGCTGGCGCGGCTCGCCGCCATGGGTCTGAACACGGTCGACACCTACATTCCGTGGAACTTCCACGAGCAGCACCGGGGTCGACCGCGCTTTGACGGCTGGCGTGACGTCGAACGATTCCTCCGCCTCGCGCAGGACGCCGGCCTGGACGCGATCGTGCGACCCGGCCCGTACATCTGCGCCGAATGGGACAACGGCGGGCTGCCCGCCTGGCTCACGGGCAGCCAGGGGATGCGGTTGCGGTCCTCGCACGGTCCCTTCCTGGACGCGGTGGCCCGCTGGTTCGATCAGTTGATCCCGCGCCTTGCCACCTTGCAGGCCGCTCACGGAGGACCCGTCGTCGCCCTGCAGATCGAGAACGAGTACGGCAGCTACGGTGACGACCACGCCTATATGCAGTGGATCCGCGACGCCCTCCTCGAGCGCGGCGTCACCGAGTTGCTGTACACGGCGGACGGTCCGACCGAGCTGATGCTCGATGGCGGGACACTGTCCGACCACCTTGCGGCCGTGACGTTCGGCTCCCATGCGGCCGAGGCCGCCGAGGTACTGAGGACGCGCCGCCGCGACGAGCCCTTTGTCTGCGCGGAGTTCTGGAACGGCTGGTTCGACCACTGGGGAGAGCGGCACCATGTCCGGGCGCCGCAGAGCGCGGCAGGAACGCTGAGCGACATCCTCCACGCCGGTGGCTCGGTCAGTGTGTACATGGCCCACGGCGGCACCAACTTCGGGATGTGGGCAGGAGCCAACCACGACGGCAAGGCCATCCAGCCGACCGTGACCAGCTACGACTCCGACGCGCCGATCGCCGAACACGGCGGGCTCACCCCGAAGTTCTTCGCGTTGCGGGACCGACTCAGCGCCGTGACCGGCCTGCCGAACCCGCCGCTGCCCGCCGACCCTCCGCTGCTGGCACCCCGCGCCCTTCCCGTCACCCGGGGGTCCGGTCTGATGGGCGGGCTGGAGGCGATGTCCCAGGCGGTGGTGTCACCCCACCCGTTGAGCTTCGAGGAACTGGGACAGGCGTCCGGGCTGGTGCTCTACCGTGCGCGCCCGATGCTCCCCCGGGGCACCAACGAGGTGATCGTCAGCGGAGTCCACGACCGCGCCCAGGTCTTCGTCGACGGCGTTGCGGCGGGGGTCCTCGACCGGGAGGTCGACTCGCTCACCGTGCCCGGCACGGGTCGGCAGGTACGGCTGGAACTGCTGGTGGAGAACCAGGGGCGGATCAACTACGGTCCGCTGCTTGGCCAGGGCAAGGGCATTCTCGGCCATGTCCGGGTAGGCCGTCGGCTGATCCACGGCTGGGAGATGCACCCGTTGCCGCTGGACGAATGGTCGGCGGACGAAGTCGCCCGCGCGGCGAGTGCCACCGAGCCGCAGGGCACGGCGGGATTCGCGACTGCACGGGTCACGGTGGACGAGCCGGCGGACGCATTCCTGGCACTTCCCGGTTTCGGCAAGGGTTTCGTCTGGGTCAACGGGTTCCTGCTCGGTCGGTACTGGGAGATCGGACCGCAGGTGACGCTCTATCTGCCGGCGCCGCTCCTGGTGCCTGGTGAGAACACCCTCACCCTGCTGGAGCTGGAACGCTTCGGAGAGCGGGTCGAGCTGCGCGACGCGCCGGAGTTGGGTCAGCCCGAGGAGTACGTCGAGACCTTGTCGTAGTGCCCGGCGGCCGCTTGCGCCGGCGGCCGCGTGGTGGTCGCCCGGGTTGCCCGGCGCGTCCTGACGCTGGCCGCCGTGATCGGGCACAACTGCCGGACGGGCCAGGCGGTCAGCCGCCCACTGACCGCCTTCGACCACTGACCGTATGCAGAAAGACTCGCCTAGGATCGCGTCGGCGCGTCAGTGGTCCGTGGAGCTCGTAGCTCGGACAGGTGATCGGCGATGACGGCGCGCAGCGCGTCGGGGGTGTCGACGTCCGGGCGTACGGCGGCGTGCACGGCGAGCCCGTCCAGCAGGGCGTGCAGCCGGGCGGCCTCCCGCTCCGGGTCGCGGCCGGGACCGATGAGGCCGGCCACGAGACCGCGGCAGCCCGCGCGGAGCATGTCGTACCCCTCGTCGCGCAGGGCCCGCAGCTCGGGGTCTGTCATGGCGCGGGCGGTGAAGGCCAGCCACACCTCGTTCTCCGCTCGCCGCTGGTCGTCCAGCGGCAGCAGCTCAGCGAGTACACGCGCGGCACGCTGCCGCGGGTCGCCGTCCGAGGGCAGTGCCGCGATCCGCTGCTCGATCCCGTCGATGACCAGCCGCAGCGCGAAGGCCATCAGCTCGGACTGGCTCGCGAAGTAGTGCCTCAGCGAGCCCATCGAGAGTCTTGCCTCCCGGGCCACGTTGCGGACCGAGGCGTGCTCCAGGCCGTCGCGCCGGACCACCCGCCATACCGCTTCAGCCAGCTCTCTGCGACGGATCCTGGGATCGACCACCTTGGGCATGGACCTTTTATAGCACAGTCGTGCTACATTCGAACCCAACGCTTCATGGCACGGTCGTGCTAAATAAATCGCGGAGGCTCCCATGCAGCTCACCCGCCCCACCACCGCCCCTGAATCCGACTCGGCCCGCCGCAAGTCCTTGCTGCGCTCACGGGCCCTATGGGCAGCCGTCCTCGGCTGGCTGGCCGCCAACGCGCTCGTCGTCGCCGTCGCGGGAGACCGCTTGCCCTTCACCTGGGCATCCAGTACCGGGCAGAAGACCGCGGACCACCTCCTGGAAGCCAACGTCGGTCTCGTCGAGGTTCTGCTGCTGATCGCCCTCGTCGGTCTGCTCACTCGCCGACGTCCCCGGCCCGACCTCGCCGCCCGAACTCCCGAGCGTGCCCAGGCGCTGCGCGAGACCCTCCTGCTGCTCGCCTACGGAGCGGCTGGACTCGCCTTCGGATACGTCCTCGCCCGCTCTCTCGGCTGGCACCCCTTCGGCTTCCACCTCGCCGGCACGCTCTACGGCACCCATGAACATGTCACCCCGACCGAGGCCGTCACCTGGGCGCTCTACAACGTGATCGTGTACGCCCTCGTACCTCTGCTGTACTTCCGCCGTCGCTATACCGCCGAACAGCTCTGCCTGCGCTCGGCCGACCGCCGGGCCGACACCGTCCTGGTCGCCGTCGTGCTGGTCGTCGAGTCGGTGGTGCAGTTCCTGGTACTCGAACCCGAGACCCTCGAACTGGGCGGGCGCCGACTGCTCGTGGGCCTGCCACTCACCTTCACGCTCTACCTCGCCGGCGCGGTGCTCCCCGCCATGATCTTCATCTACGCGATCCTGCTCCCCCGCGTGCTCAAGCTCACCGGCTCGACCGCCGCCACCGTCGTCGCGGGCGGCCTCGCCTACGCCGCCTTCCACCTGTGGGACGCCTGGACGCGGTTTGGATCGCTCGAAGACACGCTGTTGTCGGGGGCCTTCCTGCTTCTCACCTATTTCGCCCCAGGCATGATGAAGGCGGTGCTCACCCTGCGCACGGGCAACGCCTGGGTCCACGTCTGGGCGTACCACGCCCTGGCCCCGCACACCCTCGCGGACACTCCTCATGTGGTGCACATCTTCCGGGTCTAGCCCCGTACTTCGCAGGTCACCGATTCAGGTCCGTGTCATCCGCCCAGTCTGGGTGTGTGCTTTCCGGTGTGTGGCCAAGCGTTCGTTGCATCAGCACGGTGTCGATCCAGCGGTCTACGGCCGTCCCGCCCCGTGGCCTCCGCTCCCGAACTCTCGCGCCACGCCGCTGGTTCCCAGTCGCGGTGGCCGGTGACCTGCGGTCGGCGGTGGCGTAGCCGGGCGGTCCGGCGCCGGCCGGACCGCCCGGATCCCGTCCGTCAGTACGAGCCGGTGCGGGCGAACATCAGGTGGGGGTCGTCGCCGATGTAGGACCAGGCGGTGGCGAAGCCGGTGGTGTTCTTGTCGTTGAGCATGGGCGAGAGCTTCTCGCGGGTGCCGGTGGTGTGGTTGCACGTGTAGTGCTTCATGTCGCTGTTGCGCCAGATGTTGCAGCCCTTGCCGGTCCAGTACTTCTCCGGCACGTTTGCATCGACCATGGCCCACACGGTGCGGCAGCCACTGCTGTACCACAGCGACGCGGTGACCGACACGTGCAGGCGGTAGCGCGAGCTGTTGCTGGCGCGGCGTCCGGAAAGCCCACTGGATCCGAGCGTCGGTCCGGTTGCGCGGTGTGCTGCCGCAGGTCGTGCGCGCCTTCGGGCTGCGACGATGCCGCATGGCCAAGACCGCGGTCCAGCATGCCCTCACCGTGACAGCGATCAACCGTCACGGACACCCAGTGTGCCCGAACGGTGGACCTTGCAGCTCTGCGGTCTCTCCATTTCCTGCGGGGCTGCCCCGGCGGGTGTAGACCGAGGGTATGCGCCTGCGGCAGCGGATTGCGCACCGGCAGCGCTCGCGGCGAGCCAGCGATGCTCTGCTTGCACTCCCGCTCAGTCTGATCGCGGTCATCGTGCTGGTCGACGTGCTGACCCCGCACGGTTTGCCGCTGGGCCCGTCGCTGCTCATCGTGGCGCCCGCGCTCACCGCGTCCTTCGCCTCAACCCTCGTCACCGGGGCGATCGCCGCCGTCGCGGTGGCGGGCATGCTCGTCATCGGCGTGGAACGCGAACACCTGCTGGACACGATGTACTTCGACTCGCAGATCATCGCCCTGGTGGTGGTCTCGGTGATCGTGACGGTCTTCCGCTATCTGCGGGAGCGACACTCCCGTGAACTGGCGCAAGTGCGGACGGTGTCGGAGGCGGCGCAACGCGTGGTGCTCAGGCCGCTGCCGCGCCGGATCGGCCCGCTGCGGGTGGCGTCGATGTATCTGGCGGCGCAGGAGCAAGCCCTGATCGGCGGCGACCTCTACGCGGCGGTACGCACCGCTTCCGGGACACGGCTGATCATCGGGGATGCAATGGGCAAGGGCCTGACCGCGATCGGCGACGCCTCCCTGCTGCTCGGCGCCTTCCGGGCGGCCGCGCACCGCCAGGCCACCCTGCCCGACCTCATGGCCTACCTGGATCAGAGCGTGTGCTGGAACCTGGCCGAACCCACCGAGGCCGAGCAGGCCGGGGAGTGCTTCATCACCGCCGCCGTTATCGACATCCCCGACGAGCCCTCCATGGTGCAGATGGTCACCTGCGGGCACCCGCCACCCCTGCTGCTGTGCGACCAGCAAGTCACCACGCTGCGCGCCGCCCGTCCCGCGCCGCCGCTGGGCCTGGGCGAGCTGACCGAGTCCGACTACCACGTCGACACCTTCGCACTGGGGCCCAGGGATGTGCTGCTGCTGCACACCGACGGCGTGGCCGAGGCCCGGAACTCCCGGGGTGTCTTCTACCCGCTGGCCGAGCGAGCCGCGGCCTGGACGCAGGAGAGGCCCTCGGCACTGGTCCGCCATCTGCGCGCCGACCTGCTCGCCCATGTCGGCGGACACCTCGCCGACGACGCCGCCGTCATCGCCGTCCAACGCACCAACGCGCCCGCACCCTCTCCACCGCCTGACCAGTGAGGACCAGACACCTCCCACGGTGATGGTCAAGCGGCTGCCGCGGGTGGGGCCGCTCGGCAAGTGGCTGCTCTCGGTGATGCGTGCAGGATTCATCGATCTCGGCCCGCGCTGACCTGTGGAGTGGGCGTTCAGACAGATCCAACGGCTGCGGCCACCTTCCCGTGCCCACGTTCTTCATCAACACGCGGGGGTACAAACAAGGCATGGTGGCATTTTTAAGCTGCCGTTGATTCGGGCAGTCCACATATTCGACCGACGTGGTGGCGCGGGCCCCGAAGGGGATCGTGGAGGCAAATACTCGCGCCGATCCGGGCAACATCTGCGGCTCCTGCTGAACCCACGGAGCATCGCTGGCCAGGTCTTCTTTCTGCAGGCGGCCATCGTGCTGCTGATTATTGCTTCTGCGGTGTTGGCCCTCGTGTTCCTGGCACGCAGTGAGAGCTTCCGGAATGCTCGTGACCGCTCGGTCACCGCTGCCGAGATGTTTGCCCACGCACCGGGGATCCAGCAAGCGCTGAAGTCACCGAATCCTACGGCGGTACTCCAGCCGCTGACCGAAGCGGCCCGTAAGCGCGCCGAGGTCAGCTTCATTGTCGTGGCGGATACACATGGGATTCGCTACACACAGACAAATCCGACGCTCATCGGGAAGAGGGTCGTGGCCAATATCGGACCGGTCCTGGCCGGCCACACGTACGTCGAGAACGTCCACGATCCTCTCGGATCCGAGATACAGGCGACGGCCCCGGTGATCGATGCCCGTGGCAGGGTCGTGGGCATGGTGACCGCCGGCGTCCAGGTCAGCAAGGTGAACAGTGCGGTCTATCGGCAGCTGCCGATCCTCGCCGGCGGCGGCGCCGCCGCGTTGGCCGCGACCACCGTGGGTACGGCGCTAGCGGTTCGGCGGGTGAGGCGCCAGACCCGCGGCCTCGGTCCCGCGGAGATCACCCGCATGTACGAGCACCACGACGCGGTGCTGCACTCGGTCCGCGAGGGCGTGTTCATAGCGGACGGCGGCGGATCGCTGCTGCTCGCCAATGACGAGGCCCATCGCCTGCTCGATCTGCCCCCGAACGCAGAGGGACGCCCCGTCGCCGATCTCGGCCTGGACCCCGACATGACCCGGCTACTGGTCTCGGGGCGCGTCGCCACAGACGAGGTACACGTGGCGGGCGACCGCTTGCTGGCAGTGAACCAGCGGCCCACGGATCTGTACGGAGGGCCGCCGGGCAGCGTGGCGACGCTCCGGGACACCACGGAGCTGCACGTCCTGTCGGGGCGGGCCGAGGTGGCGAGGGAGCGCCTGAAGCTGCTGTACGACGCCAGCGTGTGCATCGGGACCACCCTCGATGCGCGGCGGACGGCCGAGGAACTGGCGGAGGTGACGGTGCCGCGGTTCGCGGATTTCGTCTCCGTCGATCTGGTGGACCCCATCCTGCGCGGTGAAGAGCCGGTGGGTACGGGATTCCGCCGTACGGCCCTCAAGGGCATCCGCGACGGCCATCCCCTCTACCCGCCCGGTCAGCTGATCACGTTTGGTCCGAGCACGCCGCATGCCCGGGCTCTCGACCTGGGCCAGGCGATTGTCGTGCCTCGTCTGAGCGACGACCCGTCGTGGTGGCAGCAGGATGCCGAGTGGGTACAAAAGGCGCTCGCGTATGGATTCCATTCACTCCTCACCGTCCCACTGCGGCGAGCACGAGGAGCCGTCCTTGGCGTAGCCGCCTTCTGGCGCTCGGAACGGCCCAGTCCTTTCGACGCCGATGACCTGGCTCTCGCCGAAGAGCTGGTCGCTCGCGCCGCAGTGTGCATCGACAACGCCCGCCGCTTTACCCACGAACACACCCTGGCGGTCACCCTCCAGCGCAGCCTGCTGCCCCGTGGTGTGCCCGAGCAGGACGCCGTCGAGGTGGCCTCCCGCTACGTGCCGGCTCAAGCCGGGGTGGGCGGAGACTGGTTCGACGTCATTCCGCTGCCGGGGGCCCGGGTGGCCCTCGTGGTCGGTGACGTGGTCGGGCACGGCGTGCACGCCGCGGCCACCATGGGCCGACTACGCATCGCCGTTCGCAACTTCTCCGCGCTGGACCTGTCGCCCGGCGAACTCCTCAGCCACCTCGACGAGTTGGTCACCGGGCTCGACCAGGACGAGGAGGCCCAGAGCGGTGGCGAAGGGATCACCGGAGCCACCTGCCTCTACGCCATCTACGACCCGGTCACCGGCCGGGCCACCGTGGCCAGGGCCGGTCACCCAGGCCCCGCGCTGGTCCACCCCGACGGCACCGTGGCCTTTCCCGAAGTGCCCGCCTCCCCGCCGCTCGGGCTGGGTGGGGAACCGTTCGAGACGGCCGAGCTGCAGATGCGCGAGGGAAGCCGCCTGGTTCTCTACACCGACGGGCTCATCGAGGGTCGCGACCGCGACATCGACACAGGTCTCGCTCTGCTGCGCGCCGCCCTGGCCAACAGCACGGGCCGTAGCCCCGAGGAGATCTGCACGGCGGTCTGCGACACCGTGCTGCCCCAGCAACCGAGCGACGACATCGCGCTACTGGTCGCCCGCACCCGCCTGCTCCCCTCCGAGAAGCTCGCCAACTGGGACGTGCCTTCCGACGCGGCGGCCGTCTCCCAGGTCCGCGCCGCCTGCGCCCGCCAACTGGAGACGTGGGGGCTGGAGGGGCTCGGCTTCACCACCGAGCTGATCCTCAGCGAACTGGTCACCAACGCAATCCGCCACGGATGCGCACCGATACAGGTACGGATATTGTGCGACCGCAGCCTTATCTGCGAGGTTTCCGACGGCAGCAGCACCTCCCCCCACCTGCGCCGAGCCAGAGCCACTGACGAGGGCGGCCGTGGACTGTTCCTGGTGGCCCAGTGCTCCGAACGGTGGGGGACGAGGTACACGGCCCGGGGCAAGGTCATCTGGGTCGAGCAGTCCCTGACCGGCAGCCAACAGGAGATGACCATCCCCCTGCTGGACGAGCTGGACGAGCTGGCCTGCTAGCGCAGCGGCCCGTCGTAGGACTTCCCACTGGTCACACGTTCCCATACGTGCACGGGAAGGGGTTGCCTCCGCACATGGCCGAAATGCTTGACCGGCTCATGAGCGTCCGGGCCCGAGCCAGATCAGCTCGGCATTCGGCTGCCGGACGAGCCGTACGTCATCCGATACTGGGCCGACCTGCTGCTCCCGCGCCCCGCTGCGGACCACAACAGCGGTCCCCACGACCGGCTTTCCCCCTTTCGGTACTCAACGTACGCGGTGGCATTGGCAATCGGGCTGCGGTGGCCTGGGGCTGATGATCGCGGACGCCCGATGGTCGGTCAGTCGCCGGTCAGTCGGCGTTCCAGTCCCTGGTGCGCAGCGGATCCGGCACCGGTTTCCCTTCCAGCCAGGTCGGCTTCCCGCCGTCGGAGTTGCCGTCATGCCGGACGACGATGGTCTCGGCCTCCTCGTGGTGCTCCACCGTGCCTCCGGTCTCCGTGTTCGGGCCTGCGAGTGGCAGCTGCTGCTCGTTGTCCTTGGCTGGGGGCCGGATTCGGATCGCGTTGCTTTCCTGCTGGAACGGCAGAAGTCTTGGACGAGTCCGGTCGTTCCAGGTCAGGGGGCGCTTTCGTCGTCTTGCTCAAGGTCCGGACGCCGCGCAGGTGACGCGGTCGCGTCAGAGGCTGTGGGCGGTGATGTCGCCGTGGGAGGTGGTGGCGTGGATGTCGAGTTCGGTGGTGCCGTCGTTCTTGAGGGTGTTGTTGATGCGGCCGTGGCTGGTGCCGGCGTCCAGGGTGGCCGAGATGCCGGCGGCGGCGCCGATCGAAATGTCGCCGGACTGGGTGCGGAGCACGACCTTGCCGCCCGTGGCCTCGGTGATCCGGATGTCGCCCCTCGCGGTGCTGATCTCCGCGAGGCCGCCCAGCCGGCCGATCTCGATGTCGCCGTCGACCGCGGTGAGGCGGAGGCTTGCGGTCTCGTCCAGTTTGATCTGGCGGTAGGCACCTTCGAAGGCGACGTCGCCGAGGCGGCCGAGGGTCCGGAGTTCGGCGCTGGCCGCCTTGGCCTCGATGCGGGAACCGGCGGGCAGCTTCACCGTCACCTCGATGGCTCCGGAGGGGCCGAGGTACTGGTTCTTCGCCGAAGTCTCGATCCGCAGGACTCCGTCGGCGTATTCGACCGTGGTCTGCTCCGCCGCCTTCACGTCGCGGCCCTTCGAGGCGTCCGCGGGCAGGACCTCGACCGCGGTGTCGGTCCGGTCTGCGGCGATGAACTGGACGCGTCCAGCGGGGAGGTCCAGGACGGCGGAGATCGGGGCGGGGGTGTCGAACTTCTGCATTGTGCTCTCCCTTGCGCTTGCGGCTCGCTGTTTCCTGATGAGGGAAACGCTACGTTGCTTTCCAGATTTAAGCAACGCCATCTTTGCTTAGGAATGGCATCTGTGCAGGTGACAGCGCAATAATCATTGCAACGCCCTCTCGATGAACGCAACGATGGAACAGTCATTCGTTGCAATGAGTTGAAGGTGAACGCTATAGTGGAGGCGTCAGGGAACACCGAGCAGCACCATGGGGCACCCGTGGGGCATAAAAGGGGGTCGTGATGCCGGGAGGCAGACTCACCCAGCAGGAGCGCCAGCAGATCGCGGTGGGGCTGGCCGACGGCCTGGCCTACGCCGAGATCGCCCGCCGTCTCGACCGTCCGACCTCCACGATCACGCGTGAGGTGACGCGGAACGGCGGCCCCGCCGGCTACCGCGCCGATCTGGCCCACCGCGCCACCCAGCAGCGCACCCACCGGGGCAAGCAGGCCGCGCCCCGGGGGTCGCAGGCGCTCCCGCAATCCCACGGACGCGACGCCGAGGCCGTGCGCGACTACCAGGAGACCCTCACCACCGTCTTCATGACCTCGGGCCTGCCCAAGATGATGGCCCGGGTGCTGGGCTGCCTCTACACCACCGACACCGGCAGACTCACCGCCTCCGAACTCGCCCAGCGCCTCCAGGTCAGCCCGGCGTCCATCTCCAAAGCGATCACGTTCCTCGAGAGCATGGACCTCGTCCGCCGGGAACGCGACGAACGCCGCCGCGAGCGCTACGTCGTCGACGACGACCTCTGGTACCAGTCGATGATCCGCAGCGCCCGGGCCAACGACCAGTTCATCGAGACCGCACGGCAGGGCGTCGGCATCCTCGGCCGGGGCACCCCGGCCGCCACCCGCCTCGAGAATGCCGCCCGCTTCCTCGACTTCGTCAGCGAAGCGCTCGTCCGCGCCGCGGAGCAGGGCCGCGAGGTCCTCTACGCCAGAACCGAAACGACCTCAGACCACGCCGCCAAGCCGAGTTCAGATGACGGACGGACAGCCGTCCCGACGGCCACAGCATGAGACGAAGCCGGCCTGCCGTCAGATCTCGTGGCCGGTTCCCGAATCACCGAGCCCGACACGGGTCCCGGCGGAACGTGCAGCCCCTTGCCGGGCTTGGACGCAAGCCCATGCGATTCCGCGAGGAGATCCAGGTCCGCATGCCGTTACCCGACGAGATTGAGGCCCTTCAACTGCCGCTGGCCACGTCTGTAATCCTGTGGCGCGGACCGCCGTTGACGCTGCGGGCCGCGTGGTCGAGATCAACGAGATGACCATGACGGGGTTCGACGTGGCCGAAGCGGTGGCCGATGGTGGTGAAGAGGTCGTCCAATTCGTGGTCCCAGGTCTCGGCTGCCGGTGTAGTGATCACGGTCAGAGGTCTCCCTGGCCTGACACGGCCTCGTCGTCGGGGGGCACTCGTTCGAGGGGCGGACGGGCAGCAGTCGCCCATGACCACAGCCCGCCCGCTACACTCCCACCACTCGACGTTGCCCCAGGTCAGGCATGGAAGTACTGCTGGAGTACTAGACGAGTCTTTCCAAATGCCTGCGGGCATGAGACGAGGGTGCTCAAGATCCGTTTGTGACGACGAACTTGACCACCCTCGTGACCGCACTGTACGTGAAGATCGACGATGACTGGGCCGGGATCGCTCGACTGCCCGGCAGGCCGCCGAAACTGAGCCACTCCGAGCTGCTGTGCCTGGCTGTGATGCAGGCCCTGCTCGGCTTCCACAGCGAGGCTCACTGGCTGCGGCACGTGCGCGCCCACTACCGCGGCATGTTCCCGTACATCCCGCAGGACGCCGGCTACAACAAACGCCTGCGGGCCGCGCTACCGCAGGTCAAACGCCTCATCCGGGTCCTGGCCAAGGACACCGACTTCTGGCACGACACCGTGTGGATCTGCGACTCCACACCCGTACCCTGCGGCACGTCGCGGCCCACGGTGAAGCGGTCCGAGGTGGCGGGCTGGGCAAACTACGGCTACTGCGCGTCCCACTCGCGGTTCTACTGGGGGCTACGACTATTCCTGGCGTGCACTCCCTCGGGCATGCCGATCCTGTGGGCCCTGGCCAGTCCGAAGATCGATGAGCGCGAAGTCCTGGCGGCAATGATGGAGGTCGACGCTCAGCTCGTGCGGGACCGGCCTGGCCTGCTGCTGATCACGGACAAGGGCTTTGCGTCCAAGGCGTTCGAGCGGTCACTGTCCGAACAGGGCGTCACGCTGCTGCGGCCGTCGACGAAACGCGAGGCCACCCGCCCCGGAGAGCCGATGCTCAAGAAGGTCCGCCAGTTGATCGAGTCAGTGAACGACACTCTCAAGGGCCAGCTCGACCTGGAACAACACGGCGGTCGTACCTGCGAGGGCGTTGCCGTGCGTGTCGCGCAGCGCGTCCTAGCGCTGACTGCCGCTATCTGGCACAACTTCCAGACCGGCCAGGCGGTCAGCCGCTCACTGACCGCCTATGACCACTGAACGTTCGGAAAGACTCGTCTAGGGCGCGCAGCTCACGGTGGCGGTCGCCCAGTCCGCGTGGTCCTGCGTCTTTCCGTCACCGCCGTCGCCGACGACCAGGTCGAGCACCTGGGCGCCGGACACGTCGGCATTCAGCGTGACAGCGGCCTGGCGGCCCCTCAGCACCGGCGTGGCGGCGACCTGCTTGCCGTCGGCGAGCACCGTGAAGGTCACCGAGCCACCGCCGTTCGTCTCGTCGTCCACGCCGACGGACGCGGTGAAGCGAGTGCACGTGCCGCCCAGGTGGACGGTGATGTCACTGTCGGAGTGCGCCCCAAGCCCCTTGGCGTACGCCGTGCCGGCGATGGACATCGGGCGCCCGTCCCCGGCCGCGTCCTCGCCGTTGGAGGTGTTCCGCTCCACCGGACCCCATCCGTTGGTCGAGAGGAAGTCCAGATCGGCCAGGTCGTGCGTGCCCGCGGCGGGCGCCGCGGGCGGCGAGGCGACGCTTGTAGCGGCGCCCGCCGACCCGTCCCGGGAGCGCCCGGTCACCGACAGCACTGCCGACCACGGGCCGCTCCCGCCCGATGCGGTCGTCACCTTCCAAGTGCGGGTGACGGTGCTTCCCGCCGGTACGTCCCCGAGCTGCTGCCGGGCCTCAGGTTCCGCCGTCCAGCCGTCCGGCAGCTGGAGCGTGAGCGACGCGTCGTGCGCCGTGCCCCGACGGTGCGTGTAGGAGGCCGTCACCTCACCGCTCCCGCCCCGCGCGATCGTGTCCGGTGCGTCGATCCGCACATCGGCCACCGCCCGCGGGTCGCGGTACACGGCGGCCGACCAGCCGGGTGATGCGATGTCCCGGTACCGCAGCGGCGTCGTGTGGTTCCCGTATGCCTCCAGGCTCACGCTGCCGAGGCCGTCGCCGTTCGCGTCCTCGCCGATCACCGCGATCGCGACGGTGTTGCGGCCATGGGTGCGCAGCATGCCGGGCTGTACGGGGAACGTCGTCTGCGGACCCAGGTCGTTGACGTACAGACCGACCATCCAGCCGTTGACGTACACGAGCGCCCGGTAGTTCTTCGCCTTGTCGTCCTTGAACGTCAGGCCGAGAGGCACGTCCTGCCCCTTCGGCAGGTCCAGGGCGAAGGTGGTCCGGTACCAGGACACTCCGGGCGCGCCCCTGCGCGAGTCCGGCAGGGACACGGACGACCACGCGTCGTCCGGGTAGCCCGGCAGGTGCATTCCGTGCCGCTCGCCGTACAGACCGCCGGTGTTCAGCGGGCCGCGTACCGGGTCGACGAGGTCCTCGCCGCCGAGCGCGCCCTGGAGCCGCCAGCCGATCTGCTTGTCCGAGCCCACCAGGCGTGCACCCGTCAGCCCGCGCGGCTCCTTGTGGTGGTCGTCCGCGGACCAGTCCTGCTCGTGCGCCGTGTTGGCGGAGAGGACGGCCAGCACGTTGTCCTTGCCCGGCTTCAGCGTCCCGGCGGGGATGTCGAAGCGGTGTGTTGCGTCATCGCTGCTGCCCAGATACGTGCCGTTCAGCCATGCCAGGTACCTGCCGCCGCGCCCCGTGGTCGCGTCGACCTTCACCGCGGTCTCCGTACCGGCCGCCGTGAAGTGCCCCCGATACCAGATCGAGCCGGCGTGGAAGCCGTAGTGGTCCGCCGACAAGGCCTGCTTGTCGGCGGCGCGCCAAGCCGCGTCGTCGAAATCGGGCTGCGATTCCGGGGTCTCGGCGTGGTACTTCCAGCCGCCCAGAGTCGGCACCGTGACGGGCTCCGGCCCGGCGAGGGGTGTCCCGGCGGTGTCCAGGGCGCGGTTCGCAGGGCGGCCGTTCCAGGTGACGGAGGTGGCCGGCGTTCCCGTGACGACGTGAAGGCTCGCCGCCTTGTCGGTGTCGCCGGTGAGCTTCAGGACACCGTTGTCGTACGCACTGGTGCGCAGCAACTCGGGGCCGCTCGCCAGCACCGGCCCCTGCGGGGTGTCGAGACGCCAGTAGGTGTCGGCGGTCGCGTCGTCGGCGAGCAGGAGCAGCAGGGGCGTGGAACCGGGCGGGGTGATGAGGACCTGGGCGAGGCCGTCGTGCTTGTAGTTGAGGCGCAGGTCGCCGCTCGCCGGGTCCCAGGTCTGTTTCACATGCCCGCTGATGACCTGGACCTCGGGCCGGTCAGCGTACCGCAGCACGGTCTCGCCGTCCTGCCCGGGCCGCCCGTACAGCAGGGCCACGTCGCGCGGGCCGAAGGTGCCGTGGG
>NZ_MLYP01000046.1 GCF_001866645.1 Streptomyces colonosanans
GGCGGGTACCGGCGGACGTCCCCCGGACTGACCGCCCGCGCCCGGAGGGGGCGGGGGCGAACCCGGCGCCGGGAAGCCGTAGCCGGCGGCGGGCGGCGGCGGTGGGGGAGGCGGTGGGGGTACGGCACCGGCCATACGGTGACCACAGACCTCGCACCAGTCGTCGGAACCCGACTGGTGTCCGTTCGGGCAGGTCGGCATGTCGGCGCTTCCCCCTCTCCTTCGTCCGGTCGTCGTGACCGGCGTGGTTCTCCAACCCCTGGGGGCCGGGCTCGTTGCTGTCGGGTTTGCTATGTCACTTCTTTACACGAACAGTCTTTGTGGACCGAGTCTCGAGTGTCATCTCGTCGGCCTCCGCGACCTTCGCTTTCAGTCGCACAGTACCTGTCGCGGCATCGACCACGTCCACCACCTTCGAAAGCAGTTTCGCAGTATCCGCGTTTCCCGAGGCGCTGGCGAGCTGAACGGCCCGGCCCAACTTGGCCGTTGCGCCGTCGAAATCGCCCGCTTTGCGGAGGTCCAGGCCTTGTTGGATGGCCTGTGCGAGTTCGGCCTGGCCCGTGTAGTGGGCGACCTGGGCGTTGAGCGAGGTGGACGCCGCCATGTCGTCGGTCCACACCGCCCGTACGAGTCCTTGGGCTCCGAGGTTGTGGGTGCCCTCACTCTGCGGGATCACCAGCGAGACCCGGGCCGCGAGCATCTCCTGGCCGATGCCGGCCGGCGGGACCTGGACGCACACGTGGTAGTCGCGGGACTCGTCGCCCCAGGAGCCGGTCGGGTAGTCCCCGGCGCGTGGGCCGGCGTCGACCCGGCGGTCGGTCAGTTCCTCGACCGTGGGCGCCACCTGCTTCACGAACTTGATCTCCGTGCCGACGGGCGTCCACAGCCGCAGCGAGACGTCCGCGACCTCCTTGCCCATGACCGTCTCCATCATCTGCGTGAAGTCGGCGGCCAGGGCGGCCGGGTCGGCGACGATGTCGGCGGTGCCGAGCAGCGCGGAGGCGATTCCCGTGACCTCCTTGACCTCCCAGTCGGTGCCCACTCCACGCGCGTCACACGTGAAATGACCGGCACAGGCGTCCAGTGCGGCCTTCAGGTCCGAGGGCGACTCGTGCTCGTTGCGGCCGTCGGTGAGCAGGATGCCGTGCCGGATGGAGACGTCCGCCGAGGACAGCAGCCGGTCCGCCAGCCGCAGCCAGGTGCCGATGGCCGTGCCACCGCCCGCGCTGAGCCTGCGCAGAGCCTGCTTGGCCTGGTTGCGGGTGGTCGCGTCGGCGACCGCGAGCCGGCCGCCGCCCGGGTAGACCTCCTTGGCCGCATGGGTGCCGCCGACCACCGCGAAGTGCACGCCGTCGCGCAGCGTGTCGATGGCGGCGGCCGTCGCGTCGCGCGCGTTACGCATCTTGGTGGGCGGGTAGTCCATCGACCCGGAGCAGTCGACCATGATCGCCACGGCGGCGGAGGGGCCCTGCCCCGGAGAGTAGAGGTGCGGCGCCGTGATCGCGTTTCCGATCGTGCCGCCGCCGGTCGCCGTCACCGTCACGATGGCGTTGACCTCGCGACCGCCCTCCGGAAGGTACTCGTTCTGGTAGACGTCCACCGAGAACTGCGGCACGTTCGACTTCGAGAAATTGGCCATGCCTTCTCTGATCCCCCTCAAAGGTCCCCGATGCTGTGGGGTGACGACTGGTTGCGGACCGGTCCCCCTTCAGGCCCCCGGGCCGGCCGCGCCGTCGGCCGCAGGACCCTCCAGTAACGCCCTTCAGGCGGATCCTGCCCCCCGCGACGGTGCCGGGAACGGGAGGACGGCCACTGTTACGTTGTCGTGGCCCCCGCCGTCCAGCGCGTGGCCCACCAGGACGCGGGCGCTGTGCAGGGGGCGCGGGCCGGCGTCGAACGGCACCACCTCGGCCATCTCCTCGGCGGCTTCCGCGTAGTTCCACAGCCCGTCGGTGCACACCACCACCACACCCGGACCGTCCGGCTTGAACGAGGCGGTGTGCGGCTCCAGTTCGTACGCGTCCGCGCCGAGCCAGCCCGTGATCGCGTGGGCGCGCTCGTCGGCGTACGCCTCGGCCTCGCTCATCAGGCCCGCGGCGACCATCTGCGCGGCCCATGAGTCGTCCTCGGTGAGCCGGGCCGACGGCGCGGTGCGGTCCGCCGGGACCCAGTAGGCCCGGCTGTCGCCGACCCAGCCGACGACGAGCAGCCGGGAGGTGACGACGGCGCCGACGAACGTGCAGGCGGGCGCATTCTGGTGCGGGGCGTGCTGGCGGGCCGTCTCCGGCTCGGTGGCCAGCGTGTTGACGGCGTGCGAGGCGGCGATGATGGCCTCGTGCATGGCCTGCTGGGGGTGCGTGCCCAGCGGAAGGGCCTCCAGCAGCACCTTGTTGGCCGCCCGGGAGGCGGCGAGGGAGGCGTCGTCCGGCCGCGTCGCCGAGGAGACTCCGTCGCAGACGATCGCGACCGTGGCGGGCGAGCCGTCGGGCAGCGCGGTCTCGGAGACCGCGAACGCGTCCTCGTTGCGATGATGGCGCAGGCCCCGGTCGCTGACCGCGGCGACCGCGCCCAACTCCCGCTCCATGTGGTCGCGCTCGCGCGGCTGCGCGTGGCCGCAGTTCTCGCAGTAGCCGTCGCTGTCCACAGTGCCCGCGCGGCAGGCCACGCAGATCTTCGAACCGGCGGCCGGCGTCGACAGTGCGACGGTGCGCGGGTCGACGGGCCGGCCCGCGGGCGCGGCCTGTCCGAACGACGCCGGGGGCTTGGGGGAGGCCAGGTGGTAGTCCTCGGACTGGTCCGGACGGCCGAGCCCTACGCTCTGGGCGGCGGGCGCGGCAGGCAGTGCGGAGCCGCCGGAGTCCGCGCCCTGGACGTCGGCCGGCAGACGCACCTCCGCGGACGCCTCCGGGCTGCCCGACGGGGGGGCGGTCGGCCAGTTCACCGAGGCCGTTTGCGCGGGGAGTCGCGCCGACGTGCCGTTGACGGCCGGCGCCGGGGAGTCCTGCGGCGGGTCGGGCACCGTCGACAGGTCGTACCCGCAGGCGCCGCAGAAGCGGTCACCCGACTCGACGGGCTCCTCGCAACTGGGGCACCTCGAAAGGGCCGTCGGCTGGGGCATCTGGGACATCGATCACACCCACGTCCGGGGGCGGTAACGGTTGGCACGTTCCACCAGGTCGATCCTCTCCTCGCCGCCCTGCGCGAGCCTGGCCAGCGTCCTGTACGAGCGCTCCAGGCCGAAGCGGAGGCCGCGTTCGTCCAGTTGGCTGCCGAGCAGCACCCGTCCGCCCGCCGCGGGCGGAGCGGAACTCTGGCCCCCGGAGAGTATCCAGTCCAGGGCACAGCCGAGGACCTCTGTGGACAACTGCTCGCGGCGCACGGCGTCCAGGCCGTACGCCTCCAGCGCCTGGATCTGCCTCGCCGCGGCCACGAGGTCGTCCAGGAAGGCCGGGCCCTGGCCCTGGCCGGTACGGCTGCGCAGCCGCGCCCGTACGGCGGCGACACGGGCCGCGGTGTAGTGGATGGACGCCTCCGGCACCGACTCCAGGGTACGGACGGCGCCATGCCGGTCACCGGTGGCGAGTTGCACGCGGGCCAGGCCGAACGCCGAGCCGACATAGCTGGGGTCGGTCGTCCAGACGAGGCGGTAGTACTCGGCCGCGTTGTCGAGTTGGCCGAGGACTTCCGCACACAGGCCGAGAGCCAGCTTGGGCGCGGGCTCTCCGGGGAAGGCGTCGTAGACCGCGTCGAAGGAGATCGCGGCCGACTCGTGGTCGCCGGTCACGAGCGCGGTGACGCCGCGGTACCAGACGACCCGCCAGTCGTCGGGGTGGTCGGCTTCCAGGGCGGCGAGGGCCCGGCCGCCGGCATCCGTCTCGCCCATCTCCAGGCGGGCCCGCAGCTCGCGCAGCCGCAGCTCCAGGGAAGTGGCCGGTGCGACGTGCAGCGCGGCGATCAGGTCCGCGGGCGCGGAGGCCGTGAGACCGGCGAGGAAGCCCGCGTTGGGGTCGCCGGGGTCGACGCGGGGGACGGGCAGGGCAAGGGCCGCGGCAGCGGTGCCGAGCGCCTTGACGAGGGTGTTCGCGCTCTCGCCGCCCGGCAGCGCGGCCGACCCGGATACGCCCCCGGGGACGGCGGGTGCCCGGCCCGTGGTGCCCGGAGCCGCGGGAAGCGCGCCCGCGGCGGTCCCGCGTCGGCGCCGTGGCGGCACCACCCGCGCCCCCAGCCGTGACACGTCCTCGTCCAGCTCGGCGAACAACTCCGTGTCCGTGACCTTCAGTTCGGGGCCGAACAGGGTCGACAGGGCGGGCCGCGGGCGGCCCGTCTGCAGGGCGACGACCTCGCGCAGCACCCCGGTCAGCTGTTCCGACATCTCCTGCGCGGACGCGAACCGCCGGGCCGCGTCCGGGTCGGTGGCGCGGACCAGCAGCCGGTAGAAGGACTCGTACCGGCGGAAGACCTCGATGGTGTCCGGGTCGGGCAGGGAGTCCGCGAAGACGTTCGTGTAGCCCTGGAAGTCGAACGTGAGCACGGCGAGGGTGCGCGCCACCGTGTAGAGGTCGCTCGCCACCGACGGTCCGGCCTCCGCGACCTCCGGCGCCTGGTAGCCGACCGTGCCGTAGATGGCCGACTCGTCGTCGTCCATCCTGCGCACCGCGCCCATGTCGATCAGCTTGAGCTGGCCCTCGGTCTGGATCGCGTTGTCGACCTTGAAGTCGCAGTACAGAAGGTTGCGGCTGTGCAGATGGCCGAGGGCTTCCAACGCCTCGATGCCGTAGGCGCACGCCTGCTCCACCGGCAGCGGATCCCGCCTCCCGTCCGGTGTACGAAGGGAGTTGGCGATCTCCTTGAGCGACTTGCCGCCGACGTACTCCATGACGATGTAGCCGTCGAGCGAGCCGGTGCGCTGGTCGAGGTGCTCCACGAAGTTGTAGATGCGCACGATGTTGGAGTGCTCGATCTCGGCGAGGAAGCGCCGCTCGGAGATCGCCGCCTCCATCGCGTCCTGGTCGCCGGTGTCCAGCAGGCCCTTGAGGACCACCCACCGGTCGGAGACCGCCCGGTCCACGGCCAGGTAGATCCAGCCGAGCCCGCCGTGCGCGAGGCAGCCCACGACCTCGTACTGGCCGTGGACGACATCCCCCGAGTGCAGCTTCGGCACGAACGAGTAGGGGTGGCCGCACTTCGTGCAGAACCCCTCCGTGCGCCCCGGCCTCTCGCCGCGCGCACGGCCCACCGGGGCCCCGCAGTCCGAGCGCGAGCAGAACCGCTTGCGCTCGGGCACCTCGGGGTTCTTCAGCACCATCACGCGGGGGTCGGGCCGGGGCACATCCGGGACCCGCACCAGGCCGAGGCCCAGCCGGCTGCGTCCGGCGCTCCCGGACACCGCGCCGGAACTGCGCACCGACACCGACCGGCCGGTGGTCTTGCCGGACAGCCGGCCCGACACCGAGCGCCGGGACTGGGACGACCGCGACGATGTACGGGAACTGGAGCGCGAACTGCTGCTTCCCGAGCCGCGCGAGCCCCTGCCGCCCACGGTGATCCCCGTGGCCGGCGAGCCGACCATCCCGGATGCGGAAACGACCGGTGCCAGACCGCAGGTGTCGCAGTACAGCTCGCCGCCGCCGACGTCCTCGTACGTCCCGTCGCAGCCGGGCCGCTGGCATTTCTGCCCTGCCTGACTCATGTCCTCCCCCTCCGGTCAGCCGGTGCGCCCTGCTGGGGCACGCGCGGGCCGAGCAGTTCGGCGGCCGCCCGCTGGTAGCGCAGTACCGCCTGTTCGGCGACCCTGAGGTCGCAGGGCGCGCTCCACAGCATCCGCCGCGCCGCGTCGTACCGCTCGACCAGCAGCGGGTCCTCGGCCAGCCCGTGCCGGGCGATCTTCGCCTTGTACGCGTCCAGACGGCCGCGCAGTTCGGCGCGGACCGCGAGGGGCGCGGTGACCGCCGTCAACGATTCGCGGGCGCGCAGCAGTTCGTCCTCCGCCTTCTGCTCCAGGGACTCCAGCAGCGGCGACAGGCGGTGCCACTGGGCGTGCCTGCGGTACTCGGCGGCCGTCGCCAACTGCTCCTGCAGCACGGTCGGCGGACCGCTGACCGCGGGCACCTCCGAGGCGGCGATCTTCGCGAGGACCTCGCCGCGCGCGCTACGGGCCTCCGCCAGCGTGCGGTCCGCGCGACTGAGCACGTCGCGCAGCTTCACCAGTCGCGCCTCGGCGTCCTGGCGCACCGTCAGCACAGCGTCGATCTCCCGGCGCACGTCCTCCAGGGCGCGCGCCTCGCGGTCGTATGTGGTCGTGTCCGGCCGACCGCCGCCGGGCGCCGAACTCCCTTGCGTCGGAGTCCAGTACGCCAGCGGGTCGGAGACCACCTCCTCGCGCAGCCTGGTCAGCGTGCGCGTGATCCGCTCCAGGTCGTCGCCCGCCGGGTGCTCGCCGGGGCGTACGCCCACCGAGTGGGCGAGCTCGCGGGTGCGCTGCAACTCCGCGGCCAGTAAATCGATCCGGGCGGGCAGCGCCGACCACACCGCGTCGGCGGCGACGACCATGTCGAGCGAGGACGCGTACAGCTCGTTCATCCGCTCCACGAGCTCGGCCAGCGTGAACTGCTGGCTGAGCCTGCCGGTGCCTGCCAATGTCGGCGCGTTCGCCGTCGCCGCGGCGCTGCCCGCCACGATGACGCTGGCGCCGCGCAGCAGTTCGGTCAGCTCGGCCAGGTCGTCGCGGCTGGACCAGCGCCGGCGGGCGCGGATCTCGCGCGCGGTGCGCAGGGTGGCCGTGTAGGCGTCGAAGTACGCCCACAGCAGGGTGATCGACGCCTCCGCCGACGCCCAGCGCTCCCTGGTGACGCCCGTCAGGTCGGCGCCCTCGAGGAGTCTGCGGCCCGCGTGGTCCTGCAGGGCGAGGAGCGAGGTCTCTATGGCCTCGTGCTCCGCGCCGAGCCGCGCCAGCGCACGGTCCACCTCGTCCCGGTCCAGCACCGGCCCGGTGGGTCCCGTGACGCCCATCGATCACCTCTCGCTCTCGTCGTGCCCTGGGCGCGTGTGCGGTGCGCCGGGGTAACTCTCCAGTGGTATCAGGTCGGCGGCATCCCTCAGGAGGACGGCGGTTGCGACGACGCCGACTTGTCGCCCAGCGTCTGGGACAGCCACCTGTCGTACGAGGTCTGCCAGCCGCTCTTGCGGTAGTCCACGAGTACCTGGTTGACCCGGCGAACCAGATCGCCGGCCTGCTTGTTCATCGCCACGCCGTAGTACTCGGTCGTGAAGGGCTTTCCCTTGAGCGCGAGGGTCGGGTCCTGGGCTGCCTGGCTCGCGGCGAGCGCGCCGTCGGTGACGACCGCGTCCACCTCGCCGAGCTGGAGCTTGACCAGGCAGTCGAGCTGGTTGGGGACGGTGGTGGAGATGTCGGCGGACGCCGGCAACCGACCGGACTTCTTGTCCTCGGTCAGATCGGTGTTGGCCGTGGACCCCGCCGCCGAGCAGATCCTCTTGCCCGCAAGGGACTTGTCGTAGCCCGAGATGTCGGACTCCTTGGGGGCGAGGACTTGCTGGCCGGTCGTGAAGTACGGGTCGGAGAAGGCGACTTCCTTCAGCCGGTCACAGCTGATCGTCATGGTGCGCACCACCATGTCCACCTGCCCGCTCTTGATGGCCGGGATGCGCTGGTTGGTGGGGATGGCGTGGAAGCGGACGGCCTTCGGGTCGTGGAGGATCTGCCGCGCGATCTCGCGGGCGAGGTCGATGTCGAAGCCCTCCAGGTCGCTGCCCTTGCTGTTGGGGTCGCGGTAGCCCCAGCGGTAGCTGTTCTGGTCCACTCCCACTGACAGATAGCCGCGCCTCTTGATGGCCGAGACCGCCGGCCCGCTCTCGTCCGTGGACGGGGGAGGGCTCAGCTGTTCGGGGTGGGCTCCGCAGGAGTCGGCCATTGCCTGGGTCGCCTCGGCCAGGCCCGGACCGCCGGTGCCCGTGGAACCGTCCCCGCGCGCGCCGACCAGCGGCAGCAGCAGCACGAAGACGACGGCGAGGACGCAGGCTGCCAGCATCGTCCCCACACCGCCCCAGCCCTTCAGGCTCGCTCGCAGACGCCGTGCGATCATCGTCGCTCCCCCTCTCACCGGTACTCCGACAGCCTGCGTCCGATGCCCAGCACCGCGCCGGACGCGCCCAGCACCGCGAGGACCGCCGCGCCGACCGGGAGCCCGGTCATCGCGTCCCGGCCGTCGCCCGCAGCTTGTTCGAACTGGCTTTCCTCGTGGTCCAGTGCCTTCGCCAGGTTCGCGTCCACGTTGTCGAAGCACTCGCCCGTCGGCTGGTCGGTCCGGGAGCCGATGATCTTGTCCAGTGCCGCCTGGTAGTTGCCGTCGTCGTCGGCGGTCCGCGCCTGCTGGTGACGCTGCTGCCAGACCTTCATCTGGCCGGTGGCGTCCTTCACAGGCTGTTTGCCCGCCTTGTCGTCGGCGAGGGACTCGGCCTTGGCGAGGCCGGTGGAGAGCGTCTTCATGTCCTGCTTGAACGCATAGTCGTACGCGTCCTCGATCGTCCCGTCGGACAGCTTCTTGGTCTCGGCGCCGCGGCTGACCAGCGTGAGGTTCTCGTTGCCGCGTGCGTTCAGGGACGCGATGCGCGCGTCGTGCAGCACGTTCAGCGACCGGATGCCGTGGTCGTACGAGGAGTTGAGCCCCGCGCGGGCGACACTGTGACCGACGACCAGCCACAGCAGGACGATCGCGGATGCTGTGGTGGCGGCGACCAGGCCATGGTTGAGCAGCCGGTTCGTGCGCAGGTAGTGGCGCCGCTGCGCCCAGCCCAGCGCGGCCAGCGCGACGACGCCGAGGGCGATGGCGAACCAGGGGTACGGGGTCGCGTTCCCGTAGTCGGAGGCCAGCCGCTGGTTCTCCTTGGTGTACAGGTCCTGCGCGGCCGGCAGCATCTCCTGCTGCATCTTCTCGTTCGCCGCCCGCAGGTAGGCGCCGCCCACCGGGAAGCCCTGCCGGTTGTTGGCCCGGGCTCGCTCGATGAGGCCCTTGTACTCCGGCAGCAGCTTGTTGAGCTTGGCGACGGTCTGCGCGGAAGGGGAGCCCGGTTCGGTGCTCGCGGCCGCCGTGACGAGCCCCACCGCGGCGGTCTGGATGTCCTTCTCGTAGCGCCTGGTGGTCGCGGGGGGTTCCTGGCCGCCCGACAGGAAGCCGCTGGCGGCCGCGGTGTTGGCGTCGGCGAGGGAGCGGTAGATGTCGGCGGCACCCGCACTGAGCGGCTGGCTGCGGTGCAGCACGTCGTCCGCGGCGGTCGAGCGGTCGGACATCTGCCAGGCGGTGACGGCCCCGAACGCGACGACCAGCAGGGCGAGGACGGCGCCGATGATGCGCAGCCGGCCCGGCTCGGTGGTCGCGGCCGCCCGCAGCCGATCGACGCCCTCGGCGAAGGCCGTGCGGCGCGGCGCGGCGGCGGGATGTCCCTGCGGCACCAGGGCCGCCTGCGCCGCGGGCCCGCCGGCCTGCGGCGGAACGGCCGGCATCGTGGGCGGCGCCGGTGGCGCGCCGCCCTGCTGCGGGTATGTCACGTGACCTCCCCCATGGTCGTCCGTCGGTCAACTCCGCCCGGTGCGCGGGAGCGGGTGCAAGTGCACGGCGGCAAGTATTCCCGTCCGGAGCGGTATCCGCACAGGCCTTCACACGATCTTGTTGCGGATCGCCGCATGCCGGCGGATGCCGACGTACACACGTTCTGTCGCACCACCCCCCTTCATGAACACGCTCTCTGCTCCTGTTCGGTTCCCCGCCTGCCTCGCTGGTGTCACAAGCTCTCGAAGTACGCCCGCACGCGCGCGTGGGCCTCGCGCGGGGCGTGTTCGTGGTCGAGGCCGAGGAGGGCCGCTCCGAGGACCGGGCGGGCCGCGACCACCCGGGGGACCGCCTTGGGTGCGCGGGCCGCGAGCAGGTCACGTATACGGCCGTCGAGTTGGGGATGGCCGGCGGCCAGGACGCTGCCGCCGAGCAGCACGGGGGCCTCCTCGTCGAGCAGGCCCAGGCGGGTGAGTGCGACCGTGGCCAGGGCGACGACCTCCTCCGCGAGCCGTTCGACGATCGCGCGGGCGACCGGGTCGCCGTCCCGGGCAGTGGCGAACAGCACCGGCGTCAGCTCGTGGCGCCGGGCGTGCTCGATGTGCTCCAGGTGCAGCGCCTCGATCAGCGCGTACATGGAGTCGAGCCCGAAGTGCGCGGGCAGCGCGCGCGCCAGGGCCGTGGGACCGCCCCGGCCGTCCTCCGCGCGCGCCGCCCACCACAGCGCCTCCTCCGCCAGGGCCCAACCGCCGCCCCAGTCACCGGAGATCCGGCCGATCGCCGGGAAGCGGGCGGTGCGCCCGTCGGGACGCATACCGACGCAGTTGATGCCGGCGCCGCACACGACCGCCACCCCCCGCGGCTCGGCCACACCGGCGCGCAGGATCGCGAACGTGTCGTTGCGCACCTCCACGGTCGTGCCCCACGCGCGCGCGTGCAGCGCCTGGGCCAACTCCTCCTCCTCCACCGGGAGGTCGGCGTTGGCGAGACAGGCCGAGACATGGCCGACAGAGGTGACCGAGGCCCGGGCGAAGGCCTCGCCGACGGTCTCGGCCAGGGCGTCCACGGCCGTCCGCACGCCCACGACAGGGGGCCGAAAGCCTCCGCCCCGGGCGGTGCCGAGGACGTCGCCGCCGGTGGTCACGACGGCGACGTCCGTCTTGCTGTTGCCCGCGTCGATGGCGAGAACGGTTGTGGTCAGGCCCACGCGAGGTGCTCCCGGTTGTGCGCGATCAGCTGGTCGGTGAGGGTGTCGGCGTAGGCGTGCTGTCCGATGAGGGGGTGGGCGAGCAGCGCCCGGAACACCCGGTCGCGGCCCCCGCGCAGCGCTGCCTCGAGGGCCAGGTCCTCGTACGCGGTCACGCTCGCCATCAGCCCCGCGTACAGGGGGTCCACCTCGGCGACGGGCAGGGGGGACGGCCCCTGCGGTCCGACGGCCGCCTGTACCTCGATCACCGCGTCGTCCGGCAGGAAGGGCAGCGTTCCCCTGTTGTACGCGTTCACCACCTGGTACGGCGAGCCCCCGCCGCCCAGCAGCGCGGCGGCGAGGTCGACGGCCGCCTCCGAGTAGTAGGCGCCGCCCCGCTTGGCGAGCAGTGCCGGCTTCTCGTCGAGCGACGGGTCGCCGTACATCTGCAGCAACTGCCGTTCCATAGCCGCTACTTCGGTGGCCCTGGAGGGCTTCGTGCGCATCTCCCGTACGACCTCGTCGTGCGTGTAGTAGTAGCGCAGGTAGTAGGAGGGGATCACGCCCAGCCGGTCCAGGAGGGCGTGCGGAAGCCGCAGGTCGGCGGCGATCGCGGCGCCGTGCTCCGTGAGCAGCTTGGGCAGGATGTTCTCGCCTTCGGGGCCGCCCACGCGTACCCCGGTCTCCCAGGTGAGGTGGTTGAGGCCCACATGGTCGAGGTGGACATCGGCGGGCGCGGTGCCGAGCAGGGCGGCGAACTTCCGCTGCAGGCCGATCGCCACGTTGCACAGGCCGACGGCCCGGTGGCCCTCCTGGAGGAGGGCGCGGGTGACGATGCCGACCGGGTTGGTGAAGTCGATGATCCAGGCATCCGGGTTGGTACGGCGGACCCGTTCGGCGATGTCGAGGACCACCGGTACCGTGCGCAGCGCCTTGGCGAGACCGCCGGCTCCGGTCGTCTCCTGGCCGACGCAGCCGCACTCCAGCGGCCAGGTCTCGTCCTGCTCGCGCGCGGCCTGCCCGCCGACGCGCAGTTGGAGCAGTACGGCGTCGGCGCCCTCCACGCCCGCGTCCAGATCGCAGGTGGTGACGATCCGGCCGCTGTGCCCCTGCTTGGCGAAGATGCGCCGGGCCAGCCCGCCCACCAACTCCAGGCGTTCGGGGGCCGGGTCGACGAGGACCAGTTCCTCGACGGGCAGGGTGTCCCTCAGCCTCGCGAATCCGTCGACGAGTTCGGGTGTGTAGGTCGACCCTCCGCCGACCACGGTGAGTTTCATGCGTCGTTACCCCTTTACTCCGGTGAGGGTGACACCCTCGACGAACGCCTTCTGAGCGAAGAAGAACACGAGGATCACGGGGGCCATGACCAGCACGGTCGCGGCCATGGTGAGATTCCGGTCGGTGTGGTGCGCGCCCTTGGACGATTCCAGGCCGTAACTGATGACGTCGGGGGCCTTGTCGCCGCCGGTGCGCAGGGCCTGGTTCATCTTGTCGTCGGTCATGTTGGCGACCACGTTGACGTGGATGTTCGGGTGCGCCTTCTCGAAGCCCGCGATCAGGGCGTTCACGGCCTTCGTCTCGGAGGGCGCGCTCCAGGCGTGCCGGAAGGTGATGGTGGTTTCCTTGGACGCGTCGTCGTTCGCGCCGGAGGAGGACTGGCCGGTACACGCGGTGGCGAGGAGGGCGACGGAGAAGGTCGCGGCGAGAGCCGTCTTCCGGCTCACTTCGGGCATGACAGGGTCTCCCTGGGATAGGCGGGGTGTGGGTTCGACCGGGCGGACGCCGGGGCCGGGGTGGAACCGGGGTGGGGCCCCGCGGGGGCTCAGCGCGAGGTGTCGAAGACCTCGTCGCGGGTGGTCGCGAGCGCGCTTTCCAATGCGCCGCGCAACACGGGGTGTTCGCGTACGTCGCCGACGGCGAGGCGCGGCCGGGACGCGGCCAGCTCCTCCAGTTCGGCCTGGAGCAGGGCCCGTAGCGGCTCGCCTCCGGCCGTGAGGCAGGCGCCGCTGAGGACGACGAGTTCGGGGTCGAGCACGGAGACGAGCGCGGCGAGACCGGTGGCGAGCCGTGTCGCGTACGTCTGAAGGAGGCGCCGGTGGGGGCCCGTGGCGCTGTCGGCGCCCCGGGCGACGAGGGCGGCGGCGACCTCGGCGTAGGGGCCGGCGGGCAGGTCCTCGATGCCGAGTTCGCGGGCCAGCCGGGGGATGGCCCGGGAACCGGCCAGTTCCTGGTAGCCGCCGCTGCCCGTCCGGGTCACCTGGCGCACCAGAGGGGCGCCGGGCACCGGTAGGAAGCCGACTTCGCCGGCGCCGCCGGTCCATCCGCGGTGCAGCCTGCCGCCGAGGACCAGGGCGGCGCCGAGGCCGCCCTCGTTCCACAGCAGGACGAAGTCCTGATGGCCCCTGGCCGCGCCGAGCCGCTGCTCGGCGAGGGCGACGAGGTTGACGTCGTTCTCGTAGTCCACGGGCATCGGGAGGGCGGCGGCGAGTTCGTCCAGGAGCGCGGGGGAGTGCCAGCCGGGCAGGTGGGGGGCGTAGCGCAGACGGCCGGTGCTCGGGTCGAAGGCGCCCGGGGTGCCGATGACGGCACGGTGCACGTCGCCGAGGCCGAGGCCGGCGGCCTTCACGGCGCCGGTCAGGGCGTCGGTGACCTGGCGTACGACGGGCTGTGCCGGCCGGCGGCCCGGGGTGGGCAGCTCGTACTCGCCCACCGTCCTGCCGGTGATGTCGGCGACGGCGGCGAGGAGCCGCTCGGAGGTGACATCGAGGCCGGCGACGTGCGCGGTGGCCGGGTTGACCGCGTACAACTGCGCTCCCGGGCCGGGGCGGCCTTCGCTCGTGCCCGTCATCAGGACGAGGCCCGCGGCTTCGAGCCGGGCGAGGAGCTGGGAGGCGGTGGGCTTCGACAGGCCGGTGAGCTTGCCGACGCGGGTGCGGCTGAGCGGGCCGTGCTCCAGGAGCAGGTCGAGGGCGGCGCGGTCGTTCATGGCGCGCAGCACGCGAGGGGTGCCCGGTATGCCGACGGACCCTGCCATGTGTGAGCCCACCCCCTGTTGTTAGGAAAGCTTCCTGTCGGTGGGAGGGAACGTAGCGAGGGTGAAGAGGGGCGTCAATACCCGGGGAAGAGGCGCTCAGCCCGCCAGGAACGGGGCCGTGTCCAGGGTGGGGTAGGGGGCGGGGAGCGGAAGGGGCTCACCCAGGTGGACCTTGGACTCGTTGCCGTAGTACGCCTTGGTGGGTCGTCGCCGGGGAGGGTCGGGTCGGTGTAGCAGTGGGCCGTGCCGGTGTTGCGGTTGATCAGGACGTGGGCCGGGACGCCTGCGGCGGCGTACGCACGAAGAGGCGGCACCCGGAACACCCGGGTGCCGCCTCTTCCGTGTACGACCCGCTACTTCCTGGCCTGTCGCGTCGGCGGTATCGGGGAGGCCGCCTTCGCCTGCGGGGACTCGGCGTTCGAGAACGCCGACGGTGCCGCGACCGCCGCCGTCGGATCGGCCTCGGGCTCCTCCTCCGGCTCGGCCGCGGGGCCGCCCACGATGCGGATGCCCGCCTCGTCGAAGGCCCGCTTGATCCGCCAGCGCAGTTCCCGCTCCACCGACGTCGCCTTGCCCGGCATCGTCTTCGCCGAGACGCGGACCACCATCGAGTCCAGCAGCACGCTGTCCAGGCCGAGCACCTCGATCGGGCCCCACAGGCGCTCGTTCCAGGGCTCGTCCTTGCCCATCTGCTCCGCCACCGCGTCGAGCGTCGCCTTCACCCGGTCCAGGTTCTCGGTCGGCCGGACGGTCACGTCCACCCCGGCCGTCGCCCAGCCCTGCGACAGGTTGCCGATGCGCTTGATCTCGCCGTTGCGGACGTACCAGATCTCGCCGCTGTCGCCGCGGAGTTTCGTCACACGCAGGCCGACCTCGATCACCTCGCCGGAGGCCACCCCCGCGTCGATCTTGTCGCCGACGCCGTACTGGTCCTCGAGGATCATGAACACGCCGGAGAGGAAGTCCGTCACCAGGTTGCGCGCACCGAAACCGATCGCCACACCCGCGACACCGGCGGACGCCAGCAGCGGCGCCAGGTTGATCTGGAAGGCGGACAGCACCATCAGCGCGGCCGTACCGAGGATCAAGAAGGATGCCATCGAGCGCAGCACCGAGCCGATCGCCTGCGAGCGCTGCCGGCGGCGCTCCGCGTTCACCAGCAGACCGCCGAGCGCCGTGCCGTCCACCGCCTCGACCGTACGGCTCATGCGGTCGACGAGCTTGGTGAGCGCCCGTAGCACCATCACTCTCAGCACCGACGCGATCACCAGGATCAGTACGACCCTGAGGCCGATCGCCAGCCACGTCGACCAGTTCTCCTGGACCCAGCTCGCGGCGTTCGTCGCGCTCTCCTGAGCGTCCTGGAGCGTGGGGACCAGCGGATCGGTCGTCAACGACGGTGACGGGGACGGTGATGCGCCGGCGGCCAGGGTCGCGGGCAGGGACACGGCAGGTACCTCCAGGTGCGTGTCTGCCTCCGGTGCGAGCGGTAACAGGTCTCGGAGAGGTCACCGGACGGGCAGGGTTACCACACTAACGGTGCATCGCGCGGGGATCGCGGCGATGCCCGAAGGTGAGGCCCTGCTCACCCTGGGAAGCAGGGGGGCGCGCGACGGGGGATGCACCCGGTGTGGTCGAAAACACTCCCGGCACGTTACCGGGACATGGTGGCGCTTCCACCAGGCATGAGGGGAGACTGACTGCAGATCGTCCCGGCGCGAGCCACGCGCCGCCGGCGTACAAGGAGGCATCCGTGCCGCACGTCCTGGTCCTCAACGCGTCGTACGAGCCACTCGGCGTCGTACCGCTCCGCCGCGCGCTCGTCCTCGTCCTCGAGAACAAGGCCGTATGCCTCGAGGAGTCCGGCGCCTTCATGCACAGCGCAACCGTCACTGTCCCCGCACCCAGCGTGGTCCGGCTGAGGCGATTCGTGCGGGTTCCCTACCGGGGGCCCGTTCCTCTTACCCGGCGCGCGCTCTTCGCCCGCGACGGAGGCCGGTGCATGTACTGCGGTGGCGTCGCAACCAGCGTCGACCACGTCATTCCGCGCAGCCGCGGTGGTCAGCACGTCTGGGACAACGTGGTGGCGTCCTGCCGCCGCTGCAACCATGTCAAGGCCGACCGGCATCTCTTCGAGATCGGCTGGCGGCTCCGCCACGCACCCGCCCCGCCCACCGGTCTGGCGTGGCGCATCATCGGCACCGGGCACAGGGACCCGCGCTGGTTGCCATATCTGCGGCCGTACGGCGCGGATGACGCCATGGCCCGGATCGACGGCATTTCCGCCTGACGATCCGGGCTTTCGCGTTCCTGAGGGCGCCGGCCGTCCGAGTTCCGGGTCCGGCCCCGGGAGTCCCCTGTGCTCCCGGGGCCGGCCGTCATGCGTAGCGCAGTTCGGCGGGGCGGACCGAGCGGCGCAGAAGGGGCAGCGAGGTCGCTGCGGCCAGGATGCAGGCCGCGTAGACAGCCACCGGCACCAGCAGCGGGACCAGGGGCAGTACGGACGTCCCTTCGGTGTCGGCCAGCAGCGCGTACCAGGTGCTGATGCCCATGCCCCCGAGACCCGCCAGTGCCACCGCGGGCGCCAGAGGCAGCGCGGTCTCCAGGAGCAGCGCGCGGGCCAGTACGGCGATCGGCACCCCGGCGGCGGCCTGCGCGGCCAGCCCCCGGCGGCGGGTGGCCAGCGATTCGGCGGTGCCCACGGCGAGGCCGAAGAGCGTGATCGCGAGGGCGAGCAGCAGAGCGGCCCCGGTCAGGTCGATGCCGGTGGTGTAGAAGGAGATGTCCGCGGCGAGCGTGTCCGGACCGCGCAGGCGCAGGGTGTCCAGAAGCACCTGCCGCACGCCCATGAACCCGGTCCCGACGACGGTCACCAGCAGTACGGCCGCGTGGGTGCGGGCGGCTGCCCACGGGTCGTCGCGGAGCCGTTCCGCCGCGATCAGCACCGCCGGGTCGCCGGTCCGCTCCGCGAGGTGTCGACCGATGCGCCGGGAGGTGACGCCGCTCAGCCGGACGGCGCTCAGCCCGGTGACGATCACCACCGCGAGCACCAGCGCCGGGGATGTGTAGAAACCGCCGAACGAGCGCGGCGCCACGAGCATCCCGACGACTAGGACCCCGGCGGGTGCCACCAGCGGGAACAGCAGGCCCAGGCCCCGTTTGCCGCGCGGCCGCACCCGGCGTACCCACCCCAGCGGCTCGGCGACCACCCGCCGCAGCGCCAGCAGGCTCACCAGCGTCCCCAGCACCGGCACGGCCAGGACGACCAGCGTGCCTGCCACCCACACCGTGGCCGGTGGGGCCTGCCACAGGTGCAGCAGCAGCGGCACGAAGCAGACCGACGCGGCCATCGAGCCCGCGAGGCAGGCGAGCCCCGCCTCCAGCCCGGCGATCCGCCGCACCTGGCCCGGCGTGGCCCCGGACAGCCGCAGCCCGGCCAGCCGCCGGTCGCGGTGGACGGCGCCGACGCGGGCGCACTGGCCGAGGAAGCCCAGTACGGGTACGAGCAGGAGCAGCAGCGTGAACACGATGCCCGAGCGCTCACCCTGGTCGTTCAGCAGCCCGCTCGCGAGTGCGATGTTGTGGTGTCCGCGGAGCGCGGCGACGGCGACCGCGCCCAGCCCGAATCCGGTGGCCAGCCCGGCGCCCAGCGCGGTGAGCAGTACCCGCCACCGTTCCCGTCGGTCGGAGTCTTTGGTCAGCAGCCAGGCCAGGCGGAGTTCCACGCTCATCGCGCCACCTCCGCGGCCTCCGCCGCCAGGACCCCGTCCCGCAGCGTCACCTCCCGGTCCGCGTACGCCGCCACCTGCGCGTCGTGCGTGATCAGGAGCACCGCCGTAGCGGCCTCGCGGGCCGTGTGCGTGAGGGCGGTCATCACCTGCTCCCCGGACAGGGAGTCCAGCGCGCCGGTCGGTTCGTCCGCGAAGACCACCTTCGGTCCGGTCACGAGCGCCCGCGCCAGCGACACTCGCTGAGCCTGGCCCCCGCTCATCTCGCCGGGCCGCAGCGCCTCCTGCCCGCGCACTCCGAACCGCTCCAGCCACGCGATGGCCCGCTCCCGCGCGGCCTGGCGCGGTGTGCCAGCGAGCAGCAGCGGCAGAGCCACGTTGTCGACGGCGGTCAGCTCGGGGATCAGCTGCCCGAACTGGAACACCACCCCGAACTCCGTTCGCCGCAGCTCACCGAGGCGCGCCTCCGATGCCTCGTCGAGGCGCTCGCCGGCGTACTCCACCGTGCCCTCGTCGGGTCGGACGATCCCTGCCAGGCAGTGCAGCAGCGTGGACTTGCCGCTGCCGCTCGCCCCGGTGACGGCGAGGATCTCGCCCGGGTGCAGCTCGACGGAGGCGCCGCGCAGCGCCGGCGTGGAGCCATGCGCCTTGAACAGGCGTCGTCCCGTCAGAAGGGGGGTGCTCATGCTGAGTCGACCTCCGCGGTCAAAGTCGTGAGCCGGGCCGCCGTGGTGGTCATCCAACGGAGGTCGGCGTCGAGGTGGTTGAGGGCGTAGTCGGCCGAGAGTGCCGTCGCGAGATCGGTGCCGGGCGCGGTCTTCACCGCCGTCAGCTCCCGCATCCGCGCCATGTGCGCGGCGCGCTGCGCCGTGAGGTAGGCGGCCGGATCCCCTGACGCGAGGATCGACACGACGACCTTGGCGAAGATCTCGTTCGTCACGAACGGCGCGGGCGGCATGACCTCCCCGGCCCAGCGGGTCAGCTCGTGCGCTCCGGCGTCCGTCGAGCGGTACAGCGTGCGCTCCGGACCGCCCTCGGAATCGGTTCCCTCGACCTCGGCGAGACCATCGCGGACCAGGCGCTGCAGCGTCGTGTAGACCTGCCCGTATGCCAGGGGCCGAGCCTGTGGGAACTGCTCGTCGTGCCGCCGCTTGAGGTCGTAGCCGTGACTCGGCCCCGCGGCGAGCAACCCGAGAAGGACATGACGAGTGCTCATGGAGATCAGTATGCACTCGATATATGTAGCGAGTGAATAGTGGAGCGGAATTTCTCGGAATGTTGTGCGCCCCCTGATTGCCGGGGACGCCCGTCCACGGGTGCCTGTCCGCACAGCCTGTCGGCGCGCACGCGGTCCGTCCGGGCCCCCGGTACGGTCCATGGCCGAACACACGTTGTCCGTCCTGGTGCGTCTGTGAACGCGCCCGCTGGGTAGGCCTGCTCTCACCCGCATCCGTCGTACGACGACAAGGAGGCCCCCGTGGCCGCACCGGAACACCTCCCGCTTCCGGCCCAGGCTCAACGCGACGCGGGGCCGTCCGCCGCCCCTCACATCCTCAGCGCGGAGAGCGTCCGCACCGAGGCGCCGCTGACCAGTGAGCCGCCGCTGCCCGACGCCGAGCCCCTCACCAGCGAACCGCCGCTCGCCGACCTCACGCCCCTGACCAGCGAGCCCTCCGCCGTCCATCCGGATCCCGCGGGGCGTTAGATGACGCCGGCCGACCCCGCGCGCGACGGGACGCCGCTGGCCCGGCTCGCCGCGCTGCACGGCGTCGCCACCTCCTACCGCCCCTCCCCGGACCGCACGGCCCAGGCGCCGGACACCGCGGTCACCGCCGCGCTGGCCGCGCTCGGCGTCGATGCGAGCACCCCGGACGCCGTGCGCCGCGCTCTCGCTGCACGGGAAGGGGAGCTGCGCGGCCGTCTGCTGCCGCCGACCGTGGTGAGCTGGGGCGGACGGCCGCCCGCCGCACTCGCCGGGCTCCCCGACGGCACCCGCCTGCGGATCGAGACCGAACAGGGCGAGGTGCGCGCCGTTGCCGGACAACTTCCGCCCGGCGTCCACGCGTTGCGCGCCACCGCACCCGACGGACGCACCGCCGACACCCATCTCGTCGCCGCGCCCGCCCGGCTGCCCGCGCCACCCGGACGCTCCTACGGACTGCTCGTCCAGCTTTATTCCCTCCTCTCCAGCCGCTCCTGGGGGATGGGCGACCTCGGCGACCTCGCCGAGCTGACCGCGTGGGCCGGGCGTGCGCTCGGCGCCGGGTTCGTACAGGTCAATCCCCTGCACGCGGCCGTACCCGGCGCCCCCACCGACCCCTCCCCCTACCGCCCCTCCTCCCGCTGCTACCCGGACCCCGTGCACCTGCGCGTGGAGGACGTCCCCGAGTTCGCGTACGTCGAGGACCAAGGCCGCGTCCGTACGCTGCTGGAGCGCGCCGCCCGGCTGCGGGAGGCCGTGCTCGGCAAGGGCGAGCTGATCGACCGCGACGCCGTGTGGGACCTCAAGCGCGAGGCCCTCGAACTCGTCCACGCCGTGCCCCTCGGACCCGGGCGGCGCGCCGCGTACGCCGACTTCCTCGCCGAGGAGGGCGAGGCGCTGGAGGACCATGCGACCTGGTGTGCGCTCGCGGAGGTGTACGGCTCCGACTGGCACGCCTGGCCCGCCCGGCTGCGCGACCCGCGCTCGGCCGAAACCGTCCGCGTCCGTGCCGAGTTGATGGACCGCGTCGACTTCCACACCCGGCTCGCCTGGCTCACCGGCACCCAGCTCGCCACCGCCCAGCGCACCGCGCGCGATGCCGGGATGGCGGTCGGGCTGATCCACGACCTTGCGGTCGGCGTGCACCCCGGCGGTGCCGACGCCTGGGCGCAGCAGGAACACCTCGCGGCCGGCATGTCGGTGGGCGCACCGCCGGACGCGTTCAACGCGCGCGGCCAGGACTGGGGCCTGCCCCCCTGGCGCCCCGACCGCCTCGCCGCCTCCGGCTACGCCCCCTACCGCCGCCTCCTGCGTGCTCTCCTCCGGCACGCGGGCGCCCTGCGCATCGACCACGTCATGGGCCTGTTCCGGCTGTGGTGGGTGCCGAAGGGGCAGCCGCCCACTGCGGGCACCTACGTCCACTACGACGCCGAGGCCATGCTCGCCGTCCTGGTGCTGGAGGCCTCGCGCGCCGGGGCGCCGGTCATCGGTGAGGACCTCGGGACGGTGGAGCCCGGGGTGCGCGAGACGCTGCACGAGCGCGGGGTGCTCGGCACGTCCGTACTGTGGTTCGAGCGCGACTGGGAGGGTACGGGGCGGCCCCTGCAGCCCGAGCGCTGGAGGGCGGACTGCCTTGCCACCGCCACCACCCACGACCTGCCGCCGACCGCCGCCCGGCTCACCGGCGAATATGTCGAACTCCGCGACCGGCTGGGCCTGTTGAACCGCCCCCTGGACCGGGAGCGGGCCGCGGCCGCCGCCGACACCCGCGCATGGCTCGTCCTGCTGTCCCGGCTCGGACTGCTGAAGGGGACGAGTGGCGGGGGCCCCACGGCCATGGAGGAGATCGAGATCCAGGCCGTCCACCGTTTCCTGCTGCGCACCCCGGCCCGGCTGATCGGGGTCTGGCTCCCCGATGCGGTGGGCGACCGCCGCCCGCAGAACCTGCCGGGCACCTGGGACCAGTACCCGAACTGGCGCCTGCCGATCGCGGACGCGGACGGGCACCCGGTGGCCCTGGAGGAACTGGCGGCGTCACCGCGACTGCACGCGCTGGTGGACGTGCTGCGCGGGAGGGTCCGGGCGACCGGCGGCGACGGCGGCCCACGGGGGCGAGGCTCGGCGTCGGAGAGTGCCGGGACGGCGGCCGGGGCCGAAGAGTGAGTGGCGGGACGTGCGGGACGGGGGTGGGTACGCGGGGTGGAGGCCCGGTAGCGGGACCCCGGGCGCGCGGCTCGTTCGGGCGTTCGCTACTTTTGCACCGTGGACAAGAAGAACGCCCTGCGCGCCGGCGCCCTGGCCGCCGGTACGACGCTGATGATGCTGCTCATGTCGTCCCCCGCGCTCGCGCTGACCCGCGACGACGGCGACGACCCCGGCCAGGGCCTGAGTGCGGCCGCGACGCTGGGGTACTTCGTGGTGGCTCCGATCGTGCTGTTCCTGGTCATCGCGGGTCTCGTCATGGTCCTCGACAAGTCGCGCAAGCAGACCAAGTAGGGCTGACGCCCTCCGGGGTCACGGGGTCACCGCCCCGGGCCTCCTGGGCCCCCGGCCTTCGGCCGGCATGCACTTCCCCCGAGGGAGTCCACGCACCCGTCCGGTGCGTGGGCTCCCTCGACGCGTTTCACCCGAGCCTGCCTCACCCGGACGGGCTAATGCCCCGAACGGGCAATGTCTGCCCTGTCGCGACGCCCGGCACGGTGCCTCGTCGCGTTGCCGCATCACCCGGGCTCGGCGCGTGTCATGGGTGTGGCGCCGTGAGGTAGCGCTGCAGCGTCGGAGCCAGCCAGGCCACGATTTCCTCGCGGGCCAGGGCGGCGACCGGCGGGAACTTCAGCACATACCGCGTGAGCGCCATCCCCAGTACCTGCGACGCGGTGAGCCCGGCCCGGGCGGGCGCCTGCTCGGGATCCGGGCAGACATGCCGTGCGACCGGCAGTATCTGGTCCCGGAAGATCCCCTGGAGACGCTCGGCCCCCGCCGGGTTGGTGACGCTCACGCGCAGCATCGCCGTGAGCGCGTCGTTGTTCTCCTCCCAGAGAGTGAGGAAGTGGCTCACCAGGGTCTCGCCCACGGTCTGCCGCTGCAGTTCCCGTGGGTTCGGGATACGGAGATCGACGTCCAGGACGGCGTCGAAGAGGCCTTCTTTCGAGCCGTAGTAGCGCATCACCATGGACGGATCGATCCGGGCGTCCTTGGCGATCGCGCGGATGGTGGCGCGCTCGTAGCCGTCGGAGGCGAAGCGCTCGCGCGCGGCGGCGAGGATCGCGGTGCGGGTGGCGTCGGAGCGACGAGGTGGTCTGTCGGGCATGCCAACAAATGTAGGCCAACATCCGTTGACAGTCCAGCCAGGCCGTTCTATGTTGGCAAACGGAAGTTGGCCAACGGGAGTTGGCCAGCGAGTGTTGGCATCAGGAGGTCGTCATGAAGGGCACAACCCGCAGCACCGCTTCCAGCACCGCCACCACTGGTGATGTGATCGTCGTCGGCTCCGGCCCCACCGGACTCCTGCTCGCCGGTGACCTCGCGACCGCCGGCGTCCCCGTCACCCTCGTCGACAGGCGCCCCCACGGGATCAGCAACCTCTCGCGCGCCTTCGTCCTGCACGCCCGCACCCTGGAGCAGCTCGACGCCCGCGGCCTCGCGGACGAGGTGGAGGTCAAGGGGCAGCCCCTCAGCGACCTTCGGCTCTTCGGTGCTCTCCGCGTGCGGCTCGACACCCTCCCCTCCCGCTTCAACCACCTTCTCGTCCTCCCGCAGTACGAGGTGGAGAGCGCGCTGGAGCGGCGCGCGGTCGAGGCCGGGGCGCGGTTCGTCCACCAGACCGAGGTCACCGGGCTGAGCCAGGACGCCGACGGCGTGACGCTCCAGGTGCGCCGCCCGGACGGGGAATCCGCGGACATGCGTGCCGCCTACGTCGTCGGCACCGACGGCATGCGCAGTGCCGTGCGCCAGGCGATCGGACTGCCCTTCCCGGGCAAGTCCGTCATCCGCTCCGTCGTCCTCGCCGACGTCCTGCTCGACGAGAAGCCCGAGGAGGTGCTGACCGCCAACGCGGCCGGTGGCGCGTTCGCCTTCCTCGCACCCTTCGGCGACGGCTACTACCGGGTCATCGGCTGGCGCCGCGACCGCGACGTCCCCGACAGTGCGCCGCTCGACCTCGACGAGGTCCGGGAGATCGTCCGCCGCGCGCTCGGCCGCGACTACGGCATGCGTGACGCCCGCTGGATGTCCCGCTTCCACAGCGACGAGCGCCAGGCGCCCGCGTACCGCGTCGGCCGCGTCTTCCTCGCCGGGGACGCCGCACATGTGCACACCCCGGCCGGCGGCCAGGGCATGAACACCGGTCTGCAGGACGCCGCGAACCTCTCGTGGAAGCTTGCCGCCGTCCTCCGCGACCACGCCGACCCCGCGCTCCTCGACACCTACCAGTCCGAGCGCCACCCGGTCGGAAAGTCAGTGCTGCGCAGCAGCGGCGGGATCGTCCGGATGGGGATGGCCAGGCGCCCCTGGACGCGGGCGCTGCGTGCCGGGCTGGTCACTCTCATCGACCATGTCGGTCCGGTCCGGAAGCGGGCGATGGGCCAGCTCACCGGCATCGGGTACGCGTATGCCGCTCCCCGCGGCGCCCATCCGTTGACCGGCAAGCGCATCCCCGATGTCGCGCTCGCCGGCGGCGGCCGGCTCTACGAGGCCCTGCGCGGCGGCCGGTTCGTCCTCATCACCCCGCAGGCGGGCGACGCCGCCGGCCGCAAGGACCGACTGGCGGTGGAGCGCTGGGCGAGCGAGCGCCGTACGACCGTGCTCGTGCGGCCCGACGGATACGTCGCCTGGGCGGCCGACGCGCCCGACCCGGCGCGGCTCGAGGCGGCGCTGACCGAATGGACGGGCCGGAGCTGACCGTACCGGAGAGCAACTGACTTACGACCTGGGGAGCAATAGGGAGCGGCGTCGCGGCGTCCGGCACGGCCGATCACGGCGTTGCCGGAAGGTCCTGGTAGCTCCGCTACGAGGACCTTCCGGCGCCTTGCGATCGACCGCACCGGACGCCGCTCCTTCACCCACTCCCTATTGCTCCCCAGGTCGTTGGCGGGTCGGCCGGTTGGCCGACCCACTGTGCGTGCACGGGGCGCAGGACCGCGCTCCTGGCCCCTGGCCTTCGGGGCGACGGTCCTCGGCCGGCTCGAGCGGCGCACACCGGCCGAACGGCAGCGGGCGCCCGGCGATGTGCCGGGCGCCCGCTGCCGTGCAGGGCAGTACGACTACGCCGCGGCCGCGTCCGCCGCCTGTGCCTTCAGCGCCCGCTCGACGCCCGAGCGCGACTCCGAGACCAGTCGCCGCAGCGCCGGGGGCGGCTCGGCGGCGGCCAGCCACGCGTCGGTCTTCGCCAGCGTCGCCTCGAAGACCTGGACCGACGGATACAGGCCGGTCACGATCTGCTGGGCGATCTCATGGGAGCGGGAGTCCCAGATGTCCTTGACCACCTCGAAGTACCGGTCCGTGTACGGAGTGAGCAGCTCACGCTGGTCGGTCTGGACGAAGCCGGCGATCACCGCCTCCTGCACGGCGTTCGGCAGCTTGTCGGACTCGATGACCGACGCCCAGGCCTCGGCCTTGGCCTCCGCGGTCGGGCGGGCGGCGCGGGCGGTGGCCGCATGCCGCTCACCGGCCGCCGTCTTGTCCCGCTCCAGCTCGCCCGCGATCTCCGTCTCGTCGAAACGGCCCACCGCCGCGAGCCGCTCCACGAACGCCCAGCGCAGCTCGGTGTCGACGACCAGCCCCTCGATGGTCTGCGAACCGTCCAGCAGCCCCTCCAGGAGGTCCAGCTGCTCCGGCGTACGCGCGGTCGCGGCGAAGGCACGCGCCCACGCCAGCTGGTGGTCGCCGCCCGGCTCGGCGGCGCGCAGATGGGCGAGGGTCGCGTCCGTCCACCGGGTCAGCAGCGCCTCGCGGGTGGCCGGGGCGGCGTACTGGTCGACGGCCAGCTTCACCTGGCGGTGCAGCGACTGCACGACACCGATGTCCGACTCCTTGCCGATGCCGGACAGGACGAGGGAGAGGTAGTCGCGGGTCGCCAGCTCCGCGTCACGGGTCATGTCCCAGGCCGAGGCCCAGCACAGGGCACGCGGCAGCGACGACTCGAAGTCGCCCAGGTGCTCGGTGACGAAGGCGAGGGACTTCTCGTCCAGGCGGACCTTCGCGTACGACAGGTCGTCGTCGTTGAGCAGGATCACGTCCGGGCGGCTCCGGCCGACCAGCTGCGGCACGGCGGTCAGCTCGCCGTCGACGTCCAGCTCGATCCGGCCGTCCTTCTCGCGCACCAGCCGGCCGTCGCCCGAACCGTCCACGCTGTACAGGCCGATGGCGATGCGGTGGGGACGCAGGGTCGGCTCGCCCTTCGCGCCGGCCGGGAGTGCCGGGGCCTCCTGGCGGATGGCGAAGGAGGTGATGACGCCGCTGTCGTCCGTCTCGATCTCCGGGTGGAGGGTGTTGATGCCCGCCGTCTCCAGCCACTTCTTCGACCACGTCTTCAGGTCGCGGCCGGAAGTCTTCTCCAGGGCGCCCAGCAGGTCGGACAGACGGGAGTTGGCGTACGCGTGCTGCTTGAAGTACGCCTGGACACCCGCGAAGAACTCGTCCATGCCGACGTAGGCGACGAGCTGCTTGAGGACCGAGGCGCCCTTGGCGTACGTGATGCCGTCGAAGTTGACGAGGACGTCGTCGAGGTCGTTGATCTCGGCCATGATCGGGTGGGTCGACGGCAGCTGGTCCTGCCGGTACGCCCACGTCTTCATGGAGTTGGCGAAGGTCGTCCAGGAGTGCGGCCACCGGCTCTCGGGGTGGTACGCCTGGCAGGCGATGGAGGTGTAGGTGGCGAACGACTCGTTCAGCCACAGGTCGTTCCACCACTCCATGGTCACCAGGTCGCCGAACCACATGTGGGCCAGCTCGTGCAGGATCGTCTCGGCACGCAGCTCGTACGCGGCGTCGGTGACCTTGGACCGGAAGACGTACTGGTCGCGAATGGTGACCGCGCCCGCGTTCTCCATCGCGCCCGCGTTGAACTCCGGTACGAAGAGCTGGTCGTACTTCTTGAACGGGTACGCGTAGTCGAACTTCTCCTGGAACCAGTCGAAGCCCTGCCGGGTCACCTCGAAGATGGCGTCGGCGTCCAGGAACTCGGCCAGGGAGGGCCGGCAGTAGATGCCGAGCGGGACGTTCTGCCCGTCCTTCTCGTACACGCTGTGCACGGACTGGTACGGGCCCACGATCAGAGCCGTGATGTACGTCGAGATCCGCGGGGTCGGCTCGAAGACCCAGACGTCGTCCTTGGGCTCGGGGGTGGGCGAGTTGGAGACGACGCTCCAGCCGGTGGGCGCCTTCACGGTGAACTGGAAGGTGGCCTTGAGGTCCGGCTGCTCGAACGACGCGAACACCCGTCGCGCGTCGGGCACCTCGAACTGGGTGTAGAGGTACGCCTGCTGGTCGACGGGGTCGACGAAGCGGTGCAGGCCCTCACCGGTGTTGGTGTACGCGCAGTCGGCGACCACGCGGAGCACGTTGCGCCCCTCGAGGAGCCCGGGCAGCGCGATCCGCGAGTCCTTGAAGACCTCGGCGGGGTCCAGCGGGTCGCCGTTGAGGGTGACCTCGTGGACGGCCGGGGCCACCAGGTCGATGAAGGACTCCGCGCCGTTCTCCGCGGAGTCGAAGCGCACCGTGGTCGCGGACCGGTAGGTACCGCCCTCCTGCGCGCCGGAGAGGTCGAGATCGATCTCGTACGAGTCAATGGTGAGCAGCTTCGCCCGCTGCTGCGCCTCTTCGCGAGTCAGGTTTGTGCCAGGCACGCGGTCATCTCCTCGGTATGTGTGGGTTGCGCCATCCTTGCACGTCGTCACCACATTGGGCGATGAACGGGGCCTGATGCACCGTCCGCCGGCACGGCACCGCGCGCAGGTGAGGCCCCGCCCCGGACCTTCGCTTCGGCCTGGACGGACTTGCCTGCGGACACCGCACGGACCGGATCCGGAACGCGACGTCCGGAATCCGCCGGAGAACCGCGCGGGCGGGCGAGAGCCTGGGGCCATGACGACGTACACGGCACGCCCCATCGAACCGGCAGTCCTGAAGGAGCTTCGCACCACCGATGACGCCGGCCGCCCCATGAATCCCTTCACGGACCGGGAGGGCGGCGCGCCCCTGCGCTGCTGCCTGCGCCGCAGTGCGCCCGGCGAGCGGATCGCCTTGGTCTCCTACGCGCCCCTGCGGCGTTGGGCGGCACGGACGGGCGCCGCCTTGGGCGCGTACGACGAGCAGGGGCCGGTCTTCCTTCACGCTGACGAGTGCGAGGGCCCCGACCTGCGCGGACATCCGTTCTCGAACGCCCACCGCACCGTCCGCCGCTACTCCCGGGAGGGCCACATCCTCGGTGGCCGTCTGGTCGAGGAAGACTTCGAGGCGGCCTTCGCGGAGGCGTTCGCCGACCCGGCCGTGACGCTCGTCCACGTCCGGGCTGTGGAATACGGGTGCTTCCTGTACGAGGTCCGCAGGGACCGATGAGGAACCGGACACGCCGAAGGGGCGCGCACCGCTGCCGGTGCGCGCCCCTTCGGCGTATGACGGTTCCTACTCGCTCAGCTCCGCCGCCACCAGTTCCGCGATCTGCACCGCGTTCAGGGCCGCGCCCTTGCGCAGGTTGTCGCTGGAGACGAACAGGGCGAGGCCGTGCTCCACCGTCTCGTCCGAGCGGATGCGGCCCACGTACGACGCGTCCTGACCGGCCGCCTGGAGCGGGGTCGGGATGTCGGAGAGGACCACACCCGGGGCGCCGGCCAGCAGTTCCGTCGCGCGCTCCACCGACAGCGGACGCGTGAAGCGGGCGTTGACCTGGAGGGAGTGGCCGGAGAAGACCGGGACGCGGACGCAGGTGCCGGAGACCTTCAGCCCCGGGATCTCCAGGATCTTGCGGGACTCGTTGCGGAGCTTCTGCTCCTCGTCGGTCTCGTGCAGGCCGTCGTCGACGAGGTTGCCCGCGAAGGGGAGGACGTTGAAGGCGATCGGGCGCTTGTAGACCGCCGGGTCGGGGAAGTCGACCGCCTCGCCGTCGTGGGTCAGCTTGTCGGCGTCGGCGATCACCTTCTGGGCCTGGCCGTGCAGTTCCGCCACGCCCGCGAGGCCCGAGCCGGACACCGCCTGGTAGGTGGCGACCACCAGCGCCTCGAGGCCCGCCTCCTCGTGCAGCGGCTTCAGCACCGGCATGGCGGCCATCGTCGTGCAGTTCGGGTTGGCGATGATGCCCTTCGGCCGGTTCACGATCGCGTGCGGGTTCACCTCGGAGACGACCAGCGGTACGTCCGGGTCCCGGCGCCAGGCGGAGGAGTTGTCGATCACCACGGCGCCCTGCGAGGCGACCTTCTCGGCCAGCGCCTTCGAGGTCGCGCCGCCCGCGGAGAACAGCACGATGTCCAGGCCCGTGTAGTCGGCCGTCGCCGCGTCCTCCACCGTCACGCCGTCCAGGACCGTCCCCGCCGAACGGGCGGACGCGAACAGGCGCAGCTGGGTGACCGGGAAGTTCCGTTCCGTGAGGATCCCGCGCATGACCGTGCCGACCTGACCGGTGGCTCCGACGATTCCGACCCTCACGGCGACTCCCTCTGTCTGTGCTGTACGTACCTTTTGCTCGGCCGAGGCTTCTCCATCATGCGGCCGACCCCGGCACACCTGTCCAATTCTCTGCATGGTGTGCCCAAGGAGTGGGACGTGACCGTCCGGCCGCCGGTTGCAGATGTCCGGCGTCCACCCTCTCTGAGCTGGGGGAATCCGGCTGCCGGGCACCCCGGACCGCAAGCCGTGCCGCCCCGCGCCTGCCCGGCGCACACCACGGTGTGACGTACGCCTCTTTCGCATGCCCGTGGAAGTCGGCCGAACGTTTCGGGCCGCTGTGGCGTCGTAGGGGGACGCGGAGAAGGGGAGGGTGCTGTGCTGCGCAGAATGGCCCGCCGCGGGCCGGGGGCGGACCACACGGTGGACGACCCCCTGGACGCGGCCCAGGAACGGAGGGTGCGGGCGGTGCTCGCGCTCGGCGGGGTGCCGCAGGCGGACCTGCCGGACGGGGTACAGCAGGTCCGCCTGCGGCTGCTGGAGCGGGCCGCGAGCGGACGCGAGGCGCCGCGGGACGTCTCGGCGTGGGCGGCGGTCGTCGCCTCCAACCTGGCGATGGACTGGCACCGGGCCAAGCGCCGCCAGGAGCGGCTCGGCGAGCGCCTTGCCGTGCTCCGGCCGGTCGAGCACTCCTCGGGTGAGGACTCCCGGTTGCTCTCCCTCGCCGTCGCCCAGGGCCTGGACGAGCTGCCCGACGCCCAGCGCCAGGTTCTCGTCCTGCGCTTCTACGCCGATCTGCCGGTCCGGGGGATCGCGCAGGAACTCGGCATCCCCGAGGGCACGGTCAAGAGCAGGCTCCACTCGGCGGTCCGCGCGCTGCGCGACCGTCTGCACGAGAACGAGGTGGTGTGACGTGGCCGCCGAGTACGACGGCGCCGACGCGCTGATGGCCGCGATCACCGGCGAGCCGCTGCCGGACGGGGCACACGCCGACGCCGCCTTCATGGCCGAGCACCGGTCGGCACGGGACGATGTGGCGCTGCTGCGCGAGCAGTTGGGGATCATCGGGGACGCTCTGGCCGAACAGGAACCCGGGCCGCGGGCCGAGCCGGTCCGGGTGCCCCGGCCGCGACGGACGTGGATGCGCCACCCCGGCGCATGGTCTCTCGGCGTCCTCGTCGCGGCCGCCGTGACGGCCACGGTCCTGGGGATGGGATGGCTGGTCGCGCAGAACCCCGTCACCGGTTCGGCGGACGCGTCCAGCAAGCGCGCGGCGGCATCCGACCGCGCGTCCGGCTACCTGGCCTGCGCCCGGCTCGTCGTGGAGGGGCGGGTGACCGACGTCAGGGGCGTGCCGGGCAGCACCCGGGAGCGGATCACGCTGGCCGTCGACCGCCACTACGTACCCGCCACCGGCGAGGGCGAGGTCACCTTCCTCATGGACCGGGACACCGATCCCCGGCCGCACAAGGGCGAACACGTCCTCGTCGGCATCCTGGGCGGCTCCAAGGTGCCGGACCTGTGGGTGACGGGAGAGGAGGACATCGCGGGCGAACGCGCCTGGATCCTCCAGGGCCTGCCGCCGTCGGGTACGGCCAGGTGCGGGACGTGAGGCGCACGCCATGCAAAGGGGCGGGCGCCCGCCGTACGGACGCCCGCCCCATCGTCGTGCCGGCTCCGCTACGGGATGACCTGGCCGATCTTCACGCTGCCGAGGCCCGCGACGGTGCCCCGGGCGTTCAGCACCTGAAGCTCACCGAAGAACTCGCGGCCGTCGGGGGCCGGTTCGTTCGCGACGACGTCGGCGGAGATCTGTGCCGTGCCGTCCGGGGTGAGCGGGTACACCTTCGCCTCGTCGACCTTGACCGAACCGAGCGACGCCGAGTAGTACACGTCCCGGTAGTCGTAGTCCGTGGTGCCGGCCGGAACCGAGTAGGCGTCGATCTCGATGGTGTACGTGCCCGCGGCGGGCTTGGCGATGGAGACGGACTCCTCCGAGCCGCCCTTCGCCGAGTAGGCGACCCGCTGACCGGCGGCGTTGTACACGTACAGGTCCAGGTCGGCTCCCGCGTCGGAGACGTTGCCGATGGCGACGTCCAGGCGCTCGGCCCCGGCGGGTACGACGACCGTCCTGGTGTGGGTGTCACCGTCGGCGATGGTCGGGCGCTCCGACTTCGACGAGCCCAGCGAGCCGCCCTTCAGCTTGGCGTCCAGGCCGGCGAACTTGTTCGTCAGCGTCCAGGCCACGGGGACCGGCGTACCGGCCTTCGCCTCCGGGACCGTCTGCACCGCGGGGCTGAAGTCCAGCCCGTACACCGCCGCGTTCAGCGTGAACGGGTTGTCGAAAAGCGGCGAGGTACGACGCGCCTCGACCTCGATCTCCCAGACTCCCGGCATCGGGCTGGCGTACGAACGCACGTCCGGACGGCAGGTGTTGGCCGGGTTCTCGTAGTTCGGGTAGCAGTTCGGGGTCGAGGTGGTGTCCACCGGGACACCGTAGGGGTGGATCGTGATGAAGCGGGTCTGGCTCTTGTCCTTGAGACCGCTCATCGAGACCTCGAGGGTCTTCGCACCCTCCGGGACCGTCACGAAGTACGACTGGGTGCTGTTGCGCTGCGCGACACCCGACACCGAGTAGGTCGACGACGGCTTGGCGATGTCCGTGGAGACCACGACGGTCAGCATGATCTGCCGGTCCACGCCCTCGGTGCCTCGGTCGTCGACCTCGAGGATCGCGCTGTGCACACCGATGGCGCCGGGACGCGCCTGGATCTGGACCGTCACCGGCTTGTTCAGCGGCATCGAGACCTCGGGCGAGCCGAGGATCTTGAAGGTGCCGTCGTCGTTCTTCAGGCTCAGGTGGTGCTGGACCGGACCGGCCGGACCCGTCGTGCGGGTGACCTGGACGTCGTAGGTCTTCGTCTGGCCCGTCTTCAGACCGCCCTCGCGGTCGTACAGACCGGTGCCGAAGCCGGGCGTCTTCAGTGCCCAGGACAGCGAGGTGCTGACCGGGGCCTTGACCGCGTACTGGTGCGCCGAAGCACCCTTCTCGATCGACTTCCAGGCCTTCACGATGTCGATCAGGCCCGCGCCCTCGCTGTGCGGCTGCTCGTCCTCGATGTGCCGCGCGGTCGAGGTCAGGGCGGTGCGCAGGTTCGCCGGAGTGAGGTCGATGCCCTGCTGCTTCGCCGCCGACAGCAGCAGCGCGGACGCGCCGGCCGCCTGCGGGGACGCCATCGAGGTGCCCTGGAGCATCGAGTAGCCGGCCGGGAGCGAGTAGCCGGCCTCGGCGACCGGGCCGCCGGGCAGCCAGGTCTGCGTGGTGTTGATGGCCGCGCCGGGCGCCGAGATGGTCGGCGTGAAGCCGCCGTCCTCACGCGGACCGCGCGAGGAGAACGGCATCATGGCGTACGACTTGGCCACGCCGGAACCGTAGTTGGCCGCCCAGGTCTCCTTGGAGATGGCCGCGCCGACCGAGATGACCTTGTCGGCGAGGCCGGGGTCACCGATGGTGTCGAGGCCGGGGCCGCTGTTGCCCGCCGAGATGACGAGCTGCACGCCGTAGGTGTCGATGAGCCGCGTGTACAGCTCCGCGCGGGCGTTGTTGCCGTCGTTGAGCGCCGGCAGGCCGCCGATGGACATGTTGACGATGTCGACGCCGCGGTTGGCGACGAGGTCGATCATGCCCTCGGTGAGCGCGATGTTGGTGCAGCCGCCGTTCCAGTTGCAGGCCCTGGAGGAGACGATCTTCGCGCCCGGGGCGGCGCCGTTCATCTTCCCGCCGAACAGGCTGTTCGCCGCGGTGATACCCGCGACGTGGGTGCCGTGCTCGGACTCGATGACGCCGATGTTGACGAAGTCGGCCTTCTTGCCGACCCAGGACCCGCCCTTGGGGTCCATCGGCACGTTCTTGCGGATCTCCACGACGAACGGGATGCGCAGGGCGGCGCCCGTCTTCGGGTCGGTCTTGTCCTCGCCGAAGTAGCCGACCTGGTGGCCGTCCTTGTACGGCTTCATCGGGACGTCGTCCGTGAAGTCGCCGTTGTTGTTCAGGTCGACGCGGACGGTGCCGCTCGCCGGGTCGTAGAGGACGCCCCACACGCTGGTGGTCTTGCCGTCGCGGTCCAGGTCTCCGTTGGCGTCGCCGCCCTTGGTCGCGGACTCGCTGAAGGTGTTGAACAGGAAGTCGCCCGCCGGCGCCTTCCAGGTCGTGCCGCCCGCGGTGAACTCGGGGCCTGTGACGCCGGTGGTCATCTGCCGCCAGGTGCCGTCGCCGTCCACGATCGGGTCGGTGGCGGTCACCCAGTCGACGATCTTCCGCTCGCCGGTGGTGGTCTTCTGCAGGGCCGGGTGGCCGAGGTCCACGCCGGAGTCGAGGATGCCGATGGTGATGCCCCGACCGTCCGCCTTCGGGTTCTGCTTCACGAAATCGACGGCGCCCGTCTCGAAGGACGGGTTGTACGGGTTCTCGGCGGGGGTGTTCTTGCCCGGGGCGGGGTAAGTGACCGCGCTGCCCTCGCCGGAGGCGCCCTTCGCGGTGTCCGCGGCCGGGGACGGGTCGTCGAGCGGGATCTCCTGCCGCAGGTCGATGGCGTGCACGGAGGACAGCTTCGAGGCGGCGGCGATGGCCGAGTCGGCCTTGCCGGTCGGCACGGTGGCGCGGACGTAGCCGAGCTTGTCGTAGGTGCGGCCCACGGAGCCGCCCTTGATCGCGTCCAGCTCCTGGGCGACCTGACCGGTCTGACCGGGCGCGGTCGCGATCATCATCGTGACGTTCTTGTCGCCATGGGCCTTGGCCTTGGCGAGCAGCTCCGCGTCGACCGAACCGAGCTTGTGTTCCGCCGACTTGGGGGTGTCGACGGGCTGGTGGTCGGCGGCGAAGGCCAGGGGTATCGGCCCGGCCGCGGAGAGTGCGGCGACGAGACCCGCGGCCACGGCTATCCGGGCCACGCGTCTCGCGCCCGTTATCGGGGCGCGGGGAGAGTCGGTCGTCATCAGCATCCCTTGTAGGTAAAGGAACGAGGGCGGCACGGCCGGAAGCCCGCAGGGGATCGCTCCTGGCCGCAGCCGTCCGGAATTTGGTTCCGGGTGACCGCTCAGCCTTACCGATCAACAGATGTTTGTGGAGAGTTGACCGAGGCGGGATGAACGCATGGCGTAATCCCGCCATGCGTCATCGAAGACGTAGTGGGGCGGCCTGGGACAATCCTGTGAGCGTGCCGACCGTCCGAGCCGTCGAGAAATGAGGATCCGCAACCGACGGCCGCTCCTCTTCGTCACCGGGGCAGCACCATGACGTGTGCGGCCGGTGCCCGGTCCGGCGCCGTCCTCAACGCCGTGCGGACCACCGATGCCAGCTGCTCGGGCGCCTGACGCAGCTTCATCGGAGTGATGTGGACGACGGCGATGCCGAGCCGCTCCAGGGTTTCGCGCTTACGGGCGTACTGCGACCCCAGGGCGTCGTCGTCCTGCCGAAGGCCGTGGTGCGGGGCAAGGGTGTCGAGTTCCAGGGCCACCGCGTGCTCGGGCCAGTACGCGTCCAGACCGCCGAGGTGAGGGCCGCCGGGAAGCCTCAGGTCCACGTTCCAGACCGGTTCGGGGAGGCCGTACTCGCGCACCAGCCGGTACAGACGGCCCTCCGCGATCGCCCGGCGCTCGGCACGGAGCGAGTCCACCGCCTCCACCACGTGCGGCCGGCTCAGTAATTTCGCCTGGTTCAACTCGCGTACGACCTCGGCCGGTTTGCAGTGGCGGCCGCGTACCGCCTCCGTCATCAGGCGGTACACCGCGCCCGGGTCCGCGAGTTCGGCCACCGCGTCGGCCAGGGCGCGCGGGACAGGGGCGACCGGCAGGCCGGCCACCAGCCGCGGGGCGGGCAGCGACGGCGTACGGATCACCCGCGCGCAGCCGGTGCTGCGCAGCCGACGGGCCCGCGGCACCAGGACGTCGATCTTCTCCACCGACGGCAGCGGAGGCGCCGAGGTGAAGCCGTACAGCGTCAGCGCGGCCAGGCCCGTGATCATCGCGTCCGTGTAGTGCAGCGGGGCGTGCGGGCCGCCCATGCGCGGCTGTGAAGGGACCATGGGCGTCGGGTCGTCGTGCGACGAGCGTGCCGCGTACAGCAGTACCGCGTGCAGGCGTTCGCCGGCGGTCGGCGGCCCCGGGTGCAGCAGATACACACCCGGCAGCAACTGCTGCCAGGGTCCGCCGGGCCGGCACCGCTCGTTCGTCTCGGCGGCCGAGACGCCGTGGGCGCGCAGCTGGGCCGCGGTCAGTGCCCGGCGCTGCACTTCGGCCAGGTAGTGGAGCGGGCGGGGCGAGAGCGGGGTGTTGTGGGTCATGACCCCGAGGTTCCCGTGCCCGGCCCGTCTGCTTACCGTGTGTTACACGCCTGTCGACACATACGGACAAGTCGGCACTGAGGTACGCGCGTTCGACTACCGAAAGAGGCTGGTCCGGGCGGGGGAGGGAACGGGTTACGGGTTCGGATACTCGTATTTCGTAACCGTCGTCCCGCAGGGCCCGTCAACCACCGTCCCCCGCCCGGCTTCGGCGTCTCGCTTCTAGACAGCCGCCTGTGCGTCGCGCGCCTGGCCGCGCAGGGTGCGTGCCAGGTCGTCGCGTGCCTCCAGTACCAGCCTGCGCAGTGCCGGCGGCGCGTCCTCGTGCGCGGCGAGCCACGCGTCCGTCGCGTCCAGCGTCTCCTGCGAGTCCCGCAGCGACGGGAACAGGCCTTTCACCACGTCCATCCCGATCTGGATGGACCGCTCGGCCCACACGCGTTCGATCGCCGCGAAGTACTTCTCCGTGTACGGCGCGAGCAACTCCCGCTGTGACGGCTGCACGAAGCCCGCGATGGTCGCCTCCACGAGCGCGTTCGACAGGGTGTCCGACTCGACGACCTGCGCCCATGCCTCCGCCTTGACCGCGGCCGACGGGCGCGCGGCCAGGCAGCGGACCTGGTGGCGCTTGCCGGAGGCGGTGTCGTCGCGGGCCAGTTCCGCCGCGAGCACCGACTCGTCCGCCGTCCCGTGCGCGGCCAGCGGCTCCAGGAACGCCCAGCGCAGCTCCTGGTCCACGTCCAGGCCGTCGATCTTCGCCGTGCCCTCCAGCAGACCCCGCAACAGCTGCAGATCGGCCTCGCTCGACGCCACCGCTGCGAAGAACCGCGCCCACGTCAGCTGGTGCTGGCTGCCCGGCTCCGCCTGCCGCAGCTCGCGCAGCGCGCCCTGAGCGAGCAACTGCTCGCCGGCCGCGCGCCATTCGGGCGCCGCGTAGTTGGTCAGTGCCGAGTTCGTCCAGGTGTGCAGCTGCTGGAGCACACCGATGTCGCTCTCGCGGCCGGAGAACCGCAGCACCAGATCGATGAAGTCCCGTGCCGGCAGCAGCGCGTCCCGGGTCAGGTTCCACAGCGCCGACCAGCACAGCGCCCGCGCGAGGGGGTCGGTGAGGACGCCGAGGTGGCCCTTCAGGGTCGCGAGCGAGGCGTCGTCGAAACGGATCTTGCAGTACGTGAGGTCGTCGTCGTTGACCAGGACCAGCTCTGGGGCCTCGGCGCCCACGAGTTCACCGATCACCGTGCGCGGACCGGCGACGTCCACCTCGGCACGCGCGTACCGGACGAGCGCGCCCGCCTCGTTGCGGTACAGGCCCACCGCCACCCGGTGCGGCCGCAGTTCGGGATGCGACGCGGCGGCCTCCTGGAGCACGGACAGCTCCGCGATCCGGCCGTCCTCGCCCAGCACCACTTGCGGCGTGAGGGAGTTGACGCCCGCCGTCTGCAGCCAGGACCGCGCCCAGGCCGCCATGTCCCGGCCGCTCGTCTCCTCGAGGACCGACAGCAGGTCACCGAGGCGCGTGTTGCCGTACGCGTTCCGCTTGAAGTAGCGGCGTGCGCCCTCCAGGAACGCCTCCCGGCCCACGTACGCCACCAACTGCTTGAGCACGGACGCGCCCTTGGCGTAGGTGATGCCGTCGAAGTTGAGTTTCGCGTCCTCCAGGTCGCGGATGTCCGCCGTGACGGGGTGCGTGGAGGGCAGCTGGTCGGCGCGGTACGCCCACGCCTTGCGGTTGTTGGCGAAGGTGATCCAGCCGTCGGTGAAGCGGGTCGCCTCCACCATCGAGAAGGAGCCCATGAAGTCCGCGAAGGACTCCTTCAGCCACAGGTCGTCCCACCACACCATGGTCACCAGGTCGCCGAACCACATGTGCGCCATCTCGTGCAGGATCACATTGGCCCGGCGCTCGTACGACGCCTGCGTGACCTTGCCGCGGAAGATGTACTCCTCGCGGAAGGTGACCATGCCCGGGTTCTCCATCGCGCCGAGGTTGTACTCCGGCACGAACGCCTGGTCGTACTTCCCGAAGGGGTACGGGTAGTCGAAGTGGTCGTGGAAGAAGTCCAGGCCCTGCTTGGTGACCAGGAAGACGTCGTCCGCGTCGAAGTGCTTCGCCAGGCCCTTGCGGCACATCGCGCCGAGCGGGATCTCCAGCGCCGTACCGTCCTCGAACGTACGGGAGTAGGTGTCGGTGACGTAGTGGTACGGACCGGCGACCACGGCGGTGATGTACGTGGAGATCGGCTTGGTCTCCGCGAACCGCCACACCCCGTCGTGCTGTTCACCGACGCCGTTGCTCCACGCCGTCCAGCCCTCGGGGGCGCGGACCTCGAAGCGGAAGGGGGCCTTGAGGTCCGGCTGCTCGAAGTTCGCGAAGACACGACGGGAGTCGGCGGGCTCGTACTGCGTGTACAGGTACACCTCGCCGTCCTCGGGGTCGACGAAGCGGTGCATGCCCTCGCCGGTACGGGAGTAGGCGCACCGGGCGTCGACGACCAGCTCGTTCTCGGCGGCCAGGTCCTCCAGCTGGATGCGGGTGCCGTCGAAGACCTCGCTCGGGTCGAGGTCCTTGCCGTTGAGCGAGACCGCGGTGACGCTCGGGGCGATCAGGTCGGCGAAGCTCGCGGCGCCCGGCTCGGCGCAGCGGAAGCGGATCGTGGTGACCGAGCGGAAGGTGTGCGGCTCGGTGCCGGGGGCGTCGCCCACCGCCGAACGCAGGTCGAGCGACACGTCGTACCCGTCGACGGACAGCAGGGCGGCCCGCTCCTGGGCTTCGTCACGGGACAGGTTCTCACCGGGCACAGGCGGCACTCCCTCTGGTCGGCTGGGGTGGGGCGAACAGGACCGATCCTGCCATGTGCCCCTGACGCCTGGCACCGGGGCGCACATCAGGACGCTCCGGGGAATGGCGGGGACGGCCCCGGACGTTGTCCGGAACGCACCCGCATTCCAAGGAGAGTCATGTCCGAGACCGCGACCGCTTCCGGTAAGACCCCCGTCGACTTCTGGTTCGACCCGCTGTGCCCCTGGGCCTGGATGACCTCCCGTTGGGTCCTGGAAGTGGAGAAGGTCCGGGACATCGAGGTCCGCTGGCACATCATGAGCCTCGCGGTGCTCAACGAGGACAAGTTGGACCAGTTGCCCGAGGAGTACCGGGAGATGCTCGCCACCCAGGCATGGAAGCCGGTCCGCGTGGTGACCGCGGCGTGGCAGAAGCACGGCGCGGAGGTCCTCGGCCCGCTGTACACCGCGCTCGGCACCCGCTTCCACAACCGGGGCGAGGGTGCGACCACCGAGGCCATCGCGGAGGCGCTGGAGGACGCCGGCCTCCCGGCCGAACTGATCGACTACGCCGACCAGGAGGACTTCGAGTTCGAGGCCGAGCTGCGCGCCTCCCACAAGGAGGGCATCGACCAGGTCGGTCAGGAGGTGGGCACGCCGGTGATCGCGGTCCCGGGCGCCGACGGTGAGCAGCTCGCCTTCTTCGGCCCGGTGGTCACCCCGGCCCCCAAGGGTGAGGAGGCCGCGAAGCTGTGGGACGGCACCCTGGCGGTCGCCTCGGTCCCGGGCTTCTTCGAGATCAAGCGCACGCGCACGCAGGGGCCGGACTTCAGCAACCTGTAGGCGCCGCGCGCGGGCTGCGGCCCGTCCGGATCCGGCAGCCCGGCGTGTTGTCCTCAGTCCGGCACGGGTACCCGTATGGGCCGGGCGAACGGCTTCTTGTTCATGCCCGTACGGAGGTTCCGGCACTGTTTCTTCGTCTCGGTGTTCAGTTCGGCCTCACACATCCAGAACTCGCGCACACTCGCGCGGCCCAGCCGCTCCTTGAGCCAGGCCTCCTCGGCGCGGGTCAGCGGGCGGTGCGGCTGATCGGCGTCGCAGGTGAAGCAGTACATCGGCATACCGCCACCATCACCCGGAGCCTCCGATACCGGAAGACCCCCGCGAGCCATGCCCGGCGGGGGTCTCCCTGCGGGGGGTGCACGCCGACCACAAACAACCCGTGTACGAGAAGAGGGCCCTCACGTGTCTCCCGTGAGGGCCCTGCGGTGCAGGCGCGGCGCGTCAGCTCCGGGCGCGTACCCGCTGCCAGGCGTAGCCCGCGGCCGCCAGGACCAGCGTCATACCGCCGGTCGAGTACAGCTGCACGCGCGTCTCCGGCTGCCGCCACATCAGCACGAAGACCGCCGCCATGCCCGCCAGTGCGACCCAGGTCAGCACCGGGAACGCCCACATGCGGACGACCAGCTTCTCCGGTGCCTCCCGCTCCAGTTGACGGCGCAGACGCAGCTGCGAGACCGCGATGAAGATCCAGACGACGAGGATCACCGCGCCGATCATGTTCAGCAGCCACTGGAAGACGTCGTTCGGCCGCCAGTAGCTCAGGACGACACACACGAAACCGAAGAACGACGAGGCCAGGACGGCGATCCGCGGGACGCCCCCGGAGACCTGGCCCAGTGCCCCGGGGCCCTGGCCGCGCTCCACCAGCGAATACGCGATGCGTGACGCACCGTAGATATTGGCGTTCATCGCGGACAGCAGCGCGACCAGCACCACCACCTTCATCAGCTGGCCGGCGCCCGGGATGCCCAGGTGGTCGAGGGTGGCCACGTACGGGCCCTTCTCGACGATCTCCGGCGTGTTCCAGGGGACGAGCGTGACGATGACCGCCATCGAGCCGATGTAGAAGACCGCGATGCGCCACATCGCCGTCCGGACCGCGCTCGCCACGCCCTTCACCGGGTTCTCGGACTCGGCCGCGGCGATGGTGACCGTCTCCAGACCGCCGTACGCGAACAGCGAGGCCAGCAGGCCGATCACGAGGCCCTGGCTGCCGTGGGGCAGGAAGTCCCCGAGGTTCGAGGCACCAGGGGAGTCCGTGCCGGGCAGGACTCCGGCGATCGCCAGCGCGCCGAGCAGCAGGAAGAGCGTGATCGCGCCGACCTTCAGCGCCGCGAACCAGAACTCGAACTCGCCGAAGTTCTTGACGGCCGCGAGGTTCGCGACGCAGAAGACCACCATGAACAGCGCCACCCACGCCCACTCGGGCGTGCCCGGCAACCAGCCGGTGACGATCTTCGCGGCGCCGATGCCCTCCATGCCCACGGCCGTGCAGAGCAGGACCCAGAACGACCAGCCCGCGGTGAAGCCCGCCCACGGGCCGAACGCCCGCTCGGCGTGCGCCGAGAAGGAGCCCGACGACGGGTAGGCGGCCGACATCTCGCCGAGCATCCGCATCACCAGCATGACGAGCAGACCGGAGACGGTGTACGCGATCACGATGGACGGACCGGCGGCGGCGATGCCCGCGCCGGAGCCGACGAACAGGCCGGCGCCGATCACGCCACCGAGGGCGATCATCGACAGATGGCGCTGCTTGAGGCCTTGAGAGAGGGAGGCATCCGCGGTGGGAGGCGTCTCGACGGTGGTGCGGCTTGGCATGGCTGCGACCCGTTCGGTACGTGAGAAGGACCCCCACAGTCTCGGCGTCCTGTCCACTTCGAGGGGGCCGCCGACCACCATGCGGACATGCGCGGCACGGATGGTGAGAGGGCGGTCACCGGGTGGCTGCGGGCGGCGCGGCGCCGATCACGAGGAGGCAGCCCAATTGGCCGGAACCTACAGTCCCATCTTGACGCCTGGGCGCCCGAACACCCCTCCACCTCAGTGACCAGCATCACGTCGCCTCAGGTGTAGCGCGCGCCTTTTGTAAGGAGCCCACCAAGCCGTTGTTTCGCGCTTTGTCGAGCGCTGACGGTGATCGGCTCATGCGGCCTGGGATAGCGTCACCGTGTCCCGAACCGTCCCACCGCCGGAGTGAGTCCCATGAGCACTGCCACCGCCACCGCCCGCCCCGGCGAGGTCCTCGCCGATCTGCTGCCGGACTCCCGCGTCCTGGACGCCGGCCTCGTGCTCGGCGGCGCCGTGCTGACCGGGCTCGCCGCGCAGATCTCGCTGCCCATCCCCGGCACCCCGGTTCCGGTGACCGGACAGACCTTCGCGGCGCTGCTCGTGGGCACGGCCCTCGGCGCCGGCCGCGGCTTCCTGTCGCTCGCCCTGTACGCGCTCGTCGGCATGGCCGGTGTGCCGTGGTTCGCCGGTGGCGCCTCCGGTGCCGGTGGCGCCTCCTTCGGCTATGTCCTCGGCATGCTGCTCGCCTCCACCGTCGTGGGCGCCCTGGCCCGCCGCGGCGCCGACCGCTCGGTGCTGCGCACGGCCGGTGTCATGCTGCTGGGCGAGGCGATCATCTACGCGGTCGGCGTCCCGTACCTGGCCGTCGTCACCGGCATGTCCCTCACGGCGGCGATCGCGGCCGGCCTCACCCCGTTCCTGATCGGCGACGTCCTGAAGGCCGCCCTGGCGATGGGCCTGCTGCCCACCGCCTGGAAGCTCGTCAGGAAGTGACGCCGTAGTTCTGCGGAAGAGGCTCGCCGGGGCGTACGCGCCTTCACCCCGGCGGGCCTCTTTCGCGTTGCCGTACAGCCCCCGGCCCAGAACGCGAAGCCCCGCGCCCGCCCGGCCGTCCACGGCGCCACCTCTCCGACCGCCGGGACCAGCACCGCCCGCGCGGTCCCGCACCCGGCGGCCCTGTATGCGGAAGGGCCCCGCGGGCGTTGTACGCCGCGGGGCCCTTCCGTATGGGCTCGTGTGCCGGTCAGGCGCCGACCTTCGCCGGTGCCTGGTCCGCCTCCCCGTCCGTGACCGCCTCGGCGGTCCGGTCGCGGCTCAGCTTCTGCTTCACCAGAGCGATCGCGACCACCACCGCGGCGACGAGCAGGGACAGCGACACGGTCGTGCGTCCGTTGTGCTCCGTGTCGGTGAGCATGTAGCCGAGGACGGCCAGCATCAGCGCGGTCGTGGCCCAGGTCAGGTACGGGTACAGCCACATCTTCACGGTCAGCTTCTCGGGTGCCTCGCGCTGGATGATCTTCCGCATCCGCAGCTGCGAGAAGCAGATCACCAGCCAGACGAAGATGGCGACCGCGCCGCTGGAGTTGACCAGGAAGAGGAAGACCGAGTCCGGGAACTTGTAGTTGAAGAAGACGGCCAGGAAGCCGAACAGGACGGAGACGATGATCGCCGCCAACGGCACGCCACGACGGGTCGTCCGCGCGAAGGACTTCGGCGCGTCGCCCCGCTGACCGAGCGAGAAGGCCATGCGGGAGGCCGTGTAGAGCCCGGAGTTGAGGCAGGACAGCACCGACGCCAGCACGATGAAGTTCATGATCTGGCCGGCGTGCGCGATACCGAGGGAGTCCAGGGCTGCGACGTACGAGCCCTTCTTCTCGAGCGACGGGTCGTTCCACGGGATCAGACAGATGACCACGAAGATCGAGCCCAGGTAGAAGACGGCGATACGCCAGATGATGCTGTTGGTGGCCTTGGTCACGGCCTGCTGCGGGTCCTCCGCCTCGCTCGCCGCCAGCGTGGGGATCTCACTGCCCATGAAGGAGAAGACCACCAGCAGCACACCGGTGAGGATGGCGCCCGGCCCATGGGGCAGGAAGCCGCCGTGGGCGGTGAGGTTGCTCAGGCCCGCCTTGTCGCTGTGGACGCCGGGCAGCACCCCGAAGACGGCGAGGGCGCCGACGACGATGAACGCGCCGATCGCCACGACCTTGATCCCGGCGAACCAGAACTCGAACTCGCCGTAGCTGCCGACCGAGACCAGGTTGGTCGCGGTCAGGACGACCATGACGATGAGAGCCCAGCCCCACTGGGGCACGGCAGGTATCCACCCCTCGAGGATCTTGGCGCCCGCGGTGGCCTCCACGGCGAGCACGACCACCCAGAAGAACCAGTACAGCCAGCCGATCGAGAAACCGGCCCAGCGACCGAGCGCGCGGTCCGCGTGCGCGGAGAAGGAGCCGGACGTGGGGTTCGCCACAGACATCTCGCCCAGCATGCGCATCACGAGTACCACGAGCGTGCCGACCAGCGCGTAGGAGAGCAGGATGCCGGGACCGGCGGTGGCGATACCCGTACTGGAGCCGACGAACAGACCGGCACCGATGACGCCACCGATGGCGATCATCGAAAGATGGCGGTTCTTGAGTCCGGCCTGAAGGCCGCCACCGGTCTCTCCGGGGCGGCCAGGGTCGTTTCCGGCCTTGGGGGTCGGCAGCGAGGTCATAGGGGGTAATTCCTTTGCGCCGGGTGTGGGGACGTGGGGGCACCCGTACGTAGCGACGCTTCTGTCCCTACGGGCGGAATACGGGGCCCATACGAGCGGAGTCGGGGGCTCGTACGAGCGGTGTGACGCGCCGGTCCTGTGAATCCGAGGCTTATGAATTCGAGAACCTTCGACCCCCGATTGTTACTGCAGGTTCCCCTCAGGTTCTGTAGTGACGGTCACATGTGGTGTTGCCGACACCCGGCGAAGCCGCAGCGCGACAGCCGTGTCACACTCGGATCATGCGCGTGTATCTCGGCTCAGACCATGCCGGATTCGAACTGAAGAACCACCTCGTCGAGTGGCTCAAGGCAGCCGGGCACGAGCCCGTCGACTGCGGGCCCCACATCTACGACGCCCAGGACGACTACCCGCCGTTCTGCCTGCGCGCCGCGGAGCGTACCGCCGCGGACCCCGACTCCCTCGGCATCGTGATCGGCGGCTCCGGCAACGGGGAGCAGATCGCCGCGAACAAGGTCAAGGGCGTACGGGCGGCCCTCGCCTGGAGCGAGGAGACGGCCTCGCTGGGTCGGCAGCACAACAACGCGAACGTCGTCGCCGTGGGTGCGCGGATGCACACGCAGGAGGAGGCGACGAAGTTCGTCGAGACGTTCCTGAACACACCGTTCTCGGGTGACGAACGACACGTGCGGCGCATCGCCATGCTGTCGTCGTACGAGACGACCGGCGAGCTCCCGCCGATTCCTTCCCACCACCCGCAGGGCTGAGGACACCCCTCCGGCATCCGGAGGAGAGGAGTACGGGGCACGGCCCCGAGCAGGTCCGGACAGGGCCGGGGTTCCGGGCGGAACCCCGGCCCCGTGACATTCACCGGGAGGTAGGGCAACCGTGCCAGAGGGGCACACCATTCATCGGCTGGCCGAGGACTACTCGGCACGGTTCGCCGGCGCCCCCGTCACCGTCCGCAGCCCCCAGGGCAAGTTCGCCGACGCCGCAGCCCTCCTCGACGGGGCCGAGCTGGACACCGCCGACGCCCACGGCAAGCACCTCTTCCTCGGCTTCCGCGGCGGCGAATGGGTGCACATCCACCTCGGTCTCTTCGGCAAGGTCACCTTCGGTGACGCCCCCGCGCCCCCGCCCACCGACACGGTCCGTCTCCGGCTCGCGAACCCGGCCTCGTACGTCGACCTCCGCGGCCCCACCACCTGCGCGCTGATCACCGACGCCGAGAAGTCCGCCGTCCACGGCCGCCTCGGTCCCGACCCGCTGCGCGACGACGCCGACCCCGCGGCCGCCTACCGCCGGGTCCGCCGCAGCCGCACCACCATCGCCGCCCTGCTCATGGACCAGAAGGTCATCGCCGGTGTCGGCAACGTCTACCGCGCCGAGGTCCTCTTCCGGCACGGCATCGACCCGTATCGCCCCGGCAGGGGCATCACCCCGGCCGAGTGGGACGCGATTTGGGCCGACCTCGTCGAGCTCATGCGCGAGGGCGTCCGGAACAACCGCATCGACACCGTCCGCCCCGAACACACCCCCGAGGCCATGGGCCGTCCGCCGCGTGTGGACGACCACGGCGGCGAGGTGTACGCGTACCGCAGGGCCACCCTGCCCTGCCACATCTGTGGCGGCGAGATCCGCACCGCCGATCTCGCCGCCCGCAATCTGTTCTGGTGCCCGAGCTGCCAGAGGGCCTAGCACCCGGGCCTAGCATCCGGGCCTAGAACCCGTGCGGCAGCCACGGCGCCGCCGCCGAGCCGAACGCCAGGGACGCCTCCGCCAGCGCCCCCTGCCGCAGCTCCCGCACCCGTCCCGCCGCCGCCAGCGCCGTGAGCGAGATCCCGCCGAGATACGCCGACCCCAACTCCCGTACGGACAGGGAGAGATCGACCGCGTCCGTCGTCCGTGCGCAGGACGCGCCCTTCCCGTCGCCCGTCAGCCGCCAACGCCCCTCGTTCCAGGGGCAGAAGGAGTCCTCGACCTCGAACACCACGTCCAGCGGCGCCTGGTACGTGCGCGCCTGAAGCGCCGCGCCCACGTCCACCAGCCGGACATGGAGCGAGTCCTTCGTCTGTATGCCGCAGCGGCGGATGTCCGACACCTGGTACTGCCAGGCGTCATCCATCGGCCGTCCGTGCGCGATGACCCGCGACGTCAGGTCGATGTCGAGGACGAACCGCCACAGCGCGGCACACGCCGCCGCATCCAGGCCCTCCAAGTCCTGCACGATCACAGTGCCGTTGGCGCTGGACTGGTGCCAATCCGGCTTGACGCGGAAGCGGGTGTAGCCCACGGTCTCGCCGTCCCGCTCCGCGACCACGCACTGCAGTGGCGACGCCCCCTCCCGCTCCCTCTGCGGGTCCAGCAGCGCCAGCCGCTCCCAGTCGGGCTGTCGTGCCAGCATGCCGGGCCGCCCCGGCACGAGTCGCGCGTACACCTCCTCGCACACGTCGAGGACATCGGCCGGAGCGGCGTACCGCAGGCGTACGTCGTCCGTGCCGGGCGGCACCGACAGCTGTACCCGGTGGCTGTCGATCTCGGCGTTCACATGGAGCGTGCCGATGCCGTAGCCGAACCGGCCGTAGATCACGGGCTCGGACGCGGTCAGCACCGCGAGTGGCTCCCCCCAGGAGCGGATGTCGTCGAGCTGCCGGCGCATCATCGACGTCAGCACCCCGCGCCGGCGGTGTGTGGCCGCGACGCTCACCCCCGTGATACCCGCCGCGCGGACCGAGGCGCCGCCGGGGACGGTGAGACGGAAACTGAACGCACCCGCCGTGCCGATACAGTCCTCTCCGTCCCATGCGCCCAGGAATCTGTCGTATTCGGAGAGTTGATTCCAGAGTCCACGTTCTTCGGGTGATTCGTCCACGCCGCCGAAGGCCCGGAGGAGGTTGTCGTACCAGGTGTTCCACTCGTCCTGCCGCAGCAGTCGCACATCAGTCGCCATGGGCCATGCCTACCAGGGCAATGCGGGGCGAGCGAGGGGATTTCTCTCCTGTTGCGGGGGGCGGATCCGTGTGAAGTTCAGCGCTCGGAGGAGGGACAAGTGGGACCTCCCGTGCCAAGCGGCAGGCCGGATGGATAGGGTCCCGAACGATGGCAGCAGGACGAGTGCGGCGCGCGGAAGCCGAGACGATCACGGCCCGGTTGAAGAAGCAGTGGCACCGGGTCCGCACCGGCCTGCGCAGATCCGCCGTGGACTACTTCCGCGGGGACGGCTCGGACTGGATCGCGCTGGCCGGTCTGCTGCTGACGGTTCCGCTCATCGCGGCGACGACCCTGGCCAACCCCGTGTGGTGCTCGCCGGCCGTCCTCGTCCTGCCGATCGTGGCGGGCGGCCTGCTGCTGAGGCCCTCCAGCCTGCTCGCGCTGTACGCCGCCGCCGCCACCGCGCTGATCGTCGAGTCCGTCCGGCTCGGCCCGTACACGGAGGGACCGTCCCGGGTCACGCCCGGCATCGTGCTCGTGGTCGCGGCCTGCGGGTTCTTCGGGCTGCTGATCGCGCAGTTCCGCAGCCGGGTCGGGGTGCCGTGGCGGCGCGGCGGCACCATGCTCTTCGATCTGCGCGAACGCATCCGTGTCCAGAGCAAGCTGCCGAGGCTGCCGCTGGGCTGGCACCGCGAGATGGCGCTCAGGCCGGCCGGAGGGCAGTCGTTCTCCGGCGACTTCGTGGTGGCGGCCCGGACGAACGGGGGCCGCACGCTGGAGGTCGTCCTGACGGACGTCTCGGGCAAGGGCATGGACGCGGGCTCGCGCGCCCTGCTGCTGTCCGGGGCGTTCGGCGGCCTGCTGGGATCGCTCCCACCGCACGCGTTCCTGCCGGCGGCGAACGGCTATCTGCTCCGCCAGGACTGGGACGAGGGTTTCGCGACCTCGATCCACCTGGTCCTGGACCTGGATTCGGGCGACTACGAACTCTATTCGGCCGGACACCCGCCGGGCCTCCAGCTCTGCGCGGGCAGCGGCCGCTGGGAGGAGAAGGCGGCGGAGGGGCCGCTCCTCGGTGTGTACGACGGCGCCCAGTTCGACCCCGTGAAGGGCTCGCTGCGCCCCGGGGACGTCCTGATGCTGTTCACGGACGGCCTGGTGGAGACCGCCGAACGCGACATCGTCGAGGGCATCGACCGGCTCACAGGCGAGGCCGACCGCTATGTGACCGGCGGCTTCCACGGCGCGGCCTGGCATCTCATCGAGGCGGTCGCGAAGGACGTGAACGACGACAGGGCGCTGCTGCTGATCAGCCGCGAGGGCCCGACGGCCCAGGCAGCGCGCTGAGCCTGCCCCCCAAGGGCCGTGGCAGCGCGTACTCGGTGGCGCTCCGTACGGTCGGCCTTCGGCCGGCGGGCACCCTCATCGCGGTCGCCGCGCACGATGAGGGCGCCCCCTTGCCCGGGTCCTCGTACTTGCTCAGGCCTTCGTACGCGCACGAGCGACCTGTGCCGCGTCCTTCCTGAACGCCCACTCCATCCTGGGCTCCATCACGAAGCGGAAGACGCGCCGCACGGGTGCCGTACACAGGGCCGTCACCAGGGCGCCCGCAAGGAGGGTCACGCACACCTCACCGAGCGGCCGGTGGAGCCACTTCGCGTCGAACCAGCCCTGGTAGGCCGCGGTCCTGGTGACGAAACCATGGAGCAGGTAGCCGTACAGCGTGCCCGTGCCCAGCGTGGTGAACCACATCGTCCGGCGCGGTACCCAGGCGAAGAAGCAGGCCGTGAGCAGCAGCGAGCAGCCCAGCAGTATGAGGACCATCACCGGACCGCACCACCAGGGCGCCCCCAGTTCCTGGGCGCTGTCGCGGTGGTAGAACCAGGCCGGGTTCATCCGCGGCACCGCCCACCACGCCACGGCCGACGCGCAGAGGAACACGGGCACGGACAGCATCCGGACCCTGCGGCCGCGCACCGCCTGGAAGTGCTCCGGCCTCATCGACAGGCCGATGACGAAGAACGGCAGGAACTGCAGCACCCGCTGGAGGTCCAGATCGTTGCCGATGTCGGGCGACATGGACGCCAGCATGGCGATCGCGATGGACAGCGGGACCGGATGGCGCACCACCTTCCACAGCGGGGCCGTCAGTCGCCAGACGAAGAGCGCGATCAGGAACCACGTGAGATACCAGGGGTCGAGCAGGCTGATCGGCATGTCGGTCTCGCCGCCGACGGTGCGCGCCAGGAAGGTGTACGCGGTCTCGAACACGATGTACGGCACGACGACGCCGGTCAGTAGGCGCTTCAGCTTCTCGGGGCGCATGTCGAAACTACGCGAGAAATAGCCGGAAATGAGGATGAAGGCCGGCATGTGGAAGGCGTAGACGACCATGTACGCCGCCTGGAGGGTGCGGCTGCCGTCCTTCAGCGGGTCCCAGGAGTGGCCCATGGCCACCAGGACGATCGCCAGGTACTTGGCGTTGTCGAAGAAGGCGTCACGCTGCTTGGCGGGAGGTCTGGCGGCCTGCGGTTCGCGCGGACTCGGCACTGCGTCCGCTGTTGGCTGCGTCGGGGTGAGCGGCGCGCGCAACGGGGGCGCCGACGACGGGCCCGTTGCTCTTGAGGAGGACGAGGCGGCGTGGAACATTTGAGAAACCCTAACGCTCCCGTGGGGCCGCGTAAAACGCTCGATGTGCATCCTCCTTATCGCCTGCGGATACTCCGGATTCACCAGGATCCGTTTTGCCGGGACGTGTTCTTGCACACATCGGGGAGAGTGTCGATTGCCCAATGCCGTTGGGGTGTTGTGTCCGTTTTCACCATGACGAATGAACCCAAAACACCCACCATCTTCGGGTGGCTCCGGCGAAATGCCCGACCGGTGACGGTATTTGAATTCCCTGTAAACGCGATGTGTGGACATGGAAACCGTCCACGTTCATTTCAGTTCGGAGGGTCCTTCGAAATGCCCGGAGAGAAGACCGGGTTCACCGCGGCCACCGGCGTACCCGTGGGTGGACTCACGGCACGGATGGCCGACGATGTGTCACCAGCCGCATACGGAGGGCCAGTTGGTGGCACGATGGTTCTGGCGGGGGTGCGCGGGGACGGTGCACCCGGGCCGGGAGAACGGACCGACCGAGGGTGTGATCAGTTGTGGCCATTTCGCTGTCAGTGGTGCTGCTGTTGGCGATCATCCTGGTGGTGTTGATCCGAGGGGGCTCGATCAAGACCGGACCGGCGATCGTGGCGATCCTCTTCGGCTTCTTCCTCGCCTCGACCGGCATGGCTCCGGACATCAACCGGTTCCTGAACTCGATAGCGGAGACGATCAACTCGATCAGATTCTGAAGGGGGCGACCGTCCGCCCGCGGACCGGCGCGGGCGGACGGCCGCCCCCGTGCGGGCTCGGGGCCGTGAACCGCTCGCCCGGGGCGGCCCGCGGGCGCGCATGCCCGTACGGACGGCACCCGGCCGGACGCGCACCGCATCGGGGCGCGAGCCGACGGCGCCGCACGGGCCGTGGCGTGCACACGGCGACGGGGCCGGCCGAGGCCCTCGCCGGGGTGCGGTGCGCGCCACGGGCGTACGGCACCCGCAGAGCACCGGGGAACGCCGGAGGCCCGGCGAGGGAAGCGGTCCCTCGCCGGGCCTCCGGCGGATGGAGCGGGCGACGGGAATCGAACCCGCGTAGCTAGTTTGGAAGACTAGTGCTCTACCATTGAGCTACGCCCGCAACAGGTTGCGCCGCAGGTCAGTGACCGCGGCACAGGATGCATCGTAGCGGGTCGTCACCCTCGTAGGCCAACGTGTTGATCCGCACGCCGGTCAGGCAGAGAAAGCGGCCGACGCAGCAAGCCCGGCCATGTACCCTACGTGTCGCACCAGACGGGGTGTGGCGCAGCTTGGTAGCGCGTCCGCTTTGGGAGCGGAAGGCCGTGGGTTCAAATCCCGCCACCCCGACCACCGGCAGGCGCCCTCCGGCGCGGCCTCGCAAGATCACCTTTTGGGGCGTGTACCGCCTGCGGTTACTATGCAAGCTGCGCGCCCGTGTGTCTGCATTGTCATGTCTCTCAGGCCGGGGCCCGCGAATCCGCCGAAGGCAGCGCCCGTCCCGGGCGGAGCAGCTCGGCAGAACCCAAGAAGTCAGCCACAAGGAGACCGAACCGTGAAGAGCGCCGTGGAGACCCTGAACCCGACTCGGGTTCGGCTCACTGTTGAGGTGCCCTTCGAGGAGCTCAAGGGCAGCCTCGACGCGGCGTACAAGAAGATCAACCAGCAGGTCACGGTCAAGGGCTTCCGCAAGGGCAAGATCCCGGCCCGGGTCATCGACCAGCGGTTCGGCCGCGGTGCCGTGCTGGAGGAGGCCGTCAACGACGCGCTGCCGAAGTTCTACACCGAGGCGGTCAACGAGGCCGAGCTGAACCCGCTGGGCCAGCCCGAGGTCGACATCAAGGAGCTGAAGGACAACGAGGTGCTGTCCTTCACCGCCGAGGTCGACGTCCGCCCGACCCTCGAGATCCCGGACTACTCCGGCATCGAGGTCGAGGTCGACGTCGTCGAGGTGACCGACGAGGACATCGAGAAGTCGGTCGAGCAGCTGCGTGAGCGCTTCGCCTCGTCGAACCCGGTCGAGCGTGCCGCCGAGGACGGCGACGTCGTCACCCTCGACTTGGAGGCCAAGGTCGACGGTGAGGTCCTGGAGGACGGCGTCGCCAAGGACGTCTCCTACACCATCGGCTCCGGCGAGCTGCTGGACGGCATCGACGACGCCGTGAAGGGTCTGTCCGCCGACCAGGAGGCCACCTTCACCTCCGAGCTCAAGGGCGGCTCGGCGACGGGCAAGGAGGCCGAGGTCACCGTCAAGGTCACCCAGGTCGCCGCCCGTGAACTGCCGGAACTGGACGACGAGTTCGCTCAGCTCGCCTCCGAGTTCGACACGCTGGAGGAGCTGAAGGCGGACAGCCGCAAGCGCCTCGAGAACATGAAGGAGTTCGACCAGGCGACGCAGGCCCAGGAGCGTGTCCTGGACAAGCTGCTGGAGCTGGTCGAGGTCCCGGTCCCCGAGAAGCTCCTCGAGGACGAGGTCAACACCCGTAAGCACAACCTCGAGCACCACCAGCTCGCCCAGATGGGTCTGACCCTCGACAAGTACCTGGAGATCCAGGGCAAGACCGCCGAGGAGTTCGACGCCGAGACGCGCGAGGCCGCGGTCAAGGGCATCAAGACCCAGTTCGTGCTCGACGAGCTGGTCAACAAGGAGAAGCTGAGCGTCAGCCAGGAGGAGCTCACCGAGCACCTCATGCGCCGCGCTGCTTCCTCCGGCATGTCCCCCGACCAGTTCGCCCAGGCGGTCGTCGAGGGTGGCCAGGTCCCGATGCTGGTCGGCGAGGTCGCCCGCGGCAAGGCGCTCGCGGTGGTCGTCGAGGCCGCCACGGTGAAGGACACCAACGGTGAGATCGTCGACCTGAGCGACGAGGACGAGGCCGAGGCCGAGACGGCGGAGGGCTCCGCCGAGGAGAAGCCGGAGGCGTAACCTCCCCGCGGCACGACAGCTGTACGACGGGCCCCAGGACGCACAGCGCCCTGGGGCCCGTCGCCGTCTGTGCCCGCCCGATGACGGACGCGATCCACGGCCGTGACGTCCGTGGCGCCGAGCGAGCGCGGATCGACCCCACCGACGCGACGACTGCGGCGCCTGCGGCGACAATGGACCCGGGTCCGGGGCGCGGTCCGCAACGGCGCCATGGCCATCGGACCCGGTACGGGCCAGGGCCCATGCGCTGACAGCGAACACCCGCGGAAGCGGGATGGCACCCGCCTGCCTGCGCGTTAGGGTCCATGAATACGAGGGCAGGGGAGTCCCCGGAGCCGCCCCGGCAGAGGCCGCGCGGGGTCCCACGCCCCAGCAGAACACGTGAGACGGCCCCGCGCCGTCGTAAGACGAGCAGGTGGATACGTGACGAATCTGATGCCCTCCGCCGCCGGCGAGCCTTCCATTGGTGGCGGCCTCGGTGACCAGGTCTACAGCCGGCTGCTCAACGAGCGGATCATCTTCCTCGGCCAGCCGGTCGACGACGACATCGCCAACCGGATCACCGCACAGCTGCTGCTCCTTGCCGCCGACCCGGACAAGGACATTTACCTGTACATCAACAGCCCTGGTGGGTCCATCACGGCCGGCATGGCGATCTACGACACCATGCAGTACATCAAGAACGACGTGGTGACGATCGCCATGGGCATGGCGGCGTCCATGGGGCAGTTCCTGCTCAGCGCGGGCACCCCGGGCAAGCGCTTCGCCCTGCCCAACGCCGAGATCCTGATCCACCAGCCCTCGGCCGGCCTCGCCGGCTCCGCGTCCGACATCAAGATCCACGCCGAACGGCTGCTGCACACCAAGAAGCGGATGGCCGAGCTCACCGCCTTCCACACCGGCCAGTCGGTCGACCAGGTCACCCGCGACTCCGACCGCGACCGCTGGTTCGACGCCGACGAGGCCAAGGAGTACGGCCTGATCGACGAGGTCATCACCACCGCTGTCGGCATGCCGGGTGGCGGAGGCACCGGGGCGGGCTCGTAAGGGCTCCCACCCGGCCGGGCCCGGCCCGGCCGGCCGCCTGCACCGGCCACCAGCGCCTCAAGGGCCGTACTGGCCCGGAGGCCAGCAGGAGGGCCGGTCCAGGCCCTCGCAAGGCCGCGAGGGCCCCACAGGCTCCCAGCGCCCCTCCAGCCCCAAGCCACCGCCTCAGCCCTTTTCAGGAGACATCGTGAACGACTTCCCCGGCAGCGGCCTCTACGGCCGTGTGCGCGCCGAGTACACCGCCCCCGTGGCCGAGTCCCGTTACGTCATCCCGCGCTTCGTGGAGCGCACCTCGCAGGGCGTCCGCGAGTACGACCCCTACGCGAAGCTCTTCGAGGAGCGCGTGATCTTCCTCGGCGTCCAGATCGACGACGCCTCCGCCAACGACGTCATGGCGCAGCTGCTGTGCCTGGAGTCGATGGACCCCGACCGTGACATCTCGGTCTACATCAACAGCCCCGGCGGCTCCTTCACCGCGCTCACGGCCATCTACGACACGATGCAGTTCGTGAAGCCGGACATCCAGACGGTCTGCATGGGCCAGGCGGCCTCCGCCGCGGCGGTCCTGCTGGCCGCGGGCACCCCGGGCAAGCGCATGGCGCTCCCGAACGCCCGTGTGCTGATCCACCAGCCGTACAGCGAGACGGGCCGCGGCCAGGTCTCCGACCTGGAGATCGCCGCCAACGAGATCCTCCGGATGCGCGCGCAGCTGGAGGAGATGCTGGCCAAGCACTCGAACACGCCGATCGAGAAGATCCGCGAGGACATCGAGCGCGACAAGATCCTCACGGCCGAGGACGCGCTGGCGTACGGTCTGATCGACCAGATCGTCTCGACCCGCAAGATGAACAACGCATCGGTCCGCTGACGCGAATCCACTCGATTCGTCGTCCGGGCCTGTATCGTCTGCCGCTCCTCGGCACGGTTCGGCACGGTGCACCTCCCAGTGAACCGTGCCGAGGGGGGCCCGAACGGGGGGCTCGGCAAGGTACCGTCGGATATAAGGCAGCACCAGGAGCCGCTGGACCCAAGGCGTCTCCCAGGCGAAGGGGAAGCACACCGTGGCACGCATCGGTGACGGCGGCGATCTGCTCAAGTGCTCGTTCTGTGGCAAGAGCCAGAAGCAGGTCAAGAAGCTCATCGCAGGCCCCGGTGTGTACATCTGCGACGAGTGCATCGATCTCTGCAACGAGATCATCGAGGAAGAACTCGCGGAGACCAGCGAGGTGCGCTGGGAGGAACTCCCCAAGCCCCGCGAGATCTACGAGTTCCTCGAGGGGTACGTAGTCGGCCAGGAGGCGGCCAAGAAGGCCCTCTCCGTCGCGGTGTACAACCACTACAAGCGGGTCCAGGCCGGTGAGAACGGCGGCGCCCAAGGCCGCGACGACGCCATCGAGTTGGCGAAGTCGAACATCCTGCTGCTGGGCCCCACGGGCTCCGGCAAGACGCTTCTCGCGCAGACCCTGGCCCGCATGCTCAACGTCCCCTTCGCCATCGCCGACGCCACGGCGCTGACGGAGGCGGGGTATGTGGGCGAGGACGTCGAGAACATCCTCCTGAAGCTGATCCAGGCCGCCGACTACGACGTCAAGAAGGCCGAGACGGGCATCATCTACATCGACGAGATCGACAAGGTGGCCCGCAAGAGCGAGAACCCGTCGATCACGCGGGACGTCTCGGGCGAAGGCGTCCAGCAGGCGCTGCTGAAGATCCTCGAGGGAACCACCGCCTCGGTCCCGCCCCAGGGCGGCCGCAAGCACCCGCACCAGGAGTTCATCCAGATCGACACGACGAACGTGCTGTTCATCGTGGGCGGCGCGTTCTCGGGCCTGGAGAAGATCATCGAGTCTCGGGCGGGCGCGAAGGGTATCGGCTTCGGCGCGACCATCCGCTCGAAGCGCGAACTGGCGGCGAAGGACCAGTTCGAGGACGTGATGCCCGAGGACCTGGTGAAGTTCGGGATGATCCCGGAGTTCATCGGCCGCCTCCCGGTCATCACCTCGGTGCACAACCTGGACCGCGAGGCGCTCCTCCAGATCCTCGTCGAGCCGCGCAACGCGCTGGTGAAGCAGTACCAGCGCCTCTTCGAACTCGACGGCGTGGAACTGGACTTCGAGCGCGAGGCGCTGGAGGCGATCGCGGACCAGGCGATCCTCCGCCAGACCGGCGCCCGGGGCCTGCGCGCCATCATGGAGGAGGTCCTCCAGGCGGTGATGTACGAGGTCCCGTCCCGCAAGGACGTGGCCCGCGTCGTCATCACGGCGGACGTGGTCCTGTCGAACGTCAACCCGACGCTGATCCCGCGGGATTCACGCGGACTCGGGTCGGGGGAGCAGAAGACGGCGTAGCCGCCGGTTCCACACATGGGAAAGGGGCCCCGGTCGACCGGGGCCCCTTTCCCATGTCACGCGCCTGGCATCAGGCCTTGACGCGAACTTCCTTGCGGAACTTGGCGGTCAGCTCGGCCGCGCTCTGCAGATCGGGGCTCTTGCCGGACGCGGCGTCGGCCATGTCCACGTGGATGAAGACGCCGATCGTGCTGTGGTCGCCCCAGATGCACACAGGCAAGTGGATATCCTGCGAGCCCTCCTTGACCTTCATCTCCTGGCACTTGAGGACCGCACCGTCGAGACCGCTCGGCTTGTAGGCCTGCGGGCTGCCGATGACTTCGCCGTCGCTGTCCTTCGATGCGTTCTTCTTGGTATCGGCGAACATGAGATCGACGACCTTCTCCGGATCGTCGATCTCGCCGTAGACGCCCATAAAGTTGATCGCCTGCGCGCTCAGCGGGTTGGCCTCGTCCCCGGCCTGGTAGGCGGCGTTCACATCCTTGGCATTCTTCACGCCGTGCTTCTCGGCGTCCTGCACGTCGCTCTTGCTGAAGCCGCCGCCTTTGTCGCTGCCAGCGTTCTTGAACTTACCGCCGAGAACCGTCGCCGGCGTCGTCAGCTTGTGCGCGCCGTCATCCTTGATGCCCGAACCCCCACCCCCGCCGATCACGAGGTACGCGCCCACCGCGATCGCCGCCACGACCGCGACCGCGCCGATGATCAGGGCCGTCTTCTTCCCGCCGCCACCGGAGGCCGGCGGCGGCTCCGGTATGGCGCCGTAAGGCGGCTGCTGGCCGTACTGGGGCTGCTGACCGTACGGCGGCTGCTGCTGCCCGTACGGGTTCTGCTGGGGCGGGACGCCCTGCGGGGGCTGCTGCGGGTAGCCGTACCCGGGCTGCGGCTGGGCCGGCGGGGCCTGCTGGGGGTAGCCGTAGCCGGGCTGGGGGGCCTGCGGCGGCTGGCCATAGGGCCCAGGCTGCTGCCCCGGCTGGCCGTACGGTCCGGGCTGCTGGGGCTGCCCGCCGTACGGGCCCGGCTGGTTGTAGCTCATTGCGTGGGTTCCCCTCCAGGTGCTTATACGTTCAAGACATCCTGGCTCAGATATGGCGCGCGCACGTCATCGGGCCGCACACCGTTACCAAACAAAGGCGTTTCGGGGCTGGCCCGTACCACCCCTAAACTGGCCCCGTGACCGATAACGCTCAGCAGCAGCCATCAGCGCCCTCCACCGAACTGCCGACCCAGTACGCGCCGGCCGACGTAGAGGGGCCGCTGTACGAGCGCTGGGTAGAGCAGGGTTACTTCGAGGCCGACGAGAAGAGCGACAAGCCCCCCTTCACCGTCGTCATCCCGCCGCCGAACGTCACCGGAAGCCTGCACCTCGGGCACGCCTTCGAGCACACCCTCATCGACGCCCTCACCCGCCGCAAGCGCATGCAGGGCTACGAGACGCTGTGGCAGCCCGGCATGGACCACGCCGGTATCGCCACGCAGAACGTCGTCGAGCGGGAGCTCGCCAAGGAAGCCAAGTCGCGGCACGACCTGGGCCGCGAGGCCTTCGTCGACCGCGTCTGGCAGTGGAAGTCCGAGTCCGGCGGGCAGATCTCCGGTCAGATGCGGCGCCTGGGAGACGGCGTCGCCTGGTCGCGTGAGCGCTTCACCATGGACGAGGGGCTGTCGCAGGCCGTTCAGACCATCTTCAAGCGGCTCTACGACGACGAACTCATCTACCGCGCCGAGCGCATCATCAACTGGTGCCCGCGCTGTCTGACCGCCATCTCCGACATCGAGGTGGAGTACCAGGACGACGACGGCGAGCTGGTGTCCATCCGCTACGGCGAGGGCGACGCCTCGATCGTCGTCGCGACGACCCGCGCGGAGACGATGCTCGGCGACACCGCCGTCGCGGTGCACCCGGACGACGACCGCTACCGGCACATGGTCGGCACCGAGATCGAGCTGCCGCTGACCGGCCGCCGCATCCCCGTGGTCGCCGACGAGCACGTCGACCCCGAGTTCGGCACCGGCGCCGTCAAGGTCACGCCCGCCCATGACCCGAACGACTTCGAGATCGGGCAGCGGCACAACCTGCCGTCCGTCGCCGTCATGGACGAGCACGCGGTGATCACCACCCACGGCCCCTTCCAGGGCCTGGACCGCCTGGAGGCCCGCTCGGCCATCGTCGCCGCGCTGCGCGCCGAAGGCCGGATCGTGTCCGAGAAGCGGCCCTACGTCCACTCGGTCGGCCACTGCTCCCGCTGCAAGACCACCATCGAGCCGCGGCTGTCCATGCAGTGGTGGGTCAAGGTCGGACCGCTCGCGAAGGCCGCCGGTGACGCGGTCCGCGAGGGCAAGGTCAAGATCCACCCGCAGGAGATGGAGAAGCGGTACTTCGACTGGGTCGACAACCTCCACGACTGGTGCATCTCCCGCCAGTTGTGGTGGGGCCACCGCATCCCGGTCTGGTACGGGCCCAGCGGCGAGGTCGTCTGCGTCGGACCGAACGAGGAGCCGCCGAGCGGCGAGGGCTGGCACCAGGACACCGACGTCCTCGACACCTGGTTCTCCTCCGGCCTGTGGCCGTTCTCCACCCTGGGCTGGCCCGAGCAGACCGAGAGCCTCGCGAAGTTCTACCCGAACTCCGTCCTGGTCACCGGCTACGACATCCTCTTCTTCTGGGTCGCCCGGATGATGATGTTCGGCCTGTACGCGATGGACGGCACGCCGCCGTTCCACACCGTCGCCCTGCACGGCATGGTCCGCGACCAGTTCGGCAAGAAGATGTCGAAGTCCTTCGGCAACGCGGTCAACCCGCTCGACTGGATGGACAAGTACGGTTCGGACGCGCTGAGGTTCACGCTGGCGCGCGGCGCCAACCCGGGCGTCGACGTCCCGATCGGCGAGGACTGGGTCCAGGGCTCCCGCAACTTCGCCAACAAGATCTGGAACGCCACGCGCTTCGCGCTGATGAACGGCGCGACGGTCGAGGGCCCGCTGCCCGACGCGTCCGCGATGTCGGCCACGGACCGCTGGATCCTGTCCCGGCTGAACTCGGTCGTGGCCGAAGTCGACGCGTACTACGAGGACTTCCAGTTCGCCAAGCTGTCCGACGCCCTCTTCCACTTCGCGTGGGACGAGGTCTTCGACTGGTACGTCGAGCTGTCCAAGACGACGTTCCAGGCGGGCGGCGAGGCGGCCAAGGTCTCCCAGCGTGTCCTCGGCGAGGTCCTGGACGTCACCCTGAAGATGCTGCACCCGATCGTGCCCTTCGTCACCGAGACGCTGTGGACCACTCTTACGGGTGGCGAGTCGCTCGTCATCGCCGACTGGCCGAAGGACAGTGGCTTCCGCGACCAGGCGGCCGAGAAGGAGATCGAGACCCTCCAGTCGGTCATCACGGAGGTCCGCCGCTTCCGCGCCGACCAGGGCCTGCAGCCCGGCCAGCGCGTCCCGGCCCGGCTGACCCTCGACGGTACGGCACTCGCCCCGCACGAGGCGGCCATCCGCCAGCTGCTGCGTCTGCAGCCGGAGGGCGAGGGCTTCACGGCGACGGCGACCCTGCCGATCGCGGGCGCCACGGTCGCGCTGGACCTGTCCGGCACGATCGACGTGGCGGCGGAGCGCAAGCGCCTGGCCAAGGACCTGGCCGCGGCGCAGAAGGAGCGGCAGCAGGCGGAGGCCAAGCTCGGCAACGAGGCCTTCCTCGCGAAGGCCCCGGACCACGTCGTGGAGAAGATCCGCACGCGGCTCGCCAAGGCCGATGAGGACATCGCGCGGATCGAGAACCAGCTGGCCGAACTTCCGGCGAACTGATCCGGGACACGGACCCACGCGGGCCCGACGCCATACAGGCGCCGGGCCCGCTTTCGTGTGTACGTAGACTGGGCTCGTGAGTGACCTGCCCCCGCGCGACCCCAACGAGAGCGACCCCTTCGAGCAGATCGTCGCGGACGAGACCCATCGCGACCCCGACCTCGCCGTGATCGAGGCCGGCAGCCGCACCCTGCGCACGCAGGGCGGCCCGCCGCAGGCCGACGTGCCCGCACGGCCCGACGACCCCGAGGTCGACAAGGCGCTGCGAGCGGTCGAGGCCGAGCTGGCCAACCGCTGGGGCGAGACCAAACTGGAGCCGTCCGTCAGCCGTATCTCGGCACTGATGGACGTGCTGGGCGAGCCGCAGCGGTCGTACCCCTCCATCCACATCACGGGCACCAACGGCAAGACGTCCACCGCCCGCATGATCGAGGCCCTCCTCGGCGCCTTCGAACTGCGCACCGGCCGGTACACGAGCCCGCACGTGCAGTCGATCACCGAGCGCATCAGCCTCGACGGCGCCCCCATCTCAGCCGAGCGGTTCATCGAGACGTACGACGACATCAAGCCGTACATCGAGATGGTCGACGCCCAGCAGGAGTACCGGCTCTCCTTCTTCGAGGTGCTCACCGCCATGGCGTACGCGGCCTTCGCGGACGCGCCCGTCGATGTCGCCGTCGTCGAGGTGGGCATGGGCGGCAGCTGGGACGCCACCAACGTCATCGACGCCGATGTCGCCGTCGTCACCCCCATAGACCTGGACCACACCGACCGGCTCGGTGCCACGCCCGGCGAGATCGCCCGGGAGAAGGCCGGCATCGTCAAGCAGGACGCCACCGTGATCATGGCCCAGCAGCCGGTCGACGCGGCCCAGGTGCTGCTGAAGAAGGCCGTGGAGGTGGACGCGACCGTGGCCCGCGAGGGCCTGGAGTTCGGTGTCGTCTCCCGGCAGGTGGCGGTCGGCGGCCAACTCCTCACCCTGCGCGGCCTCGGCGGCGAGTACCACGATGTGTACCTGCCGCTGCACGGCCCCTACCAGGCCCACAACGCGGCCGTGGCACTCGCCGCGGTCGAGGCGTTCTTCGGCGTCGGCGCCCAGCGGCCCGATCCGCTGGACATCGACACGGTCCGCAAGGCCTTTGCGTCGGTGTCGTCCCCCGGCCGCCTGGAGGTCGTACGGCGCTCCCCGACCGTCGTCCTGGACGCCGCCCACAATCCCGCGGGTGCCCGTGCCACCGCCGACGCCGTGAGCGAGGCGTTCGACTTCAGCCGGCTGATCGGCGTCGTCGGCGCGAGCGGCGACAAGAACGTACGAGGTCTCCTGGAGGCCCTCGAACCGATCTTCGCCGAGGTCGTTGTCACCCAGAACTCCAGCCACCGTGCGATGGACTCCGACGAACTGGCCGCGATCGCCGTCGAGGTCTTCGGCGAGGAGCGGGTCCAGGTCGAGCCGCGGTTGCCCGACGCGCTGGAGGCCGCGATCACCCTCGCCGAGGAGGAGGGGGAGTACGCGGGTGCCGGCGTACTCGTCACCGGTTCCGTCATCACTGTCGGTGAGGCCCGACTGCTCCTGGGGAAGGGCTGACATTCCGTGCGTACGCTCTGCGCTTCGACCCTGATCGGCGAGTTCTTCGTCATCGGCTTCGCCGGTCTGGTCGCGATGAAGGACCCGAACCTGTCCATGGGCACCGTCTGGACGGTCAGCGGCGTCGCCATGGTGCTCAGCATTCTGCTGTGCGGCATGATCACCCGCCCCGGCGGCGTCCAGCTGGGCTGGGCCCTGCAACTCGCACTGATCGCCTCCGGGTTCTTCGTGACGACGATGTTCTTCCTGGGCGTGGTCTTCGCGGCGCTGTGGTGGGCGTCCGTGCACTACGGAAGAAAGATCGACGAGGCGAAGGCACGGTTCGCCGCACAGAGCGATGAGGGCAGCCCGGCCTAGCCGCACGGCTTGACGCTGAGTGACGCTCCCCACCACCTGCCCTGTAGCCTCTACGCACCGCACAACCGTGACCTGTAAGGAGCCACCCCCGTGACCCAGCGCACCCTCGTCCTCCTCAAGCCCGACGCCGTCCGTCGTGGGCTGATCGGCGAGATCATCAGCCGTATCGAGCGCAAGGCCGGCTGGACCATCAGCGCGCTGGAGCTGCGTACCCTCGACCAGGACACGCTGGAGCAGCACTACGGCGAGCACAAGGGCAAGCCCTTCTACGAGCCGCTGGTGGACTTCATGGCCTCCGGTCCGGTCGTCGCGCTCGTCGTCGAGGGCGAGCGGGTCATCGAGGGCCTGCGCGCGCTCGCCGGCCCGACCGACCCGATCGCCGCCGCGCCCGGCTCCATCCGCGGCGACTACGGCGTGATCGTCCGCGAGAACCTGATCCACGCCTCCGACTCCGAGGAATCCGCCGAGCGCGAGCTGAAGATCTTCTTTCCCGGCCGTTTCTGACCGTAGGACGATGAACATCTGAACTCGTCCCGTGGATGACGTCTGAGGGCTCGTCACATCACTCGTATGCCTGAATGGGGGCGACCGCGGAAACCCGCCTCGGGAACACCCGGCCGTCCCCCGGCATATGGGTACCGTTCGAGGGAACGCCTACCCCCGAACGCCCGTCTCCACAAGCGAGGCGGCGCGCCATCTGCTGACAATGGCGATGGCCCTCGCGCAGTGTTCGTGCAGGCGCGACTACGATGGAAGCCTTCACGTCACAGCACCCACTTCGCCACCCCAACCAAAGCTGTCACAAGCTGTACTTGGGAAGGCCAGACGAATCCTGATGGGGAATTCAATGTCGTTCATCGGCCGTGACATGGCTGTCGACCTCGGGACCGCCAACACGCTGGTGTACGTCAGAGGTCGCGGGATCGTGCTCAACGAGCCGTCCGTCGTCGCGATCAACACCAACACCGGTGGCATTCTCGCGGTCGGCGCCGAAGCGAAGAAGATGATCGGCCGGACGCCGGGCAACATCGTGGCCGTGCGCCCGTTGAAGGACGGTGTGATCGCCGACTTCGAGATCACCGAGAGGATGCTCCGCTACTTCATCCTGAAGATCCACAAGCGGAGGTATCTGGCTCGTCCGCGGGTCGTCGTCTGTGTGCCGTCGGGCATCACGGGCGTCGAGCGTCGCGCCGTGATCGAGGCGTCGTCCCAGGCCGGCGCCCGCCAGGTGCACATCATCGAGGAGCCCATGGCCGCGGCCATCGGCTCCGGCCTGCCGGTCCACGAGGCCACGGGCAACATGGTGGTGGACATCGGCGGCGGCACCACGGAGGTCGCGGTCATCTCGCTCGGCGGCATCGTCACCGCCCAGTCCATCCGCGTCGCGGGCGACGAGCTGGACAACGCGATCATCCAGCACGTCAAGAAGGAGTACTCCCTCCTTCTCGGCGAGCGGACGGCCGAACAGATCAAGCTCACGATCGGTTCGGCGTACGACCTCGACGCCGACGAGCACACCGAGATCCGCGGCCGGGACCTGGTCTCCGGGCTGCCCAAGACCGTGGTCATCTCGGCGGCCGAGGTCCGCAAGGCCATCGAGGAACCGGTCAACGCGATCGTGGACGCGGTCAAGACGACCCTCGACAAGTGCCCGCCGGAGCTGTCCGGTGACGTCATGGACCGTGGCATCGTCCTCACCGGCGGCGGCGCCCTGCTGCGCGGCCTCGACGAGCGGCTGCGCCGGGAGACCGGCATGCCGATCCACATCGCCGAGGACCCGCTGGACAGCGTGGCGCTCGGCTCGGGCAAGTGCGTCGAGGAGTTCGAGGCACTCCAGCAGGTGCTGGACGCCCAGCCCCGCAGATGATGCAACGCTTCGATCCCGCCGTACGAGATGAACTCCCCTCGTGCGGCGGATCGTTGATATAGAGACATAAGCTCCCCCATAACACCCCCCGGATCCCGCCCGCCGGGTTGTGCCTGCCAGGTATGGCCCGCCGGGTACGTGCCCACCGGGCACCGCGCACCCCGGGGCGCCCGACCTACACATTCCGACGAGGAAGGCACGGCCGCCGCACGTGAGGGACACACGAGAGAGCCGGCTGCTCCTGGTGCTGCTGATCGCCATCGCGTTCGCTCTGATCACGGTGGACATCCGAGGCGGCCAGGACTCACCGGTCGAAGGTGCCCGCCAGGCCGCTTCCACGGTCTTCGGTCCGATCGAGAACGGGGTGTCGTCCGCCGTCGACCCCGTGGGCAACGCGATCGCGGCCGTACGCGACTCCGGCAGCAGGCACGACCGCATCGCCACACTCGAGCGCGACAACGCCATGCTGAAGGCGAAGCTGGGCAGCGACGACCGCAACCGCAGCCGTCTCAAACAACTCGACAAGATGATCCGAGTGGCGGGCGAGGGCCAGTACGGGATCAAGGGCGCCGAGGTCATCGCCATAGGAGCGGCCCAGGGCTTCTCCTGGACCGTCACCATCGACGTGGGCGCGAGCGACGGCATCAAGCGCGACATGACCGTCCTCAACGGCGAAGGACTGGTCGGCCGCGTGACCACCGTCGGCCCCAGCACCTCGACCGTGCTGCTGGCCAACGACCCCGACTTCACCGTCGGCACCCGCGTGGAGAACAGCGACGAACTCGGCTTCGCCACCGGGCAGGGCGACCGCCCGCTGCGCGTCCAACTCCTCAACGCCAAGGCCGACGTGAAGAAGGGCAACCGCCTCGTCACCTTCGGCTCGGAGGCCGACAAGCCGTTCGTGCCCGGCGTCCCCGTCGGCGTGGTCTCCCGGGTCGACCCCTCCGGCGGCGACCTGACCCGCACGATCTATGTGAAGCCGTTCGTGTCCTTCAGCAAGCTCGACGTCGTCGGCGTCGTCGTCCAGGCGCCGAAGAAGGACCCGCGCGACACGGTCCTGCCCCCGAAGCCCCAGCCGACGCCCACACCGACCGTGACGGTCACCGTCACCCCCTCGGCCGCCGCGTACGACGAGCAGACGGACTACTAGGAGCTGAACCAGATGCGCCTCAACCGGATGCTGCTCGCCACACCCCTGGTGGTCGTCGCCCTTGTGATCCAGGTGAGCGTGCTCGCCCGCCTCCACCTGCCCGGCGCCGTCCCCGACCTGATGCTGCTGACCGTCGTCGCCCTCGCCCTGGTCTACGGCCACGTCGGCGGCTGCCTCGTCGGCTTCGGCGCGGGCCTGCTCTCCGACCTCGCCCCGCCCGCCGACCACGCCGCCGGCCGCTACGCCCTCGTGCTCTGCGTCATCGGTTACCTCGTCGGCCTGGCCCGGCCCGAGAACGGCCGCCTCAAGTCCGCGACCGGCCCGATGGCCGTCGTGGTCGCCGCCGCGATCGGCTCGACCCTGCTGTACGCGAGCGTGGGCGCCCTCGTCGGCGACACCGCCGCCCGCCATGTGGGCCTGGGCGGACTGCTGTTCACGGCCGCCGTGTACGACCTGCTGCTCGCGCCCTTCGTGGTCCCCGGGCTGATGGCCCTGGCCCGCCGCGTCGAGAACGACCCGCTCGCCGAGGCCAACTCCGCCAAGGCGGCCGACGTCTCCTCCGGCTGGCTCGCCTCCGGCACCGGACTGCGCATCGGCGGCCAGCGCGGGGGACTGCGCGTCAAGGCGGCCAAGGCCCGCATGGCCCGCGCCGGCCGCATCAAGGGGGTCAAGCGGTTGTGACGATCCGACAGCCGACCGCCCGGCCGCACAGGTTGGCCGTGTATTCGTATGACGTGAACGCGCACGGAGAGGGGACGGCAGCAGTGACCGACGCCCACCGGTCTCCCACCTTCGGCGGAATGGGCTTCGCCCATGACTAACATCCCTGAGACCGGACGGACCCCCCGCGTCCAGATCCGGCTCGTCATCGTCCAGATCCTTGTCCTCTCCCTCCTGGGCACCCTTGGCGGCCGCCTCTGGTACCTCCAGATCCGCAACGGCGCGCAGTACGCCAAGGAGGCCTCCGGCAACCACGTCCAGCAGGTCGTCCAGCCCGCCGTGCGCGGCGACATCCTGGACGCGCGCGGCGTCCCGCTCGCCGACAACGAGACCCGGCTCGTGGTCTCCGCCTCCCGCACCGAACTGCTGAAGATGAAGGACGACGGCAAGGCGGTCCTCACCAAGCTGGCGGGCATCCTGGACATGAAGCCCCAGGACGTCATGGACAAGGTCCGCCTCTGCGACGCCAAGACGCCGCAGCCCTGCTGGAACGGTTCCCCTTACCAGCCGATCCCCATCACCGACGAGGCCACCCCCCGGCAGGCCCTGCAGCTTCGCGAGCGCTCCGAGGATTTCCCCGGCATCACCGCCGAACCCGAGGCCGTCCGCCGCTACCCGAGCCCCGGCAACGCCAACACCGCCCAGGTCCTCGGTTATCTCTCGCCCGTCACCGACGACGAGATCCAGCGGGCCAAGGACACCGACTCCCCATACCTGCGCTCCGACCAGGTCGGCCGCTCCGGCCTCGAGCGCCAGTACGACCGGATACTGCGCGGCAAGGCCGGCGTCACCCGCTACGAGGTCGACAACCTCGGTCGTGTCATCGGCAAGGCCAAGAGCGACGTCGCCGAACCCGGCTCCAAACTGATCACCAGTATCGACGCCCGTGTCCAGGCGGTTGCCGAGTACGAGCTGAACGAGGCGATGAAGGCCGCCCGGAGCCAGTTCGACAAGATCACCGGCGAGAACTACAAGGCCGACTCCGGCGCCGTCGTGGTGATGGAGGCCAAGACCGGCCATATCGTCGCCATGGCGTCCAACCCGACCTACGACCCGAATGTCTGGGTCGGCGGCATCTCCGCCAGGGACTACAAGAAGCTCACCGGCAAGGACTCCGACTACCCGCTGCTCAACCGGGCCATCCAGGGCCAGTCGGCTCCCGGCTCCACCTTCAAGGTGGTCTCCACCGCCGCCGCCGTCGAGGCCGGCTATGACTTCGACGGCAACTACCCCTGCACCAGCTCGTACTCGGTCGGCAGCCAGGTCTTCAAGAACTTCGAAGGGGAGAACTTCGGCCCGATCTCGCTCGGCCGGGCGCTGGAGGTCTCCTGCGACACCGTCTTCTACGGCCTCGCGGACAACGAGTGGAAGAAGGACGGCGGCATCAACCCCAAGAAGGGGCAGCCCAAGGACTACTTCTACAAGGCCGCCCACCAGTTCGGACTCGGCAAGACCACCGGCATCGACCTGCCCAACGAGGTCACCGGCCGTGTCCCCGACCGCCAGTGGAAGCAGAAGTACTGGGAGGCGAACAAGGACGCCTGGTGCAGGACGGGCAACAAGGACGGCGACTACGTCCAGAAGATCGCCTATGAGAACTGCCTCGAGGGCAACAAGATGCGCGAGGGTGACGCGATCAACTACTCCATCGGACAGGGCGACACCCTCGTGACCCCGATCCAGGAGGCCGTCATCTACTCGGCCATCTCCAACGGCGGCACCCTGTGGAACCCGAGCATCGGCAAGGCCGTCGTCAGCCCCGACGGTAAGAAGGTCACCGAGATCAAGCCCGAGTCGCACGGCAGGGCGCCGATCGACAAGAAGACGCGGGACGTCATGGAGGAGGCCCTCGCGGGCGTCGTCACCCGCGGTACCGCCGCGTGGAAGTTCGGCGGCTGGCCGCAGGACAAGATCCCGCTGCACGCCAAGACCGGTACCGCCGAGGTCTACGGCAAGCAGACGACCTCGTGGCTGTCCACGTACTCCAAGGACTACGCGGTCGTGATGACCATCTCCCAGGCCGGTACCGGCTCGGGCGCCTCCGGTCAGGCCATCCACAACATCTACGACGCCCTGTACGGCGTTCAGAAGGACGGCTCGATCGACAAGAAGAAGGCCCTCCTGTACACCCCGCAGAAGGACCTCCCCAAGATCCAGCCCGACGGCTCGATCGTGGCCCCGAAGATCGAGAAGTACGACCCGAACGCCGACAAGGCCGACGGACAGGACCAGCAGGGCACGCCCACGGACAACCCGTCGGCCACCGCACCCTCGCCGACCGCGAGCAACCGCACCCGGAGGCGTACGGACCGCCCGAGGAAGAGGCGGAGGATCCTGACGTGACCGGAGCGAACAACTTCTCCGTCTCCGGGTACGGCCCCGAGCGGGCCCGCTGGACGCGGGTCTTCGCCCGTGACAGCCTGGCCCGCCGCCTCGACTGGCCGATACTGCTGTCGGCCGCGGCGCTGTCCCTGATCGGCAGCGCCCTCGTCTACTCGGCCACCCGGGGCCGCACCGAGATCAACCAGGGTGACCCGTACTACTTCCTGGTCCGGCACCTGATGAACGCCGGCATCGGGTTCGCCCTGATGATCGGCACGATCTGGCTCGGCCACCGCACCCTGCGCAACGCCGTGCCGATCCTGTACGGCATCTCGCTCCTCGGGGTGCTGCTGGTGCTCACCCCGCTCGGCGCCACCATCAACGGCAACCGCAACTGGATCGTCTTCGGCGGCGGCTTCTCCCTCCAGCCGTCCGAGTTCACGAAGGTCACCATCATCCTGGGCATGGCGATGCTGCTCGCCGCCCGGGTCGACGCGGGGGACAAGGAGTACCCCGACCACCGGACCGTGGCCCAGGCCCTGGGACTGGCCGCCGTCCCGATAGCGATCGTCCTGCTCATGCCCGACCTCGGCTCGGTCATGGTCATGGTGATCACCGTGCTGGGGGTGCTGCTCGCCTCCGGCGCCTCCAACCGCTGGATCTTCGGCCTGCTCGGCGCGGGCGCGGTGGGCGCGGTCGCCGTCTGGCAGCTCCACGTCCTGGACGAGTACCAGATCAACCGCTTCGCGGCCTTCGCCAACCCCAGCCTCGACCCCTCCGGTGTCGGCTACAACACCAGCCAGGCGCGGATCGCGATCGGCTCCGGCGGGCTGACCGGCGCGGGCCTCTTCCACGGTTCGCAGACCACCGGCCAGTTCGTGCCCGAACAGCAGACCGACTTCGTCTTCTCGGTCGCGGGCGAGGAGCTCGGCTTCGTCGGCGCGGGCCTGATCATCGTCCTCCTCGGCGTCGTCCTGTGGCGCGCCTGCCGGATCGCCCGGGAGACCACCGAGCTGTACGGCACGATCGTCGCCGCCGGCATCATCGCCTGGTTCGCCTTCCAGGCCTTCGAGAACATCGGCATGACCCTCGGCATCATGCCGGTCGCCGGCCTGCCGCTGCCGTTCGTGTCGTACGGGGGCTCATCGATGTTCGCCGTCTGGATCGCGGTGGGACTGCTGCAGTCGATCCGGGTGCAGCGGCCGATGTCGGCGTAGGGGAGCGGGCCGGTTCGCGTTCAGGAGGCTCTGCCCTCACGGCCCGTCTGCCACTAGATTCGGTACATGGCGGACACGAAGCGCGAAATCGAGCGGAAGTACGAGGCTGCGGCCGGGGACGAACTGCCCGACCTGACCGGCGTCCGCGGGGTCGCGGCCGTCACCGACAAGGGCGTCGCCGAACTCGACGCCACCTACTACGACACCCCCGACGAGCGGCTCGCCCGCGCTTCCCTGACCCTGCGCCGCCGCACCGGAGGCGGCGACGCCGGCTGGCACCTCAAGCTGCCGGTCGCCGAGGGCGTACGCGACGAGATCCGCGCCCCCCTCTCCGACACCGTGCCCCCGGCCCTCTTCGGCCTCGTCCGTTCCCGCGTCCGCGACGCCGAACTCGTCCCCGTCGTACGACTGCGCTCCGAGCGCGACATCCGCCGCCTCGTCGACGCGGACGGCGCCCTGCTCGCCGAGGTCAGCCTGGACCGGGTCCGCGCCGAACGGCTCAGCGGCGGCTCCGGCACCGCCGAGTGGACCGAGATCGAGGTCGAACTGGCGGACGACGGCGACCCCGCCTTCCTCGACAAGGTCGACAAGAAGCTCCGCAAGGCCGGGCTGAACCGCTCGTCGGCCGCGTCCAAGCTGGCCAGGGCCCTGGAGGAGACGGGCAGAGGCACGGAGCCCGCCGCGGCCGGCCCGGGGAAGAAGCCGGTCACCGCGGGCGACCACGTCCTCGCCTATGTCCGCGCCCAGCGGGACGCGATAGTCGAACTGGACCCCGCGGTGCGCCGGGACGTCTTCGACTCCGTGCACTCCATGCGCGTCGCCACGCGCCGGCTGCGCGGCACCCTCCGCTCCTACGCCAAGGTCCTGGACCGCGGCGTCACCGACCCGATCGCCGACGAGCTGAAGTGGCTGGCCGGCGAGCTGGGCGTGGACCGCGACCAGGAAGTACTGACGGACCGTCTGACGGCCGCCGTCTCCGCGCTGCCCGAGCCTCTGATCGCCGGCCCCGTCCTGCGCCGCCTGCGTACCTGGTCGACCGCCCGGCGCGGCGGCTCCCGGCGCCGGCTCACCGCCGTCCTGGACGGCGAGCGCTACCTGGCACTGCTGGACACGCTGGACACGCTGGTCGCCGACCCGCCGCTGCTGAAGGCCGCCACCGGGACCCCGTCGAAGGTGATCGCGGGGGCCGTGCGGAAGGACTTCCGCAAGCTCGCCGGTCTGGTGGGCCAGGCCCTCGACCTGCCACCGGGGCACGACCGCGACACCGCGATGCACGAGGCCCGCAAGAAGGCCAAGCGCGCCCGGTACGCGGCCGAGGCCGCCGTGCCCTCGCTCGGCCAGCCGGCCGGGGCCCTGGTCAAGTCGATGAAATCCCTGCAGACCCTGCTCGGCGACCACCAGGACAGCGTGATGGCCCGCAGCGCACTGCGGGAACTGTCGGCCCAGGCCTACACGGCGAGGGAGAACACCTTCACCTACGGCGTCCTGTACGGGCGCGAGGAACGGCGTGCGGCCGAGGGCGAGGCCGCGCTGCCGGCCACGTGGGAGGCAGCCACGAGCGAGGGCGCGGCCGGTCGTCCGATCTGAAGCACCTCTCGGCGTTCTCCTGCCGTGCCGGGGGCGGCTCCACAACCGCTACGCTTGAGAGTCCCCTGTCAGCTCACGAAGGTTCGCAAGATGCCCGCCGAGTCCGTCTTCCCTCAGCTTGAGGCACTGCTGCCGCACGTGCAGAAGCCGATCCAGTACGTAGGCGGCGAGCTGAACTCGACCGTCAAAGCGTGGGACGAGTGCGACGTCCACTGGGCGCTCATGTACCCCGACGCGTACGAGGTCGGCCTGCCCAACCAGGGCGTCATGATCCTCTACGAGGTCCTGAACGAGCAGGCGGGCGTCCTCGCCGAGCGCACCTACAGCGTGTGGCCGGACCTCGAGGCGCTGATGCGGGAGCACGGTGTCCCGCAGTTCACGGTGGACAGCCACCGCCCGGTGAAGGCTTTCGACGTCTTCGGCCTGTCCTTCTCCACCGAACTGGGCTACACGAACATGCTGACGGCCCTGGACCTGGCGGGCATCCCGCTGGAGTCCAAGGACCGTACCCTGGACGACCCGATCGTCCTGGCGGGCGGCCACGCGGCCTTCAACCCCGAGCCCATCGCGGACTTCATCGACTGCGCGGTCATCGGCGACGGTGAGCAGGCGGTCCTGGAGATCACCGAGATCATCCGCGCCTGGAAGGCGGAGGGCCGTCCGGGCGGCCGCGAGGAGCTGCTCTTCCGCCTGGCCAAGACGGGCGGGGTCTACGTCCCGGGCTTCTACGACGTCGAATACCTCCCTGACGGCCGCATCGGCCGGGTCGTCCCCAACAAGTCGGGCGTCCCGTGGCGTGTGTCCAAGCACACGGTGATGGACCTCGACGAGTGGCCGTACCCCAAGCAGCCCCTCGTGCCGCTGGCGGAGACGGTCCACGAGCGCATGTCCGTGGAGATCTTCCGCGGGTGCACGCGAGGCTGCCGCTTCTGCCAGGCGGGCATGATCACCCGCCCGGTGCGCGAGCGCTCCATCACGGGCATCGGCGAGATGGTCGACAAGGGCCTGAAGGCGACGGGCTTCGAGGAGGTGGGCCTCCTCTCGCTGTCCTCCGCGGACCACTCCGAGATCGGCGACGTCGCCAAGGGCCTGGCGGACCGCTACGAGGACGACAAGATCGGCCTGTCGCTCCCGTCGACCCGCGTGGACGCCTTCAACATCGACCTGGCGAACGAGCTGACGCGCAACGGCCGGCGTTCCGGCCTCACCTTCGCCCCCGAGGGCGGTTCCGAGCGCATCCGCAAGGTCATCAACAAGATGGTCTCCGAAGACGACCTGATCAGGACCGTCGCGACGGCCTACGGCAACGGCTGGCGCCAGGTGAAGCTGTACTTCATGTGCGGCCTGCCCACCGAGACGGACGAGGACGTGCTGCAGATCGCCGACATGGCGACGCGCGTGATCCAGAAGGGCCGCGAGGTCTCGGGCTCGAACGACATCCGCTGCACGGTCTCCATCGGCGGCTTCGTCCCCAAGCCCCACACCCCCTTCCAGTGGGCGCCCCAGCTCTCGGCCGAGGAGACGGACGTCCGTCTGGAGAAGCTCCGCGACAAGATCCGCGGCGACAAGAAGTACGGCCGCTCGATCGGCTTCCGCTACCACGACGGCAAGCCGGGCATCATCGAGGGCCTGCTCTCGCGCGGCGACCGCCGGATCGGCGGGGTCATCCGCGCGGTCTACGAGGACGGCGGCCGCTTCGACGGCTGGCGTGAGCACTTCTCCTACGACCGCTGGATGAACTGCGCGGAGAAGGCACTCGCCCCCCACGGCGTGGACCTCGACTGGTACACGACCCGCGAGCGCACGTACGAGGAGGTCCTGCCCTGGGACCACCTGGACTCGGGCCTCGACAAGGACTGGCTCTGGGAGGACTGGCAGGACGCCCTCGACGAGACGGAGGTCGAGGACTGCCGCTGGACCCCGTGCTTCGACTGTGGCGTGTGCCCGGCGATGGACACCTCCATCCAGATCGGTCCGACCGGCAAGAAGCTGCTGCCGCTGACGGTCAAGAAGTAGACGGGCCGCGCCGCCGATCGCCCCGACGGGTGGCGGCGGCGCGCACCCCTCGGCGACCTCTGTAAGCCGCCGCCGGTCTCCCGGCGGGAACTCGAAGCCGCCGAGACACGTACTCTAGGTAGCAGTACGACCGCTCTCACGAAGGACTGAACGACACTGGGCAAGCGACAGCCCGAAGGCCCGCCGCCCGCACCCGCGGTGCAGCGCATCCGACTGCGCTACACCAAGCGCGGCCGCCTCCGGTTCACCAGCCACCGTGACTTCCAGCGCGCCTTCGAGCGTGCGCTGCGCCGTGCCGAGGTGCCGATGGCGTACTCGGCGGGGTTCACGCCGCATCCGAAGGTGTCGTATGCCAATGCCGCACCCACCGGCACGGGCAGTGAGGCGGAGTATCTGGAGATCGCGCTCACTGAGACGCGTGACCCGGACCGGCTGCGCGAGCTTCTCGACGGGTCGCTGCCCACCGGGCTCGACATCGTCGAGGCGGTCGAGGCCCGCACCTCCGGGCTCGCCGACCGGCTCGAGGCGTCGGTGTGGGAACTGCGTCTTGACGGCGTGGAGCCCGCGGACGCCGAGCGCGCGGTGGCGGCCTTCAATGCGGCCGGGACCGTCGAGGTCCAGCGCAGGACCAAGAACGGCGTCCGCACCTTCGATGCCCGTTCGGCCGTCGCGAGCCTCGAAAGCCTTGAAAGCGCTGAAACGCAGAGTTCGCAGGCCGATAGGCCGATTGACCGGCCCTGTGCGATACTGCGGCTGGTTGTTCGGCACGTGACGCCTGCCGTACGACCCGACGACGTCCTGTCCGGTCTCCGCGCCGTGGCCGACCTGGCGCCGCCGGTCCCCGCAGCGGTGACCAGGCTGGCGCAGGGGCTGTTCGATGAAGAGACCGGCACGGTCACCGACCCGCTCGCGCCCGACCGCGAGGCAGCAGCGACCGCGCCGACCACGGCCGCCGCCACTGCCGCCGCGAAGGCGCCGGTGTAAGGAAGGATCCGCGTAGGGACGGACGCCGTAGCGCCGCCCTCGTACTCGGGAGCCACCTGGGTCGGGCAGCGCACCGACCACAAGACTTTCGCCAGGCCGTACGTACATGGCGTACGGAACCGGCGAGACAGGACACAGAAAGCTCCCGTGCGGCGCCCGCGCCCCGGACGGCGGCACCGCGCAACGCGCGAGCCGCGGACGTCACCGGCGATGCCGGACCAGGCGCGGCGCCCGGGAGCCTGACGGGAGAAACGCCCGCATGCTCGAACCGACCGAGCCCATCAAGGGTTCCGAACACAACACCCCCAGCGACACCCTCCCCCCGCGTCGCCGACGCCGCGTCGCGTCGCGTCCGGCGGGCACGCCGACGGCCGCCGCCGAGGCCGTGGCAGAGGTGGCATCGGCCATACCGGCCGCGGAGACCACTGGGGCGGAAGAGATCGAACAGGCGGAGGCGGTGGCCGAGGCCGCCGTTTCCGATGAGGCCGCCGCTGCGGCTGAGGTGGAGGAGGCGGCGCCGCGTCGTACGCGTCGTCGTGCCACGCGCCGGGTGTCTTTGCCGGCCGGGGCGCCGGAGTCCACGCAGGCGGTTGAGGTGGTGGAGCCCGCCGTTACGGAGGCTGCCGAGGCTTCTGAGGCCGTCGAGGTGCCTGCTGTTGCGGCCGAGGTCGTGGTGGCTGAGGTGGAGGAGGCGGCGCCGCGTCGTACGCGTCGTCGTGCCACGCGCCGGGTGTCTTCGCCGGCCGGGGCGCCGGAGTCCACGCAGGCGGTTGAGGTGGTGGAGCCCGCCGTTACGGAGGCTGCCGAGGCTTCTGAGGCCGTCGAGGTGCCTGCTGTTGCGGCCGAGGTCGTGGTGGCTGAGGTGGAGGAGGCGGCGCCGCGTCGTACGCGTCGTCGTGCCACGCGCCGGGTGTCCTCGCCGGCCGAGACTCCCGTCGCCGCCGAGGCAGCGGTGAGCGAGGAGGCCGAGCCGGTGCCCGCCGCCGAGGCGGCCGTCGAGGCTCCCGTCGCCGAGGAGACCGCCCCCCGCCGCTCCCGTCGCCGGGTGTCGGCGCCCGCCGGAGCCCCCGAGGAAGAGGCCGCCGCAGCACCCGTGGCCACCGAGGCCGTCGAGATTCCCGCCCCGGCGACCGCTACGCCGGAGCTGGAGCCGGTCGCCGAGGCTGCTGCCCCCCGCCGCAGCCGCCGTCGCGTCGCCCGTAAGGCTGCCGGTGGTTTCTCCGAGCCCGCGCAGTCTGCCGGCGCGGAGTCGTCCGAGTCCGGGCAGCGTCCCGCGCGTCCCGCTGTTCCCACGTTCCAGGCGCCGGTGTTCGCCGAGCCCATGTTCCAGACCCCGGAGCGCGCTGCCGCTGCCGCTGCCGCCGAGGCCGCGGAGCAGCAGGAGGTGGCCGCTGAGGAGGAGACCGCCGGTCCGCGCCGCCGCCGTCGTCGCCGTGGTGGTGACGAGGAGCCCGTGGCCGTGACGCCCGAGACCACCGAAGAGGTGGAGGAGGCCGAGGAGCCGGAGGAGTCCGTCGAGGGCGAGGAGGCCGAGGAGTTCGAGGAGTCCGGCTCGCGCCGTCGCCGCCGCCGTGGTGGCCGTCGCCGTCGCCGTGGTGAGTCCGCCGAGGGCGAGTCCGCGGAGACCGAGGAACTCGCCGCCGAGCAGGCCGCACAGGACGCCGAGGACACCGCCGAGCAGGTGGAGGAGGACGCCGAGGAGGCCGCGGAGGAGCGTGGCGAGGAGCCGGAGGGCTCCGGCAGCCGTCGCCGCCGTCGCCGTCGCCGCCGGGCCGGTGACACGGCCGTCGACACCGAGTCCTCGTCCGACGACCCGGAGCGCACGGTCGTCAAGGTCCGCGAGCCCCGCAAGAAGGAAGACGTCGACGAGGTGCAGTCCATCAAGGGCTCCACCCGTCTGGAGGCCAAGAAGCAGCGCCGCCGGGAAGGCCGTGAGCAGGGCCGCCGTCGCGTCCCGATCATCACCGAGGCGGAGTTCCTGGCCCGCCGCGAGGCCGTCGAGCGCGTGATGGTCGTACGCCAGAGCGGCGAGCGCACGCAGATCGGCGTCCTGGAGGACGGCGTGCTCGTCGAGCACTACGTCAACAAGGAGCAGTCGACCTCGTACGTCGGCAACGTCTACCTCGGCAAGGTGCAGAACGTCCTGCCGTCGATGGAGGCCGCCTTCATCGACATCGGCAAGGGGCGCAACGCCGTGCTGTACGCCGGTGAGGTCAACTTCGAGGCGCTGGGGCTGGCGAACGGCCCGCGGCGCATCGAGTCCGCGCTGAAGTCCGGGCAGTCCGTGCTCGTCCAGGTCACCAAGGACCCGATCGGACACAAGGGCGCCCGTCTGACCAGCCAGGTCTCCCTGCCCGGCCGCTACCTGGTCTACGTGCCCGAGGGCTCCATGACCGGCATCAGCCGCAAGCTGCCCGACACCGAACGGGCCCGGCTGAAGACCATCCTCAAGAAGATCGTTCCCGAGGACGCGGGCGTCATCGTGCGCACCGCCGCCGAGGGCGCGAGCGAGGAGGAGCTGCGCCGCGACGTCGAGCGACTGCAGGCGCAGTGGGAGGAGATCCAGAAGAAGGCGAAGAACGGCGGCGCGCCGACGCTGCTGTACGGCGAGCCGGACATGACCGTCCGCGTGGTGCGTGACATCTTCAACGAGGACTTCTCCAAGGTCCTCGTGAGCGGTGACGACGCCTGGCAGACCATCCACGGGTACGTCTCGCACGTCGCGCCCGACCTGGCCGGCCGGCTGCAGAAGTGGACGAGCGAGGTCGACGCCTTCGCCACGTACCGGATCGACGAGCAGCTCGCCAAGGCGCTGGACCGCAAGGTGTGGCTGCCCAGCGGCGGTTCGCTGGTGATCGACCGGACCGAGGCGATGGTCGTCATCGACGTCAACACGGGCAAGTTCACCGGTCAGGGCGGCAACCTCGAGGAGACCGTCACCAGGAACAACCTGGAGGCGGCCGAGGAGATCGTCCGCCAGCTGCGGCTGCGCGACCTCGGCGGCATCATCGTCATCGACTTCATCGACATGGTGCTGGAGTCCAACCGCGACCTGGTGCTGCGGCGCCTGCTGGAGTGCCTGGGCCGGGACCGTACGAAGCACCAGGTCGCCGAGGTGACCTCGCTGGGCCTCGTCCAGATGACGCGCAAGCGCGTCGGACAGGGTCTGCTGGAGTCCTTCTCCGAGTCCTGCGTCCACTGCAACGGCCGTGGCGTGATCGTGCACCTGGACCAGGCCGCCACGGGTGGCGGCAAGCGCAAGAAGCGTGGCCGGGGCGTTGCCGAGGCCGAGACGCACGAGGTGGTGGTCGCGGAGGCCGAGGAGACCGCCGTGGCCGCACCGGCCGTCGAGACCGAGGTCGAGGTGGCCGCCGAGGCCGCGGCTCCCGTCGCGCTGCCCGAACCGGCGTTCGCGCCCGACGAGGAGCTGTACAGCAGCGTCGCCGAGGCCGAGGCCGCCGTTTCCCGCGGCCGTTCGCGGCGCCGGGCGACCCGGCGGGCGTCGGCCCCGGCAGGTGCGCCGCGGACCGAGGAGCGGGCGCCGAAGTCCCGTAAGGACGAGCGCGCCCCGAAGTCCCGGGAGGCCGCGGAGGCGGAGCCGGTGGCGGCCGAGGCCCCGGTCGTCGAGGCACCCGCGCCCGTCGAGGAGGAGGCCGCGCCCAAGGGCCGCACGCGTCGCCGTGCGACCCGCAAGGTGTCGGCACCGGCTGGTTCGCCCGCCGAGACCGTGGTGACGGTCACGGAGCACGCGCCGCCGGTCGAGGCTCCTGCCGAGCCGGTTGCCGAGGCTCCCGCCGAGCCGGTCGTCGCGCCGGTCGAGGCGCCTGCCGAGGACGCCGCTCCGGCCCGTCCGCGCCGCCGGGCGGTGCGTAAGGCCACCGCGCCCACCTCGTCCGAGGAGACGGCCGTCATGGTCGTCCCGTCGGCGGCGGAGGCTCCCGTCGAGCCGCAGGCGGAGGTTTCCGCCGAGGCCGAGGCGCCGGCGCCCGCCAAGAAGGCGGCTCGCAAGACCGCCAAGAAGGCGACGGCGAAGAAGGCCGCCACCAAGAAGGCGACGGCGACGAAGACCGCCGCGAAGAAGACGACGGCCAAGAAGACCGCCGCCAAGAAGACGACCGCCAAGAAGGCGGCGGCGAAGAAGACGGCAGCGGCGCAGCAGACGCAGCCGTCCGTCTCGGCCACGACGGAGGACTGACCCGGCCCTCGGCACCTTGGGGCGCCGCGAGCGAAGAAGCGCGGGACACCGATGGAACCCATCGGTGTCCCGCGCTTCTGTGATGGCCCTGCTCAGGCGTTTCGTTCCGCTCCGTTTCGTTTCGTGACGCGCGGTTCAAGGCGCCGTCGGCGCCGTTGCCGACGGTCCCGCAAGGTCCGGTTTGACCGCCCGGCGTGGCGCCCCGTAACCTAGGCCGTCGGCATGTCCACTGATATGCCACATCCCCGTAAACCTCTTCCTCCCGGGCGCCGGGCGCTTCGGGAGAGGCTGCTCGTGCCGGGCAGCTGGACTGCGGGGAGCCGTTTCCCGAGTGAGAGAGTGAGATCCGCGTGTACGCCATCGTGCGCAGCGGTGGTCGCCAGCACAAGGTTGCTGTCGGCGACATCGTTGAGGTTGACAAGATTTCCACTGCCAAGGTTGGCGACACGGTCGAGCTCTCGACCCTGCTCGTGGTCGACGGCGACGCCGTGACCAGCGACCCGTGGGTGCTGGCCGGCATCAAGGTCCAGGCCGAGGTCGTGGACCACCACAAGGGCCAGAAGATCGACATTCTGCGCTACAAGAACAAGACCGGTTACCGCCGTCGCCAGGGCCACCGCCAGCAGTACACGGCGATCAAGGTCACCGCGATCCCCACGGCTGCGAAGTAAGGGACTGAGGAGAGATGGCACACAAGAAGGGCGCATCGTCCACCCGGAACGGTCGCGACTCGAATGCCCAGCGGCTCGGCGTGAAGCGCTTCGGCGGTCAGGTCGTCAACGCGGGTGAGATCCTGGTCCGCCAGCGCGGCACCCACTTCCACCCCGGCGCGGGCGTCGGCCGTGGCGGTGACGACACGCTGTTCGCGCTGCAGGCCGGTGCGGTGGAGTTCGGCTCCCACCGTGGCCGCAAGGTCGTGAACATCGTCCCGGTCGCCTGACCGGACGTCTTCGCGCGCAATCGCGAATCTTCGCGAGGCGGACCTCACTTTCCCGGTCGGGAAGGCGGGTCCGCCTTCGCGCGTTTTGGAATAGACACTGTGAGCGGGGACATGTCCCCTACGTTTCTGGAGGCACCGAACCATGACCACCTTCGTGGACCGCGTCGAGTTGCACGTCGCCGCGGGTAACGGAGGCCACGGCTGTGCCTCCGTCCACCGCGAGAAGTTCAAGCCGCTCGGCGGCCCCGACGGCGGCAACGGCGGCCGTGGCGGCGATGTGATCCTCACCGTCGACCAGTCCGTCACCACGCTCCTCGAATACCACCACTCGCCGCACCGCAAGGCCACCAACGGCAAGCCCGGCGAGGGCGGCTTCCGTTCCGGCAAGGACGGTCAGGACCTGGTCCTGACGGTTCCGGACGGCACGGTCGTGCTCGACAAGGCGGGGAACGTGCTGGCCGACCTGGTCGGGCACGGAACCTCGTACATCGCCGCCCAGGGCGGTCGCGGCGGACTGGGCAACGCGGCGCTGGCCTCGGCCCGCCGCAAGGCGCCCGGCTTCGCGCTGCTCGGCGTGCCCGGTGACCTGCAGGACATCGTCCTGGAGCTGAAGACGGTCGCGGATGTGGCGCTCGTCGGCTATCCGAGCGCGGGCAAGTCCTCGCTCATCTCCGTGCTGTCCGCCGCGAAGCCGAAGATCGCCGACTATCCGTTCACCACCCTCGTACCGAACCTGGGCGTGGTCACCGCGGGCTCGACCGTGTACACCATCGCCGATGTGCCGGGCCTCATCCCGGGCGCCAGCCAGGGCAAGGGCCTCGGCCTCGAGTTCCTGCGGCACGTCGAGCGGTGCAGCGTGCTCGTGCACGTGCTGGACACGGCGACGCTGGAATCCGAGCGCGACCCCGTCAGCGACCTCGACATCATCGAGGAGGAGCTGAAGCAGTACGGCGGCCTCGGCGACCGTCCGCGGATCGTCGTCCTCAACAAGATCGACGTACCCGACGGCCGGGATCTGGCCGAGATGGTGCGGCCGGACCTGGAGGCCCGCGGATACCGCGTCTTCGAGGTGTCCGCCGTGGCCCATCTCGGGTTGAAGGAGCTGTCGTACGCCGTCGCCGACCTCGTCGCCACGGCGCGGGCCGCCAAGCCGACGGAGGAGGCGACCCGGATCGTCATCCGGCCCAAGGCCGTCGACGACGCGGGCTTCACCGTCGTACGCGAGGACGACGGCCTCTTCCGCGTGCGCGGCGAGAAGCCCGAGCGGTGGGTGCGCCAGACCGACTTCAACAACGACGAGGCCGTCGGCTACCTCGCCGACCGGCTCAACCGCCTCGGTGTCGAGGAGAAGTTGATGAAGGCGGGCGCCCGGTCCGGCGACGGCGTCGCCATCGGCCCGGAGGACAACGCGGTCGTCTTCGACTGGGAGCCCTCGGTGATGGCGGGCGCCGAGATGCTGGGCCGACGTGGCGAGGACCACCGGTTCGAGGGGGCCCGCCCGGCCGCACAGCGCAGGCGCGACCGGCAGGCCGAGCGCGACGAGGTCGAGCAGGAATTCGACGACTTCGATGCGTTCTAGTGCCGTGGCAGGCAACGTTTGCCCGTTAAGGAGCGGCGTCCGGTGCGTTCCCCCACGC
>NZ_MLYP01000047.1 GCF_001866645.1 Streptomyces colonosanans
TTCCCGCTCTCGCGTTTCCCTTTCCGGCGGATCCGACTTTATCAGAGGTTTTGGGGCCGATTGACCGGCGTCCATTTCTGAATTGTCGGGGGCTTCTCGGAATCAAGGTTCCGAAAGCGACTAGATACTCACTGTTACCGGTGGACTGGTCCACCTCTAGGCAACTGTTCGAATCTACCTCCCCACTCGAACCGTGTCAACGGCTCCCGTGGGGCGAGAAGGAGACTAGCAGGTCAACGCCGGGAAACGCACATCTGACGAGGCCGTTCGCGCGTCAGGCCGCCGTGGGAAGTGTGGCGCTGCGTTCCGCCGTCTCCACGTCGCCGCTGTCACCAGCCCGCGCCGCACGTCCGCCCAGGACATAGACGTACGTGAGGAAGGCCAGCTCAGCGATGACGCCGACGCTCATCCGAGCCCAGGTCGGCAGGCCGGACGGGGTCACGAAGCCCTCGATGGCGCCCGAGACGAACAGGACCAAGGCGAGGCCGATCGCCATGCCCAGCGCGGCTCGGCCCTCCTCGGCCAGGGCGGTGCGGCGGGGACGGGGGCCGGGGTCGATCAGGGTCCAGCCGAGTCGAAGCCCTGTGCCGGCGGCCACGAAGACCGCCGTGAGTTCGAGAAGACCGTGCGGAAGGACCAGGCCCAGGAAGGTGTCGAGGCGGCCCGCCGACGACATCAGACCGATGCCCACCGCCAGGTTGAGCATGTTGGTGAAGAGGACCAGGAGGACCGGAAGGCCCAGGAAGACACCGAAGACCAGGCACATCGCCGCGGCCTTGGCGTTGTTCGTCCACACCTGGGCGGCGAAGGCAGCGGCGGGGTGGCTGGAGTAGTACGTCTCGTACTCGCCGCCGGGGCGGGTCAGGTCGCGCAGTTCGCCGGGCGCCGCGATTGAGGACTGAACCTCCGGGTGGGTACCGATCCACCACCCGAGGAGTGCTGCCACCAGCGTGGAGAGCACCGCGGTGGTGATCCACCAGCGGCGCGAGCGGTAGACCGCGGCGGGGAATCCGTGCGTGAGGAACCGGGTGACGTCGCGCCACGAGGCGCGATGGGTACCTGTCACGGCACCACGCGCGCGTGCCACCAGTTGGCTGAGGCGGCCTGTGAGCTGGGGGTCCGGCGCGCTGGACTGGATCACGGAGAGATGTGTGGCGGTGCGTTGGTAGAGGGCGACCAGTTCGTCCGCCTCGGCTCCGGTCAGGCGGCGCTGGCGGCGCAACAGGGCTTCGAGGCGGTCCCACTTGGCGCGGTGGGCGGACACGAACACGTCGAGGTCCATGGGATGAGCTGCTCCTCGCCCTCTCGTCCTGCTCGTCCTGTATGTCAGCTTGTCGTACTGCCGTGACGCGATGCGCTCACAGCTTGGCAGACTGGCGGTTCTCGGGGTGGGCCAGGGGAAGGACAGCGGGTGTGAGTGAGCTAGTGACGGGTGAGGCGGTAGCGCTGGAAGTGCGCCCCGCGAAGCTGCCGAGCCGGGCGCTGGCCGTGTTGCTCGACCTGGTGGTGACCATGGCCGCCTACGTCATCGTGGTGATCATCCTGGTGGCGTCCACGTCCGGGCTGGACGACGCCGCGCAGACGGCGGTGTCGATCGCGGCCTTCGTCCTCGTGCTGGTGGGTGGGCCGATCGCGGTGGAGACACTCAGCCACGGTCGTTCGCTGGGCAAGCTGGCCTGCGGGCTGCGCGTGGTGCGGGACGACGGGGGGCCCATCCGCTTCCGGCACGCACTGGTCCGGGGCGCGATCGGGGCGGTCGAGATCCTGGCGACCTTCGGGGTCGTCGCCTGCATCGCCTCGCTGGTGTCCGCGCGGGGCCGACGGCTCGGTGACGTGTTCGCCGGAACACTGGTCGTACGGGAACGGGTGCCCGCGGGGCGTACCGGCTTCGTGCCCCCGCCACCGCCCTGGCTGTCCGGGCGGTTCTCCGAACTCGACCTTTCGGCGGTTCCGGACGGGTTGTGGCTGGCGATCCGGCAGTACCTGACGCGGATGCAGCAGCTGGATCCGCAGGTCGGCTGGACGATGGCGGAGCGTCTTGCCTCCGACCTGGCGGCGTGTACGGGGGCGCCGGCGCCGCACGGGGTGCCACCGGCCGCGTATCTGGCGGCCGTGGTGCAGGAGCGACAGGCGCGGGAGGCACGACGGGAATTCGGCCGCCGGGGTCAGGGGGAGAACGCGGGGGTACGCCCGCACGCCGGCCTCGTCGGATACGGGCCCCCACCGATGCAGCAGACCCCCGTCGCAGCGGCCGAGGCCGGTCCGTGGTCGGCCCCGGGCTCGAGCGTCCCGAGCCCGTCCGGACCGCCCGTTCAGCCGGAGACGTACGCGCAGCCCTGGGCGTCGGCGCCCGTCGCACCGCGGAGCCAGCAGCCCGCGGCGCCGCAGGCCGGTTCCTCGGACCAGGCCGCCACTGGGTTCGTGCCGCCTGCCTGACCTCTTCCCGGACTGCCGTCAGGTGAACGCCGACGGCGGTGACTCCAGGTGCTCCAGCTCGATGCCGGGCGCGGCCAGTACCACGTCGCCGGCGATGTGGACGGTGTGCCGCTCCCCGGTATCCAGGGCTGTGACCTGGTATTCGTCCACGATCAGGGGGGCGTTGTCAGTGGTGTGTGCTTCGCTTGTGATCAAGGCCCAGGACTGGTCCACGGTGAGGGGGGCGAGGACCGGATCCGTGAAGGAGACGAGGCGTACGCGTGTCGCGGAGGAAGAGGGGGTGAGGCGCAGCAGGCGAGCGGTGGCGACGAGGAACGCCGGGGACGTGCCGGTGAAGGCGTGAGCGCGGACATTGCCTTCGGTGGCGTGCGTTCCGGTGGGGTCGGTACGGACCCAGGTGACACCGTCGAGGGCGGCGCCCCGCACCTGCCAGCCTGCGGAGTGGAGTTCGAGGCGGATGGGACGGCCGAGTTCGTCGAGGGCGAGGTCGACGGAGCCGGCGTGGTCCCCGGTGGGGGTGGTCAGCCGGGAGACGTAGCGCCAGCCGGAAGGACCGGGCGCGCACTGGAAGTGTTCTTCGGCGAGGAGGGTGTGATCGTGCAGGTCGTGAAGCGAATAGCGGCCGCGGGGCATGGTGGTCCTGGATCGTGACGGGCGGGTCCGGCCGGTCCGCCTGGCCCGGCCAAAGGGGCAGGCCCCCGGCACGGGGGTGCGGGGGCCTGCCTCGGAACCTGTTGCCGAGGGGCACGTCCGGGTACGGGCGTGCTCACCACGTGGTGCGCGAGGCGCTCGCGTGAAGCCTGCGGCGTACGCGCGCCCCGGCGCCACAGGTGATCAGTAGCGGTAGTGGTCCGGCTTGTACGGGCCGTCGACGTCGACGCCGATGTACGCCGCCTGCTCGGGGCGGAGCTTGGTGAGCTTCACGCCGAGCGCGTCCAGGTGGAGGCGGGCGACCTTCTCGTCAAGGTGCTTGGGCAGCGTGTACACGCCGGTCGGGTACGCGTCGGGCTTGGTGAACAGCTCGATCTGGGCCAGCGTCTGGTCCGCGAAGGAGTTGGACATCACGAACGACGGGTGACCGGTGGCGTTGCCCAGGTTCAGCAGGCGGCCCTCGGACAGGACGATGATCTTCTTGCCGTCGGGGAAGGTCCAGGTGTGGACCTGCGGCTTGACCTCGTCCTTGACGATGCCGGGGATCTTCGCGAGGCCGGCCATGTCGATCTCGTTGTCGAAGTGGCCGATGTTGCCGACGATGGCCTGGTGCTTCATCTTGGCCATGTCGGCGGCCATGATGATGTCCTTGTTGCCGGTCGTGGTGACGAAGATGTCGGCCTGGTCGATGACCTCGTCGAGGGTCGTGACCTGGTAACCGTCCATGGCCGCCTGCAGCGCGCAGATCGGGTCGATCTCCGTCACGATCACGCGGGCGCCCTGGCCGCGCAGCGATTCCGCGCAGCCCTTGCCGACGTCGCCGTAGCCGCATACGACAGCGGTCTTGCCACCGATCAGGACGTCGGTGGCGCGGTTGATGCCGTCGACCAGGGAGTGGCGGCAGCCGTACTTGTTGTCGAACTTCGACTTGGTGACGGCGTCGTTGACGTTGATCGCCGGGAACAGAAGGGAGCCCTCGCGCTGCATCTCGTACAGGCGGTGGACGCCGGTCGTGGTCTCCTCGGTCACACCGCGGATCTCGGAGGCCAGCTGGGTCCACTTCTGGGGGCTCTCGCCCAGGGTGCGGTGGAGCAGCTGGAGGATCACGCGGTGCTCGTCGGACTCGGCGGTCTCGATGGCCGGGACCTTGCCGTCCTTCTCGTACTCGACGCCCTTGTGGACGAGGAGGGTGGCGTCACCGCCGTCGTCCAGGATCATGTTCGGGCCGCCGGTGGCAGCGTCCGGCCAGGTCAGCGCCTGCTCCGTGCACCACCAGTACTCCTCGAGCGTCTCGCCCTTCCAAGCGAAGACGGGAACGCCCTGGGGGTTGTCGGGGGTGCCGTTCGGGCCGACGGCGATGGCGGCGGCCGCGTGGTCCTGGGTGGAGAAGATGTTGCAGGAGGCCCAGCGGACCTGCGCGCCCAGGGCCACCAGGGTCTCGATCAGCACAGCGGTCTGGACGGTCATGTGCAGGGAGCCGGTGATGCGGGCGCCGGCCAGGGGCTGTGCCTCGGCGTACTCCTCGCGGATCGCCATCAGACCGGGCATCTCGTGCTCGGCGAGGGTGATCTCCTTGCGGCCGAACTCGGCCAGGGAGAGGTCGGCGACCTTGAAGTCCTGTCGCTTGTCGACAGTCGTCATTACGAGCTGCTCCTCGGGGGTCGGGTCGAGGTGGATAGGGCTGGTCTGCGCGACGACGGACACAGGGTGCCCGGCAAAGGACACACAGGCATGTCCACGTGCGCGCAGCGCAGTCCGTCGGAGGCCCTCTCTCCCTCGGCCGGCCCGTGCGGGGCCGCCCGACCGCCATCAGCAGCGACGTCTGGCTCCGTCCAAGCTACACCGGACGACCCCGCGCTCCCCAGTCCGCGTTTCAGGACGCCCGGCTGCTTCCGGCCTTTTCCGGCCGGGTCTTCGCGACATCGGCAGCACCGGGCTCGGCTTCGCGATCGGTGCACGGGCCCGTACCGCGACGGACGACTTCGCCGGTGTCGCCGCGGCCCGGGCAGGCATAGGGGGTGGTCAGTGGGCGGCTGGGGACGGTCCCCCGGGCGTCGCCTCACGGTCCGGGCCCTTGGCCGCCGCCTCCTCGCTGTAGATGTCCGGTTCCAGGTAGATCACGCGGGCTATCGGGACGGCGGCGCGGATGCGGGCCTCGGCGGCGTCGATGGCGTTCGCGACCTCGGTGGCGGTGTCGTCGTGCTGGACGGCGATCTTGGCGGCGACCAGCAGTTCCTCGGGGCCGAGGTGGAGCGTGCGCATGTGGATGACCCGGGTGACCGTGTCACCGTCGACGATCGCGGCCTCGATCTTTTTGACCTCCTCGACGCCTGCGGCCTCGCCGAGGAGCAGGGACTTGGTCTCGGCGGCGAGGACGAGGGCGATCAGGACGAGCAGGACGCCGATGCAGAGGGTGCCGATGCCGTCCCAGACGCCGTCACCGGTGAGCAGCGCAAGACCCACGCCGCCGAGCGCGAGAACCAGACCGATGAGCGCGCCGAAGTCCTCCAGGAGGACGACCGGCAGTTCGGGCGCTTTGGCGCGGCGGATGAACTGCGCCCAGGAGAGCTTGCCGCGCAGTTCGTTGGACTCCTTGATGGCCGTTCGGAACGAGAAGCCCTCGGCGATCACCGCGAAGAGGAGCACGCCCACCGGCCAGTACCAGTGCTCCAGTGCGTGCGGGTGCCGGATCTTCTCGTAGCCCTCGTAGATCGCGAACATGCCACCGACCGAGAACAGGACGATCGAGACGAGGAAGGCGTATATGTAGCGCTCACGGCCATAGCCGAAGGGGTGCTGCGGAGTCGCCTCACGCTGGGCCCGCTTGCCGCCGATCAGCAGCAGGAACTGGTTGCCGGAGTCGGCCAGCGAGTGGACGCCCTCGGCGAGCATCGACGAGGAGCCGCTGAAGGCGAACGCCACGAACTTCGATGCCGCGATGGCGAGGTTGGCGCCCAGTGCCGCCACGATCGCTTTGGTGCCGCCTGACGCGCTCATGTGTTCGTGTTGTCCCTTCGTAGCCGTCCCACTTGGGACCCTTGTGAGTGCGTATGCCGTCCCGGGCTTTGCCCGCCCTTTGCCGGTGGGTCATTGTTGCAGCCCGGGCCGACGGCGGTATGCGGACCGGCGCAGCGACTGGGTGCGGCTTGGGCGTCAGACGACGACCGTGGCCCGGAAGACCGTGCCGGCCCCGGACACCTCGGCCTTCTCGTCGGCCGGTACGAAGACCGACTCGCCGGGGGTGAGGTCGTGTTCTCCCGCTCGTACGGAACCAGCCGTGCACAGCAGGATCTGCGGGGTCGCGCACGTGAGGTCGTGCGGGGCTGTGCCCTCCGGCAGGACGTACCGGGACAGGCGGAACTCGTCGATGGGGGTCTCGTAGACCGCCTCGCCCGAGGGCGAGGCCTCCGGACGCAGCACGCCGGGGTCGTTCGCCTCGAAGCGGACGACGCGCAGCAGCTCGGGGACGTCGACGTGCTTGGGGGTCAGGCCGCAGCGCAGGACGTTGTCGGAGTTGGCCATGATCTCGACGCCGAGGCCGTCGAGGTAGGCGTGGGGGACGCCGGCGCCGAGGAACAACGCCTCGCCGGGGTGCAGCTGGACGTGGTTGAGCAGCATGGCGGCGATCACGCCGGGGTCGCCGGGGTAGTGGTGGGCGATGTCGGCGTACGGGGCGTAGGCGCCGCCCAGACGGACGCAGGCGGCCGCGACCTCGGTGACCGTGTGGGCCGTCTCTTCGGGGTCGGCGGTCAGCACGGCGGTGAGGACCTCGCGCAGCGCGGCGTCCTCGGGGTGTGCGTGCAGCAGGTCGACGTAGGGCTTGAGGGAGTCGACGTCGAGGCCGGCAAGCAGGTCGGCGGCTTCTGCGGCGGTACGGAAGCCGCACAGGCCGTCGAACTCGGTGAGAGCGCAGATCAGCTCGGGCTTGTGGTTGGCGTCCCTGTAATTGCGGTGGGGTGCATCGATGGGGATGCCGCGGGACTGCTCGTCCTCGTAGCCCTCCCTGGCCTGCTCCAGGTTGGGGTGCACCTGGAGGGAGAGCGGGGCCCCGGCGGCGAGGATCTTCAGCAGGAACGGCAACCGGGGGCCGAACCTGGCCACCGTCCGGCTCCCGAGCTCGCGTTCCGGTGCTTCGTGGATCACCTCGTCGAGCGGACCGCGCGCGGTGCGCGAGGGCGCTCCGGGATGGGCCCCCATCCACATCTCCGCCTGCGGCTCACCGGTCGGCTCCACGCCGAGGAGCCGCGGGATGGCGGTCGTCGAACCCCAGGCATAAGGGCGGATGGCGTTGTCGAGGCGGTCCATGGGTGTCTTTTCTCCCTACGTACGCCGCTCGGCGGATGCTGATCGGAAGGCGTGAGCCAAGATCAGGCCCCCGAAGCGAGCGCCACGTAAACGGCGGCGAAATCCGTGATGGCGATCAGCTCCGCGAGGGTCTCGAGGTCGTCCCCTTCCTCGGGTTCGAGTTCGCTGATCGCCGTGTCGTGACCGAGGGCCAGTTCGCGGGCAGCGGGAGCCGCGCTGAGGCCACTGATCGGGCGGTCGCGCAGGAGCACCACGCGCGCGTGGAGGGCTTGTGCCTCCTCGACTCGGTCACGGAAGAAGTCGTCGGGGTCGGCGCCCGCGGCGAGTGCACCGGAGAGCAGGACGCTGTGCGCGACCAGCGCCTCGGGCAGTTGCGCGGTGAGTGCGGGGCGGCCGGCCAGTTCCGCGAGCGCGGCGGCGAAGCGGCGGCCGGCCGGCGCAGCGGAGACGCCCTCCGTCCAGATCACCGGAAGGGCCTCAGCCAGCTCGGCGGCGAGGTTCTTGGCGGGATTGCCGTAGGTCGCAATGGCCGGACCGCAGCGCTCTGCGACGTGGTCGAGGCGGTCGGCGACCTTCGCCAGCGCGTCGGACGGCGCGGAGAGCAGCCCGGTGCGGTCGAGGAGGACGAGCAGCGGCGTGAGCAGGGCCCACAGGACGCCGGGCGCGGACGCGGCCAGGGGCTCCTCCTGCTCGTACGGGGCGGTCGCCATCGGGACGAACAGGCCGTGGGAACCGGCCACCGCGTCCATGATCGGGGAGCGGGCGGGGGCCACGGCCACGACCGTGCAGCCACGCCGGTAGGCCTGGTCGACCAGGATCGACAGGCCGGGCTCGGTGCCGTCGGGTGTGGCGATCAGCAGGAGGTCGACGGGGCCGGCCCAGCCGGGCAGCTCCCAGCGCAGGGCGCCTGCAGCAGGAGCGACGCCTGTGGGATCGATCCGGAGGACCGGGCAGGCGGCGCCGGCGAGGGTGCCAAGCAGTTCGGCGACGCCCGCGGAGGCGGTGCCGGGGCCCGCGATGAGGACGGCGCGGGGACGCCCGTCGGGCTTCAGGTCGTTGATTCCCGCCTCGGCGGCGTGCCGCACGGCGGTACGGACCCGGGCACCCGCCTCGGCGGCACCGCGGAGCAGTGCGCGGCGGTCGGCGCGCGCGAGGGCATCGGGGTCGTCGAGCAGCGATTCGTCGAGCATGGGCGGCAGCCTCCGATCGCCGGGCGTTACGCGGGGCGGCGGGCCTCGTCGACGAGCAGGACCGGGATGCCGTCCCGTACGGGGTAGGCGAGGCCGCAGTCCTGGCCGGTGCAGACCAGCTCGTTCCCCTCCTCCTCGAGGGGGGAGTGGCACGCCGGGCAGGCGAGGATCTCCAGAAGGCCGGCTTCGAGCGGCATGAAAGGTCCCTTCGGGGCTGGTGCGCTTGGCCTGGTCAGCGTACCGCTGTGGGGGCTGTCGCGGGGTTCGGGCGGGATCCGGCTCCCCCTCCCGTGGAGGGGGAGCCGGCGGCGATCGGGGGAAACGGCGGGAACGGGCTCGTCCCCGCGCGGCCGGGTCGCGTGGGCGGCGGAACGTCAGCCCCGGATGATCTCCAGAGCCTCGTCCCTGATCTTCGCCATCGTGGCCTCGTCCTTGGCTTCCGCGTTCAGCCGGAGCAGCGGTTCCGTGTTGGACGGACGGACGTTGAACCACCAGTCGGTCGTCGAGACGGTCAGGCCGTCCAGCTCGTCGGTCTCGACGCCCTCGCGCCCCTCGAACGCCGCCTTGAGCGCGACGAGTCGGCCCTGCTGGTCGTCGACCGTGGAGTTGATCTCGCCGGAGCCCACATAGCGGTCGTACTCGGCGACCAGCTGCGACAGCGGGCCCTCCTGGCCACCGAGGGCCGCCAGGACGTGGAGCGCGGCCAGCATGCCCGTGTCGGCGTTCCAGAAGTCCTTGAAGTAGTAGTGCGCGGAGTGTTCGCCGCCGAAGATCGCGCCTGTGCGTGCCATCTCGGCCTTGATGAAGGAGTGGCCTACGCGGGTGCGCGCCGGCGTACCGCCGTTCTCCCTCACGACCTCGGGAACCGACCAGGACGTGATCAGGTTGTGGATGATCACGCCCTTGCCGCCGTGCCTGGCCAGCTCACGCGCAGCGACCAGGGCCGTGATCGCGGAGGGCGAGACCGGATCGCCGTTCTCGTCGACGACGAAGCAGCGGTCGGCGTCGCCGTCGAAGGCGATACCGATGTCGGCACGCTCCTTACGCACACGCTCCTGCAGGTCGACGATGTTCTTCGGGTCGAGCGGGTTCGCCTCGTGGTTCGGGAACGTGCCGTCCAGCTCGAAGTACATCGGGACCAGGTCGATCGGCAGCCCGGCAAAAACGGTCGGCACGGTGTGTCCGCCCATGCCGTTGCCTGCGTCGACGACGGCCTTCAGATGAGAAGGGCGCGAAGCGCCTTCCTCGGAAGGGCGGTGGCGGGAGGCGGGCGGGCGGATGGAGGTCAGATCGACCAGGGAGCGCAGGTGCGCCGCGTAGTCCTCCAGCGTGTCGCGCTGTGTGATCGTTCCGGGGGTCTGCGCCGGCCCGGGCACGCCGGATTCCGTCCATCGCTCGACGAGTGCGCGGATCTCGGCGAGCCCGGTGTCCTGGCCGACCGGGGCGGCGCCCGCACGGCACATCTTGATGCCGTTGTACTCGGCCGGGTTGTGCGAGGCGGTGAACATCGCGCCTGGCAGGTCGAACGCGCCCGACGCGTAGTACAGCTGGTCCGTCGAGCACAGGCCGATCTCGATGACGTCGACGCCGTGTGCCGCCGCCCCGCGGGCGAAGGCGCGCGACAGACCGGGGGACGAAGGCCGCATGTCGTGGCCGGTCACGATCGTCTGCGCGCCGGTCACTTCGGCGAAGGCCACCCCGAAGAGCTCGGCGAGTGACTCGTCCCACTGGTCCGGGACCACTCCGCGTACGTCGTACGCTTTCACGATCTGCGACAGATCAGCAGCCACGACCAACCCTCCTGAAGTCTCAACGATGGCCCCAAACTACCTGCTGGAACCTGTGTCCTACGGACATCCCCGGCGTCGGAGGGGCAGTTCCAACGCAGTTCATACCGGAGTCCGGAGGGCAGAGGGGTTCCGGCGAGGTACGACGGCCGCGCCACCGCGGCGAGTGGATCGAGGCACCCGACCCGTCAAAGAGGCGCTGGACGCAGCGAGTTGGACGAAGACGAATCCGGCGGCTGTCCGCACTTGTCGCGGTCCGCGCACGCTGACCGTCCTGGTGCCGCTCGCAGGGGCGGTTCAACCGCCGGGCGCCGACTCTCAGTTGTCGGGCGAGCGCAGTACCCGCAGATGGCCGCGGCGTGCAACCTCCATCGGGTCCGCGGTGCGGCCGCTGCCGCCGCTCTCGGCCGTACGCTGCTGCGGACGGGCCGCCTCGCGCACCGCGTTCGCCAGCGCCTCCAGGTCGTCACCGCTGGGGCGGGCCGGGGCCGAGCCGTCCAGCAGTCGGACGACTTCCCAGCCGCGCGGGGCCGTCAGTCGTTCCGAATGCTCGGCGCACAGGTCGTAGCAGTGGGGTTCGGCGTAGGTGGCGAGCGGGCCGAGGACCGCGGTCGAGTCGGCGTAGACGTACGTCAGCGTCGCGACGGCGGGTCGGCCGCAAGCGGTGCGCGAACAGCGACGTACAGGGCTCACGACGTTGGACGGTACCGCACTCTTGAGCGGGCCGCGACGACTCTCCCCCAGGTCACTCCACCGTGTCGTGCTGTGAGACGCCCCACACACACCTCCGGACCCACCTCATTGACCTGCACCGACAACACACGGAAAGGTCCCGAACAGGGTGGAACCGGTCACCACTTGGTGCAAATCTCGTCAATTTTCATGAGGCCGGCGGTGCCGGAGAGATATGGAATCGAGCCCAAGCGTGGCTGGAACGGTCATCCGGCGACATGCCGTACGGTCCCGGCACGCGCCCATGGGGACGCGCCGCGGGCGAGCCGGCCGGAGAGGGTGCGGCCCGGGAGGACACCGCGTGGGGCCGGGCGTGGCGCCCCGGCGAGGACTACGCTTCGTCAGTGATGGACAACCCCGTACCGCCACGCGCCGCCGCGCCCGGACCCCGCCGCCGTGACCGCCACGGCAGGGGCATGCGCGGTCCCGTCGCGCCGCCCCAGGTACCGCTCGCCGCGAGCCGCGCCGAGGCGTTCGCGGATCTGGTGCAGGACTCTGTGGACCGCCTGGAGCGGCGCTGGCCGCAGCTCTCCGAGATCGACTTCCTGGTCCTGGAGGTGCCGCGCCTGGACGGCACCGGCACCGGCGACGGCTGGGACGTGGACGTGGTGCCCCTGGGCGGCACGGTCCCGGCCCGCGAGGGCCGCCGCGCGCGTGTGGTCGTCTACCGCCGCCCGGTCGAGATCCGTACGAAGGGCCGCGACGAGCGTGCCGCGCTGGTCCACGAGGTGGTCGTGGAGCAGGTGGCGGAGCTGCTGGGGCTCACTCCGGAGACGGTGGACCCGCGCTACGGCGAGGACTGAGGCCGGGCCCGTCGCCGGCACTGCACGGGCCGGCCGGGAGCGAACAGGCAGGAGCCGGGGGCCTGAAGCCCCCGGCCGTCACTTCTTCAGCAGCACCGACAGGTCCTGGGCCGCGTGCGGTACCGCCACCATCCCCCGGTCGTCCGGGAGGGTCTGCACCGTGAACGCTGCCGCGCCCCCGATGGTCGCCTCCAGCGTGCGGGCCGCGTAGACGGGACCCCCGGAGACCATCTCGACGGTGAGCGCATAAGTGCCCTTGAGGCCGCTCGGCACGGGTGCGTCCACGTTCTGTGTCGTACCGGCCTTGATCGTGTACTCCTTCGTCGCCTCCGCGCCGCCCTCGCTGCCCGCGGACGCGGTGACCTTGACGGTGGCCGCGCCGCCCGGGGCGCTCAGGGCGAGCGTGGTGCCCTTGACGGTGTTCCCGGCGACCGACGCACGCGAGCCGACCGGTGCGGTGGCCGGGATGAACGCCGTCTCCTGCTTGTCGCCCTTGCCGCGCACCACCCGCAGGGCGGCGACCACGGGGACGTTGGGGCCGCTGGGCGTCAGTACGAGGGAGCCCGCCTCGCCGCGTGTGACGTCGCCGAGGTCGACGGCGGTGGTCATGCGGGACTTCACGTGCAGGTTCTCGTTCCCGGACGGGGTGAACTGTCCGGAGGGCGAGGCGAGGCGCACCGTGAGGTCGGCGTCCGCGTCGCCGGGCGCGAAAGCGATCAGGCGGACGTCCGTGGCGTCCTTGGGGACGCCGGGCAGTACCAAGGAGCCCGCGGGTTCGACGGAGGCGGCCAGCCAGTCGCCACCGGTCTTGTCGTCGAGGGCCTGGACGGCGGCGGCGACCCGGCCGCTGCGGACGCTCACATGGACCGTGAGGTCGGTCTCCTGCGCGTCGGTGAGCGTGGACAGCAGGATCGGCTCGCTGGAGTGCGGCTTGACGGTGATGCCCTCGCCGACCGTCGACTTGAGGTTGCCGTCCTTGCCGTACAGCTCGATGTCGACGACCGCGGCGGAGTCGTCCGGGTTGGTCAGGTGCACGTAATCGGTGCGGGAGCCGCTGGTGCTGGCGCCCGGGAGCCAGAACTCGGTGTCCGGAGCGGTGCAGTTGATGCCGAGCAGCCCCCGTCCGGTGCCCGCGGTGACCTGGGTGGTCTCCTGGACCGTCCAGCCGGGCGCGAACCGGCCGGTGGCGGTGCCGATCAGCGCGGGCGCGTCGGCGCCGGAGCTGTTCCCGGTGACCGGCGTGCCGGGCTCCTTGGGGGTCACGGTCGCCGCGTTCGCCTGTTTCTTGTGCGCGCCGCTCTTGCCGCCCTTTCCGGAGCCGGAGTCCGAGCCGCCCCCCGACTGCGCGGTCGCCGCGGCCAGTTCGGCCTTTCCGTCGGCGCTCGTGCCCTGTGCTACGGGCGTGAAGGAGCTGTACGAGGTCTCGGCAATGTCGGACGTGCTCGGCTCGGGGCACAGCAACCTGGTCCGCTCCACGGGCAGTTGGGCGGCCTTCTTCGTCGTGACGCTTCCGGACTCGTCCGAGGCGGTGAGCGCGGCGAATCCGGTGACGGCGGCGAGCGCGGTCGTACCGGCGATCAGGGACAGGGTCGTGCGGTTCACTGCTGGCTCCCGTCAAGGCGCTCACTGTCGGTGCCGTGCGCGGGGTCGTACGGCGCGGCGTAGCCCTGGGTGTACGTCTCGTCGTACGACGCCGTGGTCCCGTAGGCGTACGGGTCGTACTGGGCGCCCTGGTAGGGGTCGGCCTGGTACGGCTGCTGCTCGTACGTGCCCGGTGCGTACTGCTGGTCGTCCGGGTACTGCCCGCCGCTGTAGGTGCCGTACTCGGTGCCCGCATAGCCCGCGTCCCACTCGGCGTACGCGCGCTGCTGGGGGACGGCGGCGGGAGCCTCCTGCGGAGGAGGCGGGGTGTCTCCGTCCTGCGCGGCCCCGTCCGCCTCGGTCTCGGCCTGGGCGCGCAGACGGCGGGCGCGGCGGCCCTCGCCGGTGCTGTCCTGCGCGGGCGCAGACTGCTCCTCGGGGAGGTCGTCGTCGACGTCCCGGCGGCGGCCGGGCAGGGCGAGCACCACGAGGACGACGGCGAGCGCGCCCTGCGCCCACAGCCAGCCGGTGTGTCCGAACGACGTGTTGTAGGTGACGTCCAACCTGCCGCCGGAGGCGGGCAGTTCGAATCCCTGGGCCCAGCCGTCGACGACGGTGCGGGGGAGCGGCTTGCCGTCGAGGGTGGCGCTCCAGCCCGCGTCGGCGGTGTCGGCGATCCGCAGGACGCGGCCCGTCGCACCGGAGGGGATCTTGGTGTGGATCTCGACCGGGCCCGCCGCGACAGCCTCGGGCGCGGTGGAACCGGTGACGATCGCGGCGCGGGAGACCTCCCGGTTCACACGCCACAGGGCGCTGCCGTTCTGCTGACTGAGCCGGGTCAGACCGGGTGTGGCGTCCAGGACGCGGGCCACGTCACGGGGCGTGCCCTTGCGGACGAGGACGTAACGCACGGCGAAGCCGCCGAGTTCGTCGGTCTGGTCGGCGCCGGAGCCCGCCACGAGGTTGGCGACGACCTTGTCGAGGGTCTTGTTCTCGCCGTCCTGTGCGGCCAGTTCGCCGTCACCGAGGTGGGCACCGGAGCCGCGGACCAGGGTGTAGCCCACGCGCGCGGTGGAGTTGCCGTCCAGGACGAGGGTGCGGGCCTGGTCGCTGGTGCCGCTCTCCTCGGCGACGAACGCGGGCACCTGCACGGGGCTGCGGCGTTCCAGAGGACCGTCCGCGCCGCGGATCATCCATCCGGCGGCGATGAGGAGGGGCCCGGCCGCGGAGGCGAACGCGATGAGCGCGGCGACCGGCTGGCGCCAGCCGAAGTTCTGCTCGGCCACACGCGCACGTGCGCCGTCCGCGCCCATCGTGGCAGCGGCCAGAAGCGCGAGGCCGTAGACGAGGGTCGCGGGTCCCGCCCACGCGGAACCGTTGGACAAGGCCGCGAAGAAGAACGCCACCAGGGCGACCGCCCACGCCGTCCAGATGCCCGCCTGCCGCTCCGAGCGCATCAGAGCGGCCAGCGCGGCGAGGACGATGCCGATGAGCATCAGCCCACTGACGGTGCCGGGGCCGCCCGGGCTCGCGCCGAGCAGGTCGATGGCGGAGGCCGCGCCCCCGCCGTACTCGAGGCCCGCCTCCTTGAAGAAGCCGAACGGCAGCAGCGACAACGACCAGGGGGCGAGCACCAGCAGAGGGGTGCCCACCTGGGCGAGGAAGCGCGACCCGTACGCGACGATGTCGTTCCTGCGGACCGCGAGCAGTGCCAGGCCGAGGACCAGGGCGATCGGCCACACGATCGGGGTGAACGCGGTGGCGATCGTCAGCAGCAACGCGTACGCCCAGGTCGCGCGCCAGCTGCCGCGCGCGCCCGCCGCCTGGGCGAGCCCGCCGGCCGCGATACCCGCGCGCGCGATGAGCGGCAGCAGGATCGCGAGGACCGCGGTGCCGATGCGGCCGCCGGCGAGGGCGCCGGTGACGGCGGGCAGAAAGGCGTAGGCGACCGACGCCCAGGCGCGCAGCAGCCGTGACATGACGAGCGGACGCGAGGCGAAGTACGCGGTGAACCCGGCAAGCGGCACCGAGCAGACGAGCAGCACCGTGACCGCGAGACCGGTGGAGCCGAACAGAATGCTCGCAAGCAGTGCGACGAACGCCAGATAGGGCGGCGCGGAGTGAGTGCCTCCCGCGCCCACCGGATGCCACGCGTCGAGGTACCGCGACCACAGCTCGGAGGAGTGGGCGGGGGCGGGCAGCAGTGCGCCGCCCGCGAGCGCGCCGCCGCCGAGCAGGGCGCGGCAGGCGACGAGCGACACGGCCAGGAGAACGACGAAGAGCATCGGTCCGGGCCTGCGGGCGATGCGCTTGAGCCGGGCGAACTGTTCGATCTCCAGGAAGTCGGCGTCGTCGCCGCCGGGTCCGGACTCCAGGGCACCGCCATGCCGCCCGGCCGAGGATGCCTCGGAGTCCGATCGGCCCACCAGGTTGCTCGCGACCTGTTCGACGGTGGCCCGGATGGTCGCTCCGGGGGGCGGGAACAGCGGGCGCAGCTCGCCCTTGTCGACCTGCGGCCGGCCGCGGCGGCGCCGCCCGGCGAAGATCCTCTCGGGTCGCAGCAGCGTCCCCAGGAGACCACGGATCTCGTCGACCGCCTGCCCCGGGACCTTGCCGACGAGGTACGCGACCGTGCGCAGCAGGGTGCCGAGCACCAGGCGGAGCAGGATCCAGGGCAGCTGTGCCGTACGGGCGTTGACGAGGAGGGTGTAGATGGCACCCGCCTTGTCGACCTTGTGCGGGGAGGCCGCGGTGCGGCCCGCGCAGTCGACGGTGCGGCGCTCGCGGGAGGCCGCCTCGGCGTGCCGTACGACCGCTTCGGGAGCGATGAGCACGCGGTGTCCGGCGGCCTGGGCGCGCCAGCACAGGTCGACGTCGTCACGCATCAGGGGCAGGTTCCGGTCGAACCCGCCGAGCTGCTCGAAGACATCGCGCCTGATCAGCATGCCGGCGGTGGACACGGACAGCACCTGGCGGACGTGGTCGTGCTGGCCCTGGTCCTGTTCGCGGCGGTCCAGGCCGGTCCAGCGGCGGCCGGAGTTGGCGATGCTGACGCCGACCTCCAGCAGCTGCCGGCGGTCGTACCAGCCGCGGAGCTTGGGGCCGACGACCGCCACGTCGTCGCGGCCCAGCTCCAGTTCGGTGTCCACGACCCGTAGCAGCTGGGCCAGGGCGTCGGGTTCGGGGGCGCAGTCGTCGTGCAGGAGCCACAGCCACTGCACCGGCTCGCCGTACGGCAGCTCCGGCAGGTCGTAGGCCTCGTCCCGCCAGGTGCGGGTGGCGGGGTCCCAGCCGCTGGGGCGCTTGAGGTAGGGCAGCTCGTCCGGGGTCAGCAGGGCCGCGGTTCGGCCCACCTCCTCGACGGCCTGTCCGAAACCGGTCCGCCGGGCGAGGTGCAGGACCCGGTCGGCACCGAGCGCGTCGGTGAGCAGTTGGGCCGAGTCGTCCGCGCTGCCGGTGTCGGCCGCCACGGCATTCTGCACGGGGCGCTCCTGGTTGAGCAGCCCGGCGAGTGCGTCGGGCAACCAGCGGGCGCCGTCGTGGGCAACGAGCACGGCGGTGACCACATGGCGTGGAAACTCTGGAGGGCGGGTCGGGTCGAACGGCGTCGCGGCGGCGTCATGTTGGACCGCCGTATGGCTGTGCACGGACATCGAGGTACAGGCCCCGGTTCGCTGGACTGCGGTGGACGCCTGTGCCCAAAGGGGGCAGCGGGGCGTCTCGGACGGAGGCCCACACTAACGGCTGGACACGATCACGGCCCGCCGCCTGTGGACAACCCACCTGCGTCGGGCCGTTCGTTACGTAGGGGTGTGCACCTTTTCACCGGTCGCCGAACGGGCTGGTCACCCCGCATGCGCGCGACCGATCTACGACGTTCTGGGCGATGCTTTTCCGTCAACGGGGCGTCAGATGGCAGCCTTCTTCAGGCGGCGACGCTCGCGTTCGGACAGGCCGCCCCAGATACCGAACCGCTCGTCGTTGGCGAGCGCGTACTCGAGGCACTCCGAGCGGACTTCGCATGCGAGGCAGACCTTCTTGGCCTCGCGGGTGGAGCCGCCCTTCTCGGGGAAGAAGGACTCGGGGTCGGTCTGGGCGCACAGCGCGCGCTCCTGCCAGCCGAGCTCCTCGTCCGCGTCGTCGACCAGCAGTTGCTGCACCAGCTCGGTCATGTGCGCCCCTCGTCTGTCTTTCGCGTCCCCGTGATGTAGCCGTTACCGATTTCGGCTGAACGACACGAGTGAAATTACAAGTGTGCCGATCCGGGCCAGTCAAGCCGAGATCTGCTATTGAGCCCCTTATTCACCCTGGGGAACCAAAGCTTTGCGGAAAGTGTTCAAATCGACATAAACCCTGACACTCGATGGGGGTCAGGCGGGCCTCCGGCCCCTCACGGGGAAGGACGCCCAGATGTTCGGTCCCGTTCCGGCACACACCGCGAAGCGAACCGGATCACATTCGGATCACGAGATCGCAACGGGGATCGTGCGCCCGGTGGTGCGCCATGTGTCCCCGGCACCCCAGGGGCAAACCTTTCGTCTGCCAGATGAACCGGATGAGGTGAAACATCTCCCACATCCCGCACATCAAGTTGACAGTGAAGGTGTGAACCGCTCTCCTGGAGGGCATGCTCGCGAACTCGGCACCCACCTCGACCCGCACCGCCGGGTCCACTGGTGCTGCCCGCGCTCGCTGTAGCTGTTCCGGCTGTTGAGCCTTCTCCACCGCTCCGGCCGCTTCTGAGTCCACACGACTCGGCTGTTGTCCCCTCCGCCCGCATCAGGGCCCCCGCCACGCCCGTGACCCGGGCGGACGACACGCGACACCCAGCCCCCGCACTCTCCTGCCGAGGAACCACCGCACCCCCATGAACAGCGACAGCGACCTCCAGATCGCCGGCGACATCCTCGAAGTACCGCACCTGCTTCAGCCGCCGCGCGAGCACCCGGTCACGGTGGCCGAGTTCGCCGGCCTCGCCCGCTCCATCGCCGCCGACCGATCCCAGTGGGAGCACCTGGTGGGGTACGACGCGACTTCCCGCTGGTACCACCGGCTGCGCACCGTTCCCCAAGCTCTCGGCTCCGCTCGAGCAGGGGAGACCCCGATCGGCTACGAGGTGTGGCTGCTGTCCTGGCTCCCCGGGCAGGGCACCGGACGGCACGGCCACGGGCGCTCGTCCGGCGTACTGACCGTCCTGCACGGCGCACTGACGGAGCGCACGGAGCGCGGCACACGCGCGTGGGGTGCGGGGATGCAGCGGGTGTTCGCCCCGGGATACGTGCACGAGGTGGTGAACGACTCGCTGGAGCCGGCGGTGAGCCTGCACGTCTACTACCCGGGGCTGACCGAGATGCCGATGCTCCCCCACTCCTCGCTTCGTGCGACCGAGGGCACCCCCGTGGCCTGCACGGCCGAGCGCGGGTGGGCGGGCACAATCACCGCCTGAGACGCCACGCGGCGGCCGGCCGCCGCTTCAGGGCGGGACAACGGCCGGCCACAGCCTGCTCACGCGTTGTCGGCCCCGCCTGCAAGACTGGCTCTCATGCGCATTGTGGTTCTGGCAGGCGGCATCGGCGGTGCCCGGTTTCTTCGCGGTCTGAAGCGGGCCGCGCCCGACGCGGACATCACGGTCATCGGCAACACCGGCGACGACATCCACCTCTTCGGGCTGAGAGTCTGCCCGGACCTCGACACGGTGATGTACACGCTCGGTGGCGGCATCAACGAGGAGCAGGGCTGGGGCCGAGCCGACGAGACCTTCCACCTCAAGGAAGAACTCGCGGCGTACGGCGTCGGACCGGACTGGTTCGGGCTCGGCGACCGTGACTTCGCCACGCACATCGTGCGGACACAGATGCTGGGCGCGGGCTATCCGCTCAGCGCGGTCACCGAGGCCCTGTGCGACCGCTGGAAGCCGGGGGTCCGGCTCATCCCCATGTCGGACGACCGCGTCGAGACGCATGTCGCCGTCGAGGTGGAGGGCGAACGCAGGGCGATCCATTTCCAGGAGTACTGGGTGCGGCTGCGGGCCGGTGTCCCGGCCGAGGCAGTCGTGCCGGTGGGTGCCGAGCAGGCGAAGCCGGCGCCGGGCGTCCTGGAGGCGATCGCCGAGGCGGACGTCGTGCTCTTCCCGCCGTCCAATCCGGTGGTGTCCGTCGGCACGATCCTCGCGGTGCCCGGTATCCGGGAGGCCATCGCAGAGGCCGGAGTGCCCGTCGTAGGCCTCTCCCCCATCGTCGGCGACGCGCCCGTGCGCGGGATGGCCGACAAGGTGCTCGCGGCGGTCGGCGTGGAGTCGACGGCCGCGGCGGTCGCCGAGCACTACGGCTCGGGGCTGCTGGACGGCTGGCTCGTCGACTCGGTGGACGCGGCGGCCGTGGAGCGTGTCGAGGCGGCGGGCATCCGCTGCCGCGCGGTGCCGCTGATGATGACGGATCTGGAGGCGACCGCACAGATGGCCCGTGAGGCGCTGGCGCTGGCGGAGGAGGTGCGGGGGGCTTGAGCGGGCTTTCCGAACACAAGACGGCGGGCGACGGGCCGGCCCGGATCGAGACAACCGGCGGCGGGGTGCCGCTGGACGGTGGCGCGGTCGGTGCCGCACCCGGTTACCGGGTGTGGGCGGTCCCCGGGCTGCCGGAGATCCGTGAGGGCGACGACCTGGCCAAGGTCGTCGCCGCCGCCGAGCCCGGACTCGCCGACGGGGACGTGCTGCTCGTCACCTCGAAGATCGTGTCCAAGGCCGAGGGCCGCGTCGTGCGTGCGGACGACCGGGAGGCCGCCATCGACGCGGAAACGGTGCGGGTCGTGGCCCGGCGCGGGCCGCTCAGGATCGTCGAGAACCGGCAGGGGCTGGTGATGGCCGCCGCCGGTGTCGACGCCTCCAACACCCCCTCGGGGACCGTGCTGCTGCTGCCCGAGGACCCCGACGCGTCCGCGCGGGCCCTCAGGGACGGGCTGCGGGACGTCCTCGGCGTCGAGGTCGGCGTGATCGTCACCGACACCTTCGGACGGCCCTGGCGCACCGGGCTCACCGATGTCGCCATCGGCGCCGCGGGCGTACGGGTCCTCGACGACCTGCGCGGCGACACGGACGCGCACGGCAACCCCCTGAGCGCGACCATCGTGGCCGCCGCCGACGAACTGGCCGCCGCCGGCGATCTGGTCAAGGGCAAGGCCGCCGGGCTTCCCGTCGCCGTCGTACGCGGGCTGCCGCACATGGTGACCGGGGACGACGGCGAGGGGGCCCGCGCCATGGTGCGCGGCGCCCACGACGACATGTTCCGGCTCGGCACCTCCGAGGCGGTACGGGAAGCGGTGACCCAGCGGCGCACGGTACGGGCGTTCACCGACGAGCCCGTCGATCCCGGTGCCGTGCGGCGCGCGGTGGCCGCCGCCGTGACCGCTCCGGCGCCGCACCACACGACGCCGTGGCGGTTCGTGCTCCTGGAGTCCGAGGTGTCGCGGACCCGGCTGCTGGACGCGATGCGTGACGCCTGGATCGCCGATCTGCGCCGCGACGGGAAGTCCGAGGAGTCGATCGCGAAGCGGGTCCGGCGCGGGGACGTCCTGCGCAACGCTCCGTACCTCGTCGTGCCCTGCATGGTCATGGACGGGTCCCACACCTACGGTGACGCGCGGCGGGACGCCGCCGAGCGGGAGATGTTCGTGGTCGCCACCGGGGCGGGCGTGCAGAACCTCCTGGTCGCGCTCGCCGGGGAGCGGCTCGGCTCGGCATGGGTGTCGTCGACGATGTTCTGCCGGGACGTCGTCGTCAAGGAACTCGGGCTGCCGGAGAGCTGGGAGCCGATGGGGGCCGTGGCGGTGGGCCATCCGGCCGAGGAGCCGAGGCCGCGGCCCGAGCGGGACGCGGGGTCGTTCATCGAGGTGCGGTGAGCGGGGCGCGCAGCGCCGGGTGCGGGTTGCCGTGACGCGACCCCGCACGGCGTGCGCGCCCTTTACGCTCATAAGGCAGCCCCAGCAACACCAGGACTTCATCCGTGGCCGGACGATTCACTCCCCGTCCCACCGGCACGACCGTGCGCGGTGGACATGTCGTCGTGCCCCCGGGAGTGCCGCGGCAGGCCACGCCACCCGGGCGGCGGCGGACCTGGACCCCGCCCGGGCCTTTGGACCTGGGGCTGGTGCTCGGGCCGCTGCGGCGCGGTCCCGCGGATCCGACGTTCCGGGCGACACCGGATGGGGCGGTGTGGCGGGCCAGTCGCACCCCGGTGGGACCGGGCACCCTGCGGGTCGCACTGCGGGGTGCGGTCGCCGAGGCGGAGGCGTGGGGGCCGGGGGCGGAGTGGCTACTGGACCAACTGCCGAAGATGCTGGGTGCGTTGGATGATCCGGGGGCCTTCGAGCCACGGCACCCGCTGGTCGCGCTGGCGCGGCACCGGCGGCCCGGACTGCGGCTGACGCGGACGGGACTGGTGCTGGAGTCGCTGATTCCGTCGGTTCTGGAGCAGAAGGTCACCACGGACGAGGCGTACCGGGCGTGGCGGTTGCTCGTACGGAAGTACGGGGAGCCTGCGCCGGGACCCGCGCCGGAGCGCATGCAGGTGATGCCGGAGCCGCGGACGTGGGCGTTGATCCCGTCGTGGGAGTGGCACCGGGCAGGGGTCGACGACAAGCGGGCGTCGACGGTCGTACGGGCGGTGCGGGTCGCTGCGCGGCTGGAGCAGGCGACGGGGATGGAACCCGCTCAGGCGCAGGCGCGGCTCGAGGTGGTGCCGGGCATCGGGCCGTGGACCTCCGCAGAGACCGTGCAGCGCAGCCACGGGGCGGCGGATTCCGTGACCGTGGGGGATCTGCATCTGCCGGGCATCGTGGGGTATGCGCTGGCCGGGGACCGGGAAGCGGACGACTCCGTGATGTTGACGCTGCTGGAGCCGTACGCGGGGCAGCGCCACCGGGCGGCGCGGCTGATCCTGCTGAGCGGCCGCGTACCGCCGAGGCGCGCGCCGCGGATGCGACGGTGGGACATCGGGCGGTTGTAGGGGCGGATGGGGCCGGTGCGCGCCGGGCGCACCTCGTGGTGAACACCCGGCGTCCGGTCGGCCCGTCGCAAGCCCTACTGGTCCGAGGAGAAGCGCACCGCCCCCGCCGGGATGGTGGCGTCGCACCAGACCCGTACCCCGTCGCGGAGTTCGTTGTCCGCGCCGACCACCGCGCCGTCGCCGACGACCGCGCCCGTGAGGACCGAGCGCTCGCCGATGCGGGAGCGGACTCCGATCAGGGAGTCCGTGATGACCGCGCCCGGTTCCACGATCGCGCCGGACAGCAACGTGCTACCGAAGATCCGGGCGCCTTCCCCCACGGACGCGCCTTCGCCCACCACCGTGCCGCCCGTCAGCTTCGCGTCCGGGGCGACCGATGCCGTCGGCAGGATCAGGCGGTCGCCGCAGCGGCCGGGCACCGCGGGGGACGGGGCGCGGCCCAGGACCAGGTCCGCCGAGCCGCGGACGAAGGCCGCAGGGGTGCCCAGGTCCAACCAGTAGGTCGAGTCCACCATGCCCTGCAGATGGGCACCGGCCGCCAGCAGGTCCGGGAACGTCTCGCGTTCCACCGAGACCGGGCTGCCCGCCGGGATCGTGTCGATGACCGAGCGGCGGAAGACGTACGCCCCGGCGTTGATCTGGTCGGTGACGATCTCCTCGGGCGTCTGCGGCTTCTCCAGGAACGCCGTTACCCGGCCCGTCGCATCGGTGGGGACCAGCCCGTACGCCCTGGGGTCCGCGACCTTCGTGAGGTGGAGCGAGACGTCCGCGCCCGTCGACTCGTGCGTGCTCACCAGGGCGCGGATGTCCAGGCCCGTCAGGATGTCGCCGTTGAAGACCAGGACCGGGTCGTCGGGGCCCGAGTGGAGGCGGCTCGCCACATTGCGGATGGCACCGCCGGTGCCGAGGGGCTCCTGCTCCGTGACGTACTCCAGCCGAAGGCCGAGGGCCGAGCCGTCGCCGAAGTACGGCTCGAAGACTTCGGCCAGATAGGACGTGGCGAGCACGATGTGTTCCACGCCCGCCGCCCTCGCCCGCGTCAACTGGTGCGTGAGGAAGGGGACTCCGGCCGCCGGAACCATCGGTTTCGGGGTGTGCACCGTGAGTGGGCGCAGCCGGGTACCCCTGCCGCCGACCAGGAGGATCGCTTCTGTCACCTGTCGTCTCTGCTTCCTGCCGGGGCCGGCCGAACTGTCCATCGGCCGGCCAGTGTATGCAGACCGGGTTAGGAGGACTGCTGAAGGCGTTATGAGGACCGTTAGAGAGGCCCCTTGGATGTGCCCTCGATGACAGTGGGGTGTCCTTCGACGGCTGTGCGGGGATGCCCCCGTACGTCTTCGTGCGGATGAACTCGTACGGCGTGTCATGGGCGTCGTGCGTGTGGTGCCGATCGCCGTACGACGTCGTACGGGTGGTTCCGTACGACGTCGTGCGATGACCGCGCCCCTCAGCGGCCCTGGTAGCGGGCCGCGGCGGAGCGGACCGAGCCGAGTTTGCCGTAGAGCAGCGTTCCCGGGCAGTCCGTGCTGTACCCGTCGCGATGGCCGGAGATCACGTTCAGTCGTGCGTTTTCCCCTTCTGGGTAGCGATTGCCGCCCCCGGACCTCAGGTATGTCTTGCCGCGCGGGTCCATGCCGTAGAGGCCGAGCTTCCACGCGGCGAGCCTGGCGATAGAGGTCACCATGGCGGCCGACGGTGTGCTGTCCTCGAAGGAGCCGATGGCGGCGACCCCCATGCTGCTGTCGTTGAATCCGAGGGTGTGGGCGCCCAGGACAGGCTTGTCCGCGCCGCCCGCGCGACCTTCGTAGATGTCTCCGCACCTGTCGACGAGGAAGTTGTAGCCGATGTCCCGCCAGCCGCTGCTCACAACGTGGTAGCGGTAGATACCGCGGATGACCGAGGAGGCCTGGGAGCAGCTGTAGCCGTTACCCGTCGCCGTGTGGTGCACGAAGGCCACCTTGACCTTGTCGGTGTAGACGAATCCGGGCTCCCGCAAACTCTCGTCGGCGCCCCAGCCGCGCCGCGTGATGATTCTCGGGCGCGATGCCGTCACCCCCTTCGAGAGGGCGGGCAGCTGTCGGTCGTTCACCGGCGCGGAGCCGTCACCGACGGCGGACGTGGTGGTGTCGGTACCTGGCAGGGAGCCGGATAAGTCCCCGCCCTCGGACTCCTCCGAGGCGGCGGCGTCCCTCGACTGCTCCGGGGCGCCTTTGGCCGGTTCCGCGCCTGGGTCGATCAGTTCGACCCGCAGGCCGTCGGGAAGCGCGGGCGCACGGGTCTCGTCCGCGCGCACCCGTACCTCGACGCCGTTCGAGTCGCCGACCCACAGCGGGGCCGTCGATCCGCGCAGCCGGTTCGAGCGGCCCTCCTTGGTCTTGCGGTCGGGACCGTGGCCGTCGTTGTGCACCTCCAGCTCCTGCCAGCCGGACCAGCGGGCCGTGCCGCTCGCCCGGGTGCGGATCTGGGCACGGCCGTGCAGTTCGGCCCCCGGATCGTCCCAGACGACGCCGATCATCGAGAAGGTGCGTACGGACTGGGGGGCCAGCCCCCATTCGGGCGCCGCCCCGGGGGTGCGGGCGCTGGTGAGGGGAACGAGTCGGAGGGACTGGGTGCTGCCGGGGATGGCCGAGCGGTCGGCCGGGACCGGCCCCGCCGCCGCGGCCGGAAGGGTGAGCGACAGGGTCAGTGCCGCCGCGCAGGTGAAGCCGATCGAGGAAGCAAGGTATTTACGCATGACCATGATCTTGGACATAGTCAGGCATATATGTCCATCCAGGACTTGACGGGCCATCGGTTCCGCTCCGCCGAACCGGTGGTCCGTCACTCTCCCGCCGGTCCACCCCCCGGGCGAGGGCCCCGCGTACGCTTGCGCGCGTGAACGCCACCGACCGCACCCCCGCCGACCTGCTGCGATCCGCGCTCGCCGCGGATCCCGCACGCCCCTTGGTGACCTTCTACGACGACGCCACGGGTGAACGCGTCGAACTCTCCGTGGCCACCTTCGCCAATTGGGTGGCCAAGACCGCCAATCTCCTCCAGGGCGATCTCGCCGCCGAGCCCGGTGACCGGGTCGCGCTGCTGCTGCCCGCGCACTGGCAGACGGCGGTATGGCTGCTCGCGTGCGCGTCCGTGGGCGTGGTCGCCGACATCGGCGGCGACGCGGGCGCCGCCGACCTCGTCGTGAGCGGGCCCGACACGCTCGACGCGGCGCGCGCCTGCACCGGGGAACGCGTCGCTCTCGCCCTGCGCCCCCTCGGCGGCCGCTTCCCGCAGACCCCGGACGGCTTCGCCGACTACGCGGTCGAGGTACCGAGCCAGGGCGACCGCTTCCAGCCGTACGCGCCGGTCGACCCGGAGGAACCGGCCCTGATCGTCGCCGGGGCCGCGTACACGGGCGCCGAGGTCGTGGAGCGGGCCCGCGCGGACGCGCCCGCGCTCGGACTGACGGGGGCCGGGTCGAGGCTGCTGTCCGGACTGCCGTACGCCACCTGGGCGGGTCTGAGTGCCGGGTTGTACGCGCCTCTCGCGACTGGCGGGTCCGTGGTGCTCTGCCGCCATCTGGACCGGCTGGACAAGGACGCGGTGGCCAAGCGGATCGAGAGCGAACGGGTGACCGCCACGGCTCGCTGAGAAACCGCCGGGGTGCGGGCCGCCCGTTCGGTGGCCTGCCACGCACGTCCCGGTACTCCACCCCCTCGTGAGCGCGCCCCATCCCCCGTTCGGACCAGCATCGGCCGCCCCGGACCTCCGCCCCGGGTCATGGTCGTAGGAGCCCGACACGCTCGTACCTCGCAGGGGGTGGACCCGGCAGTGACGACCAGAGGCACCCCACGACGTCCGGGTACCGCAGGCCCGCGCGCCCTCGGCCCGACCCCCGGCGCCTTTGCCGCCGGCCCCGGACTCGCCCGCCGCCGACGCCGACGCTGGGTGCGCCGGGCCGCGCTGGGACTCGCCGTGCTCATGGCCGGGGCCGCCGGGGCCGGATGGGCCGCGTACGAGAAGCTGAACTCGAACATCACCGCGGACGACGACGCCGCCTCCGAACTCGCCCGGCACGAGAAGGAGCGGCCCCCCGTGCTCGTGCCCGGGGCGCAGAACATCCTGCTCATCGGTTCCGACTCGCGGTCGGGTGACGGGAACGGCCGGTACGGCAGGGATTCCGGCACCCAGCGGTCCGACACCACGATCCTGCTGCACCTCGCGGCCGACCGGCGCAGCGCCACCGCCGCCTTCCTCCCCCGCGACCTCATGGTCGAGGTACCGGACTGCCGCCGGCCCGACGGCAGCCGCAGCCTGCCGGTGTTCACGATGTTCAACCACGCCTTCGCGACCGGCGGTTCGGCCTGCTCTGTCCGTACCGTCGAGAAGCTGACGGACATCCGGGTCGACCACTACATGGTCGTCGACTTCAACGGCTTCAAGAAACTGGTCGACGCGCTCGACGGCGTCCAGGTGTGCCTGAAGGAGCCGATCGACGACAAGGACGCCAAGCTGAAGCTGCCCGCGGGCAAGGTGACGCTCGACGGCGAGCAGGCGCTGGGCTACGTACGCGCCCGCAAGAGCCTCGGCGACGGCAGCGACACCGAACGGATGGAGCGCCAGCAGCGCTTTCTCGGAGCGCTCGTCAGCAAGGTGCACAGCAATGACGTCCTGCTGAATCCCGTGAAGCTGTATCCGGTGCTGGACGCGGCCACCTCGTCCCTCACCACGGACCCGGGTCTGGCGAGCCTGCGCGGACTCTACGGACTTGTCCACGGATTGGGAGACCTCCCCACGAAACGCGTGCACTTCCTGACAGTGCCGCGCACGCCGTACTCCTATAACGCCAATCGCGACCAACTCGTGGAACCCGCGGCGCGGAAACTCTTCGCACGGCTGCGCATGGACCAGCCGATCGAGGTCGTGCCGGAAGTCCCGGACGGTTCCCCCTCGAAAGCCGGCAGCACGGCGCCCGGTCGCGGTAACGGGGAGGAGTCGCACGGAAACGGAAAGTCCGCCGTCGTGCGCCCCGGCATCCCCGGCGCGCACGAGTCGGGTCCCCGAACCCCGCCCACATTCCCCGGGAACACGGCCCGTTCGGATGCCTGTAGGTAAAGCGCATACCAAGCCTGGGAACAACTGACCTAAGAACTCTCCGAGAAATCAGGCGGATTGCCCAGTTGTAGGGGAGTGGAATGTGTCACCGTCGTCGCTTGACGCCGAACGGGGCGGATAGTGTGAGCGATCCGGTGCCACACCCGTCAGGTCCCTCCTGGGTCACGCACTGGTGGAAGAGACCGGGCGCCTCGAGGGGGAGGGCGCCGCGTGGCCCCGACGGAGGATTCGGACAACCGTGGACGCGCAAGGCCGTGGGCGGGCGGACAATGTCGATCCCGCAGACCAGTGGGTGCTCAACCCGAACACCGGTGAATACGAACTGCGACTACCCCCTTCCGCACCGCAGTCGGCCCTGCCCAAGCCGCGGCGGGGGGCTCGCGCCGGAACCGCGCAGGGGGGCACGCGCACGCCGTCGGGCTCACGGCGCCGGGCTCCGGAGAAGCCGGTCCCGGACACCGTCCCGGGACCGCGCCGCCGCCGGGGGGCGCCCGAGGAGCCGCCGCCGACACGGCGCCGGGGGCGCACAAAACCCAAGAAGGGCAAGGCGAAGAAGATATTGCTGTGGACCGGCGGCAGTATGGCCTTCGTCCTGGTCGCGGCCGCCGGTGCCGGTTACTTCTACCTCAAGCAACTCGAGGGAAACGTCACGACGATGGACGTCGGCGGCGCCGCCAAGGACAGCTTCAGCAAGGACGAAGCCTTCAACATCCTGATCATCGGCACCGACAAACGCACCGGCAAGGGCAACGAGGGCTACGGCGACAAGGGCAGCGTCGGCCACGCCGACACCAACATCCTGCTGCACGTCTCCAAGGACCGTACGAACGCGACCGCGCTGAGCATCCCGCGCGACCTGATCGTCGACGACATCCCCGACTGCCCGACCAAGCAGCCGGACGACTCCACCAAGGTCATCCCCGGCTCGCAGAGGGTCCGCTTCAACGAGAGTCTCGGCCAGGACGGCCGCGACCCGGGCTGCACGATGCGCACGGTCAAGGAACTCACCGGCATCGCGCCCGACCACTTCATGATGGTCGACTTCAACGCCGTGAAGACGCTGACCACGGCGGTGGGCGGGGTCGAGGTCTGCGTGGCCAAGGACATCGACGACCCGAAGTCTCACCTCAAGTTGTCCAAGGGGACGCACCCGATCGAGGGCGAGCAGGCCCTCGCCTTCCTGCGCACCCGGCACAGCTTCGGCAACATGGGCGACCTGGACCGCATCAAGGCGCAGCAGCAGTTCCTCGGCTCGCTGGCCCGCAAGATGACCTCCGGTGACACCCTCACCGACCCCGTCAAGCTGTTCGATCTGGCGAACGCCGCCACCAAGGCGCTCACCGTCGACCGCGGCATCCACGCGGTGAGCACGCTCAAGGACGTGGCCCTGGAGCTGAACAAGGTGCCGCCGAAGAACCTCACTTTCGTGACCGTGCCGGTGCGCGACAACCCGGCCGAAAAGGTCCCTGTGACGGTCGTCGTCGACCAGGCCCAGGCTCCCGCGGTCTTCGACGCGATCAGGAACGACGTCTCCTTCACCGAGGTGAAGAAGAAGGAGAAGGCCCAGAAGGACGCCGCGGCCGCCCGCCTCAAGGGCTCCCGCTCGGCCGCCTCCGACATCCGCGTCGACATCTACAACGGCGGCGCCAAGACCGGCAGCGCGCAGACGACGCTCAACTGGCTGCAGAACCAACAGGGCGTGCTCAAGTCCAGCCAACTCGGCAACGCGCCCGAGAACATCGACAAGACGACCCTCGAGTACTCCCCCGACCAGGCCGATCAGGCACGCAAGCTGGCGGACATCATGGGGTTGCCCGGATCCGCGCTGAAGCCGGGCGAGAGCGAGACCAACTCCCAGGGCCTGCCGGCGATGAAGCTGACTCTGGGCCGGGACTTCAAGGATGCGGGCATACCGCTCACCGCTCCGAAGAAGGCGCCGGATGTCAACGGGAAGTCCACGGCGGACAAGGTCACCTGCGCCTCGTAGGTGATTCGGGGCCCTTCACTCGTCAGATCCGATGCGGCCGCGCCCGACGGGTGTACATCCCGTCGGGCGTACCGAGCGTCTAGTGCTGTGAAGGGAAAGGTTTGCCGGAAAGCTCGCGGCGGCCGGTGCTGGGGGCACCTCCCACGCCCTTCAGGCAGTGGGGGAACATCGCGAGGCGGAGCATCACCCGCGTACTGGACGTACTCGGGTGATGCGACAACACGGCGGTGGGGGCCCCTCCCGCGCTGGGGGTCCCCCCGCTCGAGCGGAGCCGAGAGTGGGGGAGAAGCCGAGCGTGGGGGAGCCGCGCCGGGCGTCGCGAGCCGGTGAACCCTTCCGGTCACAGCACTGGTTACCGAACACGAGGTACGCGAGGCGGGACGCGAAAGGCGTACCGCCGTACGGCGAATGGTTCCGAAGGCGCGACGAGGCGCCCGGCCGGAACCACGGGAGAGACCCGTTTGTCGGGCACAGGGTGGGGAGGCAGGGACTTGACGCAGAGCAATGTGCAGGGAGAGGGGGCGCGACCACATGGACGGCAGACCGGTGAACCAGGCTGGGACGACAGTCCGTACGAGCAGAACGGCGACGGCGATCACGACGGCGACAGTGGTCCGCCATCCGCGCCGCGTGGCCACGGTCAGCACGGCGGCGGGCATCGCGGCAATGGGAACAGGAAGCGCCCACGCCGCAAACACCGCGTACTGCGCTGGTCGGCGACGGTCCTGGCGGTCGCGATACTCGGCACCGCCGGAGCCGGATACCTCTACTACCAGCACCTGAACGACAACATACGCAAGGGCGAGCGCAGCAGCGGCGACTCCAAGGCGCAGAAGTCGAAGCCGAACGCGGCCGGTCAGACGCCGGTGAACATTCTGCTGATCGGCTCCGACAGCCGTAATTCCGACGAGAACGTGGCGTTGGGCGGAAGCCGGGACAACCGCGGCAACCCGCCGCTGGCCGACGTCGAGATGCTCATCCACCTGTCCGCCGACCGCAAGAGCGCCGCCGTGGTGAGCATTCCGCGTGACACCCGGGTCGACATCCCCGAGTGCAAGGACCCGAAGACCGGCAAGAAGTACCCGAAGACCAACGTCATCATCAACGAGTCGCTGGCCCGCGGTGGCCCCGGCTGCACCCTGGCCACCTGGCAGAACCTCACCGGGATCTACATCGACCACTGGATGACGGTCGACTTCGCGGGCGTGGTGAAGATGGCCGATGCCGTCGGCGGCGTCGACGTCTGCGTGAACCAGAACGTGTGGGACCGCCCACACCAGGGTGTGCCCGGGGGCTCAGGCCTGAAGATGACGGCCGGTACGAAGAAGGTCAAGGGCAAGCAGGCCCTGCAGTGGCTGCGCACCCGGCACGCCTGGGGCAGTGACCTGCTGCGGGCCAGGGCTCAGCACATGTATCTGAACTCGTTGATCCGCACGCTGAAGAGCCAGAACGCCTTCACCGACAGCGGCCGGCTGATGAACCTGGCCGAGGCGGGCACGCAGTCGCTGCAGGTCTCCGAGGAGATCGGCACGGTCAAGAAGCTGTACAACCTGGCCATGCAGCTCAAGACGGTCCCGACGAACCGCATCACCATGACGACGATGCCCAACGTCAAGGACCCGCAGAACGACGACCATGTGATCCCGGACGGCGCCGACGCCGAGAAGATCTGGCGGATGCTCCGCGACGACGTGCCTTTCGATGACAAAGGCACGACGCCGGCCCCGAAGAAGACGACGAGTGGGAGCGAGGAGACCAAGGCGCCCTCGCTCGCGGCCGACCGGCTGGGTGTGGTGGTGCAGAACGCCACCGGGACGTCCACGCAGGCTCCGGTGGGCGGCCGGGCGGGCGAGATCAGCCGGGTGCTCGTGGAGAAGGGCTTCGACAGGGCGGTGCGCGACAGGGCGGGGGCACTGTCGGAGGATCAGACGGTCGTGCGCTATCCGAGCGCGGACTTGGAGGGCGATGCCCGGAGCGTCGCCAAGGCGCTGGGTATTCCCATGAGTTCAGTAATGAAGTCGACCGACGTGTCGGGCGTCACCGTCGTCGTGGGTTCCGACTGGCGTACGGGCACGAGCTACCCGAAGCAGTCCCCGCTGAAGGCCGGGGACCTCCCCAGCAACTCCGACGCCATCAACGGCTCGGACACCGGCCAGTGCATGGACGTGTACAAGCCCTACCGGTGGTAGTCGGCCGACCGACATGACACGGAGGGGCTCGCCGTCCGGCCACGGCGAGCCCCTCGGTCACAGACTGGGGCGGTACCGCGAACAACGGGAGCTACATCCAGATCGATTGTCGCGACCACTGCGGCTGACGACCTCCACCAGCTCCGTGTGCTGACATGCCGCTGCGACATCAGCCCCGGAACACTCAGGTTCCGGGGCTGATGCGTGTCCACCAGTTACCGGGGGCGCAGGCGTCGGTGCAGCGTCGACGCCCAGGGCTCTCTCAGGTATCAGACCCGTCAGGCCTTGCTGACGACCGCCGGCCGCCGGGACGCGATGACCCTCTTCGCCAGCGACTTCGGGCTGGTCAAAAAGCCCCAGCCCCAGGACATGTGCATGGTCGCGAGGGCAACGGGGATCTGCAGCCGTGCCTTCAGCGGCAGGCCCTTGCCCGCAGGGACGGAACCGAGGGCTATCGCCGCGAGGTAGCCGCCGGGTACCACGAAGCCCCACGGGGTCAGCGCCGCGCCCGCCACGACGCCCGCCGCGATCGCGCAGACCGCGGTCGGCGGGGCGAGGTAGCGCAGGTTGATGGAGCCTTCGTGGTAGCGGGCGACGACGTGCCGCCAACGGCCGTAGTCCTTGTACTGCTTGGCCAGCGCCTTGACCGACGGCCTCGGCCGGTACGACACCTTCAGCTCGGGCGAGAACCAGATGAGACCGCCCGCCTCGCGGATGCGGAAGTTGAGCTCCCAGTCCTGGGCGCGGATGAACTCCTCGTTGTAGCCGCCCTGTTGCTCCAGCGCCTCACGCCGGAAGACACCGAGGTAGACGGTCTCCGCCGGACCGGCCTCGCCGCCGGTGTGGAACGCAGCGTTCCCGACACCGATCTTCGAGGTCATGGCGGCGGCGACCGCGTGCTCCCAGTCAGTCTCGCCCTCGGCGTGCATGATGCCGCCGACGTTCTGCGCGCCGGTCTCCTCCAGGAGACGTACGGCGGTCGCGATGTAGTTCGGCGAGAGCATGCCGTGGCCGTCGACGCGGACCACGATCGGGTGGCGGGATGCCTTGATCGCGGCGTTGAGCGCGGCGGGCGTGCGGCCGGTCGGGTTCGGGACCGTGTGCACACGCGGGTCCTCACGGACCAGCTCGGCCGCGATCTCGTCCGTGCGGTCCATGGAGGGACCGAGGGCGATCACCACCTCCATCTCGCCGCCGTACTCCTGGGCGAGGATCGCAGTTACGGCCCCGCGCAGATGCCGCTCCTCGTCGAGGACGGGCATGATCACGGACACGGCGGGGAGCTGCACGTCGGACTTGGCGTTCATAGGGGGCTCACGTTACCGCGAACGGGGGACACGGGTGCGCGCCGCCCGGGCGCCGCCGAGGGCCGCAGATCGTATCGGCCTACGGTGCTCGCGGATTTACGCCCAGCTCAGCGGAGGTCTCCCCCGTGCCCACGACGACCCGCCCGCCCGCGCGCCCCCAGCCGGTCCGTCGCTCCCCCGGGCGGCGGCTGCCCATCCGGAAGAAGTCCGGCTGGGCCACGCGGGCAGTCACCACGTTCTCCGTGGTGGTCCTCGCCGCGGCCGGCATCGGGCACGCGGTGATCACCAGCCTGGACAAGGACATCGCCCGGATCGACCCCTTCAAGGACATGAAGAATCGTCCCGCCGCGGGCCACGGCATGAACGTGCTGCTGGTCGGCACCGACGGACGGGACCGGATCACGGACGAGGACCGGCAGAAGTACCGTCTCGGGGGTGTCCCCTGCCACTGCACGGACACGATCATGATCGTGCACATCTCGGCGGACCGGGACCGGGCCAGCGTCGTGAGTCTGCCGCGTGACTCGTACGCGGAGGTGCCGGCGCACACCGACCGGACGACCGGACAGCAGCACGGCCCCCACCCGATCAGGCTGAACGCGGCGTACGCGGAGGGCGGCCCGAACCTGACCGTTCGCACGATCGAGGACATGACGCACGTCAAGATCGACCACTATGTGGAGGTCGACTTCATCAGCTTCATGAAGACCGTGGACGTGCTCGGCGGCGTCCGGATCTGCACGACGCAGCCGATGACGGACTCCTACACCGGGCTCGATCTGACCGCGGGCACCCATCTGCTCGGCGGCGGACAGGCACTGCAGTACGTACGGTCCCGGCACATCGACGGGGCCTCCGACCTGGGCCGGATGCAGCGGCAGCAGAGGTTCGTGGCGGCGTTGCTCGACCAGGCGACGTCGTCAGGAGTGCTGCTCAACCCGATGAAGTTCCGGGACATGGCGCAGGCCGTGCTCGGCTCGGTGCGGGCCGACCAGGGCCTCGGGGCGGACGAGCTGCTCGACCTGGGCCGGGCGATGCGGCACTTCACGCCGCGCTCGTCCGAGTTCACGACCGTGCCGATCGAGCAGATGGACTACGAGGTCAAGGGCCTCGGTTCCACGGTGAAGTGGGACGAGACGAAGGCGAGCACGCTCTTCCGGTCACTGCGCGACGACAAGCCGCTCGCCCCGCCCCGGCCGAGGGAGCAGGGCCCGGCCGCGGTGCCCGTGGATGTGGCCCCGCAGCAGATCCAGGTGAAGGTGGAGAACGGGACGGGCGAGGAGAGACTCGGCAAGCGCGTGGCCGACGCGCTCGCCGCCACCGGGTTCAGAACCACGGGGAAGCCGGCGAACGCGCCGGACCGCACCGTCCGGCACACGGTGATCGTCTACGACCCTCGCTGGGACCGGTCGGCGAAGTCCCTGGCGGCGGCCTTGCCAGGCAGCGAACTGCGCCGAGCTTCCGGGCAGGGGCCGACGCTGAAGGTGATCGCGGGGACGGACTTCACACAGGTGCAGCGGGTGAAGGCGGCGGAACCGCAGGGGTCCCAGGGTCCGCAGCAGGTGCTGACCGGGGACCAAGTGGTGTGCTCCTAGGAGAGCGGGCCACCAGGCCGGGTACGTGCGGCGCCCTCAGTCCTCGTAGCCCTCCGCCGCACGGCTCTCCCGCAGTTCCCTGATCGCGCGGCGGCGGGCCAGGCGGTGGGTGCGGCGGATCTGGGCCTCCTGGTAGCGGCGCTCGTCGCGCTCCGTCTCGGGGACGACCGCAGGCACCAGCCGCGGCTTGCCGTCCGCGTCGACCGCCGTGAAGACGAGATACGCGGAGCCGACCTGGGTGGCCGGCGCCGACTCGTTCCAGCGCTCGGCCAGGACCCGCACGCCGACCTCCATCGAGGTGCGGCCGGTCCAGTTGACCTGGGCCTTCACATGCACAAGGTCGCCGACCCTGACCGGCTCCAGGAACGCCATCTCGTCCATGGACGCGGTCACGGCCGGACCACCGGAATGCCGGCCGGCCACAGCACCCGCCGCGTCGTCGACGAGCTTCATGATCACACCACCGTGCACCGTACCCAGCAGGTTGGTGTCGTTGTGGGTCATGATGTGGCTGAGGGTGGTCCGGGACGCGGAGGTGGGCTTCCAGGGGAAGTCGCGCGCTATATCGCCCGGAATGTCTGATTGTGGGGCGGGGGCCTGGTCTGTCATGCCGTCCACCTTATGCCGGGGCCGCACCCCGAGACTTTGTGTCGGCTTCGCAACAGCCCTGGTCCCGTTTCCTCTCACCCCTTGTAAGGTGCACAGTCGGACCCGGCACACTGTGGCGCATGAACGATTGGCCCGAGGCATGGTCCGACGACAGCCGCGGCAACCGCTACGGACGCGGCAGCACCAACGCGCAGCCGGAGAGCGCACGCGTGATGCGCCAGGTCAGGCGCGGAACCGGTGGGCCGGGCGGCCCCCGGGTGGCGCCGCCGTACGGCGGTGTGCCGCAGCAGCCGTCATACCCGGACGACCAGGGATACGACGGCTACAACAGCGGCTACAACACCGGCCAGGTCTACGGCGGCCCGCAGGGGCCGGGCGGTGGCGACCCGCGGGGTCCGCGCCCGGCGCCGAACTGGCGGCGCCGGATCAAGTGGACCGCGATCACGCTGGTGACCGTACTGGTGGTGACCTCGGTGGCCACATACTTCTGGGCCGACTCCAAGCTCCACCGTGATGTGGACCTCTCCAAGGTGATCGACCGCCCCGCCGGGGGCGAGGGCACGAACTACCTGATCGTCGGCTCCGACAGCCGCGCGGGCATGACCGCCGAGGACAAGAAGAAGCTGCACACCGGGTCCGCCGAGGGCAAGCGCACGGACACGATGATGATCCTGCACACCGGTGACAACGGCTCCACGCTGATATCCCTGCCCCGTGACTCGGACGTGGAGATCCCGACGTTCAAGGGCTCCACGTCGGGCAAGGTCTACCAGGGCACCGGTCGCCATGTGAAGCTGAACGCGGCGTACGCGGAGGACGGCCCCGAACTACTGGTCCGCACGGTCGAGTTCAACACCGGCCTGCGCATCGACCATTACGCGGAGATCGGCTTCGGCGGCTTCGCGAAGATCGTGGACGCGGTCGGCGGTGTCGAGATCGCGATCGACAAGGGCTTCAAGGACAAGTGGTCGGGCGCCGACTTCAAGGCGGGCAAGCAGACGCTGAACGGCGAGCAGGCCCTCGCCTTCGTCCGCACCCGGCACGCCTTCGCGGCGAGCGACCTGCAGCGCACGAAGAACCAGCAGAAGTTCCTGGCGGCGCTGGCCCACGAGGTCGCGGCCCCGTCCACGGTCCTCAACCCCTTCAAGTTCTACCCGACGGCGGGCGCGGGCCTGGACTCGCTGACCGTCGACAAGGACATGAGCCTGTGGGACCTGGCCGACATGTTCTGGTCGATGAAGGGCGTCTCCGGCGGTGACGGCACGTCGATGAACATGCCGGTCTCGGGCTCGACCGGCGGCAATCTGGTGTGGGACAAGGCCAAGGTCAAGACCCTGGTGAACGAGCTGAAGAACGACGAGAAGGTGACGGTGTCGGGGAACTGACGCCGGGCGTCCGCACACCGCACGCCACGCAGGGCCCCACCGAACGATTGCCGTTCGGCGGGGCCCTTCGCATGACCTCGGCCGCCGCGGTGATCACGGACTTGGACGGCCGCCGGCCCTCACCTCCTCAGCAGGCGCAGAGGCAGAACGGGTGCCCCGCCGGGTCCGCGTACACCCGCCAGGTGCGCGAGCGGTCCTCCGCGTCCAGCGTGCGGGCGCCGAGCGCGAGGACGCCCTGCTCGGCCGTGTCCAGGTCATCGACGACGAGGTCCAGATGGAACTGCTGCGAGTTGTCGGGGGCGGGCCACTTCGGCGATACGTGCCCGGGCGCGGCCTGGAATGCCAGTGACCGGCCATCGCCCGCCTTCAGCTCGGCCCACTCGCCGTCACCCTCCACCGTGCCGCCGAGCACCTCGGCGTAGAAAGCGGCGAGCGCACGAGGGTCGGGACAGTCCAGAACGACGGCGCCCAGCTTGGCAAGAGCCATGCCTTCTCTCCTCCAGATCGGAGTTACCCGTAGGGCCGGGTAACCGGTAACGGTTACCTCATGCTGCCCCATAGGAGGTAACGTCGCAAGAGGAATTCCAAGAGGTAGCGTCACGCGCATGAGGTCGCAGAGATGAGTGACAGAGCCCCCGCACCCGGTGGCCTCGCCCTGGTGGAGGCCCTGATCAACACCGTGGACCTGGAATCGGGCACGGATCGCCTGGACACCGCCGAGGGACGCACCGAGTTCGGCGTCACAGAAGGGGACCTGGCGGACGTACGGGAGCTGCGGGAGTCCCTGCGCGCCGTCTGCCTGGCCCACGCGGGGCACCCCCCGCATCGCGAGGTAACGCCCCTGGGCGCGCTGCTGGCGCGAGCGCCGCTGTATGTGGCCGTCGACGAACGGGACGGCTCGGCGAGCCTCGCGCCCGCCGACGAGGGCCCCCTGCTCTCCCGTGTCGCCACGGCCGTCGCACAGGCGCTCACCGCCGGCACCTGGCTGCGCCTGAAGGCCTGCGAACTGCCCGAGTGCCACTGGGCGTACTACGACCGCAGCCCGGCCGGGAAGGGCCGCTGGTGCTCGATGTCGGTGTGCGGGGCGCGGGCGAAGATGCGGCGGTACCGGGCCAAGTAGCCGCCCGTCACGGGGAGTCGGACACTCCGCCGCTCTGCGGGAGCGCGGCGGTGCGGAACACGGCAGGACGCCGGTCCGGCCGTCCGAACCTCGGCCGGACCGGCGTCAGCGGTCTGCTTACGCGGTGGGGCGGCCCATCGCCCGGTACGTCCACCCGGCGTGGCGCCACAGCTCGGGGTCGAGCGCGTTGCGGCCGTCGAGGAGCACGCGGGTGGAGGCCACCTCGCCCAGCTTCGCCGGGTCCAGCTCTCGGAACTCGCGCCACTCCGTGAGGTGCAGCACCACGTCGGCGCCGCGCACGGCGTCCAGAGCGGTGCCGGCATACCCGAGCGTCGGGAATGTCTTCCGGGCGTTGTCCATGCCCTTGGGGTCGTAGACCGTGACCTGGCCGCCCTGGAGGTGTATCTGTCCGGCGACGTTCAGCGCGGGTGAGTCGCGCACGTCGTCCGAGTCGGGCTTGAATGTCGCGCCGAGGACCGCGACCCGCTTGCCGAGGAAGGAACCGCCGCCGACCGCCTCGCGTGCCATCTCCACCATCTGGCCGCGGCGGCGCATGTTGATGGAGTCGATCTCGCGCAGGAAGGTCAGCGCCTGGTCGGCGCCCAGCTCGCCCGCGCGCGCCATGAAGGCCCGGATGTCCTTCGGCAGACAGCCGCCGCCGAAGCCGATCCCGGCCCGCAGGAACTTCTTGCCGATCCGGTCGTCGTGCCCGATCGCCTCCGCCAGCTTGGCCACATCGCCCCCGGCGGCCTCGCAGACCTCCGCCATCGCGTTGATGAAGGAGATCTTGGTGGCCAGGAAGGAGTTGGCGGAGGTCTTCACCAACTCGGCGGTGGGGAAGTCGGTGACGACGAACGGCGAACCCTCGGCGACCGGGGTCGCGTACACCTCGCGCAGCAGCTTCTCGGCGCGCTCGCTGCGCACGCCGACGACGATCCGGTCCGGGTGCAGTGTGTCCTGCACCGCGAAGCCCTCGCGCAGGAACTCCGGGTTCCAGGCCAGCTCGGCGTCCTCGCCCGCGGGCGCGTGCTCGGCGAGGTAGGCGGCCAGGCGGTCCGCGGACCCCACGGGCACGGTCGACTTGCCGACGACCAGCGCGGGATGCTTCAGATGCGGGGCGAGGGAGGCGATCGCGGCGTCGACGTACGACATGTCACACGCGTACTCGCCGTGCTTCTGCGGGGTGTTCACGCAGACGAAGTGGATGTCGCCGAAGTCGGCCAGCTCCGCCCAGTCCAGCGTGAACCGCAGCCGCCCGGTCGAGCCCTCGATGCCCGCGACGTGCCTGCGCAGCAGTTCCTCGAGACCTGGCTCGTACATCGGGACCTCGCCCCGCTGGAGCATCTCGATCTTCTCCGGGACCACGTCGAGGCCCAGTACCTCGAACCCCAGCTCGGCCATGGCCGCGGCGTGCGTGGCGCCGAGATAGCCGGTACCGATCACGGTGATCTTGAGGGCCATGGGTGCTCCAGAAGAGGTACGTCGTCAGTGCGGTGCCCGAGCATAGTCGGGCCCTTGTGCGGGCACGCTTCCCGCTGTCGCCAAGCTCACGTATCACTCCCGTGGGCGGGCCCCTAAGATTTGGGTTACTTAACGGTAGTTAGCGTCATCACACAGTTCGTCAGAGCGTCCTTGGAGCGTGAGAGACCTTGGCCGGATCGGCTGATTTCGACCTGTACCGCCCGTCCGAGGAGCACGACATGCTCCGTGACGCCGTCCGCTCGCTGGCTGAGGCGAAGATCGCACCGTACGCCGCCGCGGTGGACGAGGAGGCCCGCTTCCCGCAGGAGGCGCTGGACGCGCTCGTCGCGAACGACCTGCACGCGGTTCACGTGCCCGAGGAGTACGGCGGCGCCGGCGCCGACGCGCTCGCCACGGTCATCGTGATCGAGGAGGTGGCCCGCGCCTGCGTGTCCTCCTCCCTGATCCCGGCCGTGAACAAGCTCGGCTCCCTGCCGGTGATGCTCTCCGGCTCCGAGGAGCTGAAGAAGAAGTACCTGGGCCCGCTGGCCAAGGGCGACGCGATGTTCTCGTACTGCCTCTCCGAGCCGGAGGCGGGCTCCGACGCGGCCGGCATGAAGACCAAGGCGGTCCGCGACGGCGACCACTGGGTCCTCAACGGCGTCAAGCGCTGGATCACCAACGCGGGGGTCTCCGAGTACTACACGGTCATGGCCGTGACCGACCCCACCAAGCGCTCCAAGGGCATATCGGCGTTCGTCGTCGAGAAGTCGGACCCAGGCGTCTCCTTCGGTGCCCCCGAGAAGAAGCTCGGCATCAAGGGCTCCCCGACCCGCGAGGTCTACTTCGACAACGTCCGCATCCCGGCCGACCGCATGATCGGCGAGGAGGGCACCGGTTTCGCCACGGCGATGCGCACCCTCGACCACACCCGCATCACCATCGCCGCCCAGGCCCTCGGTGTCGCCCAGGGCGCGCTCGACTACGCCAAGGGCTATGTCCAGGAGCGCAAGCAGTTCGGCAAGCCGATCGGCGACTTCCAGGGCGTCCAGTTCATGCTCGCCGACATGGCGATGAAGATCGAGGCGGCCCGCCAGCTCACCTACGCGGCGGCGGCCAAGTCGGAGCGGGGCGACAGCGACCTGACCTTCCAGGGCGCCGCCGCGAAGTGTTTCGCCTCGGACGTGGCGATGGAGGTCACCACGGACGCCGTCCAGCTCCTCGGAGGGTACGGCTACACCCGTGACTACCCGGTGGAGCGCATGATGCGCGACGCGAAGATCACCCAGATTTATGAAGGCACGAACCAAGTTCAGCGGATCGTGATGGCGCGCAACCTGCCGTAGCGCACGGCCCTTTGCGGCACCGCACACAGGAACGGGGCACCCTTCGGGGTGCCCCGTTCGTGCGTGCGGCCCAAGCGCGCTGTGTGCGCGTCAGCCGTCCAGGTCGTCCATCGTCGCGTTCGACGGGCCCCGCCGGGCGCGCAGGTCGCGGGCCACGTCCTCGGCCGCGCCCAGGACCCGTACCGCGTTCTGCCAGGTCAGCTTGGCCAGGTCCGTGGTAGACCAGCCGCGGTCCAGCAGCTCCGCGATCAGGTTGGGGTAGCCGGAGACGTCGCTGAGGCCGTCGGGGGTGAAGGCCGTGCCGTCGTAGTCGCCGCCGATCCCGAGGTGGTCGATGCCCGCCACCTCGCGCATGTGGTCCAGGTGGTCGGCGACCGTCGCGACCGTCGCGACCGGGCGCGGGTGAGCCTCCTCGAAGGCACGGTGGACCTTCATCGCCTCCTCGGTCGAGTCGAGGTGGTGGAAGCCGTGCGCCCGCATGTTCTCGTCGGCCGCGGCCGTCCAGTCCACCGCCGCCTGGAGCACGAACTTCGGCACGAACGTCACCATCGCCACACCGCCGTTGGCGGGGAGGCGTTCGAGGACGTCGTCCGGGATGTTGCGCGGGTGGTCACACACGGCCCGGGAGGAGGAGTGGGAGAAGATCACCGGCGCGGACGTCGCGTCCAGCGCGTCCCGCATCGTCGTCGCCGCCACGTGCGAGAGGTCGACGAGCATGCCGAGGCGGTTCATCTCCCGGACCACCTCGCGGCCGAAGTCGGACAGTCCGCCGACCGCCGGTTCGTCGGTCGCCGAGTCCGCCCACGGCACGTTGTCGTTGTGGGTGAGGGTCATGTAGCGCACGCCCAGCTCGTACAGGCCCCTGAGCGTGCCGAGGGAGCCCGCTATCGAGTGGCCGCCCTCCGCGCCCATGAGGGACGCGATACGGCCCTCCGCGCGTGCTGCCTCCATGTCGGCGGCGGTCAGGGCCCGGCGCAGGTCGGCGGGGTAACGGTCGATCAACTGACGTACGCAGTCGATCTGTTCGAGCGTCGAGGGAACCGCGTCGGGCAGGTCGCTGCGCACGTACACCGACCAGAACTGTGCACCGACCCCGCCTTCGCGCAGCCGGGGGATGTCCGTGTGCAGATGCGCGTTCTGGGGGCCGGCGATGTCGCGGGCGTCGAGGTCGTAGCGGACCTGCTCGCGCAGCGCCCAGGGCAGGTCGTTGTGGCCGTCGACGACGGGGAACTCGCGCAGCAGTTCGCGGGCCCGGTCCAGTGAGGTCATCGCGGTCACTTCCCCGTTCCGAAGCCGAAGTTGCCGGATCCCTCGACCTTGGAGCGCAGCCGCTTGCCCTTCTCGGTGGCCTGGTCGTTGAGGTCCCGCTGGAAGTCCTGCATCTTCCCGAGGAGTTCCTCGTCGTGCGCGGCGAGGATACGGGCCGCCAGCAGACCGGCGTTGCGGGCACCGCCCACCGAGACCGTCGCCACCGGGACGCCGGCCGGCATCTGCACGATCGACAGCAGCGAGTCCATGCCGTCCAGGTACTTCAGCGGGACCGGGACGCCGATGACCGGCAGCGGGGTGACGGAGGCGAGCATGCCGGGCAGGTGGGCGGCGCCGCCCGCGCCCGCGATGATCACCTTCAGTCCGCGGTCCGCGGCGTGTTCGCCGTACGCGATCATCTCGCGCGGCATGCGGTGCGCGGAGACGACGTCGACCTCGTACGCGATCTCGAACTCGTCGAGGGCCTTGGCGGCGGCCTCCATGACGGGCCAGTCGGAGTCCGACCCCATGACGATGCCAACAACGGGGCTCATTCGGTGATGGTGCCTCTCAGGTAGCCGGCAGCGTGACGGGCGCGTTCCAGCACGTCGTCAAGGTCGTCGCCGTAGGTGTTGACGTGTCCGACCTTGCGGCCGGGCTTCACGTCCTTGCCGTACATGTGGATCTTGAGCTGCGGGTCGCGGGCCATGCAGTGCAGGTACGCGGAGTACATGTCCGGGTAGTCGCCGCCGAGGACGTTCACCATGACGGTCCAGTCGGCGCGCGGGCGCGGGTCGCCGAGCGGGAGGTCGAGGACGGCGCGGACATGGTTGGCGAACTGGGAGGTGATCGCGCCGTCCTGGGTCCAGTGGCCCGAGTTGTGCGGACGCATCGCCAACTCGTTGACGAGGATGCGCCCGTCGCGGGTCTGGAACAGTTCGACGGCGAGGTGGCCGACGACGCCGAGTTCCTTGGCGATCGTCAGGGCCAGTTCCTCGGCCTTGAGTGCCAGTTCCTCGTCGAGGTCGGGCGCGGGCGCGATCACGGTGTCGCAGACCCCGTTGACCTGCCGCGACTCGACGACGGGGTACGCCACGGCTTGTCCGTGCGGCGACCGCACGACGTTGGCGGCCAGCTCCCGTACGAAGTCGACCTTCTCCTCGGCGAGGACGGGGACGCCGGCGCGGAACGGCTCGGCGGCCTCCTCGGCGGAGCGCGCGACCCACACGCCCTTGCCGTCGTAGCCGCCGCGGACGGTTTTGAGTACGACCGGGAAGCCCTCGCCCTCGGCGGCGAACGCGGCGACGTCCTCCGGGTCGCTCACGATGCGGTGGCGCGGGCACGGCACACCGATCGCATCTAGTTTCGCGCGCATCACGCCCTTGTCCTGGGCGTGCACGAGCGCGTCCGGGCCCGGGCGGACGGGGATGCCGTCAGCCTCCAGGGCCCGCAGATGCTCGGTGGGCACGTGCTCGTGATCGAAGGTGATCACGTCGCACCCCCGCGCAAAGGCGCGCAGCGTGCCCAGGTCGCGGTAGTCGCCGATGACGACGTCATTGACGACTTGCGCCGCGGAATCCTGGGGAGTGTCACTGAGAAGCTTGAACCTGATGCCGAGGGGGATGCCTGCCTCGTGGGTCATACGAGCAAGCTGGCCCCCGCCGACCATGCCGACTACCGGGAACGTCACGCCCCCAGGGTATCCGTCATGCCAAGGCGGCCGGATTCCGTCCTTGTGAGCACTGTTCGAGGACGCCTGTGACGCTTTGTTTTCGTTCTCACCTACGTGACCGCTTTCTTTCCGTCCTCATGAACTCGGCTGCGGGCATCGCCCACGACCGCTGGATAGCATGGCGAGGTTTACGGAACCGCTCGGCGCACACTGCCGACCGGCCGACACGACCGACACAACCGATCCGACGGGGGCTGGCAACACCATGGGCAGTGGTTCCACGGGCCTGAAGGACAAGCCCCACGGCGGAATGCGCCAACGGGTGGACCAGTTGATGCGCGAGATCGCCAAGTTCGGCGCGGTCGGTGGGGCGGGTCTGCTGGTCAACCTGCTCGTGTTCAACCTGGTGCGACACGCCACCGGGCTCCAGGTGGTCCGGGCCAGCGTCATCGCCACCGTGGTCGCGATCGTCTTCAACTACATCGGGTTCCGCTACTTCACCTACCGGGACCGCGACAAGAGCGGCCGCACCCGGGAGATGACGCTGTTCCTGCTGTTCAGCGCGGCGGGCCTGGTGATCGAGAACGGCGTGCTGTACCTGGCGACCTACGGATTCGGCTGGGACGGCCAGCTGCAGAGCAACGTCTTCAAGTTCCTCGGCATCGGCCTGGGGACGCTGTTCCGTTTCTGGTCGTACCGCACGTGGGTCTTCAAGGCGCTGCCGGTCCGCGAGACCGTGGTGGGCGCGGAGTCCTTCCTCGCGGCGGAGGCGGAGGAGCAGGGGCGACGCGGGCAGCGCGTCAACCGCTGAGCCCGGCCCCGTCCCCTCGACCGGCCCGGGCTACCTGACCGTCCGCTCCGGCGCCTCCCCTGACGGGGACGCCTTCAGCGGAGTGCGGGACAGGAACAGGCCGAAGACCGGGGGTGCGGTCTGGAGCATCTCCAGACGACCGCCGTCGGCCTCCGCGAGGTCGCGGGCGACCGCGAGACCGATGCCCGTGGAGTTGCGGCCGCTGATGGTGCGCTCGAAGATGCGGGAGCCCAGCTGGGGCGGCACGCCCTGGCCCTCGTCGGTGACCTCCACGACCGCCTGGTTGCCGGTGACGCGGGTGCGCAACGCGACCGTGCCGCCGCCGTGCATGAGCGAGTTCTCGATCAGTGCCGCCAGGACCTGGGCGACCGCGCCGGGGGTGCCCACGGCCCGCAGATGCCGTTTGCCGGAGCTGACGATCGCCCGTCCCGCGCTGCGGTAGGCGGGACGCCACTCGGCGATCTGCTGCTGGATGACCTCGTCGAGGTCGAAGGAGACGGCGGAGCCGGTGCGCGGGTCGCGGGCGTTGGTGAGCAGCCGCTCCACCACGTCCGTGAGCCGCTCCACCTGCGTCAGCGCGATGGTCGCCTCCTCCTTAACCGTGTCCGGGTCATCGGTGAGGGTGATCTCCTCCAGGCGCATGGAGAGCGCGGTGAGAGGCGTACGCAACTGGTGCGAGGCGTCCGCGGCCAGGCGCCGCTCGGCCGTCAGCATGCGGGCGATCCGCTCGGCGGAGGAGTCGAGGACGTCGGCGACCCGGTCCAGCTCGGGGACGCCGTACCGCTTGTGCCGCGGGCGCGGGTCGCCGGAGCCGAGCCGCTCCGCGGTCTCGGCGAGGTCGGTGAGGGGCGAGGCAAGGCGGTTGGCCTGCCGTACGGCGAGCAGCACCGCGGCGATGATCGCGAGCAGTGCGACCAAGGCGATGATCAGCAGCGTGCGGCCGACCTCGCGGGTGACGGTGGAGCGGGGTTCCTCCACCCGGACGGTCTCACCGCCCTCGCCCTTGGCCATGGAGTGGATCACATCGCCGGTGGGCTTGGTGCCGGCCTTGATGGTCGACTGCCCGGGGATGTCGATCTCCGCGTACTTGTCGCCGGTGACCTGGTCCTTGAAGAGCGCGCCCTTGACCGTCTCGTCACTGAGGAGACGGCTGTCCACGATGCTGGCGAGCCGCAGCGCCTCGGAGTCGACGCGCTCCTGGGCGCTGTTGCTGATCGTTCGGCTCTCGACGATCACGAGGGAGACGCCGAAGACGGCGATCACCACAAGGACGACGGCGAGGGTGGACTGGATGAGACGACGACGCACGGGGCCCTCCGGGCGATGGCTTTACGTTGACCAGTGTGCCCTGGGCACGGTCGGCTCCCCGAGTGGGGCGGCGCCCCTTGAGGGGCGCCGGGGTAGTGACGTCGGTGTCACAGTGCTGGCGCCCTGACGGGCGACGAATGCCGGACCACTAGTGCCCCGGCAGGCAACGTTTGCCCGTTAAGGAGCGGCGTTCGGTGCGTGCTCTCGGCGTGCCGGCCGGAAGCCCTCGTACTGGACGTACTTGGGCTTTCG
>NZ_MLYP01000048.1 GCF_001866645.1 Streptomyces colonosanans
GTCACCTTCGCGTGGGCGCGAGCGACCTTCCAACGAGCCTTCTCCCGGTTCTTGGATCCCTTCTGCTTGCGGGACAGGTCCCGCTGGGCCTTCTTGAGCTTTTTCTCCGCGCGGCGCAGGAACCGCGGGGAGTCGATTTTCGTGCCGTCGGACAGGACGGCGAAGTGGGTCAGTCCGAGGTCGATGCCGATGCTCGTTTCCGCGTCCGGCATCTGCTCCAGATCCGCGGCCGGGTCGGTGTCGATGACGAAGCTGGCGAAGTACCGGCCCGCCGCGTCCTTGATCACGGTGACGCTGGACGGGACAGCCGGCAGGGTGCGGGACCACTTCACGCGCACTTCACCGATCTTCGGCAGGTTCAGCCGCCCGCCGGGCGTGATCGACCAGCGGGCGTTTGTGGTGAACCGGATCGACTGCCGTGCGTCCTTACGGGACTTCATGCGCGGGGCGCCCAGCTTCGGGCCCTTGCGTTCGCCTTTCAGCGAGGCGAAGAAGTTGCGATAGGCGCTCTCGGCGTCCCGCAGGGACTGCTGCAGCACCACTGCGGAGACATCGCCCAGCCAGGACCGCTCGGCGGTCTGTTTGGCCTGGGTGATCAGGGTGCGGGACAGGTCCGCGGCCTTCGGGAACGGCAGGCCCTGCCTGCGGGCGTCCTCGCGGGCGCGCACCGCGTCGTTGAACACGACACGGGCGCACCCGAACGCCTTTGCCAGCGCAGTGCGCTGGCCTGGCTGCGGGTACAAGCGGAAGCTGTACCGAAGCTGCACACCGAGGACTCTACGTACCTGAGTTATGGCGGAGATGCAGAATATCCGGATTGGTCGGCAGTGATTTTTCGTGATGCATGTTCACTTGGGCTTTGTGACCGAGTTCCGGTACAAGGTGTTCACGGATGATCATCTGTGGTGCATGGAGGAGATCATGCGGAGCAGGCCCGCAAATTCCTCGATGACCGGATGAAGCTCGGTGGTCAGACCGCAGCGGGAGCGTCCCGCTCGTGGTCTCGGCGTCTCGGACGGAGGGGCGTCATCCGTTGATCGTCGAGGAGGCGCGGCCTCCGGGCGGATGACGCCGCACCCGGCTCACCAGGTCTTACCGGCCTGCTCCCGGATCGTGCGGTTGATCCGGTTGAAGAAGTTGGTCATCGCGATCTCCAGGATGATCGCGTTCAGCTGCTCCTCGGACATCCGCTGACGTCAGTGTCGGTCGCCGTTGAGTACCCTGGCACGGCCTGTAGCGGGGCTGCGACGGTACTTGCCGCACGCATCCGGGAGTTGCGGGTACGTCGGAAGACGTTCATTGAGGGACTGGCGGACTGACAGATCGTTTTCCGTGTGCTTATGATGCGGGGGATGAAGAACTTCTCCTCGTACGGATTGGGGGAATCGTTCGTGCAAGGTGAGTGCTGATGGCACATCACATCGCGAACGAATTTCCGACCCGCCTGTTGATGTGGCAGCGCGTGCGTGAGTACGCCGTGCCACCGTCCATGATCGAGACCGCGACCGCGCGACATACGGTCGGTGACTGGGCGGGGGCCTGCGCCGCCGCCCGGATCGACGTCGATCTCGATCTGCGCGCCGTGCGCGACCGCCACGGCACCGATCTCGTCACCCGTCTCCGTGCGGATCTGCGCCGACTGGCGCCGGATCTGCTCCGCTGGCACATGCCGCGCATCGCCCCCGACGGGCGGCTCCGGCCCGGCCTCACCATCTCCCTTGCCCATTACCGGAGTTACGGCGCCCTGCCGCTGCAGCTGGTGGTGCGGACACCGCCGGCCTGGGCGGACGCCGGACAGCGGCTGTCCCTGGCCCTGTGGGAAGGGTCCGGGAACGGCACCCCCGGCCATCATCCACACCCGCATCCCGACCGGCGTTTCCGACTCGACCTGCACCGGCATCTCTGGGATTCGGGGCGCAGCGGTGAACTGGCGCGACGGTGCGGTGCGGGCGGGGCACCATCCATGGTGCCCCGCGGCCGACCGGTCCCGCCTGATCGGCCTGATCGGCCTGATCGGCCAGATTCGCTCGCGGTCCACGATTCCCCATGGGCGGAGGCCAGTTGGGCCGCCGAGGCTGAATTGCTGTTGCGGGCCGAGGGACGCCCCCGTGGAGCCTTCACCGTGCGGCTCGGTGCGCGAAGCCGCGCCGTCCTCGAACTCGTCGCTCCCGACGACAGCCATGCCCCGACGTTCCAGCCGCTGCGGAAGGCGCTGCCACCGCAGGAGGTCGCGGCGCTTCCGGTGCTACCGGAGGCGGCGGCCCGGGTTCTTCCGGATCTGGAGCTGCTGCGGGCCGGGCTGGTCGCGGCCGAGCGGCTGCATCCGCTCGTCGCCGCGGCACTTGCTGCGTCCGGCTCGGCGCCGGTGGCCGGCTCCACCCCCGAACCCGGCGATCCGCACCGGGTGGAATGCCGCGGCGAGGTCCACCGGATCACACTGCGCGACGGGGTCCTGACGGCGGTCGACCACGACCCGGCCCAACTGCGCCGGGAGGAGCTGCTGGTGGCGCTCGGTGGGCCGCCGCTGCCCTGCCTGCGGGCGATCGACGCGGTGCATCGCAACCCGGAGGCTCTGCCCGCGGTCCGGGAGCGGCTCGGCCACGGTGACGTCGCCGGGGCGCTGGCTGTGGTCGAGGGGCTGCTCGGCCCCGCTGCGGTCCTTCGCGACGGGCCGCTCAAGGAGGAACTGGAGTCGGCCGCGGCCCGCCGCATCGACCACGGCCTCTTCCGCTCAGGGCTGGTCACCGAGCACCCCGGTGCCGGTGCGGGCGGGGGCGGGAACACCGCGGGCGTGGGGCAGGCGGAGGCCGGCCGCCGTGCCCGGATCGACCGCCGTACGCCTCCCGCGACGCGCCTGAAGCGGAGCAGCCGCACCCGGCCCCGCACCGGCCTCTTCTGCTGACCAGCCGCCCCACCGAAGTCCCTTTTCCGCACCGCGCGTTCCATGCCGTGCGCCCCACGACCTCCGGGACGGGCCGTCCCGTTCCCCTATCCCACCCCAGGTGATGTCCATGACTTCCAGCACCGTCCTGCCCTCCCCCGTCCCGGCCGTCGGCACGCCCGAAACCGCCCCCGCCCACACGCCCCGAGCCGGCACCCAACTCGCCCTTGCCGATGACCTCCTGACCCTCCTGCGTACGACCACCACCGAGCCGCGCCCCGACGATCAGCTCGAAGCGCTCACCGTGGCCGTCGCAGCCGACCTCCCTGTGCTGCTCTGGGGCGAGCCGGGCGTCGGCAAGACCGCGGCCCTGACACAGCTCGCCGCCTCCCTCGACCTGCCGCTGACGACCGTGATCGCCAGCGTTCACGAGCCGTCCGACTTCTCCGGGCTGCCCATCGTGGGAGACGACCCGGCGGTGCAGGGGGTGCCGATGGCACCGCCGCAGTGGGCCGTGGAGCTCGTACGGGCCGGGCGCGGGCTTCTCTTCCTGGACGAACTCTCCACCGCCACCCCGGCCGTCCAGGCCGCACTGCTCCGGGTCGTCCTGGAGCGGAGGGTTGGTGCGCTCCAACTGCCGCCGGACGTACGGATCGTGGCCGCCGCCAATCCGCGCGCGTCGGCGGCGGACGGGTGGGAGCTGAGTCCGCCGCTGGCCAACCGGTTCGTGCATCTGTACTGGGTGCACGACCGGGATGTGGTGGTGCGGGGGCTGAGCGGGGTCTGGCCCCGGGCAGAGCTGCCCCGGCTGGTGCCGGAGCGGCTGCCAAAGGCGGTGGCTTTCGCCCGGCGCGCGGTCTGCGGCTTCCTGGAAGCCCGGCCGACGCTGATCCACCGGCTACCGAACACCGAGACGCGGCGCGGCGGTGCCTGGCCCTCGCCGCGCAGCTGGGAGGCCGCGTTGACCCTGCTGGCCTTCGGAACGGCGGCCTCCGTCTCCCGGGAGGTGCTGGCGCTGCTGGTACGCGGCGCGGTGGGAGACGGGCCGGGGCTCGAACTCCTCGCCCATCTGGACCGGATGGACCTGCCGGACCCGGAGTCGCTGCTGGCCGATCCGGCCTCCGCCGAGCTGCCGGTGCGGGGCGATCTGCGCCAGGCGGCGCTGGAGGCGGTGGTGACCGCCATCGGAGCGCGGCCTGAGCGGGAACGCTGGGAGGCGGGCTGGGCGGTGCTGGTCCGGGCGATGGAGACGGGCGCCCCGGACCTGCTGGTCGCCCCTGCGACGACGCTGGCCGCGTTGCGGCGCGACGACTGGGAGGTGCCGGAGGCGATGGAGCGGCTGGCCGGGGTGGTCGGTCTCGCCCGGCGGGCGGACCGGTCGGTGGGGCGGGCCAAGGCGTCGGCCGACGCCAGGCGTGCGACGGGGGCGCGCCGATGACGGGGGCCGCGAAGCGCCCTGTGCCGCGCCCGATGCCCCGGCCCGCGCCGCCGCGCCCGGCGCGAGCCACCGCGCCGAAGCCGTCGGCCGGCTCCGGGGGGCCCGGACTCCCGCTGGACATGGAGAAGTTGTTGTCCGCCCGGCTGCACGCGGTGAAGGTCCGCCCCTACCTGGCGAGCGCGCTCTTCGCGCTGCACGTCGTGGAGGACCGGTCGGTGCCGACGATGGCGGTGGACGCGCACTGGCGCTGCTATGCCTCCCCCGGCTTCGTGGCGTGCACACCGGTGGAGGAGCTGGCGGGCGTCTGGGTGCACGAGGTCTCCCATCTGCTGCGGGACCACCACGGGCGGGGCGAGCGGTATGCGCGGGAGCATGAGGAGTACGGGCCGGGCGAGAGGCTGCGGCGGAACATCGCCGCCGACTTCGAGATCAACGACGACATCTACGGTGACGGTCTGCCCCGGCCTGCCGGGGCGGTGCTGCCGTCGTTGCTGGGGCTGTCCGACGGGCTGCTGATGGAGGAGTACCTGCGGACGGCGTCGATGTCCGGGCTCGCCGCGGAGCTGGCCTGGCTGGACTGCGGCAGTGGTGCCGACGGGCAGGGCCGGCCGTGGGAGCTGGGGCCCGACGGGGCACACGGGCTGAGCAGGCAGCAGCGGGACGCGGTTCGCTTCCGGGTCGCAGAGGGGATCAAGGGCCGGCCGGGCGACGCGCCGGAGGGGTGGCGCCGATGGGCGGACGAGGCGTTCCATCCGCCGCAACCGTGGCGGCAGTTGCTGGGTGCGGCGATCCGCTCGGCGGCGGGTGCACCGGGTGTGGGCGAGGACCACAGCTACCGGCGTCGCTCCCGGCGCTCGGCCAGTGTCCCCGGGGTGCTGCTGCCGAGCCTGCGCCGTACGCCGCCCCGGGTCTGCGTCGTGATCGACACCTCCAGGTCGGTGAGCGACGCCGAGCTGGGCAGCGCGCTGCTGGAGGTGGCGGCGATCTCCCGGGCGGTGGGCGGGCGGCGCGACCTGGTCTCGGTGATCTCCTGCGACGCGGCGGCCGGGATCGCCGTCCCGCTCTGCCGCGCCGAGAGCATGGCACTGGTCGGCGGCGGGGGAACGGATCTGCGCTCGGGTTTCGCCCGGGCGCTCCGCTCCCGGCCCCGCCCGGACGTGATCGTCGCACTGACGGATGGTCAGACTCCGTGGCCCTCCGCGCAGCCGCCCTGCCGCACCGTCGTCGGACTCTTCCCCCGCCCCGGCCGCGCCGTGGACGAGGGGGACCCCGACTACGTCCCGGACACCCCGCCGTCCTGGGCGCGTGTCGTCTCCATCGGCTGAGAACACTTTCGCAGTTGGTGGGCAGCCACGGCCCACCCGGCTACGACTCAGGCGGCTGGTGTCCCAGGAGGGGCGGCCGTGGAGCCGCGGACCACCAGACGCAGCGGGCCGCAGCCACCGACGGCCGCTTCCCGGCCCCCATCGCCCCGCTCGTGATCGGCTTCGCACTCGCCGCGGCGGTCTTCATCGGCGGCCCCACCGACGGCGCCGCGGTCAACCCCGCCCGCGGTCTGGGCCCGATGATCGCCGCCGGCTCCTTCAGCGGCTGGTGGGTCAGCCTGATCGGCTCCCTGTTCGGCGGCGTCATCGCTGCTGTGCTCTACGACCGATTCGTACGGCGAGGCAGGACGCCTGAGGTGGAGCACAGATAGGAAGCAGCTCTTCCTGACCGCCTCGACCGGCCCGCAAACCGCAGACGGCCGGTCGGGCGCGCTCGGGGAACCAGAGGGTGGGGCAAGGCCGTACCGGTCTGGCCCCACCCTCCTGCGCGCCCGCACTTGACACATCACTACTTAGACGGGCTAGCCTTTTACCTAGGTATGCTAGGCAAGGAGGCGCCCATGGCCCGTGCCGGGCTCTCCGTCGAGCGGGTCGTCGCGGCGGCAGCCGACCTCGCCGACGAGGTCGGTTTCGAGAACGTCACCGTGTCCGCCCTGGCTCGCCACTTCGGCGTGAAGGACGCCAGCCTGTACTCGCACATCAGGAACGTGCAGGACCTGCGTACCCGGGTCGCCCTGCTGGCGGGCGAGGAGGCGATCGACCGGATCGCGGCGGCCGTCGCCGGGCGCGCGGGCAAGGACGCGCTGACCGCCTTCGCCGGTGCCTACCGGGCATACGCGCTGGAGCACCCGGGGCGGTACGCGGCCACCCAGATCCGGCTCGACCCATCGCTCGTGACCGAGCTGAGCGAGTCCCGGGCCATGCGCCGCACCGCCGAGATCACCTACGGCATGCTGCGCGCCTACGGCCTCGACGAGCCCGACCTCACCGACGCCGTACGCCTGCTGCGCAGCACCTTCCACGGCTACTGCACCCTCGAAGCCTCCGGGGGCTTCAACGCGTCCCGACAGGTCCAGGCGTCCTGGGACAAGGCTGTCGACGCCCTGCACATGGCACTGGAACACTGGCCCCGCGAGGAGAAGAAGGAACGATGACGCGCCTCCACTACGACGCGCAAGGCAACGGTCCCGTACTGCTGGTCATCCCCGGTGGTGCGGGACACCCCATGGGCCTCGCCGCGATGACGGAACGTCTCGCCGACCACTTCACCGTCGTCACCTACGACCCGCTCGGCCTCGCCCACGGACAGCTCGGCATGCCCGTCGGAGAGCAGCGGGTGGAGGCCTGGAGCGAGGGTGCGCGACGCGTGCTCGACGAGGTGCTTCCCGACGGCGAGTCGGCGTATGTCTTCGGGGCCAGTTCGGGCGGCATCGCCGCGCTCGACCTGCTCGCCCGCCACCCCGGGCGACTGCGGCATGTGGTCGCGCACGAGGCGCCGGTCGTGGAGGTACTGCCGGACGCGGCCCGGCAGCGCGCGATGTTCACCGACGTGTACGAGACCTATCGCAGGGCGGGACTCAAGGCGGCCGGGGCCCGGCTGGTTGCCGGGCTGGAGGAGACGGACCCGGCACCCGCGGAGGGCCACCCGCCATCCGCTGAGGAGGAGTTGACCACACCCATGGCCCTCTTCCTCACCCGCGTCCTATGCCCTTTCAGCTCCTACATGCCGGACCTGCCGGCCCTGAAGTCGCCATCCCTCACCCTCGCCGCGGGCATCGGATCGCGCGGCGGGCTTCTCCACCGCACCGCTTCCCTGACGGCCGAGCTGACCGGCGGCCACTTCACCGAGTTCCCGGGCGGGCACATCGGCGCCCTCGAGCATCCGCAGGAGTTCGCGGCTCGGCTCATAGAGGCACTGCGGGAACCTGCGGGGCGGTAGTCACCCCCTACGTGCGGCCGCGGGGGCGTGGGTCGGCCGCACGGGTGTGGGGTGCACAGCCCCGGTCGGTGCGATCGACCGCGACACCACCTGACGCCCACGGCGCCCCGTCACCCACCGGGCGCGCCGGCGCCCCGCCCACGGCGCCCGGTCACGTGCGTGCTCGCCCTCGCGGCGACCGGCGGTCGCCTCTCGCCAAGGAACTCGCGGTCTCTTCCCGAGGGCTGAGCGCCTGCACCTCCGCGTACGAGGGAACGGCGCCCTGCGGAGTGCGGCCGGCCGAGATGTCGGCCATGGTCTCCAACGCCGCGCCCAGCGCCCGCCGGTAGAGCAGCGAACCGAGGCTGACCCGGCGTACGCCGAGGTCGGCGAGGTGGGAGACGGTGGGGCCGGCCGGTGAGTACAGGATGTTGAGCGGTACGTCCAGGTGCCGTACGACGTCGGCGATGCGCACCGGATCGGCGAGACCCGGCACGAACACCCCATCGGCACCCGCCTGCTGGTAGGCGTTCAGGCGGTGCAGGGTGTCCGCGGGGTCCCCGTCGCCGAGCCAGTACGTGTCAGTGCGGGCGTTGACGAAGAGGTCTGGCACAGCGGACTTGACAGCTGCGATCTTCGCGGCGTGCAGTGTGACGGGGCCGAGCCCGTCCTCCAGATTGATCCCGACAGCTCCGGCGGAGCGCAGCTCACGCGCCAACTCCGCTATCTGCTCCAGGTCTTCGCTGAAGCCGCCCTCGGCGTCGACGGACAGCAGGAAGGGCACCGCGCCGAGCAGACGGGTCAGGCGCAGGGTCACCTCACGGGTCGCCGCCGCCCCGTCGGGCTGCCCGACGGCAGCGGCGACGCCGAGGCTCGTGGTGCCGATCGCCGCGAACCCCTCCGCGGCGAGGGCGACCGCGGAGGCGTGGTCCCAGGCGTTGGGAAGGAGAAGAGGGGCGTCGGTGTGATGGAGGGCGGCGAAGGGGGTCATCAGAGGTCTCCGTGAACGTGGGCAACGGTCATGAAAGGTCCCCCACCGCATCGGCGTAGTACGTCGACTCCTTTACGTGTTCGGCAATTTGACGGAAGCTCCAGCCCTCGCCCGGCGAGTGGTCGAGCTGCTCGTCGCCGAGCGAGCCGAGCCGGGCGGCCCAGATCCGCGCCAGCCGGTTCAGTCGGCTGCGCGCCTCGTCCAGGTCCTCCTGGGTGAAGGGCGCGAGATCGGCCGGTGTGGTGGCGGCCGACGCGTGCCAGTGGTCGGGCAACGGCTCCTCCCCCACCAGTCGCGCCTCCAACTCGGCGAGATGGTCCACCAGATGGTCGGCGACCCGGCGGATCGCCTTGTGCGGGGTGTACACGCGGTCGTCGGTGTGGACGGGCTTGCCGTCCCACTCGGTCCAGGTGGCCGCGAGAGCCAGGACGTGCTCCACCAGGGCGACGACGCCCGCGGCGAGGGTTTCCCGCTCGGTCGCGCCGCCGTGCGTGGTTCCGGCTCCGTGCTGCGTTTCGGTCATGGGGGAACGCTAGGCGCGGATCGTTTCGGTGCCCGCCGAAGTGTGGCCCGCACCGCTGCGCGAACTGGAGAAGGCCCGGACCTGGGGCGCCCCGGTTCCGGTCGGGACGCCCCAGGGGCCCATGGACGGGGATGCGCCCGGCGCTCACCCGCGGGAAGGGGCGCACGACCAACGCGCGAGACCCTCCGGTTCAGATCTTGCGCCACCAGCGCGTCACACACCAGACCCGCGTACACCACGGCGTCAGTCACCTCTGCCGGTGTCCGGACCGGGGACGCGGCCGGATCCGCCGTTCAGACAGGATCCGGCCCGTCAATTACCCATGCGAGGAACACCCCATGCCCCCGTCGCACGCCGCGGCGGTGCGCCGCAGCGTGAACCAGAAGGTCGGAACCGGGTTCGTGCCGGGCGTGACGTCGACCAGCTGCCACCCGGCGAACCTGGTGCTGAGTTCGTCCGCGGTGACGCCGGAGATCGGGTCGCCGAAGGCCTCGGGCCCGTACCCGAACATCAGCAGCCGCGCGCCGGGGGCGGCACGCTTCGTGAGGCCGGCCGCGTAGTCGTCGCGGCGGTGCGGCGGAATGCCGCAGTAGCAGCTCAGGTCGAAGAACAGGTCGTACGGTCCGGGTACGCCCACCTCGTCGAGCCGGGTGGCGTCCCCGCAGAGCACCGTGACGTCCACCCCCGCCGCGTCCGCCTTCTCCCGCGCCTGCCGCACCGCGCGGTCGATCAGATCGATGGCCGCCACCCGCCAGCCGTGCCGGGCCAGATACACCGCGTTGGTCCCCGTGCCGCAGCCGAGTTCGAGGACATGGCCAGGCGTCAGTGCGTCGGGCCCCTCCATCAGGGCCACCAGCTCGGGCGGCGTCACGCCGCTGTCCCACGGCGGCTTGCCGTCCCGGTAGTAGTCCTCCAGCGCGCGGCGCACGGCCGCCTCCTGGTCGAGCTCTGCGGCCGTTCGAGTCTCGCTCATCACTGACCTCCAAGAATCTAGAGTCGAACTCTAGTCACTAACTCTAGAGATAGGCTTCCGGTATGGAAGCGGTCAAGCGATCCGACGAGGAATCCGACAAGCGGCCGGGCAAGCGGCCCGACAAGCGGGCCGAGCGCTCGCGGCGCACTCGTGAGAAGATCATCGAGGCGGCCCGGGAGTTGTTCGTCGCACAGGGATATGGGGCGACGAGCCTTCAGGAGGTCGCGGACCGGGCGGGCGTGGCCGTCCAGACCGTCTACTTCGTGTTCCGCAACAAGCGTGCGCTGTTCAAGGACGTCGTCGACACGTCCATCGCCGGGGACGCCGAGCCGGTCGCCACGATGGACCGCGACTGGTTCCGCGCCGCGTGCGCCGAACCGACGGCCGTCGGTCAACTGCGCACCCATGTGCGAGGCGTGCGCGAAATTCTCGGCCGGGTCGCCCCGATCATGCCGGTGATCGCGGCCGCCGCGGCCACCGATCCGGAGATCGCCGCACAGTGGCCCTCCGGCCCCGACCCGCGCTACACCGTGCAGCACGCCGCGGCGAAGACGCTGGTCTCCAAGCCCGACGCCCGCACCGACGTCGGCATCGACCGCGCCGCCGACCTGTTGTACGGGCTGCTCAGCCCGGAGCTGTACCTGGTCTTCGTCCGTGACCGCGGCTGGTCGCCGGAGGCCTGGGAGGAGTGGGCGTGCGCAGCCCTGTCCGCGCAACTCTGCACCGGCCGCGAGTAGGACCCAGCAGCCCAGAAGGCGCATCAGCCATGCACCGATGCGCGTGGCACTGGCAGCAATCCCACCAGCACCGCGCGCATCCGGTTGTTCCCCGAGCGCATTGCCGGACTCGGTCGGGCAACAAGCCACCCGATGGGGAGACACACATGCGTGTGGTGATTACCGGTCAGTCGATGGTGAGGACGACCTTTCCGGTGACCCGGCCGGCGGACCTCGCCGCACACGCGGGCATGAGCCGCCGCACCTTCACCCAGTACTTCCGTGCCGAGGTGGGGCTGAGCCCTGGACAGTGGCTCACTCAGCAACGTGTTGATCTGGCAAGGCAGTTGCTGGAGACCACGGATCTGCCGGTGGCCAGGATCGCCGAGCGGGTGGGCTTCGGCACGGACGTCACCCTGCGACAACACCTGCACGCCGCCATCGGTGTCTCCCCGGGGGCCTACCGCCGCACCTTCCGAGCCTGATCGTCGCCCCCACAGCGGCCTGCACCCGCACCCCTCAGACCTGGCTGCCCCCCGGACGCCGCGCGAGGAAGACGAACTCCCAGCCCGGACGGTCGGGTGCGTCGCGGACGTCCTCCACCACGTACCCTTGCGCGACCAACTCCGCCTCGAGCTCCTCCGGTTGACGGAAACGCAGCGTCGAATCCGACGTGAGCACCTGTCCGTCCGCGGCGAACACATAAGTCCCGCGGATCGTGACCAGCGGCTCGCACACCTCGATCACCTCGACCCAGCCTTCGACCGCGCCGACGCCCGGGATCTCCGTCACGCCGTACGAGGCCTCCCGGTTCCACTCCTCCCAAGCACGCCGGGCCGGATTCCGCGTCTCGAACACCAGATGCCCGCCGGGCCGCAGCGCCTCGAAAGCCCCGCGCAGGGTCTGCTGCCACAGCCGCGGGTCGACGATCGCCTGGGCGACGTTCGCCGTCATGGTCGCAAGGTCAACTCTCAGTGGCGGAAGCGCCGTCACATCACCGCAGATCCAACGCACCCTCTCGCTGCCCGGTTTGCCCCGGGCCACATCGATGGACGCCCGGGCGGGGTCGACGCCGACGACCTCGATCCCGCGCTCGGCCAGCAGCAGCGCGAACACGCCTGTCCCACAGCCGATATCGAGCACCCGGCGCGCCCCGAACTCATCGGCCATCCGTACGTATGCGTCGAGATCGCTGCGATCAGGGTCGAGCGGGTCATAGATCGCGGCGAGTCGCGGAAGTCTGAATCCCTCGTCAGCCATGGAGCGAAGCTATGCGGAGCCGACCACTTGCGAGAAGCGGTCTGGTGCGGGTCAGTTCTCCGAGGGCACGACGAAGCGTTCCAGGAGTGTGCACAGCAGTTCCTGGTCATCCTCGTCCATGCGGCCGAGGAGCCGCGCGGCCACCTCGTCAGCGATCAGGGAGGCCTCGGCGAACAGCGCCCTGCCTTCCTCGGTGATCTCGACCGCGTAGGCGCGGCGGTCGGTCGGTGAGGGGCGGCGTACAGCCAGGCCGCGGGCCTCCAGGTCGTCGACCGTGCGCACCATCCTGGACTTGTCGCTGCAGGTGAGGTCGATGAGGCGGCGCTGGCTGAGCGGTCCGTTCTTGACGAGGTTGAGCAGGACGCCGTAGTGACGCCCCTCGATGCCAAGAGGGCGCAGCGCCTGGGCGAACGCCTGCGCGGCGCGCCGCTGAGCACGGCGGAGCAGGGGGCCGATACGGGTTCGATCGGTGCCGAATGAGCGGGGGGTGGAGTCGACGGCGTTCATCGACATCCAGCTTAAGTCAGAACAAGATTGTGTTTTTTGAGATGGGTTCCAATGAGATGGTTCCACATGACACTCTCTCCTTCATGTCTCACCCGATAGCCTCTTCCTCGCCCCCGACCGGAACGTCACCCACGCTCGCGAACGGCGGTCGCCCCCGGGCACGGCGATGGCCCCTGGTGCTCTTCCGGATCGCGGTGACCTGCGAGGCCGCACTGGCCCTCGGACAAGCGGTCTTAGCCGGGAGCTTCCTGTCGGGCCACTACGAAGCCCTCAAAATGCACGAACTCAACGCCGCGATCACCGTGGTCGTCGCCCTGGCTCTGATCGTGGCCGCGGTGCTGCTGTGGCGGCCCGGCCGCGGACCGGGCTGGCCGGCCCTCGCCTCCGCTGCGCTCCTCGTCTCGGAGGGGCTGCAGGTGGGCATGGGGTACAACCGGACACTCGCCGTTCACATCCCGCTGGGAGTGGGGATCGTCGCCGCCACCCTGCTGATGCTGGTCTGGGCCTGGCGGCCGGCACCGGGGGCGGACCATGCCTCCCGTACCGAGGACGCCGCCGAGGAGTCCGCATGACCGGGAGCATCAGCAGGCGCCGCCTCCTCGTCACCTCGGCGGCCCTGGGCGGCGGTGCCCTCACCGTCGGCGGATTCGCCGTGGCCGGAGGGTCCCTGACGACCGGTCAGCCGGGACTGCTGCTGCGCAGCCAGGCGCCCCTTCCACGGCCGTACGAGGTGCCGCTGCCCACGCCGCAGGTGCTCGCGCCGATACGCACCAGCGGTACGACGGACGTGTACGAGATCACCCAGCGGACCGCACGCCTGCAGATCCTCCCGGGCCTGGAGACCACCGCCTGGACCTACGGCGGCACCTTCCCCGGGCCGACCATCGTCTCCCGCTCCGGACGGCGGACGATGGTGCGGCACCGCAACGAACTGCCGCACCCGACCGTGGTCCACCTGCACGGCGGCCACACCCCGTACAGCAGCGACGGCTACCCGACCGCGTTGATCCTGCCGCCCGGACACACGGCCTCCCACGACGACGGCATGGCGGGAATGCCGGGCATGTCCGGGGCGTCGGACGCACAGGACATCGCCGCCGTGCAGCGGACGTACACGTATCCGATGGCACAGCGCGCCGCCACCCTCTGGTACCACGACCATCGCATGGGCTTCACCGGGGCGAACGTCTGGAACGGCCTCGCCGGGTTCCACCTGGTCCACGACGACGAGGAGGAGGCTCTGCCGCTGCCCCGCGGCGAACGCGACATCCCGCTGATGATCACCGACCGGTCCTTCGCCGCCGACGGCTCCTTCCGGTACCCCGCCCTCGACGCCGAGCAGCACAAACCCGGCGTGTCCGACCAATACATGGATGGTGTCCTCGGCGATGTCGTCCTGGTCAACGGGGCGCCCTGGCCGGTACTGGAGACCGAGGGCCTGCGCTACCGTCTGCGCCTGCTCAACGCCTCCAACGCCCGGCGGTACCGCCTGGCGCTCGACCCGCAACCGCCGGGCGGCGGCGGCCTCGTACAGATCGGCAGCGACGGCGGGCTCCTGGAGCGGCCGCTCAAGCACGACGCGCTCGACATCGCCCCGGGCGAACGCTTCGACGTGGTCGTCGACTTCTCCCGCTACCGGCCGGGAACCCGCGTGCGGCTGGTCAACCGACTGGGCAGCGGCGGTACGGCGGCCGTCATGCGGTTCGACGTCTCCACCGCCCGGCCGCCGGCCGACGACTCACGCATACCGGCCCGGCTCTCCACGCTCCCCGCGCCGCAGCCGGAGAATGCCGTGGCGACCCGTACCTTCCACTTCCAGCGGAGCTCCGGATCGATGGGCTGGACCATCAACGGCCGTGCCTACAAGCCCGGCAGGCCGCTGGCGAAGGTCCGCCTCGGCACCACCGAGATATGGAGGTTCGTCACCGACTTCCACCACCCCATCCACCTTCACCTCGACCACTTCCGGGTGACCGCCCGCAACGGCGCCTCGATCGGCCCGTACGACGAGGGCTGGAAGGACACCGTGGACCTGCGCCCCGCCGAATCCGTGGAGATCGTCACCCGCTTCACGGACTACCCCGGCCGGTACATGCTGCACTGCCACAACCTCGAGCACGAGGACATGGCCATGATGGCCGACTTCGTGACGGAGTAAGGGCGTCGGCGTACGCGAAGGGCGGCCCGAGGCGCCGGACGTCGGGCCGTCCTTCGACCAGTGCCCCCACAGGCAACGTCCGCCCGTCAAGGAGTGGCGTCGTGGGGGCACCTCCCGCTCTGAGGGTCCCCCTGCTCGAAGCAGCTTGCAGGAGCGTGCCGGGCCTCGCGACGGGGCGAACATTGCCCGCTGGGGCACTAGCGTCATTGCATGAGCACCGCTGTCACCCTCGCCGAAGCTCTCGCCGCCGGGCCGGTCGTCCTCGACGGCGGTTTGTCGAATCAGCTCGAGTCCGCCGGGTACGACCTGAGCGATGCGCTGTGGTCGGCGCGGCTGCTCGCCGAGCGGCCGGAGGCGATCGTCGAGGCGCACCTCGCGTACTTCGAGGCGGGCGCGGACGTGGCGATCACAGCCGGCTACCAGGCGACGTTCGAGGGGTTCGCCCGGCGCGGTATCGACCACGACCGGGCGGCACGGCTCCTCGCGCTCAGCGTCGAGTCGGCCCGTGAGGCGGCGGCGCGGGCGCACGCCGGGGGTGTCACCAGGCCGCTGTGGGTGGCAGCGTCCGTCGGCCCGTACGGGGCGATGCTCGCCGACGGCTCCGAGTACCGGGGCCGCTACGGCCTCACGGTCTCCGAGCTGGAGACCTTCCACCGCCCGCGCCTGGAGGTGCTGGCCGCGGCCGGTCCCGATGTGCTCGCGCTGGAGACGGTCCCGGACACGGACGAGGCCGCGGCTCTGTTGCGGGCGGTGCGCGGGCTCGGTGTCCCCGCGTGGCTGTCGTACACCGTCTCGGGCGACCGTACGCGCGCCGGGCAGCCGCTGGAGGAGGCGTTCGCGCCGGCCGCCGACGTGGACGAGGTGATCGCGGTGGGTGTCAACTGCTGTGCGCCCGAGGACGCGGCCGGCGCGGTCGCCACGGCCGCCCGCGTCACGGGCAAGCCGGTGGTGGTCTACCCGAACAGCGGCGAGGCCTGGGACGCTCGGGCCCACGCCTGGGACGGCCGCTCCACCTTCGCCGCCGCCCAGGTCACGGACTGGCGCGACGCCGGGGCACGGCTGATCGGCGGCTGCTGCCGGGTGGGGCCGGAGACGATCGCGTCGATCGCCGCGACGCTGAGGGCGGCCTGACCCTCTCGCCCGAGACGCCCGACGGTGCGTCGCGCCCCAGGATCCGTACGAAGGGTCCCCTGCGCCCGCGTCCGATTCGTTCAAGACCCGCGGCCGGTCCCCTTCCTACGGTGGCGGCATGACACCACGATTCGATGTGATCGGCCTCGTCGTCTCCGACCTGACCGCGTCCCTCGCCTTCTACCGACGTCTCGGGCTCGTCTTCCCCGAGGATGCCGAGAAGCAGCCGCACGTCGAGGCGGCGCTGCCCGGTGGGGTGCGGCTCACTCTGGACACCGAGAAGACCGTCCGTTCCTTCTACCCCGGCTGGCGGCCGTCGACCGGCAACGGCCGAGTCGGGCTTGCCTTCCGCTGCGACTCCCCTGCCGAGGTGGACGGTGTGTACAAGGATCTAGTCGGCGCCGGGTACCACGGTGAGCTGGAACCGTGGGACGCGGTGTGGGGGATGCGGTACGCGGTCGTGCACGACCCGGACGGCAATGGTGTCGACCTGTTTGCGGACCTAGCCGCGAGCCAGTAGGTCACCCAGCGGCATCCCGGCCAACTCTTTCACGTCCCGGGACAGATGGGCCTGATCGGCGAAACCCGCACGGGATGCCGTCTCCACATAGGGCACTCCGGACCGCGCCAGCGTCAGCGCCCGTTGCAGCCGCAGCACACGGGCCAGTGTCTTCGGTCCGTAGCCGAATGCGGCGAGCGAGCGACGGTGCAACTGCCGTGGACCCAGGCCCAGTTCATCGGCGGTGGCGGCAACCGAACGGCCGGCGGTGAGCGCCGCGACCACCGCGCGGGGCAGCGGGTCCGGGTCCGGCATCCGTGCCGCCCGGTCCAGCACGATCTCCTCCAGTGCGATCGCGGGATCGGCGACGGTGTCCACGCGCCCGGTCAGCCGGCGTACCTCCGCGGCGGGCCACAGATCGGCCAGCGCGACGCGGCGGTCACGCAGTTCGTGGGCCGGGACGCCCAGGAAGGCCGGTGCGGCGCCGGGCGGGAAACGGACACCGGCCCAGCGTGCAGGCGGGCCCTCGGGGTGGTACGCGTGCGTGTCCGGGCCGGCGACCAGGAGTCTGCCCTCGGTCCACAGCAGGTCCATACAGCCGTCGGGCAGGACCGGCCGCCCCGCGACGGTGGGCGGTGTGCTGGTCCACACGACCGCGCCCGCGAGCCGGGACGCCCGCTCCGCGTACCCAAAGACCGCGGACGTGTCGCCGAGGGCCGCGGGGTCTTCGTCGGCAGCCACGCGCGTCAGACTACGCGCACGCGACGACGACGCCGGCGCACCCACGGCGGCTCTGCCGCCCCCTGCGGTCCCACATCTCAGGAGACCCGCGGCGCCGGCCCCACGTGACCGCCTCTCACTCCCCCGGGCCCTGCGCCTTCTGCCGCTCAGGGGGCGCGCTGCGCGCCTGCGCGCGCAGGCGTGACGTGACGTCCTCCGGGGGCAGGAAGCGGGACCAGCGCTCGGGGAACTCGGAGGGCATGTCCGGGTCGTCGGGATCGGGGTCGGCCGCGCGGGCGGCGGCTGCCCGTGCCATGTACTCCGCGGCCTGTTCGTGCCGCAGCCGCTCGTTCACCGCGCGGGCCGCCGCCGTCGCCGCGGCCGGCCACACCCGGTCGATCGCCGCGTTGACGGCCGCGCCGACGAGGACCGCGAAGGCCGACACGCCGATCCACAGCAGCACGGCGACGGGAGCGGCCAGCGATCCGTAGATCGTCGGGCCCTCGACCGTGTGCGTCAGGTAGATGCGCAGCAGGAAGCTCCCCAGCACCCACATCGCCAGCGCCACCAGGGCCCCGGGCACGTCCTCGACCCACTGCGACCGCGCCGGCACGGACACGTGGTACAGCGTCGTCAGGAACACGACGGACAGGACGATGACCACCGGCCAGTACAGGACCTGTACCACCGTCGTCGACCACGGCAGGACCTTCACCATCGCGTCCGGCCCCGCCACCATCAGCGGCAGCGCCACCGAGCCGATCAGCAGCGCCACGATGAACAGGCCGAACGCGAGCAGCCGCGTCTTCACGATGCCCCGGGCGCCGTCGAGCCCGTACATCACCGTGATCGTGTCGATGAAGACGTTCACCGCCCGCGATCCCGACCACAGGGCGAACAGGAAGCCGATGGAGATGACGTCCGGGCGGCCGCCCTTCATCACGTCGTGCAGGATCGGCTGGGCGATCTCCGTGACGCCCCGGTCGGACAGGACCGTGCGGGAGGCCTCCAGCAGGTTGTTCTCCAGGCTGTGGATGGTGTCGGCGTCGGTCCAGGCGTCGACGTACCCGAGCAGTCCGGTGAGGCTCAGCAGCAGCGGCGGCACGGACAGCAGCGTGAAGAACGCCGCCTCGGCGGCGAGGCCGAGGATGCGGTACTCCATGCACGAGTTGACCGTGTCCTTCAGCAACAGCCAGGCGGTCCTGCGTTTGGAGACGTTCCGGTAGAGGACGCGGGCCCGGTGGAGACGGCCGGACGTCCGCTCGGGGGTATCAGTAGCTGCTGGCTGCACTCCCTAACGGTATCCGCCGCCAGGCGGTACTCCGCTCCCGGTGGGGCGGGCGCGCGGAGTGGGGCGTCCCGCCTGGGTGAAGGGGGTGACCGACGACGTACCGAAGGGTAAGTTCGCAGACATGGCAGCCAGCACGCACACGGTGACCAACCAGGCTCCGCCACTGGTCGCATACGACGTCTTCCGTGCCGACCAGGCACTCGTCGAGGCCGTCGAACGACATCTGGACCCCGCGCTCCTGGACGAGGCCCGCGACGAGCTGTCGGGGCTCGGGCGCAGGGCCGGGTCCGCGCAGGTGCAGGAGTGGGGGTTCCAGGCCAACGAGAACCCGCCGAAGCTGCGGACACACGACCGCTACGGCAACCGGATCGACGAGGTCGAGTTCCACCCGGCCTGGCACCGGCTGATGGGCCAGGGCGTCGCCGCGGGGCTGACCGCGGCGTGGGCGCGGCCGGGCGGGCATGTGCGCCGCGCCGCCGCTTTCGTGGTCTGGACGCAGGTGGAGGCGGGCACCGGCTGTCCGATGTCGATGACGCATGCCGCGGTGCCGGCCCTGCGCACGGACCCGGCGCTCGCCGCCGAGTGGGAGCCGCGGCTGACCTCGATGGTCTACGACCGCGATCTGCGCCCCGCCGCCCGGAAGGCCGGCGCCATCTTCGGCATGGGTATGACGGAGAAGCAGGGCGGCAGCGACGTACGGACGAACACCACGTCGGCTCAGCCGCTCGCCGAGGAGGGTACGTACGCCCTGACGGGCCACAAGTGGTTCTGCTCGGCCCCGATGTCGGACGGGTTCCTGGTCCTGGCGCAGGCGGCTCCTTCCAAGAACGGGAAGGGCGGCCTCACCTGTTTCCTCGTGCCGCGCGTGCTGGAGGACGGCACCCGGAACGTGTTCCGGATCCAGCGGCTCAAGGACAAGCTGGGCAACCGGTCCAACGCCTCCAGCGAGGTCGAGTTCGACGGCACCTGGGCGCGCCGGGTCGGCGACGAGGGCCGCGGGGTGCGCACCATCATCGAGATGGTCGCGGCGACGAGGCTCGACTGCGTCCTCGGCTCGGCCTCACTGATGCGGCAGGCCGTGGCGCAGGCGATCCACCACTGCGATCACCGCGAGGCGTTCGGCGGCAGGCTCGTCGACAAGCCGCTGATGCGCAATGTGCTGGCCGATCTGGCGCTGGAGTCGGAGGCCGCGACGACGCTGGCGCTGCGGCTCGCGGCGGCGTACGACGACGGGAGCGAGCAGGAGCGGGCCTTCCTGCGGCTCGCGGTGCCGGCCGCCAAGTACTGGGTGACCAAGCGCTGCACCCCGCTGGTGACGGAGGCCTCGGAGTGCCTCGGCGGCAATGGCTATGTGGAGGAGTCCGGCATGCCCCGGCTGCTGCGCGAGTCGCCGCTCAACTCCATCTGGGAGGGAGCGGGCAACGTCCAGGCGCTCGATGTGCTGCGGGCGCTCCAGCGCGAGCCGGAGACCCTCAACGCCTATCTCCAGGAGGTCGGCCGGGCGCGCGGCGCCGACCACCGCCTGGACAGCGCGATCAAGAACCTGCTCACCGAACTCGCCGACCTGGAGGGCATCGAGGCGCGGGCACGACGCCTGACGGAGCGGATCGCGCTGGTGCTCCAGGGGGCGCTGCTCGTCCAGTACGCGCCGCCGGAGGTCGCCGACGCCTTCTGCGCCTCCCGCCTCGGCGGTGACTGGGGCGCAGCCTTCGGCACGCTGCCGCACAGCCTTGACCTGGCCGCGATGGTGGAGCGGGCCCGGCCGGTCTCCTGACGTTCTGTGGGCTCCACAGCGCCACGGTTGCTCCGGGGCTCCGGGGGTGGTGCGGGCGCGGGGCGCGTGCGCCGCCCTCGCGCGCTCCTCCCGCGCCCGGGAGAATAGCCCCCTCGATGGGGATACCCCTCCTTTTCCCGGGTCTTCGACTGGTCCCGTATCCGCCTGCCGTAGCATCCCCCTCACAGGCCACCCCCACCCGCTCCTCGATCAACATGCGGAACACGAGGAGCAGTTGGCCCACGCCAGGAGGTTGTATGAAGCACCGTGGCAGGCACCGCCGCAGGCGCAGGGGCCGTGCGCTGCGGGCCACACTGGCCGGGACCGCGCTGGCGCTCACCGCCGCCGCCACTTTGATCAGCACCTCTCAGGCCGTGGGCGGGAACGACCCGGGGGGCCTGACCCGCATCACCGCCGCGGACCGGACCGCGCAGTTCCGCCTCCACGAGAACCTCACCGACCGCCGCACGCTCGACACGCTCACCCGCTCGCTCGGCGGCGGCGTCGGCATCCACGACGTCCTCGCGTCCGCCGACCACACCATGCGCGACCGGTCCGCCTGCGACGGCACCGAGACGGACGCACTGCCCGTCAGACCGGCGGCCACGCGCGCGTACTGCTGGAACCACGACGACGCGACGACCACGCAGTGGCTGCCGCGGTCCGTCGCCACCTCCGCCGACACCGCGGACGGCCGCCCGGGCGCGGACCGGGTCATCCTGTCCGGCTGGACGCACGACGACCGCCGCGCCGGCGACCCGGCCGCCGACCGGGGGCTCGCCCGGATCGCCTTCATCGACGCGAACGACCCGGCCCGCCTCGCCTACCGCTGGGTCCTGCTGGTCGCCCCCAGCCCCGACGGCAAGGACTTCACCGCCGTCCGCACCCGCATGTCCGGAATGGTCCGGCACCAGGACAAGCTGATCGTCACCGCCCGCGACTCCCTGCTCGTCTTCGACCTGCGCCGCATCCTGAGGACGAACGTCGACAGCGCCGCGGTCGGCCGGGTCAAGGGCGGCTACGCGGCGCACGGCTACCGGTATGTGCTGCCGGCGATCGGCTCCTACCGGCCGGCCCAAGGCCCTTGTTCGAGGACCGGCGCCCATGCGGTCCCCTGCTTCTCCGCGCTCTCGCTCGACCGCACCTCGGCCCCGGTCAGCCTGGTCGCGGGTGAGCGGCTGCGCCGCGGGACCACCGACCGGGCGGCCCGCGTCTGGCGCTACGCGTACAGCACCGCGCCCGGCCGCGCGGGGCTGCTGGCCACGGACGCACGCGGCGACGTCCGGACGACCGAGGCGTACGAGACGGAGGCGTCCGGGGTGCGGGGCGTGCTCTCGTACCGGCGCACACCGGCGGGGCAGGCCGACTGGTACATCGACCGGGCGCCGTCCGACGGCGGCCGGCACGGCACGCTCTGGCGGCAGAACACATCCGGAGCGAAGGCGGCGACCTGCGCGGCCGACGAGACGTACGCCTGCTGGGGACGACACACCGCGTCCTTGTCGTACCAGCAGGAGACGGGCGAGCTGTGGACGCTGACCGAGGGCGAGGCGAGCGGGGACGAGGGGCGGTCCGGTACGGCCGGCGGGCGGGTGCTGTACGCGGTTCCGCTGGACTGCGTGGACGCCGCCCTGGAGTAGACACGCAGGTAGGACGCCCGCGTCGTGACGCAGGGCAGCGCCGCTACCCCTTTGTCGTACCGGGTGCCCGCGTGATTCCCTGACCGCATGAGCACCCTGATCGTGACCACGTGGTCCCTGGAGCAGACGTCCCCGGCGGATCTGCAGCCCGCCGCGGCCCCCGAGGGCGATGTCCGCATCGTCCGCGCGCAGGAGCCGTCGCCGGAGTTCAGCCGCTTCCTGTACGCGTCGGTGGGCGGTGACATCCGCTGGACCGACCGGCTGGGCTGGACGTACGCACAGTGGCGGGAGCACCTGAACCGGCCGGGCGTGGAGACCTGGGTCGCCTACGACCGGGGCACGCCGGCAGGGTACGTGGAGCTGGAGTCGCAGGACGACGGGGTCGTGGAGATCGTTTACTTCGGGCTCATCCAGGCCTTCCGCGGGCGGCGGATCGGCGGCCACCTGCTGTCGTACGGGACCGCCCGCGCATGGGACCTCACGGACCGCTGGCCCGGGCTGGCGGAGACGAAGCGGGTGTGGCTGCACACCTGCAGCAAGGACGGCGAGCACGCCATGGCCAACTACCAGCGCCGCGGCTTCCAGTTGTTCGACACCAAGGTCGAGGAGGAACCGGAGGTCGCCACACCGGGCCCCTGGCCGGGCGCCCACGCCCTCTGATCCGCCTGCGCACCCACCTCGCGCCGTACGGCCGCTGACACCCTTGTCCCATATTTCGGTACAAGGGTGTCTGCATTCTGGACGCCGGCTGGACTGTACCCGGCTCGCCGTGCCACCCTTCCGCCATGTCCGGAGTTGGAGTTGCCTTGGTGAGTCGACGACACGTCGATCTCGTCCGCACGTCCAGCGCCATCTGTCCGGCGAGCTGAGCAGTCTCAGCCGGCTCCCGTTTCCCCTTTTTCGCTCTTGCGCACTGCCGCGCACATCCTGCCGCGTGCCCGTATGCGCAGGTCAGAGCTGCCCGCCCGAACGCCGCCCCTCGTCGACGGCACTGCGCGCCGACCCCACCCGTCGCTGTCTTGAAGGACGTATCCACCATGGCCGCCGCCCCGCAGAACCCCGCCATGCCCCGCCGCAAGGTGAGCCGTCACCGTGGCGAAGGACAGTGGGCCGTGGGTCACTTCACGCCGCTCAACGGCAATGAACAGTTCAAGAAGGAAGACGACGGTCTCAATGTGCGGACACGCATTGAGACGATCTACTCCCAGCGGGGTTTCGACTCGATCGACCCCAATGATCTGCGCGGCCGGATGCGCTGGTGGGGCCTGTACACCCAGCGCAAGCCCGGGATCGACGGCGGCAAGACCGCGATCCTGGGGCCGGAGGAACTGGACGACACGTACTTCATGCTGCGCGTCCGTATCGACGGCGGCCGGCTCACCACGCGGCAGTTGCGCGTCATCGGCGAGACCTCGCAGGAGTTCGCGCGCGGCACCGCCGACATCACCGACCGGCAGAACATCCAGTACCACTGGATCCGGATCGAGGACGTGCCGGAGATCTGGAACCGACTGGAGGCCGTCGGCCTGTCCACCACCGAGGCCTGCGGCGACACGCCCCGCGTGATCCTCGGTTCGCCTGTCGCGGGTATCGCCGAGGACGAGATCCTGGACGGCACCCCTGCCATCGAGGAGATCCACCGCAGGGTCATCGGCAACCCGGCGTACTCGAACCTGCCCCGCAAGTTCAAGACCGCGATCTCCGGTTCGCCGCTGCTGGACGTTGCGCACGAGATCAACGACGTGGCCTTCGTCGGCGTGCACCACCCCGAGCACGGACCCGGCTTCGACCTGTGGGTCGGCGGCGGCCTGTCCACCAACCCGAGGATCGGGCAGCGGCTCGGGGCCTGGGTGCCGCTGGAAGAGGTCCCCGACGTCTTCGAGGGCGTCATCTCCGTCTTCCGTGACTACGGCTACCGGCGGCTGCGCAACCGCGCCCGGCTGAAGTTCCTGGTCGCCGACTGGGGTACGGAGAAGTTCCGCCGGGTCCTGGAGGACGAGTACCTCGAGCGCAGGCTGACCGACGGTCCGGCGCCCGCGCAGCCCGTGGAGCGCTGGCGCGATCACATCGGCGTGCACCGGCAGCAGGACGGCCGCTTCTACATCGGTTTCGCGCCGCGCGTGGGCCGCGTCGACGGCAGCACACTGACGAAGATCGCGGACCTTGCGGAGGCGCACGGCTCGGGCCGGGTCCGTACGACCGCCGAGCAGAAGATGATCGTGCTCGACGTGGCGGAGTCGGAGGTCGACTCGCTCGTCGAGGGCTTGGAGGCCCTCGACCTCAGGGTGAAGCCGTCCCCGTTCCGGCGCGGCACCATGGCCTGCACCGGCATCGAGTACTGCAAGCTGGCCATCGTCGAGACCAAGGCGCGCGGCTCGTCGCTGATCGACGAACTGGAGCGCCGCATCCCGGACTTCGACGAGCCGATCACCATCAACCTCAACGGCTGCCCGAACGCCTGCGCCCGTATCCAGGTCGCGGACATCGGCCTCAAGGGGCAACTGGTCCTCGACGACAACGGCGAGCAGGTCGAGGGCTTCCAGGTGCACCTCGGCGGCGCGCTCGGCCTCGAGGCGGGCTTCGGCCGCAAGGTCCGCGGCCTGAAGGTCACCTCGCAGGAACTGCCCGACTACATCGAGCGCGTCCTCACGCGGTTCCAGGCGGAACGCGCGGAGGGCGAGCGGTTCGCCGCCTGGGCCGCGCGCGCATCCGAGGAGGCGTTGTCGTGAGCGGGCGAGCGGCGCCCTTCTACTGCCCCTACTGCGGCGACGAGGACCTGCGTCCCGGCGAAGACGGCCACGGGGCGTGGGAATGCGGAGCGTGCAACCGAGCCTTCCAGCTGAGGTTCCTGGGCCTGCTGGCCCGGGGGCTCAGGCGAGCCGACAGCGCAGAGGACCGCCCATGACGAACACTCAGGATGCCTACGACGCCGATTCGTTGCGGGAGCCGGCCGAACAGGCCGGCCGTGACCTGGAGGACGCCTCCGCACCGGAGATCCTCCAGTGGGCCGCCGCCACCTTCGGCGAGCGCCTGTGCGTGACCTCCTCCATGGAGGACGCGGTGGTCGCCCACCTCGCCTCCCGTGCGCTGCCCGGCGTGGACGTCGTGTTCCTCGACACCGGCTACCACTTCCCGGAGACCACCGGCACCCGCGACGCGGTCGAGGCCGTGATGGACGTCAACGTCATCACGCTCACCCCTCGCCAGACGGTCGCCGAACAGGACGCCGCGTACGGCCCCCGGCTGTACGAGAGCAACCCCGACCTGTGCTGCGCACTGCGCAAAGTCCAGCCCTTGGAGGAGGGGCTGAAGGGCTATGACGCCTGGGTGACCGGGCTGCGCCGCGACGATTCCCCGACCCGGGCGAACACCCCGGTCGTCGGCTGGGACGAGAGGCGCGGGAAGGTCAAGATCTCGCCGATCGCGCGCTGGACCCAGGACGACCTGGACGCGTACATCGCCGAACACGGCGTGCTCACCAACCCGCTGCTGACGGACGGCTATCCCTCCATCGGCTGCGCGCCCTGCACCCGCAGGGTCCTGGAGGGCGCGGACGCGCGCGCCGGCCGCTGGGCAGGCCGCGCCAAGACCGAGTGCGGGCTGCACGGCTGACCATGACGGTGATTTCCCCGAACGCCGCGACCACCAGGGAGACCCATATGACGGCCGTCGCGACGGCACAGGAGGGCACGGACATCCCGTACGCCCTGTCCCATCTGGACGCCCTCGAGTCCGAGGCCGTCCATATCGTCCGCGAGGTGGCGGGCGAGTTCGAGCGGCCGGTGATCCTCTTCTCCGGCGGCAAGGACTCCATCGTCATGCTGCACCTGGCGCTGAAGGCGTTCGCGCCCGCTTCGGTGCCCTTCTCGCTGCTTCATGTGGACACGGGACACAACTTCCCCGAGGTGCTGGAGTACCGCGACCGTGTGGTGGCAGCACATGGCCTGCGCCTCCATGTGGCCTCCGTACAGGACTACATCGACCGCGGTGTGCTCAAGGAGCGCCCCGACGGCACCCGCAATCCCCTGCAGACCCTTCCACTGACGGAGAAGATCCAGTCCGAGCGGTTCGACGCCGTGTTCGGCGGCGGGCGACGGGACGAGGAGAAGGCCCGTGCCAAGGAGCGCGTCTTCTCCCTGCGCGACGCGTTCTCGCAGTGGGACCCGCGCCGCCAGCGCCCCGAACTGTGGCAGCTGTACAACGGCCGCCACGCGCCCGGCGAGCACGTCCGTGTCTTCCCGCTGTCCAACTGGACCGAGCTGGACGTGTGGCAGTACATCGCCCGCGAGGACATCGAGCTTCCCGAGATCTACTTCGCCCACGAGCGGGAGGTCTTCCAGCGGAGTGGCATGTGGCTGACCGCCGGTGAGTGGGGCGGGCCGAAGGAGGGCGAGAGGGTCGAGAAGCGTCTCGTGCGCTACCGGACCGTCGGTGACATGTCCTGCACCGGCGCTGTCGACTCGGACGCGGTGACCCTGGAGCAGGTCATCGCGGAGATCGCCGCATCCCGGCTGACCGAACGCGGTGCCACCCGCGCCGACGACAAGCTCTCCGAGGCCGCCATGGAGGACCGCAAGCGCGAGGGGTACTTCTGACCATGACCACGACTACGACTACGACTACGACTACGGAACTCTCCGCCACCACCCTCCTGCGGTTCGCCACCGCCGGTTCGGTCGACGACGGAAAGTCCACGCTCGTCGGCCGCCTGCTGCACGACTCCAAGTCGGTCCTCGCCGACCAGTTGGAGGCCGTGGAGCGGGCATCCGCGAGCCGCGGCCAGGACGGGCCGGACCTGGCGCTGCTGACGGACGGTCTGCGCGCGGAACGCGAGCAGGGCATCACCATCGACGTGGCCTATCGCTACTTCGCCACTCCGAGGCGCCGGTTCATCCTCGCCGACACCCCCGGCCATGTGCAGTACACCCGCAACATGGTCACGGGTGCCTCCACGGCCGAGCTGACGGTGATCCTGGTCGACGCGCGCCACGGTGTCGTCGAGCAGACCCGCCGTCATGCGGCGATCGCGGCCCTGCTGCGCGTTCCGCACGTCGTCCTCGCCGTCAACAAGATGGACCTCGTCGACTACCGGGAGCCCGTCTTCGCGGCGATCGCCGAGGGGTTCACGGCGTACGCGAGCGAGCTGGGCATCCCGGAGGTCACCGCGATCCCGATCTCGGCACTGGTCGGTGACAACGTCGTGGAACCGTCCGCGACCATGGACTGGTACGGCGGCCCGACCGTTCTGGAACACCTCGAGACCGTGCCGGTCAGCCACGACCTGGCGCACTGCCACGCTCGGCTGCCCGTGCAGTACGTGATCCGCCCGCAGACCGCCGAGCACCCGGACTACCGGGGGTACGCGGGCCAGATCGCGGCCGGTACGTTCCGCGTCGGGGAGCAGGTCACGGTTCTGCCGTCCGGCCGTACGACGAGGATCTCGGGCATCGACCTGCTGGGCCGACCCGTCGACGTGGCGTGGACCCCGCAGTCGGTGACCCTCCTGCTGGAGGACGACCTCGACGTCTCGCGCGGCGACCTGATCGTGCCGGGCGAGGACGCGCCCGCGATCACGCAGGACATCGAGGCGACGGTCTGCCATGTCGCCGACCAGCCGCTGACCGTCGGGCACCGTGTACTGCTCAAGCACGGCACCCGCACGGTCAAGGCGATCGTCAAGGACATCCCGTCCCGCCTCACGCTTGACGACCTGTCCTTGCACGCGCACCCGGAGCGGCTCGGCGCCAACGACATCGGCCGCGTGAGGATCCGTACCGCCGAGCCGCTGCCGGTGGACGCCTACGCGGACTCCCGCCGCACCGGCTCGTTCATCCTGATCGACCCGGCCGACGGCACCACGCTCACCGCGGGCATGGCCGGCGAGTCGTTCGCCACACCCGAGCCGGTGAAGGACGGGGCCGACGAGGGCGGATGGGACTTCTGACATGACCTCCACCGACTTCTACGCGACGTTCGCGAAGGAGGGCGGCCGCGTCGGCAGCGGCGCTCTTGGGAGCGGGCAGGGCGGGGTGGCGCGATGTGCGCGATGACGTACGAGCGCTGCCTGCGCGCGCTCGTCCCCCGCTGCCTGCGTAAACGAAGACCTGCCGAACTCCCGGCCACGGCCTGAGAATCCGTGACCGCCGGGCCGACGAGAGGACCGCCTCCCGTGCCTGCCACCCTCCCCCCGTCCCGACTTCGCCGCGGCATGGCCGCGCTCACCGCGCTCCCGCTCCTCGCGCTCACCGCCTGCGGTTACGGATCCCAGGCCAAGGACGACACACCCGCCCAGAAGGTCGCCGCCGGGACCGAGAAGGTCGACGGCCTCGACTCCGTGAAGATCGGCTACTTCGGCAACCTCACCCATGCCACCGCGCTCGTGGGCGTCCAGAAGGGCTTCTTCCAGAAGTCGCTCGGTGCCACGCGGGCCAAATACCAGATCTTCAATGCCGGTCCGTCCGAGATCGAGGCCCTCACCTCAGGTTCCGTCGACATCGGCTGGATCGGCCCCTCCCCCGCGATCAACGGCTACACCAAGTCCGACGGCAAGAGCCTGCGCATCATCGGTGGTTCGGCATCCGGCGGCGTAAGGCTGGTCGTCAACCCGAAGAAGATCGCCTCCCTGAAAGACCTCAAGGGCAAGAAGATCGCGACACCCCAACTGGGCAACACCCAGGACGTGGCGTTCCTCAACTGGATCGCGGACCAGGGCTGGAAGGTCGACGCGCTGAGCGGGAAGGGCGACGTCTCGGTCGTCCGCACCGACAACAAGATCACCCCGGATGCCTACAAGTCCGGCTCCATCGACGGCGCGTGGGTGCCGGAACCGACCGCGTCCAAGCTGGTCGCCGAGGGCGGCAAGGTCCTGTTCGACGAGTCGACGCTGTGGCCGGACAACAAGTTCGTGATCACGAACATCATCGTGTCCCAGACGTTCCTCAAGGAGCATCCGAAGGCCGTCGAGGCCGTCTTGACGGCCTCCGTCGAGACCAACAAGTGGATCAACGCCCACCCGGACGAGGCGAAGGCGGCGGCGAACAAGCAGTTGGAGGCCGACTCCGGCAAGGCCCTGCCGACGAACGTCCTGGACCCGGCGTGGAAGTCCATCCAGATCACCGACGATCCGCTGGCCTCGACCCTGAACACCGAGGCGCAGCACGCGGTCAAGGCCGGACTGCTGAAGAGCCCGAAGCTGGACGGCATCTACGACCTCACGCTCCTCAACAAGGTCCTCAAGGCCGCGGGCGAGAACACGGTCGGCGACGCCGGTCTCGGCGCCGACTAGACCCCGTATCCGATCAGTTCCCAGGAGGTGACGACCATGGCCACGACTTACGCCAAGGCCGCCGAGACCGCCGAGGCGGTCGAGTACGCGGCTCGCCTCGAGCATGTCTCGAAGTCCTTCACAGGACCGGGCGGGCGGCATCTCGTCCTGGACGACATCAGCCTCGATGTCGCACCAGGTGAGTTCGTCACCCTCCTGGGGGCCTCGGGCTGTGGCAAGTCGACGCTGCTCAATCTGGTGGCAGGGCTCGACCAGCCCAGCGCGGGGTTCATCACGACGGACGGCCGCCCTGCCCTGATGTTCCAGGAACACGCCCTCTTCCCATGGCTGACCGCGGGCAAGAACATCGAACTCGCACTGCGGCTCAGGGGTGTTGGCTCGTCCGAACGGCGCGCCCGGGCCGAGGAGCTACTCGAACTCGTTCGGCTGACGGGCGCGTACGGCAAACGGGTGCACGAACTGTCAGGCGGTATGCGGCAGCGCGTCGCCCTGGCGCGGGCGCTCGCGCAGGACAGCCGGCTCCTCCTGATGGACGAGCCGTTCGCGGCGCTCGATGCCATCACCCGGGACGTGCTGCACGACGAGCTGACCCGGATCTGGGAAGAGACGGGGCTGTCGGTGCTGTTCGTCACGCACAACGTGCGCGAGGCGGTACGACTCGCGCAGCGCGTGGTGCTGCTGTCCTCCCGCCCGGGCCGGGTGGCCCGCGAGTGGACGGTCGACATCCCCCAGCCGCGCCGTATCGAGGACAAGCCGGTGGCCGCACTTTCCCTGAAGATCACCGAAGTACTGCGTGGGGAGATCCGCCGTCATGGCCGGTACTGAGACGAAGACGACGCAGGGCGCCGAACCGGGCAGTCCTGAGACGGGCCTGGACGCCGCCCAACCGCGCAGTCCTGAGACGGGCCTGGACGCCGCCCAACCG
>NZ_MLYP01000049.1 GCF_001866645.1 Streptomyces colonosanans
TGGGGCGCGAAGGACGCGGACTCTGCGGTTCCGGCCGGGGGGCGGGTCTTTCGGCCGGCTTCTCGCCGGGCCTGCGGGCCGGGTCCTGGGGCGGGTCCTCCGCGACCGCACGGCCGCCCGGAAGCGCCGTGAGACGGGCGCGGGAGGCGGGGATCGTGGCCGTGCGGGGGGTGAGACGGGCACGGGCACCGTGTTCGGCGAGGGCGCGGCAGCGGTCGAGGAGGGCGGCGGCAGTGGGGGCGCCACGCAGGGCGCCCAGGGCGGCGAGGTCGTCCGGGACAGGGCGGTAGCCAACGCCCAGAGCCTCCTCCAGGAGGGCGCAGTAGCCGGCTGCGGCGCCCGGGAGCGTGGCGCGGTAGCGGGCGAGGTCGGCCAGCAGGAAGGCCCTGAGGCGGGCGCCCTCGCGTACCGCCTCGTCGACGGACTCGGCGAGGCGTAGACACTCCTGGACGTCCTCGGCGGAGGCGGTACGGGGCTGGAGGGCGAGGGCGAGGGCGCGGCGGAGCACACGCAGCTCCTCCGCGCCGAACGCCAGGCCGCCGCGGGATCCGTGTGGCGTGGGCATGCGGGGACGCTACCGCTAATCGGACAAAACCGGCCTCGTTGGGATGTCGTGTCGCCGGGGGTTCCCTCAGGTGGGGGCGATGTACACCTGTTCGAGGTTGTGGCGGGGATCAACGACGCGTGCGGGCATGGCGCGGGGCCTCGCGGCCACCCGCCAGAACCGCACCGGGCGGCAGCCCCGCACCCCGTCGGGGCTGCCCCCTCACATGCGTGACACGTTGCGTTCGTACACCAGGCGCAGGCCGATCAAGGTCAGCCACGGCTCGTGCTCGTCGATCAGCGAGGACTCACCGAGGACCATCGGGGCCAGGCCGCCCGTCGCGATGACCGTGACGTCGTCCGGGTCGTCCGCCAGCTCGCGGGTCATGCGGCTGACCACGCCGTCGACCTGGCCCGCGAAGCCGTACACGATGCCCGCCTGCATCGCCTCGACGGTGTTCTTGCCGATCACCGCCCGCGGACGGGCCAGCTCGATCTTGCGGAGCTGAGCGCCGCGGACGCCGAGGGCGTCGACGGAGATCTCGATACCGGGGGCGATGACGCCGCCCGTGTACTCGCCGCGCGCCGAGATCGCGTCGAACGTCGTCGCCGTGCCGAAGTCCACGACGATCGCCGGGCCGCCGTAGAGCTCGACCGCCGCCACCGCGTTGATGATGCGGTCGGCGCCGACCTCCTTCGGGTTGTCCATCAGGATCGGGACACCGGTCTTGATGCCGGGTTCGACCAGGACCGCGGGGACGTCGCCGTAGTAGCGGCGGGTAACCTCGCGCAGCTCGTGCAGGACGGAGGGGACCGTAGAGCAGACCGCGATGCCGTCGATGCCGTCGCCCAGCTCCTCCCCGAGGAGCGGGTGCATGCCCATCAGGCCCTGAAGGAGCACCGCCAGTTCGTCAGCCGTACGGCGCGCGTCCGTGGAGATGCGCCAGTGCTCGACGATGTCCTCGCCGTCGAACAGGCCGAGGACGGTGTGCGTGTTGCCTACGTCGATGGTCAGCAGCATGGGACCCGCCTACTCCGCCGCTCGCAGGTCCAGGCCGATGTCCAGGATCGGGGAGGAGTGCGTCAGCGCTCCGACCGCCAGGAAGTCGACGCCCGTGTCCGCGTACGCCTTGGCGTTCTCCAGGGTCAGCCGGCCCGACGCCTCCAGCTGGGCGCGGCCGGCGACGAGGGCAACCGCCTCCTCGCACTCGCCCGGCGTGAAGTTGTCCAGGAGGATCAGGTCGGCGCCCGCGTCCACGGCCTCGCGCAACTGGTGGAGGGTGTCGACCTCGACCTCGACCGGCAGGCCCGGGAACATCGTGCGGACCGCCTCGAAGGCCTCCGCCACGCCGCCCGCCGCCACGACGTGGTTGTCCTTCACCAGCGCCGCGTCCGACAGGGACATGCGGTGGTTGACGCCCCCGCCGCAGCGGACCGCGAACTTCTCCAGGGAGCGCAGGCCCGGCGTCGTCTTGCGGGTGTCCCGTACGCGTGCGTTGGTGCCCTGCAGGGAGTCCGCCCACGCGCGCGTGGCCGTCGCGATGCCCGACAGGCGGCACAGCAGGTTCAGCGCGCTGCGCTCGGCGGTGAGCAGGTCGCGGGTGCGGGTGGTCACGGTCAGGAGCTTCTGTCCGGCCTCGACTCGGTCGCCGTCGTCCACATGGCGCTCGACCTCGAACTCGTCCGTGCAGACCACCGAGATGACCGCCTCGGCGACCCTGAGGCCCGCCACCACGCCCGCCTCGCGCGCGGTGAAGTCGGCCGTCGCGACGGCGTCCTCGGGGATCGTCGCGACCGTCGTCACGTCCACGCCGTGGTCCAGGTCCTCCTCGATGGCCACGTTGGCGATGTCCTCGACCTCCACAGGGTCGAGTCCGGCGTCCGCCAGCAGCTGGGCGAGGGCGGGGTCGAGCCCGCACTCCATGTACGCGTCCTGGTCGCCGTCGGCACCGCAGGCGCAGCCGTCGCCGCAGCCGCCGCTCGGGACGAGGGGAAGGTCGGGGGTGCTCACTTCTGTCACTGCTCCTGGGGACGCGGGCTGGGAGTACCCCCTGCTCGGGCGGAGCCCGGAGCGTGGGGCACGGTCGGGGGGAAGTCTGCGGTGTCGGTGGTGCGCACGGCCAGCGATCGGTCCGGATTCAGCCGTACGACGATGTGGCGGCGCCAGGTGGTGTCGTCGCGCCGGGGGTGGTCCTCGCGCCAGTGGCAGCCGCGGGTCTCCTCGCGCAGCAGGGCTGCGGCGACCAGGACCCGGGCCATGCAGAGGAGGTTGGTGGTCTCCCAGGTGTCGACGCCGGGCTCGGACGTCTTGCCGTTCCTGTCGAGGCAGTCCCGCGCATCGGCGTGCAGCCACTGAAGGCGGTCCGCGGCCTTCTGCAACGACTCAGCGGACCTGAGCACGCCGGCACCGTCCGTCATGATCCGCTGGATGGTGAACCGGTCCTCGGGGGCGAGCAGCGGGTGCGCGGGCTCCTCGGAGGACGCAACGGTTTCGGGCACGCGCGCGGGGAAGCCGTGTTCCGTGCGGCCCGCCGCGATGTCGGTGGCGATGCGCTCGGCGTAGACCAGGCCCTCCAGGAGGGAGTTGGAGGCGAGCCGGTTGGCGCCGTGGACACCGGTGCAGGCGACCTCCCCGCACGCGTACAGGCCGCGCACGGTCGTCCGGCCGTGGGAGTCGGTGCGGACGCCGCCGGAGGCGTAGTGGGCGGCCGGGGCGACCGGGATGGGCTCGGTGACCGGGTCGATGCCGTGGGCGCGGCAGGCGGCGAGGATCGTCGGGAAGCGGTGCTCCCACATCTCGGCGCCGAAGTGGCGGGCGTCGAGGTACATGTGCTCGGCGTCCTGCTCCTGCATGCGGCGCATGATGCCCTTGGCGACGATGTCCCGGGGCGCCAGTTCGGCCAGCTCGTGCTGCCCGACCATGAAGCGCACCCCGTCCGCGTCCACCAGGTGGGCGCCCTCGCCGCGCACCGCCTCGGAGACCAGCGGCTGCTGGCCCTCCGCGTCCGGGCCGAGGAACAGCACGGTCGGGTGGAACTGCACGAACTCGAGATCGCTGACCTCCGCGCCGGCGCGCAGGGCGAGCGCCACGCCGTCACCCGTGGACACCGACGGGTTGGTCGTCGCCGAGAAGACCTGGCCCATGCCGCCGGTCGCGAGGACCACGGCGGGCGCGTGCACGGCGCCCACACCGTCGTGCTGGCCCTCGCCCATGACGTGCAGGGTCACGCCCGCGGCGCGACCGTCGGCGTCGTTGAGCAGATCCAGGACCAGCGCGTTCTCGATCGTCCGCAGCCCACGCGCGCGGACCGCCTCGACGAGCGCGCGGGAGATCTCCGCGCCGGTCGCGTCGCCGCCGGCGTGCGCGATACGGCGGCGGTGGTGGCCGCCCTCGCGGGTGAGCTGGATGCCGCCCTCGTCGTCGGTGTCGAACTGCGCGCCGGTCGAGATGAGCCGGCGTACGGCGTCCGGGCCCTCGGTGACCAGGATGCGTACGGCCTCCTCGTCGCACAGGCCCGCGCCCGCCACCAGCGTGTCGTCCAGGTGCTGCTCGGGGGTGTCGCCCTCGCCCAGGGCCGCCGCGATGCCGCCCTGCGCCCAGCGGGTGGAGCCCTCGTCGAGGCGGGCCTTGGTGACGACGACCGTCTTCAGGCCGGCCGCCTCGCAGCGCAGGGCCACGGTGAGGCCGGCGACGCCGGAGCCGACGACCACGACGTCCGCGGAGATGGACCACCCCGGGGCGGGCGCGTGCAGTCGTATGCCTGTGTGCCTGCGCTGGATCACGTCGCGGCTCCGTCCGGGTCGACGGGTTCGGGAGCTCCGAAGGAGAGCGGGATGTTGTCGATGAGCCGGGTCGTTCCGACCCGGGCGGCGACGGCGAGGACCGCCTCGCCGGTGAAGTCGTCGGGGACGTCGGTGAAGTCCGACGGGTCGACCAGGGTCAGGTAGTCGAGGACCAGGGGCGGATCCTGGCGGACGGCCTCGTCGATGACGAGCCGGGCAGCGGCGCGGACGGCGTTGGGACCGCCGGGGGCGGCCTTCGCCACCGCGTGCGCGTCGGCGGCGGCGCGCGACTCGCCTATCGCGCTGAGGGCCTCGGCACGCGCGCGCGTGGCGGGTATCTCGCGGGCCCGCGCGCGCAGGGCCTCCTGGGCCGCGTGCCGGTCACGGCCCGCGAACAGGGCACGGGACAGGGCGAGTGCGGTGCGCCGTTCATCGGGCGAGAGGTAGCGGTTGCGGCTGGAGAGGGCCAGGCCGTCGCCCTCGCGCACGGTGGGCACGCCGATGATCTCCACGCCGAAGTTCAGGTCGCGCACCATCCGGCGGATCAGGGCGAGCTGCTGGGCGTCCTTCTGCCCGAACAGGGCCGCATCGGGGCGGGTGAGGTGCAGCAGCTTGGCGACGACGGTGAGCACGCCGTCGAAGTGGCCGGGGCGGAAGGCTCCTTCGAAGCGCTCACCCATGGGCCCCGCGGTGATCCGTACCTGGGGCTCGCCGCCGGGGTAGACCTCGTCCACGGCGGGAGCGAACACGGCGTCCGCACCTGCCTGCTCGGCGACCTTCAGGTCGGCGTCCAGGGTGCGCGGATAGCGGTCGAGATCCTCGCCCTCGCCGAACTGGAGGGGGTTCACGAAGACGGTGACGACGACCTCGCCATCGGCCCCGGCGATCCGGCGGGCGGCGCGGATCAGGGTGGCGTGGCCCTCGTGCAGGGCTCCCATGGTCATCACGACGGCACGGCGGCCGTGCTGCACGCGCGCGTGCAGCTCGTCGGCGGTGCGCAGCAGGACGGTGGTCATCGGGGCTCCCCTTCGGTCCCGTTGGCGAGTACCCCGAGCAGGTCTTCGGCCAGCTCCGGCTTGAGTAGTCCGTGGGCCAAAGCCCGGTCGGCGGTCGCGCGGGCCATCGCCAGGTATCCGGCGAGGGTCTGCGGGGCGTGCCTGCGCAGCTCGGTCACGTGCGCGGCGACCGTGCCCGCGTCTCCGCGCGCGACGGGACCGGTGAGGGCCGCGTCACCGGAGCGCAGGGCGTTGTCCAGGGCGGCGCCGAGCAGCGGGCCGAGCATGCGGTCGGGGGCCTCGACGCCCGCCGCGCGCAGCAGCTCCATGGACTGGGCGACCAGGGTGACCAGGTGATTGGCTCCGAGGGCGAGCGCCGCGTGGTAGAGCGGGCGCATCTCCTCGGCGATCCACTCGGGCTCGCCCCCCATCTCGATCACGAGGGCCTCGGCGGCCAGCCGCAGCTCCTCGGGCGCCGTGACCCCGAAGGAGCATCCGGCCAGGCGCTGGACGTCCACAGGGGTACCGGTGAAGGTCATCGCGGGGTGCAGGGCGAGCGGCAGGGCTCCCGCGCGCAGGGCGGGGTCGAGCACTTTCGCGCCGTACCGCCCGGAGGTATGCACGAGTAGCTGTCCCGGCCGCACGGCACCGGTCTCGGCGAGGCCCTCCACGAGGCTCGGCAGCGTGTCGTCCGGAACGGTCAGGAGGACCAGGTCCGCCCGTTCCAGCACCTCGGCGGGCGGGACGAGGGGAACGTCCGGGAGCATCAGCTCCGCCCGCCGTCTGGATGCGTCGGAGACCCCGGAGGCGGCGACCGGGCGGTGCCCGGCGAGTTGCAGGGATGCGGCGAGCGCCGGGCCGACCCGGCCTGCTCCGACCACCCCCACGCTGAGCCGCGCTGGGCGGTCTTTGGGGTCGGGTTGCTGGAATGTACTCACTCGACGGTGGCCTTCCCGTTCCAGTCCGCTCTGGGTACCGGACGATTTCTCGTCATGTTAACGCGATCCAGTCACGCGCCGGTCGGCCGTCCACAGCCTGTGGGCTTCCGCAGGTTGCGGGTAGGGAGAGTGAGGGTGCCCGAGGCGAGGGCCGCACGGCATGATCCGGGCATGGACACGAGGGCGGAGGGGGACATGGCACAGACGACTGGGCGGGACGAGGAACGCTCGGCACGGAAGCCCGGCGGACCGGACGCGGAGCAGCCGGTGTCGGCCACCGAGGGGCTGTTGCGTCTGCGGCGAGAACACCGGATCGCCGCCTACCGGCGCGCGGAGCGCGTCCTGGCGCGCCCGGGCTTCCTGGGGACGCTCCGGGAGCGGCTGGCGCTGCTCGAGGACGCGCAGGACGTGTACGACCTGGACGAGACCGGGGACGTCTACGGGAACGGGGTCGTGGAGGCCCTGGAGGAGAAGGTCGCCGGACTGCTCGGCAAGGAGGCCGCCGCCTTCTTCCCGACGGGCACCATGGCCCAGCAGGTGGCACTGCGCTGCTGGGCCGGCCGCACCGGGAACACCACGGTGGCCCTGCATGCGCTCGCCCACCCCGAAGTCCATGAACGCAAGGCGTTCAGCCAGGTCAGCGGATTGCGGCCGGTGCGCGTGACGAGCGAGCCGCGGTTGCCGACCGCCGACGAGGTGCGCGGATTCGAGGAGCCCTTCGGGGCGCTGATGCTCGAGTTGCCCCTCAGGGACGCCGGTTTCGTGCTGCCCTCCTTCGAGGAACTGACCGAGATCGTCCAGGCCGCGCGCGAGCGCGACGCGGTGGTGCACTTCGACGGCGCGCGCCTGTGGGAGACCACCGTCCACTTCGGCCGCCCCCTGGACGAGATCGCGGACCTCGCGGACAGCGTCTACGTGTCGTTCTACAAGTCCCTCGACGGGTACGGCGGCGCCGCGCTCGCGGGTCCCGCCACGCTCGTCCAGGAGGCGAAGGCCTGGCGGCACCGCTACGGCGGTCTGGCCTTCCAGCAGTTCCCGACCGCGCTGTCGGCCCTCGCCGGCCTGGAGCGGGAGCTGCCCCGGCTGCCGGAGTACGTACGCCACGCGCGCGTGGTCGCCGCCGCGCTGCGCGAGGGGTTCGCGGCGGCCGGGGTGCCGTGGGCGCATGTGCACCCCGAAGAGCCGCACACGCACGAGTTCCGGGTCTGGCTGCCGTACGACGCCGATGTCCTCGGGCAGGCCGCGGTCCAGCAGGCCGAGGAGACCGGAACCCTGCTGTTCGCCAACCCCTGGGACGTCGGTGGTCCCGGCCTGGCCTTCACGGAGATCTCCGTGAAGGCCCATGGGCTGGCATGGACTGCGGACGATGTGAAGGTGGCCGTGACGGAGTTCGTGGGGCGGCTTCCGGGGGCCTAGTAGTGCCCCAACAGGCAACGTTCGCCCCGTCGCGCCGCCCGGCACGCACTCTCGCCGCACCGACCGAAAACCCAAGTACATCCAGTACGAGGGCTTCCGGCCGGCACGCCGAGAGCACGCTCCCCCACTCTCGGCTTCGCTCGAGCGGGAGGTGCCCCCACGACGCCGCTCCTTGACGGGCAAACGTTGCCTGCCGGGGCACTAGCTGGTGCCGGGGCCCCAGCCAGGACCTGTTCCCTCAGCAGGTGGGGTGCGGGCGGCGGCCGGGCAGCAGGCGGGACAGTGCCGCGCGCAGCCGTCCGCGCGCCGGACGGCCCGCCAGGACGGCGCGAAACCGCCGGTAGTCGCGCAGTTCGCGGACGAGCTGCCAGTCATGGGTGCCGGGCGCGGGCGGGGCGGGTTCACCGAGCCGCCGGGCACGGTAGGTGTCGAGGAGGTACTGCTCGGTGACGGTCATGACGGATCGCCTCTTCAGGAACGGGAACGGGATCCGGAAGGCTCCGCGGCTGCCCCGGTGGTGCACCAGCCTGCACCCGCCCCGGCCGTGCGTCGCCCCGATTGACGGCCGTCGTCAATCGTCGGCGGCGTTGTCGGTGTCCGGGTGCACCATGTGGTGATGAGCGTGGACATCGACATCACCGGGCTGCGACGGGAGAGGATCACCGTCGTGCCCTCCCCGCTGGCCGAACTCGGGATGGCCCTGCACGCGCTGGCCGAGCCCGGCCACCATCCCGGGCTGCAGGGCTGGGCGACCACCGTGATCGCGGGCCTCGACTCACACCTTGCCGACCGGATGTGCGAGGCCGACTTCCTGTGGCGTACGACGTTCTCGGACCTCTTCCTGCCGTGCGCGGGCATACCGGGCCGGGACGCCCTTCCCGGTGCCACGCTCGGCGAGGAACTGGACCTGCAGGACAAGCTCAGCGACGAGCAGTTCGTGGACGCGGCACTGGAGTTCACGTGCGCGCCGCCGTACAGCGCACCCGGCCCCGCCGCGCTCACCGACGCCGGCACCCGCCGGCGCGCCCTGGAGCTGGCCGCGGCGCGCGGCCCGCAGCAATTGCGTTTCACCGAGCGGCTGCTGGCCGACCCGCCGCGCATCCGGGCCTGGCTGCGACAGTTCCTCCAGGACTGCGACGAGGCATTCTTCGCCGACACCTGGTCCCGGGTGCGCCACCAACTCGCGGCGGACGCCCGGCACAAGACAGACCTGCTGCGGCGCAGGGGTCTCGCCGAGGCGCTGGCGTCGGTGTCGTCCGCGGTGATGGTCGACGAGGCCGCGGGCCGGATCACCGTCGACAAGCTCGACAAGAACCACACCGCCACGATCGACGGCGGCCTGCTGCTCGTGCCCACGAGCCTGGGGTGGCCGCACCTGATGGTGCTCCACCGCTACGGCTGGCAGCCGGTACTGCACTACCCGGTCAGCTCCCCGGAGCTGGCCGCCCCGCCGTCGGTGGAGCAGCTGACCCTGCGGATGACCGCCCTGTCCCACCCGGTGCGGATGCGTATGTGCCGCAGCCTCGCCCGCAGCGCGTTCACCACAGGCGAGCTGGCCCAGGTGCACGGCATGACGGCGCCGGAGATATCCCGCCACCTGAGCGCCCTGAAGAAGGCGGGCCTGCTCACCACCCGCCGCCGCGGCCGGTATGTGCTGCACCAGCTGGACGTGACCGTGGTCGCCCGGCTGGGGAGCGACTTCCTGGAGGGGATCCTCAGATAGCCGCCGGCCGGGGATGTGCCGCAGGGGCATCCATGCCTCAGCCGGTCCCGCCCACCCGCACCAGACCGGTCTCGTAGGCGAGGACGACCACCTGCACCCTGTCCCTGAGCCCCAGCTTGGTGAGGATGCGGCCCACGTGCGTCTTGACGGTCGCCTCGGACAGCACCAGCCGCGCCGCGATCTCCCCGTTGGACAGGCCCTGGGCGACCAGGATCATGACCTCGCGCTCACGGTCGGTGAGCCGTTCCAGCTCCTTGTGCCGGGGCCCCGAGGTGCCGCTCGGGAGCATCGGCGCGAAGCGGTCGAGGAGGCGGCGGGTGGTGGAGGGCGCGACCACGGCGTCACCGCTGTGGACGGAGCGGATGGCGGTGAGCAGCTCGCCGGGCGGCACGTCCTTGAGCATGAAGCCGGAGGCGCCCGCCTTCAGCCCGGAGAAGGCGTACTCGTCGAGGTCGAAGGTGGTCAGGATCAGCACCTTCGGCGGGTTGGGCTCCACACAGATGCGGCGGGTGGTCTCCACGCCGTCGAGCTTCGGCATACGGACGTCCATGAGGACCACGTCGACCTGGGTGGAGCGCAGCGTCTGAAGGGCCTCGACGCCGTCGCCCGCCTCTGCGACGACCTCCATGTCCGGCTGGGCGGCCAGCACCATCCGGAACCCGGTGCGCAGCAGCACCTGGTCGTCGACGAGCATCACGCGGATCGGCATGGCGGGGGTCCTCCGGTCAGTCGGACTTCGGTCGGGTGGCTGGGTCGTGTCACGGGCAGCGGGATGTGTCAGGGGGTCGGTTTCAGCGGCAGCAGGGCGCTGATACGGAAGCCCCCGCCGGGGCGGGGGCCCGCGTCCAGGGTGCCTCCTACCATGCCGATGCGCTCGCGCATACCGATCAGGCCGTGGCCCTGGCCGTCGGCGCCGCCCTCCTCGTACAGCTCGTGCGGGGCGCCCTTGCCGTCGTCCTCGACGAGCAGTCCGAGGCCGTCGTCGAAGTACACCAGCCGTACGCTCGCGCCCGTGTTGGGACCCCCGTGCTTCCGGGTGTTGGTGAGCGCCTCCTGGACGATGCGGTACGCCGTCAGCTCGACGCCACTGGGCAGCGGGCGCGGGGTGCCCTCCACCTTGAAGTCGACGGGCAGGCCCGCGTTGCGGCACTGCTGGACGAGGTCGTCGATCTGCTCGACGTCGGGCTGCGGGACGTATTCGCCGGCCTCCTTGTGCTCGCCGGTGCGCAGCACGCCGAGCAGGCGGCGCATCTCGGCAAGGGCCTGACGGCCGGTCCCCGAGATCGTCTCCAGGGCTTTCTTCGCCTGGTCGGGGGCGGCGTCGAGGACGTAGGCGGCGCCGTCGGCCTGCACCACCATCACCGAGACGTTGTGCGCGACCACGTCGTGCAGCTCGCGGGCGATACGGGCGCGCTCGGCGGCGACCGCGACCTTGGACTGCGCCTCGCGCTCCTTCTCCAGGCGGGAGGCACGCTCCTCCAGCTGGGCGAGGTAGGCGCGGCGGGTGCGCAGGGAATCGCCGAGGACCCAGGCGAGGGCGAAGGGGACGGTCTGGAAGAGCGCTATCGCGGTATTTCCCAGAACACCCGCGTCCTGCGGCCAGCGCATCTGCGCGAGCGTGCCGGCGCACAGGCCGCCGACCAGGCCGACGCGGGAGGCCCAGCGGGGGCCGTCGGCGGCGACCGTATAGATGATCACCAGCATCGCGAAGTCCGCGATCATCGACTGCTCGTCCAGGACCAGCTGCGCCAGCCCCGTCGCGACGGCCACGAGGAGCATCTTCTCGGGCATACGTCTGCGCAGCGCGACGACCACGGACAGGACGGCGGAGACCGCGAGCCCCCCGCGCGGCGACCCATGATGGTCCGGCGCCCCATTGACGTTCGTCACACTTACGCAGGAAAGCCCGAACAGGATGACGGCCCAGAAGCCGTCCACCCACGTCGGGTGCCTGCGGAGGAAGTCGTAAAGGCGCTGCACGTAACCCAGGGTAGGAAGTGCTTTGTGTGCAGGGGTCAACCGGAGGGCCGATCCCGGACGGGCACGCCTACTCCGCAAGGTGGATGCTCAGTGATCCCGAAGCAAGGGGATGCTGTAAGAGGCCACGGGGTGTCGTCCGGAAGGCCACAGGGCTCGTTCGCACACAGTAGAAGCCTGGGTGCGGAGCGTGAGGGCGCTGGTTGTGCGCGCCCGGCGTGCGCGCCGGAGCGTCGACCGGTCGGCGTATACCGGCCGCAAGAGCCCGACTCGGGCCACAAGCGCCTCACGGCGCGCGTACGCCACCGCCACCGTCACCCCTCACCACCCCACCGCCCCGGTCCGCTTCCGCGCCCCTCGTAGCCTGACCCCGTGGCACACGAGGTGAACGGTGAGTGGCGCGGCTGGCGGGCGGCGGCCCAGGAGGCGCTGTACGGGGCGGGCGGGTTCTACCGGCGGCCTGAGGGGCCCGCGGGGCACTTCCGTACGTCCGTGCACGCCTCGCCGCTGTTCGCCGCCGCCGTGGCCCGGCTGCTGTGCCGGGTCGACGAGGCACTGGGACGGCCCGCCGAGCTCGCCTTCGTCGACATGGCGGCCGGCCGGGGCGAGCTGGCCGCCGGGGTCCTCGGCGCTCTGCCGCCGGACGTCGGCGCCCGCGTGCGCGTGTATGCCGTCGAGATCGCCGACCGTCCCGAAGGCCTCGATCCCCGGATCGAATGGCTCGACGCGCCGCCCGAACGGATGACCGGACTGCTGTTCGCGAACGAGTGGCTGGACAACGTGCCGGCCGAGGTCGCAGAAGCGGGCGCCGACGGCGTACCGCGTCTGGTCCTCGTACAGGAGGACGGGACCGAGCGCCTCGGCGATCCGGTCGCGGGCGCGGAGGCGGAGTGGCTGGCACGCTGGTGGCCACTGCCCGCCGAGGGGTTCCGTGCCGAGATCGGCCTGCCCAGGGACACCGCCTGGGCCGCCGCCGTCGCCACCGTCGACCGCGGGCTCGCCGTCGCCGTCGACTACGCGCACCGCGCGGATGCCCGGCCGCCCTTCGGAACGCTCACCGGATTCCGAGCGGGCCGGGAGACCGCACCCGTGCCGGACGGCTCGTGCGACATCACAGCGCACGTGGCGCTGGACGCGTGCGCCCTGCCGGGTGCGCGCCTGCTGACCCAGCGCGCCGCCCTGCGCGCCTTGGGCCTCACCGGGGCGCGCCCCCAGCTCACGCTCGCTTCCACCGACCCCGCAGCGTACGTACGCGCCCTCGCGCACGCCGGAGCCGCCGCGGAACTCATCGCGCCGGGTGGCCTCGGCGACTTCGGCTGGCTGCTCCAGCCCGTCGGGATCGCCGGCGCCTCGCTCGGGGGGCTACTTGTCGATGTCCCCGACCACGAAGAACAGTGACCCCAGGATCGCCACCATGTCCGCCACCAGCGTTCCCGGCAGCAGTTCGGTCAGGGCCTGGATGTTGTTGTACGAGGCCGAGCGCAGCTTCAGCCGGTACGGGGTCTTCTCGCCCTTGCTGACCAGGTAGTAGCCATTGATGCCGAGCGGGTTCTCGGTCCAGGCGTACGTGTGACCCTCGGGCGCCTTGAGCACCTTCGGCAGCCGCTGGTTGACCGGCCCGGGCGGCAGCTCGGCCAGCCGGTCCAGACACGCGTCGGCCAGGTCGAGCGCGTTGTGCGTCTGCTCCAGCAGGCACTCGAAGCGGGCCAGGCAGTCGCCCGCCTGCCGGGTGACGACCTTCAGCGTGTCCTGGAGTTCCCCGTACGCCAGATACGGCTCGTCCCGGCGCAGATCGAAGTCCACGCCACTCGCGCGCGCGATCGGCCCGCTCACGCCGTAGGCGTGCACGGCTTCGGGCGTGAGGACGCCCACGCCGCGCGTGCGCCCCCGGAAGATCTCGTTGCCGAGCACCAGGTCGTCGAACCGGTCCATGCGGGAGCGCACATCGGCGACGGCGGCACGCGCGCGCGTTGTCCAGCCGGCGGGCAGGTCCTCCTTGAGACCGCCGACGCGGTTGAACATGTAGTGCATACGCCCGCCCGAGATCTCCTCCATGACGTTCTGGAGTTCCTCGCGCTCCCGGAAGGCGTAGAACACCGGCGTGATGCCGCCCAGCTCCAGGGGATACGAGCCGAGGAACATCAGATGGTTCAGCACCCGGTTCAGCTCGGCGAGGAGCGTGCGCATCCACACCGCGCGCTGAGGGACCTCCATGCCGAGCATCCGCTCGACGGCGAGGACCACGCCCAGCTCGTTCGAGAAGGCGGAGAGCCAGTCGTGGCGGTTGGCGAGCATGATGATCTGGCGGTAGTCCCGCGCCTCGAAGAGTTTCTCCGCGCCGCGGTGCATATAGCCGATGACGGGCTCCGCGTGCATGATCCGTTCCCCGTCCAGCACGAGCCGCAGCCGCAGCACGCCGTGCGTGGAGGGGTGCTGGGGGCCGATGTTGAGCACCATGTCGGTGCTCTCCGCGGCACCGCCGATCCCGACCATGGTCTCCGTCTTGGGAGTCATGGCCCCAGTCTCTCGTACGTAGGCTTGCGGCATGGAAACGGGGACCGCGCCGGAGGATGAGCCCGTCTGGGCGGGGCTGCCGCCGGGGCTGCTGCGGATGCGACGGCTGTTGCTGGTGGTGTGGCTGGGATTTCTGACCCTCGCGACGGGGCTGCTCCTCGGCCTGCTCGCCGGGCCCGGCTGGGCGCTCTTCGCGCTGCTGCCGCTGACCCTGCTGCTGTGGGGCTGGGTGCTGCTGGGCCGCAACTGGCGCTCCTGGCGGTACGCCGAGCGGGCCGACGACCTGCTGATCAGCCGGGGCGTGCTGTGGCGCGAGGAGACCGTGGTCCCGTACGGCCGCATGCAGCTCGTCGAGGTCACCTCCGGTCCCGTCGAACGGCACTTCGGGCTGGCGAACGTCCAGCTGCACACCGCGGCCGCGGCGACGGACGCCACCATCCCGGGCCTCGACCCGGCCGAGGCGGAGCGGCTGCGCGACCGGCTGAGCGAACTGGGCGAGGCCCGATCGGCGGGGCTGTGAGCACGTCCGAGGGGCAGCCCGAGGTCCACAGCGGGCAAAAGGCCGGCGGGCAGGAGGTCAGGGAACGGCGTCTGCACCCCGTGACCCCGCTGCGTCGTGCCTGGGCCCCGGTCACCGTGATCGCCGGATGGGGGGTGCACGACCCCCACCAGGCCCAGGAACAGCTGACGAAGCTGACCGCGACCACACTTCTGACGGGCTTCGCGATACTCGTCCCGGCCGCCTCCCTGTACGGCTTCCTGAGCTGGTGGTTCACGCATTTCGCGGTGACCGACAGCGAACTGCGCATCCGTACGGGCCTGTTGTTCCGCCGCACCGCGCACATCCGTCTGGACCGGCTGCAGGCCGTCGATGTCACCCAGCCGCTGCTGGCCCGGGTCGCGGGCGTCGCCAAGCTGAAGCTCGACGTCATCGGCGCGGACAAGAAGGACGAACTCGCCTTCATCAGTGAGAGCGAGGCGCGGGCGCTGCGGGCCGAACTCCTCGCCCGCGCCGCCGGTTTCGCCCCGGAGACGGCCCACGAGGTCGGCGAGGCGCCCGTCCGTCGGCTGTTGCACGTGCCGCCGGGCGTACTGGCCCTCTCCTTGGTACTCACGGGCGCGACCTGGGGCTCCCTGCTCGCCGCGCTCGTCGTGCCGCCGGTGCTGTGGTTCGCCACCCACAGCCTGTGGACAGTGTTCGCGGTCGGGGTGCCACTGCTCGGCGGGGCGGCCACCAGGAGCGTGGGGCGCTTCATGGGTGCGTACGACTGGACGGTCGGCGACTCACCGGACGGGCTCCGCATCGACCATGGGCTGCTCGACCGCGCCCATGAGACCGTGCCGCCCGGGCGGGTGCAGACCGTGCACATCGTGGAGCCCCTCCTGTGGCGGCGGCTCGGCTGGGTGCACGTCGAACTGGACGTTGCGGGCTCCTCCCAGTCGGTTCTGATACCGGTTGCTCCGCGTGCGGTCGCCGAGACGGTGATCGCCCGGGTGCTGCCGGGGGTGACCGTGCCCGCGTCCCTGCCCCGGCCGCCACGCCGCGCGGGCCGGTGCGTGCCCCTCTGGTGGCGCGGCTACGGGCTCGCCGTCACCGACACGGTCCTCGCCGCCCGGCACGGCCTGCTGCGCCGCAGCCTCGCGCTCGTACCGCACGCGAAGGTCCAGAGCGTACGGCTGACACAGGGGCCGTGGAAGCGACTGATGCGGGTCGCCGACGTGCACGTGGACACCGGCGCCGACAAGACGGTGACGGCGCGCCTGCGGGACGCGGAGGAAGCGGCAGCGCTGCTGTACGCACAGGCCGACCGGTCGCGTACGGGGCGGCGGGACGCCCGGCCGGACCGGTGGATGGCGTAACGGCCCGCATGCGGCGGGGCCGAGGCCGGCCTGAACGACGTGAGGGGCGGCGGCACTCGGCGTGCCGCCGCCCCTCGCCTCCACCGGCCGGACTCAGGACGCCGCGGTACGCAGCCCCTGAACGTCGATCTGCTCCGTCTCGTCATGGGCCGTCAGGTCGATGACCTCGCCCACGGCGTGCGCCTGCGGGTCCACGGGCTGAAGGCCGGACTCGGACTCCGCCTTGTGCACGGCGAGTGCCTCCTGGCCGACGACGTCCGCAAGATCCTCGTTCTGGACGGCGCCCAGGGCCTCGCCCGACGTCCGCGTGCCGAAGAAGTCGAAGCCACCCTGAACGGCCGGGCGCCACCGCGGAACCGGCTGTACGACGGCCGCGGCGGTCGGCACGGTGAAGTGACCAGAGCCGTGGACGGGCCTGGTGACGGACTGCTGCGTCGCGGCCGGGGCGGACGCGTGCTCCCGGACGGCGACCGCCGTGTGCTTCTCCTCGCCCTCCCCCTCCTCGCCGGAACCGCTCTCCCGCACGGGCGCGGCCTGCGCCTCATGGCCGGGAGCCGTCGCCTCCGGGGAAGCGGGCGTCTCCAGCGCGTCGTCCTCCCCTGTGTCGCCGTCCTGCGCGGAAGCGTTCGCCTCCGTGGCGTCGTCCTCCGCCTGGGCACCCTGCTCTCGCACCGCGCCGGAGTCCCGCCCGGCAAGCCGTGCCAGCGCCGAGTCGGCCCGTGCGAAGAGCGAGGAGCCCTCCGCGGAGAACACCCGCGGAGCCGACGGCTCGGACCCGGCGTCCTTCTCCGGCCCGTCCGCGGCCGAGGAAGCCACGTCCCCGAGGTCCCGTACGTCCGCACCGCGAACCGGCGGCAGCGCCCTCACCGGAGCAGCCGTCTCTATCGCCAGCAGGCGGCGGCCTTCCAGGGCGCTGGCCCGCTCCGTCTCCGCCGTGGCGTACCGCCGCAGGAGCGCCGCGTGTTCATTGCGCAGTTTCGCCAGCTCCGTGCGCTTGGCCCGCAGCTTGTGCTCCAGCTTGGTGCGCAGCTCGCGCGACTCCTCCAAGTCGGACTCCAGCTCGGCGACCCGCTCTTCGTGGCGCCACTCGTCGCTCGCCCGCGCGCGCATGAGATCGGCGACGCGTTTACCCGCGGCCACGTCCCAGCGGCGCATGACGAAGGCGCCGACGGCCGTCGTCACCGCGGCGCCCGCGGCCAGCCCACGAAGCAGCAGTGGCTCCGCGAACAGCCAGGGCCCTACGGCGCAGACGATCGAGACGCCGGCGATCACCGAAGGGGGCAACATCCTGTGCAAGGGCGGGGAATGACGGTGACGTCCACGTGGCATGGCCAGAAACTTACCGCGCGTAGACGAAAGATGGTGCCCCGCCTGGTAAAAACGCGGCGATTCGCGAAGCCTTCGCACGCGCCGCCGGGCAGCGGAAACGGAACCTCCGCGTCCCGAATCCGGCGTAATTCCCTCGGACACGGATGGTTCACGGACTCCCGGGCACCACATCGGCGGCTCCGACCGGGGCCTTCCGACCGCTTACAAGATCATTTCGCGCCAGTCGGGGAACCCGGCCCGCAGCCTTGTCTCCCCTCGCCCTGAACGACTCCCGGGGACATCCGTCCAGACGAATTCGCGTCGGTCGGCGGCAGTGGCAAAGGACCGCCGGGCGACAGCGCCGAAGAGACCCCCGTCGGCACCACCGAAGGAGGTGGCTCCACCGGGGAGCCGCCTCCTTCGGATTGCGCGGAATTCCTCGCACGGCCCCGCGCATTCGTCCGCTCAGCGGTCGCTGAGCCGCCCGCTCAGCCACTGCAGCGCTCCCGGAATCTCCCGCCGCCACGTGTTGAAGTTGTGGCCGCCGCTGTCGAGGATGATCGACGAGATCCGGGTCAGTCCCTTGCTCTGCACCTGCTCTATGAATTTGAGCGTGGCCTTGTAGTTGGCCTCGCCCACCTTGCTGCTGCTGACGAGCAGTGAGGTGTCGGGCGCCGGCATGTGCGTGAGGTACCACCGCAGGTCCGCACGGTTCTGCAATGCCTTGTCCCCGTGGAAGAGGTCGCCCGTGGTCGGGTCGAGCGGCGCCTTGTAATACGGGGACAGACCCACCGCGGCGGCGTACGAGCGCGGGTGATGGATCGCCAGCTTCAGCGCGCAGTACCCGCCCGTGGAGTCGCCGATGATGCCCCAGCTGCCGGGCTTCTTGCCCACCCGGTAGTGGGCCATGACCGCATCGGGCAGGTCCTTGGCGAAGAACGTCTCGGTCTGCGGTCCGCCCGGAACGTCCACGCACTCCGTGTCGCGCGGCGGTGCCACCGTCGGCCGCAGCATCACCAGGATCATCGGCTGCATCTTCCCGGTCTTGGCCAACTCGTGCGCCGTCTGCGGATAGTGCAGCCCCTTGATGAGCGCCTGGGCCGTACCCGGGTAGCCGGTGAGGACGACGGCCGCGGGGAACGTCCGCGTGCGGTACTGAGGCTGGAAGTACTCCGGCGGCAGGTACACGAACGCGGGCGTGGCGATACGGGTCGCAGGGCCCACGATGTCGACTTTCTGGATCTGGCCCCCGATCTGCGGCCGCGCGCCACCCGTCACGCCCACCTCCTGGGTGTCTATCACCTGGAGCGGGCCCGCCCGTGACCCTGCGGCGTTGTGGTCGACCACCACGCCCTGACCGCTCTCCTGGCCGAACAGGTCCGCCCAACTGGCATAGAACCCGAACGCCTGGTTGGCGGCGAGCCCGATGGACGCGAAGATCGCCAGCTGAGTGGCGAACAGCAGACCGACGCGTCCGCTGACGGCCCGCCAGTTCCGCCGCGCGAGCCGCGGCCAATACCACACCGTGCCGGCGAAGAGCAGCACGGCGAACACGACCGCCAGTGCCAGCACCTTGTTGCTCGTGAGACCCATGAGCTCTTCCCTGCCTGCGCTTTCCGTCTGGTGGAGCCGCCTCCACGCCTTCGTGAGGACTTGCCCCGGACTTTCCTTCAGCTTTGAAACGGCTTTGTGATGGGGAGTGAACCTCTCTCCCCGAGACACCGTCCTAGAGGGCGCAATGTCGCCGGATGCCCCAATCGGCACCGGACTCAAGGTCTCTCGCAGAACTACGGAATGCGATGTCTGTCAGGATAGATGGGGAAATGTCGAGTGAGGTTCCGGAGCAGCCGCGTGTGATGCGGCGCATACTGCGCGGCCCGCGCCCGGATGCCGTCCCCGCTCTGATCGCCAGAGCGTGCATGCTCGTGGGAATCCTGGACGTCGCGGCAGGCGTGTTCCCACGCTTCCGGAACAGCCGCATGCACCGCATGGCAGAGGTCCTGCCCGGTGCGCTCGGCCCGTTCGCGGCAGCCCTGTCGCTGAGCGCCGGCATCCTGTTGCTGCTCCTCGCACACGGGCTGCGCCGACGCAAGCGCCGGGCCTGGCGCGCGGCCGTGGTGCTCCTGCCGGCGGGCGCGGTGGCGCAGTTCCTCTACCGCCACTCGGTCACCGGCGTACTCATCTCGGTCCTGCTGCTGCTGCCGCTGCTGCTCCACCGGAACGAGTTCGCCGCCTTGCCCGATCCGCGCAGCCGCTGGCGCGCACTCGCCAACTTCGTCCTCATGGGCGCCGGCTCCCTGGGCCTCGGCCTGATCATCGTCAGCGTCCACCCGCACCGCATGGTCGGCGACCCGAGCCTGTCCGACCGCATTGAGCACGTCCTGTACGGCCTCTTCGGCTTCGAAGGACCGGTCGACTACCACGGCAACACCTCCTGGACGGTCGGCTTCTCGCTGGGCGCACTCGGCCTGCTGACCGCGGTCACGACGATCTACCTCGCCTTCCGCCCCGAGCACCCTGCCGCCCGGCTCACCGAGGAGGACGAGGCCCACCTGCGCGCCCTGCTGGAGAAGCACGGCGGCCGGGACTCCCTCGGCCACTTCGCGCTCCGCCGGGACAAGGCGGTCGTCTTCTCGCCGAGCGGCAAGGCGGCGGTGACGTACCGCGTCGTGTCCGGCGTCATGCTGGCCAGCGGCGACCCGATCGGCGACGTGGAGGCCTGGCCCGGCGCCATCGAGCGCTTCATGGACGAGGCGAAGGCCCATTCCTGGACCCCCGCGGTCCTGGGCTGCTCGGAGACGGGCGGCGAGGTGTGGACCCGCGAGACCGGCCTGGACGCCCTCGAACTGGGGGACGAGGCGGTGGTGGACGTCGCGGGTTTCTCGCTCGCCGGGCGCGCAATGCGCAACGTGCGCCAGATGGTGAAGCGGATCGAGCGCGCCGGGTACGAAACCCGGGTACGGCGCATCCGTGACCTCGGCGAGGGCGAGCTGGAACGCATACGGCACGCCGCCGAGGACTGGCGCGATACGGACACCGAGCGCGGCTTCTCCATGGCGCTCGGCCGCCTCGGCGACCCGGCCGACGGTGACTGCCTGATCGCCACGGCCCACAGGGTCGACGGGCAGGGTGAGCCGGAGGCGAGCCAGTACGGCGACCTGAAAGCCGTCCTGCACTTCGTTCCGTGGGGCAAGAACGGGGCCTCCCTGGACCTGATGCGCCGCGACCGCTCGGCGGACCCCGGCATGAACGAACTGCTGATCGTGGCCGCACTCCAGGCCGCCCCGAAGTTCGGCATCGAACACATCTCGCTGAACTTCGCGAACTTCCGCTCAGCACTGGCGCGCGGCGAGAAGATCGGCGCGGGCCCGGTGCTGCGGGCGTGGCGGGGCCTGCTGCTCTTCCTCTCCCGCTGGTTCCAGATCGAGTCTCTGTACAAGTTCAACGCGAAGTTCCAGCCCCGCTGGGAGCCACGCTTCGTGGTGTACGCGTCCTCCCGCGACCTTCCGCGCATCGGGCTGGCGGCCATGCAGGCGGAGGGCTTCGTGAACCTGGCGCTGCCGCGCTTCCTTCGCCGCAGGTTCCGTTCCGCCCGGCCGTGCGCACACAGGCGGGCGGAGCGGAGAGCGGAGGCCACGAGTAGGGCCTGACGGATGCGGGGGGGGCCGTGCGAGCACGGGCTGCCCGGAGCGGGGGACTCCCCGCGAGCAGGGATTGACCCGAAGCCGAAGGGGCAGCGCCCGGCCTCAGGGGCGGCCCCCTCGGGAACGGCCCGGCGGGGTGAGGGTCCGAGGCCGCGGACCCGCCCGCGCGCCGGGTGCCCGGCCACCGGGGCCTACGCTGAACACATGAGCACGATGACCGGGCGGGACCACGTGGCAGGCCTTCCGACATGGGACCGCTGCGCGGTCATGGGGGTCGTCAACGTCACCCCCGACTCCTTCTCCGACGGCGGCCGCTGGTTCGACACCGCCGTCGCCGTCAAGCACGGCCTCGACCTGGTCGCCGAGGGCGCCGACCTCATCGACGTCGGCGGCGAGTCCACCCGCCCCGGCGCCACCCGCGTCGACGAGGCCGAGGAGCTCCGGCGTGTCATCCCCGTCGTCCGCGGTCTCGCCTCCGAGGGCGTCACGATCTCCGTCGACACCATGCGCGCCTCCGTCGCCGAACATGCCCTCGCCGCCGGCGCCGCCCTCGTCAACGACGTCAGCGGCGGCCTCGCCGACCCCGCGATGATCCCGGTCGTCGCGGCGGCCGACGCCCCGTTCGTGGTCATGCACTGGCGCGGCATCCTGCAGGGCGACGGCGTCAAGGGCGTCTACCAGGACGTCGTCACCGAAGTCGTCGACGAACTGCACGCACGCGTGGAGGCCGTCCTGGAGGGCGGCATCGCCCCCGACCGGATCATCGTCGACCCCGGCCTCGGCTTCTCCAAGGAGGCCGAGCACGACCTTGCGCTCCTCGCCCACCTCGACCGCCTGCACACCCTGGGCCACCCGCTGCTGGTCGCGGCCTCCCGCAAGCGGTTCCTGGGGCGCGTACTGGCCGGTCCTCAGGGCGCACCGCCGCCCGCGCGCGAACGCGACGCCGCCACGGCCGCCGTCTCCGCGCTCGCCGCAGACGCGGGCGCATGGGCCGTGCGCGTGCACGAGGTACGGGCGACGGCGGACGCGGTACGGGTCGCACGCGCCATCGAGGAGGCACGCTCATCGGGCCGCGCACCGGGCGCAGGCACCTCGGAAGACGCCCCGGTCACCGGCACAGGCCCCCGCACCGGCACCCCTGAAGGAGCCCGGTGAGCACCGCCCATACCGACGTCGAACAGGTCGAACAGGCCAACACCGCCTTCTACGAGGCCATGGAGCAGGGCGACTTCGAAGCGCTGTCCGCGCTCTGGCTGACGCCCTCCGACCTGGGCGTCGATGAGGAGTACCACGACCCGGCCGACGTCGGCGTGGTCTCCTGCGTCCACCCCGGCTGGCCGGTCCTGACGGGCCGCGGCGAGGTTCTCCGCTCGTATGCGCTGATCATGGCGAACACCGACTACATCCAGTTCTTCCTCACCGATGTGCATGTCTCCGTGACCGGTGACACCGCCCTGGTGACCTGCACCGAGAACATCCTCAGCGGCGGCCCGGCCCCCGACGACGGCGCCGAGCTGGGCCCGCTCGTCGGCCAGCTGGTGGTCGCCACGAACGTGTTCCGCCGCACCTCGGACGGCTGGAAGCTCTGGTCGCACCACGCCTCCCCCGTCCTCGCCGAGTCCGGCGAGGAAGAGGAGGAGGACTCCCCCTCATGAGCCGGTGTGCGGCCCCCTCCCCCGTGAACAGGCCGCGCAGAGTGGCCGGAATCACCTACCCGTGGGTAGGTGCGGCCGCCGCCCCGTGAGCCGTCGTGTTCCGCGGGAAAACGCCGGATGAACCCTCGCGACCGTCTTGTCGGCTTATGCCTCCGGGGGCTACCTCTGTCAGTGCTCACAGGTAAATTCGTTCGAGCCTGGTGTTCCGACCGCACTCGGTGAGTACCCGCCGCTACCGACGATTGCAGGAGTGATTCGCGTGGATCGTGTCGCGCTGCGCGGCCTGAAGGCCCGAGGCCACCACGGAGTGTTCCCCGAGGAACGCGAGGAGGGCCAGACTTTCGTCGTGGACCTCGTCCTGGGCCTGGACACCCGGCCGGCCGCGGCCGACGACGACCTGACGAAGACCGTGCACTACGGAATCGTGGCCGAGGAGGTCGTGGCGCTCGTCGAAGGAGAGCCCGTCGACCTCATCGAGACGCTCGCCGAGCGCATCGCCCTCTCCTGCCTTGCACACGCCCCGGTCATGGAGGTCGAGGTGTGCGTCCACAAACCGGACGCGCCGATCACGGTCCCCTTCGACGACGTGACCGTCACCATCACCCGGAGCCGAGTATGACCGCTTTCTTCCCCAAGGGTCAGAGCGACCCGACCGTACAGCCGGTGCCCGCCTCCGTGGTGGAGCGCGTCGACGCCGCCGACTCGACACTGCAGAACCCCAAGCGCGCGGTGATCTCACTGGGGTCGAACCTGGGCAACCGCCTGGAGACGCTCCAGGGCGCGATCGACGCCCTGGAGGACACCCCGGGCGTCCGCGTCAAGGCCGTCTCTCCGGTGTACGAGACGGAGCCGTGGGGCGTAGCGCCGGGCAGCCAGCCGTCGTACTTCAACGCCGTGGTCGTCGTGAAGACGACCCTGCCCCCCTCGTCGCTCCTGGAGCGGGCGCACGCCGTGGAGGAGGCCTTCCACCGGGTGCGGGACGAACGGTGGGGCGCGCGCACGCTCGACATGGATATCGTCACCTACGCGGACGTCGTCTCCGACGACCCGGTACTGACGCTTCCCCACCCGCGCGCCCACGAGCGGGCCTTCGTTCTCGCTCCGTGGTACGACCTGGCCCCGGAGGCGCAGTTCCCCGGCCGCGGCCCGGTGGCCGACCTGCTCGCCCTCGTCACCCGCAACGGCGTCACCCTCCGCGCCGACCTGGAACTCCGGCTGCCCGAGTAGTCGTTAAGGTCTACCGGGCCAGGATCCTCCCGGATCCACGACGAGTACGGCCCGCGGCCGGGCTGACGAAGGGACATCGTGAAAGAGCTGCGCATCCGGATGCTGGCAGCGGTGTTCGTGGTGGCCGGAGTGCTGTCCTGGGCGGGCGCCCGCCTGTGGAACGCGGTGGGCACACTGCCCAGGGTCCCCCTGGCCGCGCCCATCGTCCTCGCGCTGATCGCCGTGGTCCTGCTGGCCACGGCGCTCTCCCTCCGCTCCCGGCTCAAGGCCCAGCGGGAGCGCCGCGCCGACGCGAAGGGGGTCGACCCGCTGATGGCGGCCCGCGCCGTCGTCTTCGGCCAGGCCAGTGCCCTGGTCGCGGCCCTGGTCGCCGGTATGTACGGCGGCGCGGGTGTCTTCCTCCTGGAGTTCCTGGACCAGCCCGCCCGCCGCGACCAGGCCATCTACGCGGGCATCTCGGTTGTGGCAGGCATCGCGGTGATAGCGGCGGCCCTGTTCCTGGAACGAGTCTGCAAACTCCCGGAGGACGACGAACACAACGGCGGCACGGCGCCGGTGGCCTGACGGTTACCCGGAACCGCGGACGAGGAGCCGTGCCTCACCGCGATCCCCCGTGCCCGGCGCCGAACCCTCCGGCCGACGGCCGTTCCGCGCGCCACCGGCCATCAGGTCAGCGCGCCAATATCAGGCTCATCGCCTCGGCTCGGGTCGTGGCGTCCCGAAGCTGACCCCGCACAGCCGACGTCGTCGTCTTGGCGCCAGGCTTCCGGATGCCGCGCACAGACATGCACATGTGCTCCGCCTCGATGACCACGATGGCGCCGCGCGCCTCAAGAATGCGCATCAACGAGTCGGCGATCTGCGTGGTGAGTCGTTCCTGCACCTGGGGGCGACGAGCGAACACGTCGACGAGCCTCGCCAGCTTCGACAGACCGGTGATCTTCCCACTCTCGGCCGGGATGTATCCGACGTGGGCCACACCGTGGAACGGCAGGAGGTGGTGCTCACACAGACTCACGATTTCGATGTCCTTGACCAGAACCATCTCGTCGTGCCCGAGATCGAACGTCGTCGTCAGGACGTCCTCGGGCTGCTGCCTGAGCCCCGCCAGGAGTTCCTGGTACGCCCGCGCCACCCGCCCAGGTGTCTCGCGCAACCCCTCTCGGTCCGGGTCCTCCCCGACCGCGATGAGCAGTTCTCGTACGGCGTTCTCCGCGCGCTTCTCGTCGAACTCGCCGATCGTGAGCTCGCCGTCCAGTGTCACCGGGTCGGTCATCTGGTGCCTCGTTCCTGCGCCTTACGAATCACACGTCTCATGTGCGGCCCTACAGAAATGCCGCGCCCCCCAGGCTAGAACCCTGGGGGGCGCGGCAGAAATTCCGGGCCCTGTCAGGCCGTCGGGAAAGCTGTGAGTCAGCTCTCCCGGCGGTCCTCCGGAGCCGTGTCCGAGACGGGGACGGCCTCCGTCGCATTGGCAATGGCCGGGGTCGCGCCGTTCGCCCCGTTCGTCAGTGCCAGCTCCTTGGGGGACAGCACCGGCGGGCGGGTGGACGGCGTACGGCGGGAGGAGCCGGTCCAGGCGGGCCGCGGCGGGCGCTTGACGATGGGGGAGAAGATCTCGGCGATCTCCTCCTTGCCCAGCGTCTCCTTCTCCAGCAGCGCGAGCACCAGGTTGTCGAGGACGTCGCGGTTCTCGACCAGGATCTCCCAGGCCTCGTTGTGCGCGTTCTCGATGAGCTTCTTGACCTCTTCGTCGACGAGCGCGGCGACCTCTTCCGAGTAGTCGCGCTGGTGAGCCATCTCACGTCCGAGGAACGGCTCGGTGTTGTCGCCGCCGAACTTGATCGCGCCGAGGCGCTCGGTCATGCCGTACTGCGTGACCATCGCGCGGGCCGTGGTCGTGGCCTTCTCGATGTCGTTCGCAGCGCCCGTCGTCGGGTCGTGGAAGACCAGTTCCTCGGCCGCGCGGCCGCCCAGCATGTACGCCAGCTGGTCCAGCATCTCGTTGCGCGTCGTGGAGTACTTGTCCTCGTCCGGGAGCACCATCGTGTACCCGAGGGCGCGGCCGCGGGACAGGATCGTGATCTTGTGGACCGGGTCGGAGTTCGGCGAGGCCGCCGCGACCAGGGCGTGACCGCCCTCGTGGTACGCGGTGATCTTCTTCTCCTTGTCCGACATGATCCGGGTCCGCTTCTGCGGGCCCGCGACCACGCGGTCGATCGCCTCGTCCAGCATCAGATTGTCGATCAGCTTGCGGTCGCTGCGCGCGGTGAGCAGCGCCGCCTCGTTGAGGACGTTCGAGAGATCGGCACCCGTGAAGCCGGGCGTGCGGCGGGCGACCGCCGACAGGTCGACGTCCGGGGCGACCGGCTTGCCCTTCTGGTGGACCTTGAGGATCTCCAGACGGCCCTGCATGTCCGGGCGGTCGACCGCGATCTGGCGGTCGAAGCGGCCGGGACGCAGGAGGGCCGGGTCGAGGATGTCGGGGCGGTTCGTGGCGGCGATGAGGATCACGCCGCCCTTGACGTCGAAGCCGTCCATCTCGACGAGCAGCTGGTTCAGGGTCTGCTCGCGCTCGTCGTGACCACCGCCGAGGCCGGCGCCGCGGTGACGGCCGACCGCGTCGATCTCATCGACGAAGACGATCGCCGGGGCATTGGCCTTGGCCTGCTCGAACAGGTCACGGACCCGGGAGGCACCGACACCGACGAACATCTCGACGAAGTCGGAACCCGAGATCGAGTAGAAGGGGACGCCCGCCTCGCCGGCCACCGCCCGCGCGAGCAGCGTCTTACCCGTACCGGGAGGCCCGTACAGGAGAACACCCTTGGGGATCTTGGCACCGACGGCCTGGAACTTGGCCGGCTCCTGGAGGAACTCCTTGATCTCCTGGAGTTCCTCGACCGCCTCGTCCGAGCCGGCGACGTCCGAGAACGTCGTCTTCGGGGTGTCCTTGGTGATGAGCTTCGCCTTGGACTTCCCGAAGTTCATGACCCGGGAGCCGCCACCCTGCATCTGGTTCATCAGGAACAGGAAGACGACCACGATGAGGACGAAGGGCAGCAGGGAGAGCAGGATCCCGACGAAGGGGTTCTGCTTGGACGGCGAGACCGTGTAGCCCTTCGGGATCTGCTTGTGCTGGTACTTGTCCTGCAGGGTGTTGGCCAGGGTCACGCCCTGGGTGCCGATGTAGCTCGCCTGGATCTTGGAGCTACCCTCGACCTTCTGGCCGTTCTTGAGCTGGACCTTGATGATCTGCTCGTCGCCGGTGGTCAGCTTGGCCTGCTCGACCCGGTTGTCATTGATCGCCGCCACGACCTGGCCGGTGTCCACCGTCTTGTAGCCGCCGGAAGAGCCGACGACTTGCATCAACACGACCACGGCAAGGACGGCCAGCACGATCCACATGACCGGCCCACGGAAGTATCGCTTCACGTCCATCCATACGGAGCGGTGCCGCCCCGTCCCTCCTGCCATAGTGAGATTGATAAAGACAGTTCTTCTGACGGTACCCCAGGATTGTCACCCGTAGCCGCTGGGGACTGCCGGCAATACCGCCCTCGCACCCTCCAACGGCGCGAAGCCCGCTGAGGTTCCCGAACGTCTTGCGAGGGCCGGGTCTCCCGAGTTCGGCCGCCGGTCCCGGCAGCCGAACCCGGGAGGGGGTCAGCCGCCGTAGACGTGGGGCGCGAGCGTACCGACGAACGGAAGGTTGCGGTACTTCTCGGCGTAGTCGAGGCCGTAGCCCACGACGAACTCGTTCGGGATGTCGAACCCGACCCACTCGACGTCGATGGCGACCTTCGCGGCCTCGGGCTTGCGCAGCAGCGTGCACACCTTGAGGGAGGCGGGCTCGCGGGAACCGAGGTTGGAGAGCAGCCAGGACAGCGTCAGGCCGGAGTCGATGATGTCCTCGACGATGAGGACATGCTTGCCCTTGATGTCGGTGTCGAGGTCCTTGAGGATCCGTACGACACCGGAGGACTGGGTGCCCGCGCCGTAGGAGGACACGGCCATCCAGTCCATGGTGACGGGGGTGGACAGCGCCCGGGCGAGGTCGGCCATGACCATCACCGCGCCCTTGAGGACGCCGACGATCAGCAGGTCCTTGCCCGCGTACTCCGCGTCGATCTTCGCGGCCAGCTCGGCCAGCTTCGCGTCGATCTCTTCCTTGGTGATGAGTACCGACTCGAGGTCGGCACCCATGTCTTTCGCGTCCACCCGCATCACTTTCGGTCGTCCCGCACTTGTCGCTCGCTCGCCTCCGGGATACCGGTGCCGCTCGCCCGGACGTCCGCGCGGCGGCAGCCGGATGTCTGCCCCACCCCGCTCGCCGTCCCTTCGGACGGCGGGCAAGGCCCTTCGGCTTGCTGTGGCTGACCGGCCCCTCCCGGAGGGGAGAGCCGGACGCCTCCCGCGGGAGGCGTGTTCTCAACCTTGCCGAATCACCAGTCTGCCACCCCGACGCTGGGCGACGACTTTGCCCGGGAGATTGATGGCTCCCTGGCCGCGCCAGCCGGTGATCAGACGGTCGACTTCCTCGATGTGGCGCGCGAAGAGGGAGCCGGCCGGAGCGCCGGCCTCGATGGCGGCGCGGCGCAGGATCCGACGACGCACGGCGGGCGGCAGCGCGTAGAGCTTGGCGCATTCCAGGAGACCCGAGGCGTCGCGCACGGAGGGCTCGGCCTGGCCGGCCCAGACGTCGAGGGCGTCGGCGTCGTCGCGGGAGAGCTGCGCGGTACGGGCGAGGGCTTCGACGACGCCCCTGCCGAGCGCTTTCTCGAGGGCGGGCAGGCCCTCGTGACGGAGCCTGGAGCGCGTGTAGGACGGGTCGGTGTTGTGGGGGTCGTCCCAGACGGGCAGGGACTGGGCCATGCATGCCTTACGGGCGGTCTGCCGGTCGATGTGGAGGAAGGGACGGCGGTAGCGGCCGCTGGCCCCCGAGACCGCGGCCATTCCGGACAGGGAGCGGGTACCGGAGCCGCGGGCGAGGCCGAGCAGGACGGTCTCGGCCTGATCGTCGCGGGTGTGTCCGAGAAGGATCGCGGCGGCTCCGTGGCGTTCGGCGGCAGCGTCCAGGGCGGCGTAGCGCGCGGAGCGGGCGGCAGCTTCCGGGCCGCCCTCGCGCCCGACGGTCACGGCGACGGACTCGGCCGGGTCCAGGGCGAGGGAGCGAAGGCGGAGCACCACGTCTTCGGCGCGCAGGTCGGAGCCGGGCTGCAGTCTGTGGTCAACCGTGATGCCACCGGCGCGGATGCCGAGTTTGGGAGCTTCGAAGGCGAGGGCGGAGGCGAGCGCCATGGAGTCGGCGCCACCGGAGCACGCCACGAGCACGAGCGGCGCGGAGGGGGGTTCTTGGGGCGCTCGGTCGGCTGTCTGTTCGATGAGGATGTCGTGGAGGACGCGGCGGACCGCCAGGCGTATCGCCGCGACCGCAGGATGGGGACCCATGTCCGGTTCCCTTCATGAAGTTTTTCGGGGGGTGAGCCCGATACGGTCACTCAGAGTGTGTCGATGGTGACAGAAGCGGGCCGTTTCCCGAGCATTGCACGCTTATCCCTCGCTCACGGTCCCTCGGACGAGTGATTGGCGGGGCGTTCGTCTGCCGACGGCCGGATTCGTTTCACGGCGCTCACGCGGGCTCACGACTCGGCCTTGCGATGCACCCGTGCGACCCAGTCCGCCGGTTTGGCGATCTCCGCCTTGGTCGGGAGGGTGTTCGGGGAGGTCCACACGTGGTTGAAGCCGTCCATGCCGACCTCCTCGACGACCGCCCGTACGAACCGCTCGCCGTCGCGGTACTGCCTGAGCTTGGCATCCAGGCCCAGCAGTTTGCGCAGGGCGAGGTCGAGGCGGGAGGCGCCCTTGGCCCGGCGCTGCTGGAACTTCTCGCGGATCTCCGAGACGGACGGGACGACGTCCGGGCCGACACCGTCCATCACGAAATCGGCGTGCCCTTCCAGAAGGGACATCACGGCGGTCAGCCGGCCGAGGATCTCTCGCTGGGCGGGTGTCTGCACGAGTTCCACCAGGGAGTGGCCGTCGTCGCCCTCCTCGCCCTCCGGGCGGCCGCCGACGAGCGACTGCACGGCTTCCCTGATGCGCTCCAGGACGGCCATGGGGTCGACGTCGGTCTCTCCCAGGAAGGACTGGATTTCGCCCTCCAGGTGGTCGCGCAGCCAGGGCACCGCGGTGAACTGCGTGCGGTGCGTCTCCTCGTGCAGGCAGACCCAGAGGCGGAAGTCGTGGGGGTGAACGTCGAGTTCGCGCTCCACGTGCACGATGTTCGGGGCCACCAGCAGGAGGCGGCCGCCCCCGTTCGCGCCGGCCGGGAGGTCGCGGGTGGCCGGGGCGAAGGTCTCGTACTGGCCGAGGACCCGGGAGGCCAGGAACGACAGGAGCATGCCCAGTTCGACGCCGGTGACCTTGCCGCCCACGGCGCCGAGGACAGTTGCGCCGGGAGTGTTCCCGCGTCGTTGCTGCATCTTGTCGAGGAGGGGTTTGAGGATCTCCCGGAACCCTGCGACGTTCGCCCGCACCCAGCCTGGGCGGTCGACGACGAGGACCGGAGTGTCGTGGGCGCCGTGTTCGCCCATACGGGTAAAGCCCCGGACATGCTCCTGCGAGACCTTCGCGTGCCGGCGCAGCTCCGCGACGACGGACCGGGCCTCGTCGCGGCTCACCTCGGGGCCCGGCCGCAGAAGCCGGGTCGCGGTCGCCACCGCGAGTTTCCAGTCGACCATCTCGGCACCACCGATGCTCGTCATGCGTCAACGGTACGTGTTCATGCGCGGCTGCGGTGAGGGGTGCGACACCGACACCGCAGCGGGCGGCTTCCGGGTACCGGGCCCGCGGTGCCGGGGCTGTTACCGGCAGCCGCAGCGCGCCAGCGCCGCCGCCATGCCGTCCAGGGCGGCCCTGGCGGTCGGCTGGTCCATCGAGCCGTCCGTCAGGAAGGCGAAGGCCAGCAGGCGGCCCTCGGTGTCGACCACGGTCCCCGCGAGGGTGTTGACGCCCGTCAGGGAACCCGTCTTGGCCCGTACGACGCCGATGCCGGAGCGCTGCGCGGTGTCCTCATAGCGATCGCTGAGGGTGCCGGTGAAACCGGCAATCGGCAGGCCCGTCAGGACGGTGCGGAGCTCGGGGTGGGAGGGGGAGCCCGCGGTGGCGAGCAGGGCCGTCAGCAGGTCGGCCGTGAGCCTGTCGTCACGGTTCAGGCCGCTGCCGTCGTGGAACCGCGCGCCGGTGAGCGGAAGTCCGAGCTTTCGGAGCTGGGCGGCGATAGCGGCCGCTCCCCCGTCGAAGCTCGGCCGGCCGCCGGAGACGACCGCGGTCTGGCGGGCGAGGACCTCGGCCATGTCGTTGTCGCTGGTGGTAAGCATCCGTTCGACCACGGCGGACAGGGGCGGCGACTGGACGGAGGCCACGGTCTGCGCGTGGGGCGTGGCCTTTGCCGAGCCGGGGGCCGAGGTCTTGATCCCGTGGCCCTGGAGCAGGTCGGCGAACCTGCGGGCCGCGTCCGCCGCCGGGTCCGCGACGCGCCCGGCCGGACCGCTCGTGGAGTCGTCCGTGCGGCCCTCGTCGGCCATCAGCGGGGTGACCAGGGCGAGGTTGGGGTTGACCCCGATGGGGTGCAGCGCCTCGCCCGTGAACAGCGAGGTGTCGTAGGAGAGCGTCACGGAGCCCAGATGGCGCTTCTTCAGGGCCGTGGCGGTCTCGTCGGCGAGGGTGCGCAGGCTCGCCCACCCTCCCCCGGCCTTCCTGCGGGCGGTCAGGGTCGGATCGCCGCCACCGACGAGCACGAGCCTGTCGGTACCCGGCTCCAGCACCGTGCGCGTGGTGAAGCGGTGATCGGGACCGGCCGCGGAGAGCACGGCGACAGCTGTGGCGATCTTCGTGGTGGAGGCGGGGGTCAGCGCGTCGTCCGCCCCCTTGCCGTACAGACGTCTGCGGGTGGCCACGTCGACGACCACGGCGGTGTGCCGGGGGCCGAGGGAGGCGTCGCGCAGGAGCGGGTCGAGAACGCCGGCCAGGGCCCGCCCGGCCGGGGCGGACGCGGTGCCCGTATCGGCTCCGAGTGCGTCGGCCAGCACGGACGCGGCGCTCGGCGCGGGCGCGGGTGCCTCGGCCGTCGTACGGGATTCGCCTCCGTGATCTGCGCCACCCTCACGGCCCCATGCTGCGGCCCGGTCGCGCTCGGCCGTACGCTGGCCCGCGGAGTCCCAAGGACCGGCGGCGGTCGCGGCAGCGGCCGCGAGTGCCAGGCCCACGGTGGCGGCGACGGCCGTCAGCTGCGGGGTCGTGAGCCCCCTCGAACGCGGGCGCCCGGCGCGTGCGACCCGCACGACGTGCGGTTTCACCACTGCGGTGAGCCGTGCCATGCGGGGCCTCACCGCCTGCGCCGCCCGTGCCAGGCGCGGGACCACGGCCTGCCTGACGCGCGCGAGAAGCGGCCTCGCGGCCCGCCAAGCCCTCAGCTCCGGCACGACCACCAGCCCCTTTCGCACTCACACACCTGCGTGAGGGACACTTAATCACCAGAACTATGTGTTGATCATGGAGGAGCCACCGGTGGAATTCGACGTCACGATCGAGATCCCGAAGGGTTCGCGGAACAAGTACGAGGTGGACCACGAGACCGGTCGTATCCGCCTTGACCGTCGACTTTTCACCTCGACCAGCTACCCGGCCGACTACGGCTTCGTCGAGAACACCCTCGGCGAGGACGGTGACCCGCTGGACGCGCTCGTCATCCTGGAGGAGCCGACCTTCCCCGGCTGCCTCATCAAGTGCCGTGCCATCGGTATGTTCCGGATGACGGACGAGGCCGGTGGCGACGACAAGCTGCTGTGCGTGCCGGCGTCGGACCCGCGCGTGGAGCACCTGCGCGACATCCACCACGTCTCCGAGTTCGACCGCCTGGAGATCCAGCACTTCTTCGAGGTCTACAAGGACCTGGAGCCCGGCAAGTCCGTCGAGGGCGCCGACTGGGTGGGCCGCTCGGACGCGGAGGCTGAGATCGAGCGTTCGTACAAGCGTTTCGAGGAGCACGGCGGTCACTGACCCGCCCCGTCCTCCCGCGGGCCGCGTGACCTCCTCCGGGGTAACGCGGCCCGTTTTCGTACCAGTGCGCATACTGGGGCGTGCAGGAGGTGCGTACGGGAGAACATGCACAGGAGAAGCGAGGCAGAACTGGTGGCGGAGCCGGACACGGAAGACCGCAAGCCGCGGTCGGACGAGGCGAGGAGCGCGTACCCGGCCCGGGGTGAGAGCGAATCCACCACGACCTCCGAGTTCGCCATCCCCGCGGGGCTCGACGTGGCACCGGCGACGGGTGCCGAGCCCGAGACGACATCGGAGTTCGCCGTCCCCAAGGGGCTGGCCCCGCAGTCGCCCGCCGCGGAGCCGGAGGGGTCGGCGTTCAGCCTGCCGAGCACCTACAGCGCGGAGAACGCCCCGCAGGCCTTCACGCCGCCCTCCGGGTCTCCCGCGTTCCAGCTCGGCCTGGAGGCGCCCTGGCAGGACCGGATGCGCACCATGCTGCGCATGCCGGTGGCCGAGCGGCCCGCCCTGGAGCTCGCGCAGAAGACCGACGAGTCGGGTCCCGCCGTACCGCGCGTGCTCGACCTGACCCTCCGTATCGGCGAACTGCTGTTGGCGGGCGGCGAGGGTGCCGAGGACGTGGAAGCCGCGATGTTCGCGGTCTGCCGCTCCTACGGCCTCGACCGCTGCGAACCGACCGCCACCTTCACGCTGCTGTCGATCTCGTACCAGCCGTCCCTGGTCGACGACCCCGTGACGGCCTCGCGGACGGTACGCCGCCGCGGCACGGACTACACGCGCCTGTCGGCCGTGTTCCGGCTGGTCGACGACCTGAGCGACCCGGAGACCCATGTCTCCCTGGAGGAGGCCTACCGGCGGCTCGCCGCGATACGCCGAAACCGGCACCCCTACTCCGGCTGGGTCCTGACCGCGGCGAGCGGGCTGCTCGCCGGCGCGGCCTCCGTGCTCGTCGGCGGTGACGTCATCGTCTTCTTCGCCGCCGCGCTCGGCGCGATGCTCGGCGACCGGCTGGCGTGGCTGTGCGCCGGGCGCGGACTTCCGGAGTTCTACCAGTTCATGGCGGCCGCGATGCCGCCGGCCGCGATCGGCGTCGCGCTCACGGTCGCTCACGTGGACGTGAGGGCGTCCGCGGTGATCACCGGTGGGCTCTTCGCGCTGCTGCCCGGACGAGCACTGGTGGCGGGCGTGCAGGACGGGCTGACCGGCTTCTACATCACCGCGGCGGCACGCCTGCTGGAGGTCATGTACTTCTTCGTCGGCATCGTCATCGGCGTCCTGGTGGTCCTGTACTTCGGCGTGAAGCTGGGCGCCCAGCTCAACCCCGACACGGCCCTGAACCCCACCCAGCGGCCCCTCGTGCAGATCGCCGCGTCGATGCTCCTGTCAGCGACCTTCGCGGTGCTGCTCCAGCAGGAACGCTCCACCGTGCTGTGGGTGACCCTGAACGGAGGCGTCGCCTGGAGCGTGTTCGGCGCCATGCACTACCCCGGCGCCATCTCGCCGGTCGCCTCCACGGCGGTCGCGGCGGGCCTGGTGGGCCTGTTCGGGCAGCTGCTGTCGCGTTACCGCTTCGCGTCCGCGCTGCCGTACACGACGGCCGCGATCGGGCCGCTGCTGCCCGGTTCGGCGACGTACTTCGGCCTGCTGTCGATGGCGCAGAACAACATCGACAAGGGGCTGGTGTCCCTGGCCAAGGCCGCGTCGCTCGCGATGGCCATCGCGATCGGCGTGAACCTGGGCTCGGAGATCTCGCGGCTGTTCCTGAAGGTGCCGGGCGGCTCCGCCGAGGGGCGGCGGGCCGCCAAGCGGACCAGGGGGTTCTGAGCGCCTACGGGGCGCGGTAGCCCTGGTCGGAGCCGTAGGGGTACTGCGGCTGGCCGTAGCCCTGGTAGTCCTCGTCCGAGCCGTACGGCTGCTGGGACTGCTCGGGCTGGTGAGGCTGCTGGTAGCCCTGGGGGTACTGCTGGTGGCCGTAGGCCTGGTGGGGGTCGTAGGGCTGCTGCGCCTGCGGGTGGACTCCCTGGCCCTGGTCGCCGTAGGCCTGGTTCTGGTCCCCGTAGGCCTGGTTCTGGCCGCCGTACGCCTGCCCCTGGCCGCCGTACCCGTGGTTCTGCTGCGGGTGGGCCCGCCCCACCGGGCGCAGCTGGGTCGTCGCGTCGTCCATGACCTGCGGCTGCTGCCACGGGGACGGCTGCTGCCAGGCCTCCGGCGTCGGTGCGGCCACCGGGTGCTCCGCGGCCTGAGGGGGGTTCTTCTCGGCCTTCGAGCGCGCCCGCAGGAACTCGATGGCGATCGGGACCACCGAGATGAGGACGATCAGGATGAGGATCGCCTCGATGTTGTTCTTGACGAAGTCGATGTTGCCCAGCCAGGAGCCGAGCAGCGTGACTCCGGCGCCCCACAAGGTGCCGCCGACGACGTTGAAGACCAGGAACGAGCGGTACCGCATGCCGCTGACGCCCGCGATGATCGGCGTGAACGTCCGCACGACGGGAACGAAGCGGGCCAGGATCAGGGACTTGGGGCCGTACTTCTCGAAGAACTCGTGCGCCTTGGTGACGTTCTCCTGCTTGAACAGGCGGGAGTCGGGGCGGTTGAAGAGCGAGGGACCGACCTTCTTGCCGAACATGAAACCGGCCTGGTCGCCGAGGATCGCGGCGACGCAGATCAACGCGACGGCCCCCCACAGCGGGAACTTCAACTGGTTCGACGTGATCAGCAGTCCACAGGTGAACAGCAGGGAGTCGCCCGGCAGGAAGAAGCCGATGAGCAGACCGGACTCGGCGAACACGATGAGGAGCAGGCCCCAGATACCGAAGTTGTCGAGGAGATAGTTCGGATCCAGCCAGCTCGGGCCGAGGGCAAGCGTCGTCACGGTTCCGGGCTCCTGAGGGGGTATGGACGGACGGCGGCGGTTCGCCCTCCGTGGTTCTGCCGCACAAAGCTATCAACGGATGGTGTACACGCCCGGGTTCCATGGGCCCCCACGGGGTACCCCGGGGTCCTGGCTGTGTCAGTCTGTGCCCATGAGCATCGAGGAATACGGCGGCGGCCAGGGACCCCAGTCGGACGTGCTGGTCGTGACGACGAACGACATGCCCGGCTACCGCGTGGAAAAGGTCATCGGCGAGGTCTTCGGGCTGACGGTGCGCTCGCGGCACCTGGGCAGCCAGATCGGCGCGGGGCTGAAGTCGATGATCGGCGGTGAACTCAAGGGGCTCACCAAGACACTGGTGCAGACCCGCAACCAGGCCATGGAGCGGCTCATCGAGCAGGCACGCGCGCGTGGCGCCAACGCGGTGCTGGCGTTCCGCTTCGATGTCACCGAGGCGGCGGACGTGGGCACGGAGGTCTGCGCGTACGGGACGGCCGTGGTCGTCGTCCAGCAGTAGCCCGACCGGTAAGGGGCGCCGGCTCGTGACCGGCGCCCCTTACCGTCATCCCTCGTGGCGGGCGGCGTTGGTGAGGATCGCTTCCTTGAGGTGCTCGGCGAAGCCCGGCCGCAGCGCGTCGTAGTGAGCCTTGAAGCGCTCGTCCGCGACGTACATCTCCGCCATGCACCGGTGCATGGCGTACGGGCACTCGAAGAACCACTTGCCCATGTGCCGCCGGTGCTCCTCGGCCAGGTCCATGGCCAGGCCCCCGGTCGGCGACTCACCGGCGGCAACCGCTGCGGCGTAGCGGTCGTTCCAGGCGTCGGTCTCGGCCTGCATCCGCTGCCAGTCCTCCTTGGTGTAGCGGGCGGCGCGGCGCTGCGACTCGGCGTAGGCCTCCGTGCCGCCCCAACGCCGCTCGGTCTCCTCGGCGTACTTCTCGGGGTCGTCGTCCCCGAATACCTCGAACCTCTCCTCGGGCGTGAGATTGATGCCCATCCTGCGTGCCTCCATGGCCTGCTCCACGGCCGCGGCCATCTTCTGCAACTTCTCGATCCGGGCAGTCAGCAGCTCGTGCTGGCGGCGCAGGTGCGCACGGGGGTCCGTGCCCGGGTCGTCGAGCAGTGCCGCGACCTCTTCGAGCGGGAAGCCGAGCTCCCGGTAGAACAGGATCTGCTGCAGCCGGTCGAGGTCGGCGTCGTTGTAACGCCGGTGGCCCGCGTGGCTGCGCCCGCCCGGAACGAGCAGGCCGATCTCGTCGTAGTGGTGCAGCGTGCGCACGGTCACGCCGGCGAAACCGGCCACCTGGCCCACCGAGTAACTCACTTCCGCTCCCTTCCGAGTACGCACTCCAGGCTGAGGCCTCACGCCACGTGAGGTGCAAGCGGAAATCCCGTGGAACGCCAAGACCCGCTGGTACCCGCCTACACCTTCCCGGCCAACCGCCAGGATCTGTCCGTGCTGCGGATCGTGTGCCGCAACGGCTTCTCGACGGACCTCGCCGATCTGCTCGTCGAGAACCTGACCCTCCTACTGCCCGAACTGCGGCGGCAGCCGCACACGTTGACACGGGACAAGGCGGCGGCCACGAGCTTCCACCACTGACGCCACCGCGCCGTGCCGCCGGCACAGCCCCGGGGCACGGCCGCCCGAACCTCCGCTCGCACGGATGGTCAGGACCCGGCTGTCGGACAGTCCGGGTCCAGGCGGTCGGCTCCTCCGCGGACTCAGTCCGCCCGCTCCATGGCCACCAGCTCGAACGCCGTCTTCCCGTCCAGCGACTCGCGAATGATGTCGGCGTGGCCGGCGTGCCGGGCGGTCTCCCGGATCAGATGCAGACACACCCAGCGCACAGAGACGCGCTCGGCGGGCGGGAACCAGGGGTCGTTCGGCAGCGGGAAGGTGTCGTCGAGGCTCGGCACCGACCGGACGTACGCCTCCGTCTCCGCAGCGACCTTCTCCCAGTACGCCAGTTGCGAGGCGACGGACTCGTCGCCGCCGAGCTGGAAGCACTCATGCCAGTTCGACTCGTCGCGCTTGACCGCCGGCGGCTCCTGCTTCGCCCGGGCGATCCAGCCCTGCTCGGTCTCGGCAACGTGCTTGACCAGCCCACCGAGGGACAACTCGCTCGCGCTCGGGCGGGTCCGGGCCTGCTCCTCGGTCAGCCCGAGCAACGCCCTCCGGATTCCGCCGCGTTGCTCCTCCAGAAACGCCAGCAGTGCGCCACGCTCGTCGCCCTGTGTCTCGGCTCGCACGTGAGTGACCATGACCGGCCGCCTTTCGTCGGGTTCATCGGTTCTCGCACCTGACACCGACGACACTAGAGGGCATTGAGGTCAGATTCTGTCCGCAATAGCTGCCTCCTGCTCCGCGTCTACGACTGCCCGCCGAAAAGGCAGCGGCCATCCACCGCTGACCGCCTCACACAAGACGTTGCTGACCTGCGGGCGCGATAAGGGGGCGGGTCGGGCCGGCGTCTGAGCCGGCCCGACCTTCACACCTCACACCTCAGAACGGGAAGCGGCTCCGCCCGTGCTGCACCGAGATCCACTTCTGTGTGGTGAACGCCTCGGTCGTCGTCTCGCCGTTCAGGCGGCCGATGCCCGAGTGCTTCTCGCCGCCGAAGGGGACCAGCGGCTCGTCGTGGACCGTGCCGTCGTTCACGTGGAACATTCCCGTGTCGATCTGCTGGGCGAAGGCCACGCCGCGCTCGATGTCGCCGGTGTGAACGGCGCCGCTGAGACCGTACGGGGTGTCGTTGACGATCCGGACGGCCTCCTCCTCGCCGTCGAACGGGATGAGGAAGGCGACAGGGCCGAAGACCTCCTGCTGGAGCAGGGCGGAGCCGGCGGGCACGTCCGTCAGGATGGACGGGGCGACCAGGTTGTCGGTGGTGGTGCCGTGCACCAGCGCCGTCGCGCCCTCGGCGATCGCCTGCTCGACCGCGCCGGACACCGCGGTCGCCTGGGCGGAGTTGATCACCGGGCCGATGATCGTCTGCGGGTCGCGCGGGTCGCCGACCTTCAGCGACTCCACCTTGGCGACGAACTTCTCGGTGAACTCGTCGGCGATCGAACGGTCCACGAGGACACGGTTGGCGGCCATGCAGACCTGACCCTGGTGCACGTACCGGCTGAAGACGGCGGCGTCGACCGCGTAGTCGATGTCCGCGTCGTCCAGCACCACCAGCGCGCTGTTGCCGCCGAGTTCGAGGACGGACCGCTTGAAGAGCGAGGCGCAGACGGTGGCGACATGGCGGCCGACCTTGTCGGAGCCGGTGAAGGAGATGACCTTCGGAATCGGGTGCTCCAGGAACGCGTCACCGATCTCCGCTATGTCCGTGATCAGGACGTTCAGCAGGCCGCCCGGCAGCCCCGCCTCCTCGAAGATCTTCGCGACCAGGGTGCCGCCGGCGATCGGCGTGTTCTGGTGCGGCTTGAGCACCACCGCGTTGCCGAGCGCCAGCGCCGGGGCGACAGACTTGATCGACAGCAGGAAGGGGAAGTTGAACGGGCTGATCACGCCGACGACGCCGACGGGCACGCGGTAGAGACGGTTCTCCTTGCCGTCGACCGGCGACGGGAGGATCTTGCCCTCGGGGCGCAGCGCCAGCTGGATCGACTCGCGCAGGAACTCCTTGGCGAGGTGCAGCTCGAAGGCGGCCTTCAGGTGGGTGCCGCCCAGTTCGGCGATGATCACCTCGGTGATCTCGGCCTCGCGGTCCTCGACGATCCTGAGCGCCCTCTCGAACACGGCGCGACGGGTGTACGCGTTGGTGGCGGCCCACTCCTTCTGGGCGGCCGCGGCGGCCCGGTAGGCCTCGTCGACCTCGTCGACCGTGGCTGTCGTGATCGACGCCAGCTTCTCACCGTCGTACGGGTTGAAGTCGATGATGTCCCAGGAGCCTTTGCCCGTGCGCCACTCGCCGCCGATGTACTGCTGAGCAAGATCGGTGAAGTAGGACGACATGTGATCCCTCAATCCCTTGCAGCCGAAGCAGACACCCGTTCACGTACGCGTGATCACGTCGTGACCTGATCGAACGTCATCGTACTTGCGTACAAGGCGAGTTGGAGAAGGCCTCGGGCTCCTTCGCGAAGACGCCGAAGAGCCTCAGGAAAGCTGGAGCAGCCCCCGCAGCAGATCGCGGCTCTCGGCCGACCCGGGGCTGTCCTGCTGCAGCTGCTTCAGCGCCGCCTCGTACTGGCTGACGTCCTCGCGTTTGTCCAGGTAGAGCGCGCTCGTGAGCTGTTCCAGGTAGACCACGTCGGACAGGTCGGACTCGGAGAAGCTCAGGATGGTGAAGGAGCCGCTCTCGCCGGAGTGCCCGCCGAAACTGAACGGCATGATCTGAAGTCGTACGTTCGGGCGCTCCGAGACGTCGATCAGGTGCTGGAGCTGGCCGCGCATCACCGCCCGGTCGCCATAGGGGCGGCGCAGGGCGGCCTCGTCGAGGACCACATGGAACTCCGTGGCGTTCTCCGAGACCAGGCACTTCTGTCGCTCCAGCCGCAGCGCCACCCGGCGGTCGATGTCGGCGGCGGCACCCTTCATGCCCCGGGACACGACCGCGTGCGCGTAGGCCTCGGTCTGCAGCAGGCCGTGCACGAACTGGACCTCGTAGGACCGGATGAGGTGCGCCGCGCCCTCCAGGCCGACGTACGTCGGGAACCAGCTCGGCAGGACGTCCGAGTAGCTGTGCCACCACCCGGCGACGTTGGCCTCCTTCACGAGGGAGAGCAGGGAGGTGCGTTCGGCCTCGTCGGTGATTCCGTACAACGTCAGCAGGTCCTCGACATCGCGCGTCTTGAAGCTAACCCGTCCCAACTCCATGCGGCTGATCTTCGACTCCGAAGCCCGGATCGAGTAGCCGGCCGCCTCTCTGGTGATGCCACGCGTCTCCCGTAGGCGCCTGAGATGGGATCCCAGCAGAATGCGCCGCACCACCGACCCACTCGAGTCCCCAGCGCCCACTTCTGTCAGCCTCCCCAACGTCTTCGGACCCGCGCAGTCTGCCACTAAAACACTTCGAGCAGTACTCGTCCGGTTACAGATAGGAAAAGCGGCCAAGTTGAGCCAGAAGGACGGGTCGGGCAGGGCACGCAAGAGAGAAGAAAGTGACAGAAGAAACGAACAGAAAGCGGCACGGGAGGGACCAATTCCGGCGCGTGCACGTGCATCTGCCCTTGCATCTGCTTGGCGCATCCGAAACCATGGTCTTGCGCCACCGCTGCATCGCCACGACCGCGAACACCCGGGAGTGCCTCGCATGGGGACGAATGGATCGACCATGCTCGAGCCCTTACGGCAGGGACTTCCGCCGCTCGACCTCGCGACCGTGTCCAGCGCCGCCTCCTGCGCTCTACCCTCCCGCCTCGAAGCGGTGCGCGAGGCACGGCAGTTCACCCGCATGACGCTCGGTCAGTGGGATGTGGGCGACCGCAACGACGACGTCTGCCTCGTGGTCTCCGAACTCGTGACCAACGCGCTGCGCCACGCGATGCCCTGCCCCACCGCGCTCGCGGACGAGCAGGATCCGCCGGTCCGGCTGCACCTGATGCGCTGGACCGCGCGCCTGGTGTGCGCTGTGCGCGACCCCAGTCTCGAGGGCCCGGTCGCGGGCGACTCGGAGGACTTCTCGGCGGAGTCGGGGCGCGGGCTGTTTCTGGTGGACTCGTTCGCCGACAGCTGGGGCTGGCACCCACTGGCGGGCACACTGACCGGCAAGGCGGTCTGGGCGCTGTTCCAGCTGCCGTGCGCGCCGGTATACGCAGAGTGACATCCGCGGTTTTTTTCTCAGGCCGCTGTTCTCCGCATGTCACCCGATCAGGTGGTCGAACTCGCCATCCTTGATGCCCAGCAACATCGCTTCTATCTCCGCACGGGTGTAGACCAGAGCGGGTCCGTCGGGGAAGCGGGAATTGCGTACCGCCACGTCGCCCCCGGGCAGCCGGGCGAACTCCACGCACGCCCCCTGGGAGTTGCTGTGCCGGCTCTTCTGCCAGGCCACCCCGTGCAGTTCGGTCGCAGCCATGCCGTTGTACACGTCGTACACGTCGTGGTCCACAGGTCGCTCCCCCGATGGTGCAGTGGCTGGTGTGGCCATTGATGCAACGGTCAACTGCCCCGGATCATAACGTCGTTCACGTGCAGATGCGCGCGCAGATGCACGTGCACGCGGGGTGTTCCCGCGATTACAGCTTTTGCAGTCCGTTGACTACCACGGGGCAGTCGTCCGACTACGGTCCGTCACTCGACTCTGCTCCGGGGCTTGCCTCGCCTGCGACCTCCAGCCCCCGCCCGTGATCTTCCGCGCCCTCACCTGTGCCGGGCCGTCCGGGTCGAATCCTTCGTGCACCAAGAAGAGACGCGTACGGCGTCCTTCCTGTTCCACTCTCCACGCGTCGGCTCTGCGCCCGAGGTTGCCGGAGTCGGCGTCGGCCCATCTCACCCGCGGTATCCGCCGGGGCTCATCCGCGAGAACCCTCACGTCAGGCCGACCGCACGCAAAAGTCCGGACATCTGCCGCCGAGCACGCGTACGCCGGACACCGCCCGGCGTCGCACGTCCTCCTGGTAGCTTGCTGCGATCGTCCCGACGACGCCATCGGCACCCTGGGGAGACTTCAGTGACTTCGGCGACCCATGTCATGCGCCGGCAGGCTCGCATCGCGCTCGCGGTCGCGGTCGCGGGTGTTTCGACCGCGCTCCTGCTGGCCGGTTGCAGCAGCGACTCCGGGGACGGCGCGACCTCGACGCCGAGCACGTCCACGGCCACAGCCACGGCCACGGCGGACACCGGTGGCGACTCCGGCACCCCCGACGCCAAATCCGGGAAGCTGGAGGGGAGTTGGCTGGCCACGACCGGCGGCAAGGCCGTGGCACTGGTGATCACCGGCAAGCAGGCCGCGCTCTTCGCGACGGGCGGCGCGGTGTGCAGCGGGACCGCCGGCGAGGAGTCAGGCATGCAGATGATCCGCCTCAAGTGCACGGACGGCAGCAAGGACCGCGGCATCGGCATGGTCGACTCCGTGGACTCCACGAGCATGAAGGTGACGTGGGAGGGCGGCGTCGGCGCGGAGACGTACACGAAGTCCGAGGGCGGCCAACTGCCCAGCGGTCTGCCGACGGCTGGCCTCGGTTCCTGATCGCGCTCAGCGGGCCGTGGAATCCCCGGGGTTCCACGGCCCGTCGGCGTCTGCGGGTCGTACGGTGGGCGCGGACTTCCGCGTGTTCCCGCCCATGGCCTTGGGAGGTACGGCCGGGGCAAGGGCCTCGGTGAGGTCGTCCAGGGACCGCAGGATCAGTCCCGCGCCCCGGTGGACGAGCGCGTCGCAGGCATCCTCACCCCCTGCGCCCTTCTCCGCGTCCCACGCCCGAAGCACCTCCCGCACGGCGTCCCACGACGGCGGGCGGCCCTCCCGTACGGCCTTGGCGCCCTGTTCCGTCGCTGAGCACAGGGCGTCCGCGAAGCGGGCGGCGGCCGGGACAGAGGCCGCGCCGCGCTCCGGGAGGTGGGCCTCCAGCAGCATGGCGACGCGGCCCGTCTCGGCGAGTGCGTCCTCGGCCTTGTCGGCAGCGGTCCGGGACAGGCCCCGGTGGCGCACCGGCTCTCCGCGGGCCCGGTCCACGGCCGTGTGCCAGGCGGCGCGGGCGGTGCGCGAGCCGAGGAGAGCCTCGCGGACGTCGGGGGCGCTCTTGCCGACGGGTTCGGCGTAGTGGCGGATAACGGCGGCGGCGTACCGGCCCTGTGCGGTCAGCCAGTCGGCCAGGCGGCCCGGGAGCCGCGGGGTTTCCCAGGCCGGGTAGACCGCGTACGCCAGCATGGCGAGCAGGCCGCCGACCAGGGTGAGCAGGACGCGTTCGTGCACGGTCTGGGCCACCTGCTCGCCGGCCATGCCGAGCAGGAAGACGACGTACGCGGCGATACAGGCCTGGGTCGCGATCTGCCCGGTGAGCCGGACCAGGTACATCAGCGCGGCAGCGAGCACGGCGAGGGCACCCATGTGGACTGGCTCCGCGGGCCCAAGCCGGACGACGACGGTGGCGAGGACCACGCCGACGAGAGTGCCGCAGAACCGGCCCACGGCGCGGCTGTAGGTCTGGGAGAAGTCGGGGCGCATCACCATGACGGCGGTCAGCGGTGCCCAGTAGCCATGGCCGAGGGGCAGCAGGTCGCCGAGGACGTACCCCGCGGCGGCGACCGTCGAGACGCGGGCCGCGTGGCGGGCGATCGGGGAGCCTGGGTGCAGTTCCCCGCGCAGGGTGCGCAGGATGGCGGGGACCATGCGGAGGGGACCGGGGCGCACGCGGTATGGGGGCGGGGCGCCCCCGCCGACGGCCATCTCGTCCTGCCGGGTGCCCCCGGCCTGCTCCAGCACGTCCTGGAGCAGGGTCCGCAGCCGCTCCGCCGCCCGGTACACCGGACCCGTGAGGATCGCTTCCGTGTCCGGGGTCCTGAGGGCGGCCACCGCGTGCGGCGGCAGTTCGAGCGGCGTGCCGTGGCGGATGGCGTGCGCCCCGGCGTCGAGGATATCGGCGGCGGCGCCGAGCAGTTCGCGCACGCGCTCCCGCGCACGGCCCTCGTGCGGGGCGCCGACGGCCGGGTCGGCGAGCGAGGCGAGGACCGGGCGGACGCGCTCCGCGAAACCACGGGCGCCATGGAGCTGCGCGGGGCGGCGGCGGGCCTGGCGCGGGGTGACGGCGGCCGCGTCACGGGCCTCCATCAGCGGCAGCGGGTCGAAGAGCGCGACCGGGTCCTGGCGCAGCCTGCGCGCGTAGTCGGCCTCGGCGGCCAGCGCGTCGGCGAGCGCGTCGCGGTGGGCGCCCCAGCGTCGCCCCGGGAACAGCACCACCAGTGCCGCCTGCACCAGGCCGCCGACGATCATCGTCCCGGCATGCCCCGCGGCCTGCGCAACGGACGTCGGCAGGGTGACCGTCACCATCATGATCGCGACGTTCGAGGAGGCGATCAGACCTGCCGTCGGGCCCGCGGCCCAGAACAGCCCGGCCACGAAGGTCCAGACGACGAGCAGCGCCAGGAACAGCGGCAGCCGGGAGACGGTGAGGTAGCCGAGGAAGGTGGAGACGGCGAGACTCAAGCCGGAGACGAGGGCCAGTTCGGGGCGCGGGCGCCAGCTGCGCTGGAAGGTCGCGATCGCCGCCTGGAACGCGCCGAAAGCCGAGCTGGCCGCCACCGCGGGCCCGAACAGCCACAGGCTCGCCGCGATCACCAGCGCGAGCCCTGCCGCACCCCGCACCGCGACCAGCGGATCGAGTCGCTTCCGCTCGATCCTCAGCCCCGAGAGCGCGGCCTCCTTCAGCGCCGGCACCCAGCTCATTCCGTTAGCGTACGGGGATATACAGGACAAATCTCAACACTACTGGCCGACGGCGCACGCGGTACTCAGGGGGCGCGCCATGCATGGCTGTCCGCCTGCGTGATGATCCAGGAAGACAGTCACGACTCCAGAGGACCCTCATGCGTACGCTCCGTGTCCCCCTTGCCGTCACCGCCCTGGCCGCGGCCCTGACCCTGACCGCCTGCGCCGGCAAGAGCGGCGACGACGCCAAGAAGGACCCCGAATGCCCGATCGCCGTCGAGGTGGGCCCCGGCAACGCGGCCACCACCGCAGGCGACACGGGCAACATCCCGGTCACCCTCACGAACGACAACACCAAGGAGTGCACCTTCGAGGGCTTCCCCGGCATCGAGCTGAACGACGGCAAGGCCTCGTGGGCCGTCGCGGACGAGAAGGGCACGACGCCGCAGAAGGTGACGCTGCAGAAGGGCGAGACGGCGACCTTCACCATCACGTATGTCCGGGGGAAGGCCGGCGGCTCGCTCAGTGCCCCGGTGAAGACCCTGAAGATCACCGTCCCGGGCGCCGGCGACGCCCGGAGCTACCCCTGGTCGTACGGCGATGTGACGCTCAAGGACACACGCACCCCCGACGCGTCGGTGAGCCCGATCCAGGTCGCCGGCGACTGACCCGCGCGGTCAGGGGAGCCGCTGCCGTCCGGCGACCTGGGCCCGGTCGGCGGCCGCGGCCCCCTGCTCCCATCCGGCCGCGTCGCTGACCCCGCGCAGCCGGGTGGTGACCGTGGCCGGGAACAGCAGCTCCGTCCGCTCCGCGACGGCCACGTCCCGGGCCGCGAGCACCGGCAGCAGTTCCCCCTCGTTCCCGGCCGTCTGCCCCTCGGCGGCGGCCTGGAGCCGGTCCCCGATGCGATGGGCGTACGCGGCCAGGAACGACTGCCGGAAGGTCTTCGTACGTTTCCGGCCGCCCTTCCGCTGCGCCGCCTCCGCCGTCGTCATCGCGGCGGTGGCCTGCACGAGCAGCGAGGTGTAGAGCAGTTCGACGGCCTCCAGATCGGGTTCGAAGCCGACCACCGTGGAGAAGCCGAGCGCCTCGTGCCACACGGCCCGGCAGCGGTTCGCGGCCGCCACCGCGTCCAGGAGTACGGCCTTGACCGTCTCGTACGGCGGGTCGACGCCGATACGGCAGGCGCCGGGCGTGTCCTCGGCGTCCGTCCGGGCCGCGAGCAGCGCCTCGTCGATGCTGTGCCGGGCCATCAGTTCCTGCGCCTTGGCGCTGAGCGCCTCGGCCTCCTCGGGATACCCGGTCGCCTCCGCCTTGGCGAGCAGGGCACGGATGCGGGTGAGCATGCGGGACTGCGGCTGCCGGGGGGTGGCGGACCGCCCGGGCGCGTCGAGGGGTTCGAGGGCGGGAAGGCGCAGGAGCAGGCGGTACAGCTCCAGGACGGCGGTGGCGTGGGCGAAGCGGTCGCCGGCGTGCGGGGGTCCGGCGTCGAGGCCCTGGAGCTGGGCGGCCCAGCGCGGACCGGGGGACGGCCGCTGCCCCGTCTCCTGGCGGATCAGCGCCGACGCGAGGCGGACATGCAGGTCGTCCAGCTCGCGGCGCACGATGCGTACGACGTCGGCGGGCTGCCAGCCGCGCTGCCAGGCCGTGGCGACGAACTGCTCGCCACGCCGGCCGAGTTCGGCGTCGGCCGAGGGATCGGCGGCGAGCAGCGATGCGCCGGTGTCGAGGGCCGTGTCCGTGTTGTCGTAGAGGGCGGCCCGGAAGGCGCGGTCCACCGTGGTCGTCGTACTCACACGTCCGATCGTGACACGGGAACACGCATGCCCCGACTGTCAACTTTGGGTTGACGATGACGGGGTGGCAACCTACGGTTGACACATGACGGAGAAGCCGCACACCACAGTGAATCTGCGACTCGACGACCTCATCGAGGCCATCAAGAAGGTGCACACCGACGCACTCGACCAGCTCCAGGACGCGGTGCTGGCCGCGGAGCACCTCGGCGACGTGGCCGACCATCTGATCGGACACTTCGTGGACCAGGCCCGGCGCTCGGGCGCGTCCTGGACCGACATCGGCAAGAGCATGGGGGTGACCCGGCAGGCGGCCCAGAAACGCTTCGTGCCCAAGGAGTCCGCGGACCTCGATCCCAGCCAGGGGTTCAGCCGCTACACCCCTCGCGCGCGGAACGTGGTCATGGCCGCGCACAACGGCGCGATGGCCGCGGGCAACACCGAGACCCTCCCCGCACACCTCGTCCTCGGGCTGCTTGCCGAGCCGGAGGGGTTCGCGGCCAAGGCGATCACCGTGCAGGGCGTCTCGCTCGACGCCGTGCTGGAGGCGGCGTCCGCGGCGCTCCCGCCCCGCAGCGAGGACGTCCCGGAGCTCGTCCCGTACGCCCCCGCCACGAGGAAGGTCCTCGAGCTCACCTTCAGGGAGGCCCTCCGCCTGGGCCACAACTACATCGGCACCGAGCACATCCTGCTCGCGCTCCTCGAGCTGGAGAACGGCGAGGGCCTGCTGACTGACCTCGGTATCGCCAAGACGACGACCGAGGAGTACGTCACGAAGATGCTGGCCCAGTTCCTCGAGGCCCGCGAACAGGAGGGCTGAGCCGGGTCGGGCAGCACGTCCCGGCCCGTTGTCAGACCCTCCTGCCACACTCGCGGCATGACCGGACGCTGGGCTCTCGCTCCGGCCGAGGACGGTGGCGCGGAGGTCGCCGCCCTCGGCCCGGACGGGCTGCTCGCGGGGCCCGTGGTCAGGGAGAGGGATCTCGTCGGGGCGGTGCGGTCACGGCCCGAGGTCGCCCGGTGGGTGTGGCGGTCCACCGCCGATGTCCACCACCGTCTGCTCGCCGCGGGGGTGCGCGTCGACCGGTGCTACGACGTCGAGGCCGCCGAGACCCTCCTCCTCGGCCACGAGGGACGCCTCGGTGAGCCCCGGTCGGCCGCCGCCGCGCTGGCCCGGCTCCGCGGCGGCCCCGTTCCACCGGATCCCCCGACGCGCTCCGCCGAACCCGGCGCGCAGTCCTCCCTCTTCGAGCCCTCCCCCGTCCACGTACCCCTCGAGGACCTCGTCGCGGTGTACGCGGATCAGCAGCGCCGGCATGACACCACTGCGCAGCCGGGCCATATGCGGCTGCTCACAGCCGCCGAGTCGGCCGGCATGCTCGTGGCCTCGGAGATGAACCGGTCCGGGCTGCCGTGGAGCGCGGACGTCCACCGCGAGGTGCTGCACGACCTGCTCGGCGAGCGGTACGCGGGCGGGGGTGAGCCCCGGCACCTGGCCGAGCTGGCCGACGAGGTGTCGGCCGCCTTCGGCCGCCGCGTCCGCCCCGACCTGCCCGCCGACGTCGTCAAGGCGTTCGCGCAGGCCGGGATCCGGGTGCGCTCCACCCGCCGCTGGGAGATCGAGTCCATCGACCACCCCGCCGTGAAGCCCCTGCTGGAGTACAAGAAGCTGTATCGCATCTGGGTCGCCCACGGCTGGTCCTGGCTTCAGGACTGGGTGCGCGACGGCCGCTTCCGCCCCGAGTACCTGCCGGGCGGTACGGTCACCGGCCGCTGGGTCACCAACGGCGGCGGCGCCCTGCAGATCCCCAAGGTCATCCGGCGGGCCGTGGTCGCCACCCCCGGCTGGCGGCTGGTCGTGGCCGACGCGGCCCAGATGGAACCGCGTGTCCTCGCCGCGATCTCGCGCGACCCGGCGTTCATGGATGTCGCGGGCCGTACGGCCGACCTCTACCAGTCGGTGTCGGACCGCGCGTTCTCCGGCGACCGCGCCCAGGCCAAGCTCGCCGTGCTCGGCGCGATCTACGGTCAGACCTCCGGCGACGGCCTGAAGAACCTCGCCGCGTTGCGCCGCCGCTTTCCCAGGGCGATCGCGTACGTCGACGAGGCGGCCCGCGCGGGCGAGGAGGGCCGACTCGTACGGACCTGGCTCGGGCGTACGTCCCCGCCGGCGGCCGGGGCGTCCGAGGACGCGGCGGAGGAGGCGGGCATCCCGCAGGAGGAGAGCCCGCCGGAGTCGTCCGGGGAACCACAGCAGTGGATACCGGGGTACGCCTCCACCAACTCCCGCGCCCGCGGCCGCTTCACGCGCAACTTCGTCGTGCAGGGAAGCGCCGCCGACTGGGCCCTGCTGCTGCTTGCCGCCCTCCGCCGGGCCTGCGCGGGCCTCGCCGCCGAGCTGGTCTTCTTCCAGCACGACGAGGTGATCGTGCACTGCCCGGCCGAGGAGGCGGACACGGTGGTCACGGCGATCCAGGAGGCCTCGGACCTGGCGATGCGGCTGACGTTCGGTGAGACACCGGTGCGGATTCCGTTCACGACGGCAGTGGTGGAGTGTTACGCGGACGCGAAGTGAGGGCGGGTACGGGACGGTCTGTTCCCTCGGCCGGCAGTCCGGTGGCGGGGAAGGGGCCGGAAACTGCCGACGGGAGAGCTCAAGCCCGGCAGCGGTACGCTGGCCACGACCGCGCGCAGTGCACAAGAGAAAGGGGACGGAGGATCGGAGCCCGAAAGGCACCGTGATTCCCATCGCCGATGCCCTCCATCCCGCCGGCTGGTTCACACAGGGAAATCTCCAGCCCGAGCAACCCCCATGTGAAGGAACTCGCCGCCCTCCGCCGTCGACGGCACAGGCAGAATTCCGGAGTGACACTCGTGGAGGGGTACGAGGAACTGGACCTCGCCCTGCGGGCCGGCGTTCGTCCCCGCGAGTTGTATTTCTGCCCCGCGCTGACCGGCGGGTCGGACCCGAGGAACGTCCTGGCCCGTGCCGCCGAACAGGGAGCCGCCCTCTACAGCCTCAGCCGGCAGGCCTTCGACAAGGCCGCCTACCGCGAGGGCCCGGACGGCTGGCTCGCCGTGGTACCGGACATCGAGACCGACCTCTCCCGTCTCAAGGTCGACGACCGGGCCCTCTTCCTCGTCTGCGAGAGCGTGGAGAAGCCCGGCAACCTGGGCTCGATGCTCCGCACCGCGGACGCGGCCGGCGTGACCGCCGTCATCTCGGCCAATCCCGTGACCGACTGGGGAAACCCCAACGTGATCCGGGCCAGCAAGGGCACGGTGTTCGCCGTCCCGATCGCCTCGGCCGGCTCCGAAGAGGTCATGAACTGGCTGGCCGAACACTCGGTCAACGTCGTGGCCACCACCCCGGACACGGACGTCCTGATGGCGGACCTCGACATGACCGGGCCCACGGCCATCCTCGTCGGCAGCGAGAAGTACGGGCTGTCGGACCGGTGGCTCGAGGGCAGCCACACCAAGGCGAAGATCCCGATGTTCGGCCAGGTGGACTCACTGAACGTCGCGGTCTCGGCCGCCCTCTTCACCTACGAGGCCGTGCGGCAGCGCATGGCGTCGCAACAGCGCTGACGAACCGCACACCGACGCCGGGGCGCAACCCGCTCCCAGCACTCGCCGCACCCTCACTGCTCAACAGAAAGCCCCACGTCAGGACCATCTGACGTGGGGTTTTCAGTGGAGCCACCTTGGGGATTCGAACCCGAGGCCTACGCATCACGCGCGCCTGAAAGATCGTGCCAGGCGATGTTTTGCGATCACGTTCGATCCGGTCATGCCTGGTCAGGGACCTGTCGGCCCTCAGCGGCATGACACCCGATCCATCGAGTGCTGTGCCGTCCGCTCACGCATCGCTCACGCAACCAGAATCGGCCCAGCCTCGAAGGCGATATCGGACGACGCGGCCGACGGGATCCGCGTCGGCACGTAGGGCAAGGCCTCCGCCGTCTGCGTGGACGGACCAGCTCGCTGACGATGGTGACCCAGCCATATCACCGGGAGCCGCGCACTTGCGCGGTTCGAAGGCGCGTGGGGAATGACCGATGAAGCCCAACACCTCGATCTCCAGGCCCAACTGCTCGACGCGGCGGACCACGAGCTGCCGAGCCTCTCACGGGACGCCCATCGCCGGCTCGGCTATCGGCACGAGGTTCTCCTGGAGTCGTACGTCGAACTCGGACGCAAGGAGGGGGACGCGGGTCGTCGCGGGCGGCGAGCGGCCGTCCGTGTCCCCTTCGACGACGGGGAGGAGGGCATCGCCCTCGCCAACGACAGCGACGGCCTCATCGACTACGCCTGGTCGGTCGACGTCGTCCGCGCCTTCCGCGTCGCCCGGTGGCTGCGGGCCGGCGGCGGTCGTCTGGTTGGGGTGACGGGCGTCGGGGGCGGTGTGACGACGGCGGCGCGACGAAGGCGGTGTACATCACACGGAATTTTCAAGATCAGGACAAAACGGGCGGCGCTGCGGTTCCCGCATACCAGACAACCCCTGAAAGTTCTTTAGATGTATGCTCGCGGTCGCGGAATATCAACGGAATCCCTGGCAAAACCCAGGTGTCATCCATGAATTGGAAGGTCTGGGTAAGCGCAGGAAATTCCTCCATATGTGGAAATCGCAGCATTTAGCCTCTTGCGCATGACTCAGGTGGCAGCGCGGCCCCAGGCCGGCGAAACTACCGCCCCCGACGGGGGCGGTAACGGTGTGCGGGGCAAGGGCCTCGGCGGCAACTCCGTCGGCCTGCTGGGCAGTGCCGTCATCGGCGTCTCCACGGTCGCCCCGGTCTACTGCCTGACCTCCACGCTGGGCTCCACTGCGGGCGAGGTGGGCCTCCAGATGCCCGCCGTGTTCCTCGCCGGGTTCCTGCCGATGCTGCTGGTCGCCTTCGCGTACCGCGAGCTGAACAAGGCGGTGCCGGACTGCGGCACCTCCTTCACCTGGACCGTGAAGGCGTTCGGCCCGCGCCTCGGCTGGATGTGCGGCTGGGGCCTGGTGATCGCCACGATCATCGTGCTGTCGAACCTGGCGGGCGTCGCCACGTCGTTCTTCTGGCTGCTCGCGGGACAGGTCACCGGCAGCGACAGTGTGGCCGCCCTCGACCACAACAAGGCCGTGCACATCCTCACCTGCCTCACCTTCATCGCCGCCGCCACGGCGATCAGCTACCGCGGCATGACCGCCACGAAGGGCGTGCAGTACGCGCTGGTGGGACTCCAACTGGTGGTGCTCGCGGTCTTCGTCGCGATGGCGGCCCAGAAGGCGCACTCGGGCGACTTCGCCACGTCCGTCCACTTCTCCTGGCAGTGGCTGAACCCCTTCGCGGTGAAGTCCTTCGCCTCCTTCACGGCGGGTCTCTCCCTCTCGATCTTCATGTACTGGGGCTGGGACACCTGTCTCACCACCAATGAGGAGACGATCGGCAGCGAGAAGACCCCCGGACGCGCCGCACTCATCGCCATGGTCGTCCTCGTCGGCTCCTACCTCGCCACCGCCGTCGCTGCGCAGATGGCCGTCGGCTCCGGCGCGAAGGGCCTCGGCCTGGCCAACCCGGAGACCTCCGACAACGTCTTCGCGGCCCTCGCCGGCCCCGTCATGGGCAACGTCCTCGGCATCGCGCTCTTCGTCGCGGTCCTCGCCTCGGCGGCGGCCAGCCTCCAGACCACGTTCATCCCGGTCGCCCGCACGGTCCTCGCCATGTCGACATACGAGGCCCTGCCCGTCTCGTACGCCCGCGTCCACCCGCGCTTCAAGACGCCCGGCCGCGCCACGGTCACCGCGGGCGTGGCGACCGGTGTCTTCTACGCGGTCATGTCGCTGGTGAGCGAGCACGTCCTCGTCGACACGATCTACGCGCTCGGCCTCATGATCTGCTTCTACTACGCGCTGACGGCCTTCGCCTGTGCCTGGTACTTCCGCGGGGACCTGCTGCGCTCGCCGCGCAACTTCGTCTTCAAGGGTCTCTTCCCGGTCCTGGGCGGTGCGCTGCTCACGGCGGTCTTCTGCAAGACCCTCATCGACATGTGGAACCCGGCCTACGGCAGCGGCTCCGCCGTCTTCGGCGTCGGCTCGGTCTTCGTCATCGGCGTCGGCATCCTGCTCCTGGGCGTCGTCATCATGCTGATGATGCAGCGCCGCAGCCCGGCCTTCTTCCGCGGCGAGATCCTGACCAAGGAGACCCCGGCGCTGGTCGTGGAGGACTAGCTAGTGTCAACCGGTCCGCTCACGCAGTGCTCACGCAACGGGGTGCCGGGTGTGTCCAGTGAGTGGTGTAAATCGTGGGTTGATTGTTACTGCCGGGCTGCGGTGAAGCGGCCGTCGAAGGCGCTGTCGAAGGCCTGGAGGGCCAGCTTTTCGGTGAGAACCTGGAGCCAGTATTTGGCGCCTTCGCCACCGTCCCCGACCCACAGGCCCAGGATGTCGCGGGTGCCCTCCGCGGTTCTCCAGGCTGATTCTGGTGTGCCACGAGTGAGGCTCGTGCGGGGGGCTGCACTGTGAGGGGGGCTGCACTGTGAGGGGGGCTGCACTGTGGGGGCCCGTGTTTGAAGGAGCGCTTGTGTGCACCAGGCGGGCCGGGCGTGCTTGCTGTTCGGTGCCGCACACAGCGAGGCTGGAGGCTGGTCATGACAACGACGTTGCGTGAGGTGCCTGCCCGGGCGGCTCCATCGTTTTCCTTCGAGTTTTTCCCGGCGAAGACGGATGCGGGTATGCGCAGTCTGTGGCAGGCGATTCGTCAGGTGGAGCGGCTCGCACCGGATTTTGTTTCTGTCACTTATGGTGCGGGGGGTTCTTCACGGGAGCGTACGGTCGAGGTGACCAAGCGGATCGTGGCGGAGACGACGTTGCGGCCTGTTGCTCATCTGACCGCGGTCGGTCATTCGGTGGCCGAGCTGCGTCACATTATCGGCCGGTATGCCGACGCTGGTGTACGCGATGTTCTTGTCCTGCGCGGGGACCCACCCGGTGACCCGAACGGGCCCTGGGTTGCGCATCCCGATGGTTTCCAATACGCCCATGAGCTGGTCTCTCTTGTGCGGGAACTGGGGGATTTCAGTATCGGTGTCGCGGCGTTGTGCGAGTGTCATCCGCGCTCGCCCGACTGGGACAGCGACGTCAGGCACTTCGTCGCCAAGTGCCGAAGGGGTGCTGACTACGCCTTCACCCAGATGTTCTTCCATGTGGAGGACTACCTGCGGCTGCGTGACCGGGTGGCCGCTGCGGGGTGTGACATTCCGATCATCCCGGAGATCATGCCGGCTACCGACGCACGCCAGATCGGCCGCTTCGCCGAGGTCAGCGGTGCCGCCTTTCCCGAGGAACTGGCACACCGTCTCGAGGCCGCGCGCGGGGACCCGCCGCAGGGGTACCGCATCGGTGTCGAGTACGCCACCGTCATGGCCGAACGGCTGCTCGCCGAAGGTGCGCCGGGCCTGCACTACATCACGCTCAACCGGTCGATGGCGGCCCCCGAGATCCACCGTGCCGTGAGCGCCGGAAGCCACGCCCGGCATGTGCTCACTCACGCTCGTTGACACTCCACCGACCTGTTGAGAACGGGAGGATCAGGTGCGCGTCGGCGTGAGGATGGGCGAGGCGGCCGGTCCGCTGATCCAGCGCCGTGTTCTTTCCTGTGCAGGAAAAGAATTCTGCCGCTCATTTCATTTCGTGTAGACACACGGCACGCATATTCACAGGGGTCATTGTGTCCGAATCCGTGAACAACCAGGCATTCACCGGCGACGCCGAAGTGCGGCGTCGTAACCGCGCCGTCGTCGACCGGTACATGCACACCTTGGGGCAGGACCGGCTGCGCCGGCACGAGATGTTCACCGAGGACGGTGTCGGTGGTCTGTGGACCACCGACACCGGCGAACCCGTTGCCACGCACGGCCGGGACCGCCTTGGTGAGCACGCCGTCTGGTCCCTGAAGTGTTTCCCGGACTGGGAGTGGTACAACATCCGGATCTTCGAGACGGACGATCCGAACCACTTCTGGGTCGAGTGTGACGGCCGCGGGAAGATCCGCTTCGGGGACTACCCCGAGGGCTACTACGAGAACCACTTCCTGCATTCGTTCGAGTTCGAGAACGGAAAGATCAAGCGGCAGCGCGAGTTCATGAATCCGTTCCAGCAGTTGCGAGCCCTGGGTATTCCTGTCCCTGAGATCAAGCGCACGGGAATCCCGACCTGACGGCGCCTCAGGCACGACCGACCTCACTGCCGGATCGGAGTAGGGGATGAAGGACGCCGTGAAGGACGTCATCCGGGACATCAGTGTCCGCGGGGCGCTCCAGCAGCCCGAGTGGAACGACCGGTTCCAGCTTGGCAGGGTGCGTGAGGCGCTGGCCACGCGCCCCGCGCTCGCAGAGCCCGACGATGTGGCCGCCTTGCGGACGCTGCTCGGTGCCGTGGCCGCGGGCAAGGCCATGGTGGTGCAGTCGGGTGACTGCGCCGAGGATCCGGAGGAGTGCGGGCCCGAGCAGGTCGCCCGCAAGGTGGCGGTGCTCGACCTGCTTGCTGGCACCCTTGGCCTGATCACTGGCAAGCCCGTGCTGCGCGTGGGGCGTATCGCGGGACAGTTCGCCAAGCCCCGCTCCCGCCTCACTGAGGTCGTCGATGGCGTTGAACTGCCTGTGTTCCGGGGGCATATGGTCAACGCCTCGGAGGTGGATACCGAGAGCCGCCGGTGCGACCCCTTGCGCATCCTCACCTGCTACATGGCCGCCAGTGACGTGGTCGCCCACCTGGGCTGGCGTGAGCGTGCCGCGGGCCGGCACGCCGTGGGCCCGCAGGTGTGGACGAGTCACGAGATGCTGCTCCTGGACTATGAGCTGCCCATGCTCCGTACCGACGAGCAGGGGCGGCTCTTCCTCGGCTCGACGCACTGGCCGTGGATCGGCGAGCGTACCCGCCAGGTCGACGGAGCTCATGTCGCCATGCTCGTGCAGGTGGCCAACCCGGTGGCGTGCAAGGTCGGGCCCACGATGGAGCCCGACGAGCTGGTGGCCCTGTGTGAGCGGCTCGACGCGTGGCGCAACCCGGGCAAGCTCACCTTGATCGCGCGGATGGGCGCCGACAACGTTGCCGACCGGCTGCCGCGTCTTGTCGAGGCGGCGCGCAAGGCGGGCCACCGCGCCATCTGGCTCTGCGACCCCGTGCATGGCAACACCGTCACCGCGCCCAGTGGCCACAAGACGCGGCTTGTGGAGACCGTCGCGCTCGAGGTCTCCCGCTTCGTCACGGCCGTGCGCGAGGCGGGCGGTGTCCCGGGCGGTCTGCATCTGGAGACGACGCCCAACGACGTCACCGAGTGCGCCACCACCGAGGCCGACCTCGCTTCTGTGGGCGAGCGCTACACCTCGTTCTGCGACCCCCGGCTCACCCCGGCACAGGCCGTGTCCGTGGTCTCGGCCTGGACCGCCTGAGCCCGCACACCCGCACACCCGCACACCCGCACACACCGAAGCAGGAAACCGAGCCGGAACAGGAACAGGAACTCAAGCCATGACCGGCATTCCTCCCATCCCCGCGTACCCGTTGCCCGCCCAGGGCGACCTGCCGCCGGCTGTCGTGTCCTGGAAGCTGGAGGCCGACCAGTCTGTTCTCCTCGTCCATGACATGCAGCGGTACTTCCTCAAGCCGTTTCCCGGCCCCCTGCGCCACGAATTGATCCGCAACGCGGCACAGCTGCGTGAGCGGTGTGCCAGGCTCGGCGTCCCTGTCGCCTACACGGCTCAGCCCGGCGGTATGAGCGACGAACAGCGCGGTCTGCTCAAGGACTTCTGGGGGCCGGGCATGCGGGCCGCGCCCGAGGACCGCCAGGTGGTGGGCCCCCTCGCGCCGGCCTCCCACGACTGGCAGCTCACCAAGTGGCGCTACAGCGCCTTCTTCAAGACCGACCTGCTCCAGCGGATGCGCGCTGCGGGCCGCGACCAGCTGATCCTGTGCGGGGTGTACGCCCACGTCGGCGTCCTGGCCAGCGCCGTCGAGGCCTTCACCCACGACATCCAGCCGTTCTTCGTCGCGGACGCCACCGCCGACTTCTCGCCGGACTACCACCGCTCGGCGCTCACCTACGCCGCTGAGCGCTGCGCCCGCGTCGTCACTGCCAAGGAGGTGTTCGCATGACGTCCGACCTGCTCGCACGCGTGCTGAGCGCGACCGGACAGCCGTACGCACTGCTGCACCGGCACGCCGCGGAGGGCCCCAAGGCCGTGGAGGTGCTCACGGGCGAGGTGTCCCTGCCTGCCACGCTGGCCGACATCCCGCTGCCCGAGAGGGCGCAGGACGGCGCCGGAGCGCACCACGAGGTTCTCGTCGTCGTGCCCTACCGGCAGCTGACCGAACGCGGCTTCGCCTGCTTCAGCGACGGCACCCCGCTAGTGGCGATGACGGTCACCGGCCAGCAGCGGCTGACGCTGTGCGAGGCGCTGGAGCGCATCCCCGATGTGCCGACCCAGCTGGCCGACGGCGACTTCGACATCGACGACGAGGCGTACGAGGACGTGGTGCGCCGCATCGTCAAGGAGATGATCGGCACCGGCGAGGGCGCCAACTTCGTCATCAAGCGCACCTTCGTCGCCGACATCACGGACTTCGGGCCGCGCAGCGCCCCCGCGCTGTTTCGCCGGCTGCTGCAGCGCGAGTTCGGTGCCCATTGGACGTTCCTCATCCACACCGGCACCCGCACGCTGGTCGGCGCCTCGCCCGAGCGGCACGTCAGCCTCCAGGGCGGCACGGCGGTGATGAACCCCATCAGCGGCACCTACCGCTATCCGTCGTCCGGCCCCACTCTTGAGGGCGTCCTTGAGTTCCTCGGCGACCGTAAGGAGACCGACGAGCTGTACATGGTCCTCGACGAGGAGCTCAAGATGATGGCCCGGATCTGCGCCGACGGCGGCCGGGTCGTGGGCCCCTACCTAAAGGAAATGGCCAAGGTCGCGCACACCGAGTACTTGATCGAGGGACGTACCGACCGCGACGTGCGCGACATCCTGTACGAGACGATGTTCGCGCCGACCGTCACCGGCAGCCCGCTTCAGAGCGCCTGCCGCGTCATCACGCAGTACGAGCCCGGCGGCCGTGGCTACTACAGCGGGGCGGCGGCGCTGATCGGGCGGGACGACGACGGTGAGCGGGTCATGGACTCCGCGATCCTCATCCGCACCGCCGACATCAGCGCGCAGGGCCGCATCGGCATCGGTGTGGGCGCCACCATCGTGCGTCACTCCGCCCCACAGTCCGAGGCCGCGGAGACCCGCGCCAAGGCCGCCGCCCTCGTCTCGGCGTTCGGCGCGGAGCAGAAGGAGGAACGCATCGGTGACCATCCGGCGGTGCGCCAGGCCCTCGGGCTGCGCAACGCCTCCATCGCCGACTTCTGGCTCGCCGATACCGCATCACGCCAGGCGGCCCGGCCGAAGCTGGCCGGGCGCAGTGCCCTGATCGTGGACGCCGAGGACACCTTCACGTCCATGCTGGAGCAGCAACTGCGCTCCCTCGGGCTGCGGGTGAACGTCCGCCGCTTCGACGAGCCGTACTCCTTCGACGGGCACGACCTGATCGTGATGGGGCCGGGCCCGGGTGATCCGCAGGAGGCCGCGCACCCCAAGATGCGGCATCTGCACCAGGCGGTGGACACCCTGCTGCGCGAGCGGCGCCCGTTCTTCGCGGTCTGCCTCAGCCACCAGGTCCTCGGCCTGCGCCTGGGCCTGCCGCTGCGCCGCAAAACGGTGCCCAACCAGGGCGTGCAAAAGCAGATCGACCTGTTCGGCGGCCCCGAGTGGGTCGGCTTCTACAACACGTTCGCGCTCGTCGCCCAGCAGGAGGAGTTCACCGCGGACGGGGTGGGCCCCATCCAGGTCAGCAGGGATGCGGCCACGGGCGAAGTGCACGCCCTGAGCGGGCCTTGTTTCGCCTCCCTGCAGTTCCATCCGGAGTCCGTGCTGACCCGGGAGGGTCCGCGCATCGTGGGCACTCGCCTGGCCGCGCTGCTCACGCCGGCCCAGAGCGCGGGCCGGTCCTGAGGCTCCGCCGACACCACACCGTGGGAGACCGGATGCATACATATGTCGTCGTCGATGCCTTCGCGAGCGAGCCTCTCACCGGTAATCCGGTGGCGGTGTACTTCGAGGCCGACAGCCTGAGCGGTGAGCAGATGCAGCGCATCGCGCGCGAGATGAACCTGTCCGAGACCACGTTCGTGCTCCGCCCGCACAGGGCCGGCCACGACGCCCATGTGCGGATCTTCACGCCGGTCAACGAGCTGCCCTTCGCGGGGCACCCGCTGCTGGGCACCGCCATCGCGCTCGGCGCCCGTACCAAGGGCGACCGGCTGCTGATCGAGACCGCCATGGGCCTTGTCCCCTTCACGCTGGAACGCGAGGACGGCAAGGTCCTGCGTGCGAGCATGCGCCAGCCCGTGCCCACATGGAAGCCGTTCGACCGCACCGACGAACTCCTGGAGGCACTCGGGATCAGGGGATCCACGCTGCCCGTCGAGATCTACCGCAACGGGCCGCGACACGTCCTGGTCGGCCTCGAGAGCATCGAGGCACTGTCGAAGCTGGACCCCGACCACCGAGCCCTGGCCCGGTTTTCGGACCTGGCCACCAACTGCTACGCGGGGGAGGGGACGTCCTGGCGCAACCGCATGTTCTCGCCCGCGTACGGGGTCGTGGAGGATGCGGCCACGGGTTCCGCCGCCGGTCCCATCGCCATCCACCTCGCCCGGTACGGACTGATCGAGTACGGGCAGCACATCCAGATCGTCCAGGGCGTCGAGATCGGACGCCCCTCTCCCATGGGCGCGGTCGCGCACGGAGAGGGCGAACACGTTGCCTTTGTCGAGGTCTCAGGTCCCGGCATACAGATCATCGAAGGGGTGCTCCATGTCTGACGTTTCCGTCCCCTCCCCCTCCACCCGGTCGGAGACACTCACCGGTACCGTCAGGGTGCCGTTCCCCGAGTTCATCACGCCGCCGGCCGAGCCTATGGGGCTGCTGTCCACGTGGCTCCAGAGCGCGCTCGCGCACAAGGTGCGCGAGCCGCGCGCCATGGCGCTGGCCACCGCCGACGCGCAGGGCCGTGCCTCCTCGCGCGTCGTGACCGTCACCGAGGTGAACTACGAGGGGATCGTGTTCATCACACACTCCGACAGCCGCAAGGGGCGCGAGATCGCCGAGAACCCGTGGGCCTCGGGCTCCCTGTACTGGAGGGAGACCGCGCAGCAGATCACGTTCGCGGGCCCGGTCACCCAGCTGTCCGACGCCGAGTCGGAGTCCTTGTGGTACGCGCGTGCCGTCTTCACGCACGCGATGACCACGGCCTCCCGGCAGAGCGCGCCGCTCAAGGACCTCGAGCACGTCGCCCGGCTGCGCGCCCGGGCCCTGGAGCTGGGCGGGCCGGAGCGAGCGCTGCCGCGGCCCGCCACCTTCAGGGGCTACCGCATCGCCCCCGCCACCGTCGAATTCTGGGGCAACGGCACCGACCGGCTGCACGAACGACTGGTCTACGAGCGCACCGGGGACGGTTGGGAGGTCAGTCGGCTGCAGCCGTGAGCGCATCGGATCACCGGGATCGTCCGGGCCGCCGGCGGTGAGAGTTCGCCGCACAGCACCCTCGCCGCCGTAGAGATCGAGCTTCGCCGTTCGCCCCTCTCAGAGGGCCCGGCCGGACCGCTCGATCTCCGCCCGAACGCTTCTGGCAGCGGATTTACGAACGTGTCGCGCTCACCCGGAAGTTGCCCATCATGCCCATCGCCGCGTGGTCGATCATGTGGCAGTGGTACACGTAGGTGCCCTCGTATCCGGTGAACGTGGCCTGGATCTTGACCGTTTCTCCAGGCTGCACCGCGACGGTGTCCTTCAGCGCGACCTCGGGGCCGGAGGTGACGGGCTGGCCACCTCGCTCCAGCACGCGGAACTGCACCAGGTGCACATGGAAGTTGTGTGGCAGGCGAGTGTTCGCGTTATGGATGGTCCAGATCTCCGTCGCCCCGTACTCGATCTCGGTGTCGATACGGCTCATGTCGTAGGCCTGGCCGTTGATGTAGGCGTTGTTGGTCGCACCGGTCTCGTCCACGTACAGCTCGAAGCTGCGGTTGACCGTGGCGGTGCCCATGGGCGGCAGCGTGCGCAGGGTCGCGGGCACGACGCTAGTGTCCCGGGCGGGGCCGGTGACGCGGAACTGCAGGACCTTGCTGAGCTGCTCGACCGGTTCGCCGGGCCGCAGCGGCCGGGTGTTCTCGAGGACAAGCGTGGTGCCGGCGTCGTACCGCGAGAAGTCGACGACGACGTCGGCGCGCTCCCCGGGGGAGAGGGCCACAGACGTCACCTCAAGCGGCTTCTCCAGCAGTCCGCCGTCCGAACCGATCAGCTGGAAGGGCGAGTTGTCGGACAGCTTCAGCGCGAAGAACCGCATGTTGGACGTGTTGAACAGGCGGAAGCGGTACTTGCGGGCGGCGACCTTGAAGTACGGCCAGGCCTTGCCGTTGGCCATCAGCACGGTGCGATTCGGGTCGTTCATGGTGTACGCGAGCTGACCGGCGTCGTCGAAGCGGCCGTCCCGCAGCGCGATCGGCACGTCGTAGGCGCCCGAGGGAAGGTTGAGGCTCTGCTCCTTCTCGTCGGTGAGCAGATACAGACCGTACAACCCGCGGTAGACGGTCTCCGCCTCCTCGTGGTGGGCGTGATCGTGGAACCACATGTTCGCGTGCGGCTGGTTGTTGGGGTACGTGTACGTCTTCGACCCGCCCCCGGCCGCGATGAGGTCCATAGGGGAGCCGTCGCTGCTCTGGGGCACATGGGCGCCGTGCAGGTGGATCGAGGTGGGAACGGTCAGCTGGTTGGTCTGCTTGATCACGACGCGCTGACCGGAGGCCGCCTTGATGACGGGGCTGGGGAAGCTCCCGTTGAAGGTGCGGACCCGGGTCAGCATCCCGGGCAGGATCTCCGCGTCCGCCTCCTTCATGGTCATCTCGTAGTAGGCGGCCTTCCCGGATACGGACGTCGGCTTCAGCGTCGGGGGTACCGGCATCGCCTGCTGGAACTGCGGGATGGTGGTTGGATCCAGGTCGGCGGCCTGGGCCTGGTCGGTGGTCCGGGCCTGGGCGTGGCCGGACAGGGCGGGCGCCAACAGGCCTGCGCTGCCTATGGCGCCGGTGAGAGCCGCCCCTGTTTTGAGGACAGTTCTGCGCTGGATCATGACTGCTCCCCGTGATGCGTCGAAAGTGCTGTGTGGTGGAGGAAGTAACCAGGGTGTTTCTCCCACACAGCATTGCTCCGCACCGCTCGGGAAGACCTTGAGCCCAGCTTGAGCGCCGATGGATCATCGGAACTCGGCTCTCCAGGCGCCGGTGCCGGTGCCTCCGGTGACCACGCCCGTGATCCCGGCGGACGAGAATCTGAGCGCCTGGTAGCCGACTGAACCGCTTGGACTGTCAGCCGATGGCCGCCTCGAGGACGGACGCGTGCGGTGAGGGCTCCAGCAGGCTCGTGATCGTGAACTGCGCCTTGGTGAGCAGCGCTTCGTACTCCGTGCGGGTGCGGCTTTGCCCGTTGAGGACCGTCATCATCAGCATGTCGACCGTCTTGCCGGGGTGGGGCTCGTTGCCCGCCGGGATCATGGCGTTGACGACCAGCAGCCGCCCGTGCTCCGGCATGGCCTCGCGGCACGAGCGCAGTATGCGCAGGCACTGCTCGTCCGGCCAGCTGGCCAGCACGTGCTTGAGGAGATAGACGTCGGCACCGGACGGCACGGAGACGAAGAAGTCACCGGCCTCGGCCTGCCAGCGGCCGGTCAGGTCGGGGCAGTCGAGGACATGCCCGGCTACCACGTTCTCCAGGTCGACCAGGGTGCCCGTCAGGTGCGGGTTGCGCCGCAGGACCGAGCGCAGCAGACCGCCGCGCCCGCCGCCCACGTCGACGACGCTCCTGGCCCCCGAGAAGTCGAGGGCTCCGGCTATGTCGTTGCTCAGCGCCTCGGAGAACGCCGCCATGCTGGAGTTGAAGGCGGCGCCGAAGTCCCGGTCAGTGGCAACGTAGTCGTAGAAGGGGATGCCGTGCAGCGACTCGAAGGCGGTGGTGCCGGTGCGCACCGCGTCGTGCAGATGGCCCGCCGACTCCCAGAACGGGACCTCGCCGCGCACTCTGATGTAGTCGCGCAGCGACCGCTTCGCGTCCGTGCGCAGCGGCTCGGCGAGCGGGGTGAGGTGAAACCGTCCCGACTCGTCCTCGCGGAACACTCCCTTGGTGGCGAGGAACCGCAGCATCCGGTACAGGTGTGGCGCGTGGGCCCCTACGGCCAAGGCGAGTTCGTCGGCCGTGCGGGGGCCGTCTGTCAGCTGGTCGGCAATGCCGAAGCGCGCGGCGCTGTGCAGGGCCGCTGAGTACACGTAGCCCAGGGCGAGTTCGAGCAGCTCGCCGGTCACCTGTGAGGTGTCGGATGTCGTCGGGGCCCCTACGGTCCCCGGGTGAGCGCTTGTCATCGACAAGGTTCCTTTTCTCGTGCGTCGAAGTGCGTCCACCAGCTTTGGGCAGACCGATCGGTTTCCACTGGAGCGCCGGGTGAGCGCGAACGCCCCGTGAGGTCCACGAGCGCTGGGCCCGCGACATCATCTGCGCCCCGGCTCCGCCTGGACAGCCAGGTCGTCGGCGTCGTCGCCGATCAACCCGCCCAGCCAGCCGGGGTGCTGGACATCGAGGCGTTGAGTCCGAGCTGATGCACCCGTACTACGCGGCCGAACAAGGCCTGGTCGACGACGTCATCGCCCCCTCCGCAACGCGTGGAATTCTGATCAAGTCGCCGGCGATACCGCGCATCAATCACGTCGGTCTGCCGCCGCGCAAACACGGAAACCCGCCGCCGCAGGATTGACTTGATCTTTGACCTCAGACCTCGAACGGCGTCTCTTTCTTGATCACTCGCATTGGTGACTGCCGTACGCGCGGACGGCCTTCGGCTGATCAGGTGCTTCGACCACGGAATGCACACACCCAGCTCAAAGGCCGTGAGGATGAATCTGTTTCACCATGCTATCCGGCAGGCGCCGTTCGCGGAACTGTCATGCTTCCGAGGCGAGTTCCCCTCCTGCCTGGCCGAGCATCCGAATGCGCTCTCCGAGCCGGCGGACGCGGCGCTGTGCGCGGATGGCCCGGTGCGTCGCTGGTGAAACTGTCGCTGGTGGGTGAGCACCGCCGCGGGCAGCGGCCGGTACGGTGCCCTGGCCGCGGGCTGCATGGACATCACGCGGCTGCGGCGGGCGCCGACCGGTGTCCCGCTGCTTCAGGCGCACGAGACATGGTCACCACACGACCTTGATCCATTTCTGAAACACACCCTGGCACCGCACCGGTCAGCTGACGCGACTTCTTCTCCCCATCCTCGCTCTTTCCCTTCACGGCTGGTACCTGGTATAAGAGGGGACCCCCGCACCTGTCCCACATCGGACACTTTCGACCAGAAGGAAAACGGAATAGAAAATTCAATAGCTCGTCCGGAGCGAAAACTCTTGAACTCCGCCAAAGAGTTGCCAGAAAATGACTCATTGAAGCCACGCCTCAGGTAGCTTGATCAGCCGTGCTGGTTTCTGACTGCTCAGGGTGCTGGCGAGCGGACGCCAACGGGGAGGATGAAGTGAAGGTTCAGCTTCTGGGGTCACTGTGGGCCGAGGTCAATGGCGAGTCGATCGTGCCGACGGCAGGCAAGCCTCGCCAGCTCCTGGCGCTGCTCGCACTGCATCCTGGCCGCTTGGTGCCGGTTCCGACCCTGATGGAGGAGATCTGGGCCTCGAACCCGCCGCAGAGCGCGCTCACCACACTGCAGACATACATCCTCCAACTGCGCCGCAGACTCAGCACGGCGCTGGGACCGGACACCGGCGAAGACGTCAAAGACCTGCTCGCCACCCGGCACGGCGGATATCTGTTGCAGATCCCGGACGCGGACATCGACGTACGCGTCTACGAGATGCTGGCGCGTGAGGGACAGGCCGCCTTCGAGTCCGGCGACAACGCGCTGGCGGCCGAGCGCCTACGGGCCGCGCTCGACCTGTGGCGCGGCCAGCCCCTTGTCGACGTACGGCTCGGCCCCATCCTCGAGATCGAGGCGATGCGGCTGGAGGAGAGTCGGCTCGTGGTGCTGGAGCGCCGGATCGACGCGGACCTCAGGATAGGTCGGCACGCGGAACTCATAGCCGAATTAGCAGAACTGACGGCTCGCCACCCCCGCCACGAAGGCTTGCACTCGCAGGTCATGGTCGCCCTCTACCGCTCCGGCCGGCAGAGTTCGGCGCTGGACGTCTACCGAAACCTTCGCAGCCGGCTCATCGAGGAACTGGGCGTCGAACCCTCCCCGCAGCTGCAGCGGCTGCACCAGGCGATGCTGGCGGTCGACCCGCTGCTCGGGGTGCTGGCGGGGCCGCGGCGGACGTCGACGTTCGACCTGTTCGCCGCCTGAGAGCACAATCCCTGGACCAGGGCCGTCTCGGCAGGGAGAAAGTGCTGACGGCCCAGGATCCGGATCGCGCACCGGGCAGTGCTGCCCGGTTCTTCTCCATCGCGTGCGACGGAGGTCGGCTACGGCTCTGGAGCGGTGATCGAACCTCTTTCACCCGTCGAAGGTCACCCGGCGGGAGCAGGCGCGCCACTCGCCGAGGTACGGGACGAGCACGTCCTCGATCACACACATCCGCATCACCGTCGACGCACCGCCGTCCGGGGTGACGTAGATCAGCGCGTAGTAGCGGGTGCCGAGGGTGCCGTCCGGCTGTGGCTGGACCTGGAGCATGCCGACCCAGTGCCGCTGCTGCTCGCGGTTGCGCTCCTGGCGCTCCTTGGTACGACGTACCGCGGCGGCGAGTTCGGCCCGCCCGCGCACCGGCCGTTCCAGTGCCGGCAGGTCGAAGACGGCATCCTCGGTGAAGGTGTCCGCCCAGCGTTCGGCGTCGAACGAGTCCAAGAGCTGCATCTGGTGCGCGTAAAACTGCTGAACCTGCGCGTAGAGGGTGTCGACGGCTGTCACTTGGGTCGCGGGCGCGGTGCCGGGGTCCGTCTCGCTCGTCATGCCGCCACTCTCCGGCGCGCGGATCGAGCACGGTTCGAACCTTACTCAAGTGCCCCGGTCAACGGTGGAGACACGATCGCCGAGCGCACCGTCCGGTGACCGGCGGCTGCTCCGGTGCCCCGAGCCGCCGTGGAACGTGTGGGATGAGCCCAGGCACGTCAACCGTCCGACCACGCACCTTTCTGGAGAGCCATGGCCCGCCGCCTGTTCACCTCGGAGTCCGTGACCGAGGGCCATCCCGACAAGATCGCCGACCAGATCAGCGACGCGATCCTCGACGAGCTGCTGTGCCAGGACCCGTCCTCGCGCGTCGCTGTCGAGACCCTGATCACCACCGTTTCGGTATGGGAGCAACCCGATCCAAGCCCCCCCTGCGCGACACGCACTTACTCTCGTGCGAGTGATTCTGCAAGACTATCCACGCACGGCTAGTCGCACAGAACAAGCCAGGCTCTACGCCGGATCCGAGCCCCCTCCCCCCGCGAGCCGACAGGAGGAACGGCACCCCCGGGCAGCACAAAGGGCGGCCACCCGCAGGTGAACCGCCCTAGTGAAGAGCCCTCGTCAGTCGCGGTCAGTCGCGCGACTCGGCAGCAGACCCGGCGAGCTCCGCCAACAGCTCCGGCAGCCGCGCCAACAGCTCGTCGTGCCACTCCACCTCCGCACGCAACCGCGCCTCGGTGTGCTGGATGATGATCCGCTCCAGCCCGGCGATGTGCGGCGCCGCCGCACTCTGCAGATTGCGCCACGCCTCCAACTCGCCGGCCACGACCGCGCGCAGATTCTCGAGAATCGCTCGCAGCTCGCTCTCGTTCATGTCCTGGGCATTCTGCAACGCCAGGTCAATAGGGTCGGGGCGAAGTTTGGTGTCGCGCAGAGCCTTCTCCCGAAGGAACCTGAACTCGTTGCGGCCCTCGTCGGTGATGGCGTAGACCGTACGCTCCGGCCGGTTGCCCTCCTGCTCGCTGCGCACAGCCGTGATGATGCCCTCGGCCTGCATCCTGTGCAGCACTCCGTAGAGCGAACCCGGCTTGATATCGGTCCACAGTTCCGTACGGTCGATCTGCGCCATACGGCGAAGCTGGTGACCATGCATCGGCCCACCCTTGGCCAGGGCTCCCAGAACGAACAGGCGAGTGCTGCTCATAGCGCCCAGTTAAACATGCGCACTCCAAGGTCAGAACCGCCGGTTTCCTCGCCCTTGCGGCCTTCGAGGTCCACGCGTTCGCCGCCCGGCCTCTTCGTCGGCGGCGAAGAGGCCTACAAGGCCCGCCGGCGATTGAGCAGAAGTCGAGCAGAACCCGATGCACAGCTGGTGGCGTTCCTCCTGCAGCCCCGCGCAGTGGTCCACCTCGATGTGTCCGCTGCATCCGCCTGACAGCGCCCCCTATGAAGGACCGGCTGTTTCGGCAAGACGAGTCCGTGTGGCGGCGCCTGACTGCCGAAGTGTCCGTCTGACCCCGTATCGAAGCACAAGGAGCCCTACGTGACCGACGCGTTGAACCCGGTGGAGCGAACCGCACTGCTTACCGCTGCCCTGCGCGCCGCCGAGACGCGGCGCACCGACCGCCTCTATGAGGACCCCTATGCCGCCCGGCTTGCCGGCGACGCCGGCCCCGAGCTGCTGGCCGAGATGCGGGACGCGACATTTCCGCCCGACCGGCCGCGCACCCAGCCCAGCGCGCCCGACTACAACGCGATCCGCACCCGGTTCTTCGACGACTTCCTGCTCGGAGCCGCACAAGAACCGGACATGACCCAGATCGTGCTGGCTCCAGCCGGCATGGACTCCCGGGCCTACCGACTCAACTGGCCCGGCCACATCCGCTACTTCGAGGTCGACAGGCCAGCCGTACTGGAATTCAAGGCTGATCGGCTCCAGGACGTCACACCACAGGTGGCGCGCCGTAGGGTCGCCGTCGACCTCACCTCGGACGACTGGGAGAAGCAACTCGTCGACGCCGGGTACGACCCGTCACTGCCCTCCACCTGGCTGATCGAAGGACTACTGCACTACATCCCCGAACCTGGCGTCCGCCGCCTGCTCGAACGCGTGGCGGCCATCTCTGCGCCCGGCAGTCGCATCGCCGCCGACCTCGTCAACGCCGCAGCCCTCACCCTGCCTCACGTGCAAGGTCAGCTGGACATCTTCAAGGCGTGGGGCTGCCCCTGGGTATTCGGCAGCGACGAGCCCGAAGCGCTCTTCGACCGGTGCGGATTCGACGTCGACGCCACACAGCCCGGGGAGCCTGGTGCAGACTTCGGGCGCTGGCCGGGCCCCGTCCCGCCGCCGCGTACGGTGAAGGACACGCGCCGGGTGTTTTTGATGCACGGACGACGCCGTTGACCGCGTCGGCCGTCGTGGTCGCGGACGGCAGCGTCGCCGGTTCCGCCACCCGTGGCGGCGGCGGTCGAGGAGTTGGCGGCCGTTCCGTGGAAGGGCGTGGAGAACCAGGCCCGACGGAAGGAGCCCCAGGAGTAGGGCCGAGGCACCGACCGCGGCGGTGGGCGCCTTGATCAGCAGTCCCAGCGCGTCCGTGCTGGTCAGTGTCAGGTCCGCGTAGGCGGTCAGGGCGGCGGGGAAGTACTCCCGCAGCGTGGACCGCAGCCGCTGGATCCCACGGCACCCCGGCCGTGCGACACATCATGCCTTGAGCAGCAGAAAACCCCTGGTCAGCGACTACCTGACCGGGGGTTTCAGTGGAGCCGCCTTCGGGATTCGAACCCGAGACCTACGCATTACGAGTGCGTTGCTCTGGCCATCTGAGCTAAGGCGGCACGCCGTCCGCACTATGGTGCGATCAGCAACGTCGGTAAGTCTACACAGTTTCCGAAGGCGCTCTGACCACACCACGGAGGCGCTGCCTCCGGGATCCGCGGCAGCGCCTACGAGCAGTGCTTCCCCGTCGCCGGCAGCGTGCCTTTGAGCAGATAGGCGTCGATGGCCGAGTCGATGCACCTGCTGCCGCGGCCGTACGCCGTGTGGCCGTCGCCGTCGTAGGTCAAGAGCCTGCCGGAGGAGAGCTGGGAGGCGAGGGACTGCGCCCATGGGTACGGTGTCGCCGGGTCGCGGGTCGTGCCCACGACCAGGATCGGCGCAGCCCCTCTCGCCTCGATGCGGTGCGGTCGCCCCGTCGCTCTCACCGGCCAGTACGCACAGTTCAGCGACGCCCAGGCCAGTCCCTCCCCGAACACCGGCGACGCCTTCTCGAACGCTGGGAGCGCCCTCTCCACCTCCTGCGGGGTCGAGAACGCCGGCGGCAGGTCCAGGCAACTCACGGCCGCATTCGCGTACATCAGGTTGGCGTACCTGCCGGCCGCGTCCCGCTCGTAGTAGCTGTCCGACAGGACGAGCAGCCCGGCGCCGTCGTTCTTCTTCATCGCAGAGGTCAGCGCCTCGCGCAGCTGGGGCCAGGCTGCCTGGTCGTACATCGCCGCGATCACCCCGGTCGTCGCCAGGGCCTCGCCGAGCCTGCGGCCGTCCGCGTCACCCGCCGGGATGGGGGAGGCGTCGAGTTTCCTGAAGAACGCCTTCAGGTTCCCACCGGCCTTCGCCGGTGATGTGCCGGGGCCGCCCAGCGGACAGCCCGGCCGCCGGACGCAGTCCTTCGCGAAGGACCGGAACGCCGTCTCGAAGCCGGCCGTCTGCTCCTCGCTGATCTTGCGGGCGGACAGGGAGGGGTCCATTGCGCCGTCCAGCACCAGTCGGCCGACCCGGTCCGGGAACAGTCCCGCGTACGTCGCCCCGAGAAACGTCCCGTAGGACGCGCCCACATAGGTCAGCCGCCGGTCGCCCAGCGCCGCGCGCAGGACGTCCATGTCACGAGCCGCCTCGACCGTGGAGACATGGCGCAGCAGGTCGGGCGAGCGCCGTCCGCAGCCTTTCGCGAACCGCTTGAAGGCGTCGGCGAGTTGGTCCGTCTCCTTCTTGTCGTCGGGGGTCATGTCAGTCTGCGTGTACGCGTCCATCTGGCGGCCGGTGAGACATTCGATGGGCTCGCTGCGGGCCACGCCGCGCGGGTCGACGGCGACGATGTCGTAGCGGGCGCGGACCTCCGCCGGGTAGCCGACACCGGCGTACTGCTGCAGATAGCCGACCGCCGAGCCGCCCGGCCCGCCCGGGTTCACCAGAAGCGAGCCGAGTGGCTTGCCCCGGCCCGTGGCCCTCTTGCGGGCGACGGCCAGCCGGACGTCACCCGCCGCCGGCTTGGCGTAGTCGCGAGGCGCCTTCAACGTGGTGCACTCGAAACCGGGGACTCCGCAGGCGCGCCAGGCCAGCTTCTGCGCGTAGTACGGGGCCAGCGCCGACGGTGTGGACCGGGGCAGCGGGGCCAGCGCCGTCGCCGCCGTCGTGGTCGAACTCCCGGAGGAGCAGCCCGAGGCGAAGAGCGCGGCGACGAGCAGCATGCCGCCCGTTCGCATCAGGTGTGGCGGGCGCAGGAAGCCGAGGGTGCGGAAGGAACGGGACGGGCGAGGACGGCGGGACGGTCCGGAAGTGCGCCTGATGTGCATTACGTGAGCGTAACCATGCGCGATGCATCGATCACCGTCAGTCGCACATGCAACCTCGTACGAGTGACGGAGTCAATCAGCCACGGGCCCTGTCTTCCTCGGGGAGCGCCTAGCGGGTGTCCCTCACCCCGCTCGCAGCGCCATCGTCATCGCCTCCACCGCCAGCAATGGGGCCACATTGCGGTCCAGGGCGTCCCGGCACGCGGCGATGGCCTCGATACGGCGGAGTGTGGACTCCGGCGTACTGCCACCGGCCAGGCGCTCCAGGGCGTCCTCCGTGTCCATGGTGGCGAGGGCGATGCGGGAGCCGAGCTGGAGGGCGAGGACGTCGCGGTAGAAGCCGGTGAGGTCGGTGAGGGCTTGGTCCAGGCTGTCGCGCTGCGTGCGCGTTCTGCGGCGCTTCTGCTTGTCCTCCAGCTCCTTCATCACACCCGCGGTGCCACGCGGCATACGGCCGCCCTGCGCCGCGCCGAGCGCCGCCTTCAACTCCTCCGTCTCCTTGGCGTCGACCTCCTCCGCGAGCTGCTTGGAGTCCTCCGTGGCCGCGTCGACCAGCTCCTGGGCGGCCTTGAGGCAGCCGCCGATGTCGTCGATCCGCAGGGGGAGCTTCAGCACGGCGGCCCGGCGTGCCCGGGCCCGCTCGTCCGTGGCCAGTCGGCGGGCGCGGTCGACATGGCCCTGCGTGGCGCGGGCCGCGGCCGCCGCGATCCCGGGCTCGATGCCGTCGCGGCGTACGAGCATGTCGGCGACCGCCTCCACGGAGGGCGTGCGCAGGTTCAGGTGACGGCAGCGGGAGCGGATCGTCGGCAGGACGTCCTCCAGGGAGGGGGCGCACAGCAACCAGACCGTGCGCGGGGCGGGCTCCTCCAGCGCCTTCAGGACCGCGTTGGCCGACTTCTCGTTCAGCCGCTCGGCGTCCTCGACGAGGATCACCTGCCAGCGGCCGTTCGCCGGTGACGTGAACGACTTGCGGACGGTGTCGCGCATGTCGTCGGCGAGGATCTGGGTGCCTACGGCAGCGACCGTGGTCACGTCCGCGTGCGTACCGACCAGGGCGGTGTGGCAGCCGTCGCAGAAGCCGCAGCCGGGGGAGCCGCCCAGCGCACGGTCGGGGCTCACGCACTGCAGCGCCGCGGCGAACGCCCGCGCCGTCTGTGTACGCCCCGCGCCGGGCGGGCCTGTGAACAACCAGGCGTGCGTCATCTTCGACGCCTCGGGCGGCGGGCCGTCGGCCGAGGCCGCGGTGACCAGGGCGTCGGCGTCACGGGCTGCCGCGTCGAGCTGCTCGCTCACCTTCTCCTGGCCCACCAGGTCGTCCCACACGGTCATGGGACACCGCCCTTCTGTCGTTCTTCGCCCTACCTCGACCCATTGTGCGGGTCACCACCGACAACGGGGCGGGGAAGCACAGCGCGCGGGCCCCGGCCCGGTCGGGCCGCGGCTCGTCTCAGTGGCGCCGTCCGCGCCCCTGGTCGTCGGCGTTCTACTCGTCCTCGCGCGGGCCGAGCAGTTCGTCCGCCAGGGTCGGGAGGTCGTCCAGCGGGGTCTCCTCCGCCCAGTCCGGACGGGGCCGACGGCTCGGCCGGCCCTCGGAGTCCATCTGCGGCAGCTCGCGCGTGCGGTCCTCGGCCCCGTCGGGCCGCGGCGCGGGGCGCTCGTCGCGGAAGAAGTCCTGCGGCACGCGGTCCGCCGGGTCACCGGCCCCGCCGTCCTGCACTGCGGGCAGCACGGCCGTCTCGTCGGAGGCGCCCGGCACCACCGGCGGCAGGACCGCCGTCTCGTCGGCCGCCCCCTGGGGCGCCGGCGGCCTCGGCAGCTTCGCCGTGGTCTCCGCGTCGGACTCCGCCGGCTGCACCGGCAGTACGGCGGTCTCGTCCCCCGAGCCGTCCGACGGCGTCACCAGCGGCGTGGGCACCGTGGTCTCGTTGTCCGGTGTGGCCGCGCTCGCACGCGTGGTCTCCTCGTGCGGCGAGGAGCCGCCCGAGGCTCCGGTTGCCACGCCCTTGGCCGGCTCTGCAGCCGAGGCCGCCGCCTGAGCCGCAGCCCGGCGCGCCTCCTCCGCCCGCAGCAGCGCCTCCTCGGCCTTCCGCTGCTTCTCCAGACGGCGCGCCTCGGCCTCGGCCCGCAACCGGGCCTCCTCCTCGGCCTGCTTGCGCAGCCGCTCTTCCTCGGCCTTCCGGCGTGCCTCCTCGGCCGCCCGCGCCTGCTCCTCGGCAAGGAGCCGCGCCTGCTCCTCCTCGGCGCGCCTTCGGGCTTCCTCGGCCCGCTGCCGGGCTTCCTCGGCCTGCCGCTCGGCCTCGCGCCGCTGCGCCTCCTCCAGCTCGCGCCGCTTGCGCTCCTCCTCCTCGGCCCGAAGCCTGGCGAGCTGCTCCTGGCGCTCGCGCTCCAGCCGCTCCTCCTCGGCCTTGCGCGCCGCCTCTTCCTCGGCCTTGCGCCGGGCCTCCTCCTCGGCCTTCCTGCGCGCCTCCTCCTGGGCCTTCACCTCGGCCTCGGACAGCGGCAGCATCTGGTCGAGCCGATGCCGGATCACGGTCGTGACCGCTTCGGGCTCCTGCCCGGCGTCGACGACCAGGTAGCGCCCGGGGGCGGCGGCGGCCAGCGTGAGGAAACCGGAGCGCACGCGCGCGTGGAACTCGGCCGGCTCCGACTCCAGCCGGTCCGGTGCCTCGGTGAACCGCTCGCGCGCGGTCTCCGGCGCGACGTCCAGCAGGACGGTCAGATGGGGGACGAGCCCGTTGGTCGCCCACCGGTTGATCCGGGCGATCTCCGTCGGGGACAGGTCACGGCCCGCCCCCTGGTAGGCCACCGACGAGTCGATGTACCGGTCCGAGATCACAACCGCGCCCCGCTCCAGGGCCGGCCGTACGACCGTGTCCACATGCTCCGCGCGGTCCGCGGCGTACAGCAGCGCCTCCGCGCGGTGCGACAGGCCGGCGCTGGAGACGTCCAGCAGGATTGACCGCAACCGCTTGCCGACCGGCGTCGCCCCCGGCTCGCGGGTCACCACGACCTCGTGCCCCTTGGCCCGGATCCACTCGGCGAGCGCCCCGGCCTGCGTGGACTTGCCAGCGCCGTCGCCGCCCTCCAGAGCGATGAAGAAGCCGGAGGCCGCGGAGGCCTCCACCGGGTCGTCGCCACCACGCAGCGCATCGCGCAGATCGTGCCGCAGCGGGACCCCGGAGCGGTCGTCGGCCTTGGCGAGGACCAGCGCGGCGACCGGCAGCAGCAGCGCGCCGACGAGCATCAGCACGAAGGCGGCGCCGCCGTGTGCGAACACGAACTTGCCGTTCTCCAGCCGGTGCGGCCCTATGGCCCCGGCCACCACCGGTGCCACCAGCGCTCCCAGAGCGATGAAGACCCGTACGACCGCGTGCAGGTGGTCGGTCATCCGAGCCCGCCGGTGGTCCTCGGTCTCCTGGTCGAGCAGCGTGTGCCCGGTGTTCGCGGCGACGCCCGCACCGACACCCGCGAGCGCCGCGATCAGCAGCACGCTGGTCACGTCCGGAACGAGACCAGCGGCAAGCAGGGCGACACCGGTGAAGGCGATCGCCAGCGCGAGCAGCCGGCGCCGCGACAGCGACGGCAGCAAGTGGGGCGCGGTACGGATACCGACGGCCGTGCCACCGGTCAGCGCGAGGACCAGCAGGCCGTACGTCACCGGGCCGCCGTACAGGTCGGCGGCCTGCGGCGCGGAGACGGCGACGGCGGCCGAGACGGCCCCGGCGACCGCCGCGCAGGAGAGCACCAGGAGCGGGATCGCGCCCGTACGGCCCTTGTCGACGCCCGCGCCCGTACGGGGGCGGCGCAGGCCCTCCAGCGGCGACCGCGCGCGGGGGGTGCGGGTGTCGGGCAGTTCGAGGACGCTGACCACCGACAGGGAGGCGGCGAACAGCCCGGCCGCGACGTACGAGGCGAGGGCCGCCTGGTGCTGGTCGAACCAGGCGATGCCCGCGCCGAGCAGGTTGTTCAGCAGCGACGCCGTGACGAGCCCGGCAGCGGCCAGCGGCACCGCCATGAACCGCGTGCGCAGCGACAGGCGCCGCAATGCGTCCAGGTGGTCCGGCAGCGGGCGCACCGTCGCACCCTCCGGGGGCGGCGCGGGCAGCAGGGCGGGCGCCGCGCTCTCGCGGCACACCGTCCAGAAGCGCTCGGCGACGCCGGTCACGAAGGCGGTCGCCAGCAGCGCCGTCAGCGCGTTCCCAGGAGTCCAGTCGATCCACAGCGGGGCGACGATCAGCAGGGCGGCCCGCAGCCCGTCCGCCACGGCCATGGTCCAGCGGCGGTCGAGCGGCCCCTCCGGAGACGTCAGCGCGGTGAGCGGGCCGAGGAGGACGGCGCCGAAGAGCACGGTGGCGAGGACGCGCGCACCGAACACGGTCGCGATCGCGAACGCCACGCCCCGGTAGCCACCGCCGAAGGAGCCCTCCGCGGTGGCCGCCTGGAAGACGAGCACGACCAGGACGAGCAGGGCGAGGGCGTCACCGACGCCGCCCACGAGCTGGGCGCTCCACAGCCGCTTGAGCTGCGGCCTGCGCAGCAGGGCGCGGACGGCGCGCTCGCGGGAATCTGCGACCAGGGCGTCGTCGGGGGCCGGGTTGTGGGCCGTTGGCTGCTCGGCTCGCGTCATGCTTTCAGCCTATCGGGAGCCACCGACAGTCCGGTGCGTCCGCCCGAACGTGCGCACGCCCCGACACCAAAGTGTTGCCGGGGCGCATTGCGCAAACCGTGACGGACCGCTTGAAGAAACTCCGTAGGCTCAGTCCTCGGCGGCGGCCTTCGACGCCGAGGACGCCGCCGTCTTCCCGGCGGTGGTCTTCGTCGCCACGGTCTTCTTCGCCGCGGTCTTCTTGGCGGCCGTCTTCTTCGCCGCCGTCGACGTCGCCTTCTTGGCCGGCGCCTTCTTGGCCGGCGCCTTCTTGGCCGCGGCCTTCTTCGCCGTCTTCTTGGCGGGCCCCTTGGCGCGCTTCTCCGCGAGCAGCTCGAAGCCGCGCTCCGAGGTGATCGTCTCGACGCTGTCGCCCGAACGCAGGGTCGCGTTGGTCTCGCCGTCGGTGACGTACGGCCCGAAGCGGCCGTCCTTGACGACGACCGGCTTCCCGCTGACCGGGTCCTCGCCCAGCTCCTTCAGCGGCGGCTTGGCCGCGGCGCGCCCACGCTGCTTGGGCTGGGCGTAGATCGCCCCCGCCTCCTCCAGCGTGATCGTGAAGATCTGCTCCTCGGACTGCAGCGAACGCGAGTCCGTGCCCTTCTTCAGATAGGGCCCGTAGCGGCCGTTCTGGGCGGTGATCTCCACGCCCTCCGCGTCCTGGCCGACGACCCGAGGCAGGGACATCAGCTTCAGCGCGTCGTCGAGGTTCACGGTGTCCAGAGTCATCGACTTGAACAGCGAGGCCGTACGCGGCTTGACGGCGTTCTTGCCCGTCTTCGGGGTGCCTTCGGGCAGGATCTCCGTGACGTACGGGCCGTAGCGGCCGTCCTTGGCGACGATCGGCCGGTTCGTCTCGGGGTCGGTGCCCAGCGGGCGCTCTCCGCTCGGCTTGGCGAGCAGTTCCTCGGCCAGTTCGACGGTCAGCTCGTCCGGCGCCAGGTCGGTTGGGATGTCGGCGCGCTGGTGCTTCTCGGAGTCCTTCTCGCCGCGCTCGATGTACGGGCCGTAGCGGCCGACCCGCAGCACGATGTCGTGGCCCACGGGGAACGACGACACCTCGCGCGCGTCGATCGCGCCCAGGTCGGTCACCAGTTCCTTGAGGCCGCCGAGGTGGTCCCCGTCGCCGTTCCCGGCCTCCGCGGCACCGCCGTCGCCCGTGCCCTCGCCGAAGTAGAACCGCTTCAGCCACGGCACCGCCTGCGCCTCGCCGCGTGCGATGCGGTCGAGGTCGTCCTCCATCTTGGCGGTGAAGTCGTAGTCGACGAGCCGCCCGAAGTGCTTCTCCAGAAGGTTGACCACGGCGAAGGACAGGAAGGACGGCACGAGGGCCGTGCCCTTCTTGAACACATAGCCGCGGTCCAGGATCGTGCCGATGATCGACGCGTACGTCGACGGGCGGCCGATCTCGCGCTCTTCCAGCTCCTTGACCAGGGAGGCCTCGGTGTAGCGGGCCGGGGGCTTGGTCGAGTGGCCGTCGGCGGTGATCTCCTCGGCGGTCAGCGCGTCGCCCTCGGTGACCTGCGGCAGCCGGCGCTCGCGGTCGTCCAGCTCGGCGTTCGGGTCGTCGGCACCCTCGACGTACGCCTTCAGGAAGCCGTGGAAGGTGATCGTCTTTCCGGACGCGCTGAACACGGCGTCCCGCCCGTCGGCGGCCGCGCCGCCGATCCGGACCGTGACCGAGTTACCGGTGGCGTCCTTCATCTGGGAGGCGACGGTCCGCTTCCAGATCAGCTCGTAGAGCTTGAACTGGTCGCCGGTCAGCCCCGTCTCCGCCGGGGTGCGGAAACGATCGCCTGAAGGCCGGATCGCCTCGTGCGCCTCCTGCGCGTTCTTGACCTTGCCCGCGTAGGTGCGCGGCTGCTGAGGCAGGTAGTCGGCGCCGTACAGCTGGGTGACCTGAGCGCGGGCGGCGGAGATCGCCGTGTCCGACAGGGTCGTGGAGTCCGTACGCATGTACGTGATGAAGCCGTTCTCGTACAACTTCTGCGCGATCTGCATGGTGGCCTTCGCACCGAAGCCGAGCTTGCGGCTGGCCTCCTGCTGCAGCGTCGTCGTACGGAACGGCGCGTACGGCGAGCGGCGGTACGGCTTGGACTCGACCGAGCGCACCGAGAACCGCGTGTTCTCCAGGGCGGCGGCCAGCGCGCGGGCGTTGTCCTCGTCGAGGTGGAGCGTGTTCGCGCTCTTCAGGCGGCCCAGCGAGTCGAAGTCACGGCCCTGGGCGACTCGCTTGCCGTCGACGGTCGCAAGCCGTGCCACCAGGGACGACGGGTCGGACGTGTCCCCGACGCGACCGGTGCCGAAGGTGCCGGTCAGGTCCCAGTACTCGGCGGAGCGGAACGCCATGCGCTCCCGTTCCCGCTCCACGACGAGACGAGTGGCCACGGACTGGACGCGGCCGGCCGACAGCCGCGGCATGACCTTCTTCCACAGGACCGGAGAGACCTCGTAACCGTAGAGGCGGTCGAGGATGCGCCGGGTCTCCTGGGCGTCGACAAGCTTCTTGTTCAGCTCGCGCGGGTTGCGCACGGCCTCCTGGATCGCGTCCTTGGTGATCTCGTGGAACACCATCCGCTTGACCGGGACCTTCGGCTTCAGCACCTCCTGGAGATGCCATGCGATGGCCTCGCCCTCGCGGTCCTCATCGGTGGCCAGGAAGAGTTCGTCGGAGTCGCGCAGCAGCTCCTTGAGCTTCTTGACCTGCGCCTTCTTGTCGGCGTTGACGACGTAGATCGGCTGGAAGTCATGGTCGACGTCCACACCGAGACGCCGGACCTCGCCGGTGTACTTCTCGGGCACCTCCGCGGCGCCGCTCGGAAGGTCGCGGATGTGCCCGACACTCGCCTCGACGGTGTAGCCGGGGCCGAGGTAGCCCTTGATCGTCTTCGCCTTGGCAGGCGACTCGACGATGACGAGTCGGCGGCCGCCCTGCGCGGTCTCGCTGGTCGGGGACAACTTCGCTCTTCTCTCCGGTCGACGTTGGGGCCTCCCCAGGCCTTCGTCTGGGGTTTGGGGCTTGTGACGCTGCGGAGTGTGACGGTACATCCCGTCCCCGTGTCAAACGGGAAAAGCCCGCAACGGCCACTCGAACGGTAACCCGACTACCGGCATTCCTGCCGCCCGGAGTGTCCGGCATCTCCCTGAGCCCTATCCGGAGCGTGACCTTCCGATTACTGATGCCCCTCGTGCCAGGTGGTCCGGAAACCGCGATGTCACAGGCGCGTGAAGCACCCCGTCGCGTCGGTGAGCAGGGCTCTTGTGGTGAAACCCGCGAGGTCGGTCGATGCGATGTGGGTCACACAGCCGGCGTCGGCACGCTGCGGTGCCGCCGGGTCGCCGTCCATTTCGGCAGTTCTCATCCGAGCAGGGTGGACCCTGCTCCCGCGAGGACTGCCGGTCCGCTCCTCATGCCCTTGTCCCTCCTGCCCTGGACCGCTCGGCGAGGAGGAGCCGGCATGTCCGGAATGCGGGAGCACTGGCCCGGGGCGAACGCGCGGCGGGAGGCCCGCCGGACTCCGGCCGGAGAGCGATCCCGTGGTCCGCGAGCGGCGCATGCCGCACAGCGCGCCCTCCGGCCCGGGTGCCGTCGAGAACGCGAAGGAACGGCCGCAGGAAGCACCCCGCGCCGGACGGATGTTGGCCGATTTCGGATCCCGGCGGAAACCGCCGGTCCGGCGGCCCGCCCCGGCCGTGCGGGGCGGGCGCCGCGCACCGTCACCGCGCGGGTTCCAGGAACCCCTGCTCGACCAGCAACCGGATCTGGGCGGGCGTCCGGTCACGCAGCATCACCGGGTCCTCGCCGACCAGTTGGGCGATGGCGTCGAGGATGCGCCCCGCAGTCAGCGTGCCGTCGCACACCCCGGCGAAGCCCGCGCCGACCGTGTCCACCCTGGTCGCGCGGCGCATCCCGCGATTCTGGCGCAGCACCACATGCTCCGGGTCCTCGGCGCCGGGCAGCCCGACCTGTTCCTGGACGACCTCGGCGGCGAGCCTGAAATGCCCGGCGAGCAGGGCCGCGTCGTCGTGCGCCCGCAGGTAGTCGATGCGGTCGAAGTGTGCACGCACGGTGTCGCCGAGCGGCTGTTCGACCGGATGCGGCCACTCCTCGACCGTGATCGAGGGCTCGGCGGCATCGGTCCTGTGCAGCGCGATCCAGCCGAAGCCGACCGCTCGCACCTTGCGCGCCTCGAACTCGTCGAGCCATGCGTCGTACCGCGCCTGGTACTCGGCCGCGTCGCGGCGATGGTCGCCGGCGTCCCGCAGCCACAACTCGGCGTACTGCATGACGTCCTGGACCTCGCGCTGCACGATCCAGGCGTCGCAGCCGCGCGGCACCCAGGAACGCAGCCGGTCCTGCCAGTCCTCCCCTTCCACGTGCTGCCAGTTGGCGAGGAACTGCGCGAACCCGCCCTGGTTCAGCCGCTCCCCCGCCTGCTGAACGAGCGCGCGGCACAGGTCGTCGCCGCCCATGCCGCCGTCGCGGTAGGTGAGCCGGGCGCCGGGAGAGATCACGAAGGGCGGGTTCGACACGATCAGGTCGTACGTCTCGTCGTCCCGGACCGGCTCGAAGAGCGACCCCGGGCGCAGGTCCGCGGCCGGGGCGCCGGACAGCGCCAGCGTGAGCGCGGTGATGTGCAGCGCACGCGGGTTGACGTCGGTCGCGGTCACGCGCGTGGCGTGCTGGGCGGCGTGCAGCGCCTGGATCCCGGAACCGGTACCGAGGTCGAGGGCGGAGCCGACGGGCGTCCGTACGGTGATTCCGGCAAGGGTGGTGGAGGCACCGCCGACCCCCAGGACGACGTCCTCCTCCGGGCTGCCGATGCCGCCCGCCCCGCCGACCGCGCACCCGAGGTCGGACACGATGAACCAGTCCTCACCACCGGGTCCGCCGTAAGGCCGGACGTCCACGGTCGCGGCGACCTCGTCCTCGCCGGTACGCAGCAGCCAGCCGGCGTCCACACACGCGTCGACGGGCAGAACGCCCGCCACGCGCGCGTGCGGCACGGGCTGTTGCAACAGGAGCAGCCGTACGAGCGTCTCCAGCGGGGTGTCCCCGCGCGTCGCCCGGAGCGCGGGCACGGTCTCGCTCCGGGCGAGCGCCGCATACGCGGGCGCTCCGAGCAGTTCGAGCAGCCCATCGGCGGTGAAGGAGGCCGCGAGCAGAGCGTCCCGCAGCCGTGCGGTGACATCGGCGCGGTCGGTGGAGGGCAGGATGGCCGGACTGGAGTTACTCACGCCCCCATTGTGGCGCGGGGAGGCCTGTCACAGGCACAGGCCTCCCCCCGCTGCCATGGTCGTTGCGCGCGCGCCCGGAACGCGCCGCTCAGCCGGCTTCCTTCGAAGTCGAAGCGGACGCAGGCGCGGACTTGCAGCTCTCCTGCTTCGCCATCGCCTTGCCGACGTCGCCCTCTTCCAGCTGCTTCAGCGCGTCGTTCCCGGTCTTGCTCAGCTTGTCGAGCTGCGTCGCGATCCCCTTGAGCCCGTCGGCGAACTTCGCCTGGTCCTTCGTGTCGAGCTTGTCCACCTGCTTCTTCAGATCGGCGTACGCCGCAGAGAGGTCGTTGAGCTCCTTGACCGCGTTCTTCTGCTTCGTCGCGCCCTTGTCGACGTCCGGCGCCCCCGCCCTGTCGACGGCCGTGGCGATCGCCTTGTAGGCGTCGGACATGTCCTGGAAGGCCTGGGCGTCGGTCTTCTGGACCTGCTCCGGCGGGCTGTTGTCCGACGTCTCCTTCTGGATCGCGGTGCTGGCGTCGGAGATCTTCTTCGCCTGCGGCTGAACGCCGTCACAGATCTGTCTGGCCCAGGAGGCCAGCTTGTCGTCGTTCGCGCCGCTGCTACCGGCGCATCCCGACAGCGCCAGTACCAGCACCGCACCGCCGGACAGTGCGGCCGTGAGCTTCTTGTTCACCGGATTGGTCCCTTCCATGGCTCCCTCGGCCCCGGAACATACACGCCGGCCGGGCGAATCCGCGGGTCGAATGTCATGTATGACCACCGTTGAAGTCATTTGCACCAGGCGAGAGAAGGCTCACGGGAAAGGAATTGAACACGGACAGGGCGGGCGCGCGGCGTCTCGACGAACGCCGTGCGCCCGCCCCGTTGGCCCGTGTCCGGCCAGGTCGGCAAGCGGGTGCCGAGGAACCGGCTAGGAGACCACCGCCGGATCGGCCGATTTGGACACCCTCTCGGCGTCGCCTTCGTCACCCACCGCGATCCCGCGCCGCTTGGAGGCATACACCGCGAACACGATCACGAGGACCGCGAACACGGCGATCAGGATCCGGACGCCGACATTCTTGTCACTGCCGTACGAGAACTTGACGACCGCCGGCGCGATGAGCAGCGACACCAGGTTCATCACCTTCAACAACGGGTTGATCGCCGGACCCGCGGTGTCCTTGAAGGGGTCGCCGACCGTGTCGCCGATCACCGTCGCCGCGTGCGCCTCGCTGCCCTTGCCGCCGTGGTGGCCGTCCTCGACGAGCTTCTTGGCGTTGTCCCAGGCGCCACCGGAGTTGGCGAGGAAGACCGCCATCAGCGTGCCGGAGCCGATCGCGCCCGCGAGGTACGCGCCGAGCGCGCCGACGCCGAGCGTGAACCCGACGGCGATGGGCGCCATGACGGCGAGCAGACCGGGTGTGGCCAGCTCCCTGAGGGCGTCCTTGGTGCAGATGTCGACGACCCTGCCGTACTCCGGCGTCTCCGAATAGTCCATGATCCCGGGCTTCTCCCGGAACTGCCGTCGCACCTCGAAGACCACGGAACCCGCCGACCGCGACACCGCGTTGATCGCCAGCCCCGAGAAGAGGAAGACGACCGCCGCACCCACGATCAGGCCGACCAGGTTGTTGGGCTGCGAGATGTCCATGACCAGACTCAGCGGTCCGCCGTCCCCGACCTTCTCGCCCACGTCCTGGGCGGCCGTGGTGATCGCGTCGCGGTACGAGCCGAACAGCGCCGAGGCCGCGAGGACGGCCGTGGCGATGGCGATTCCCTTGGTGATGGCCTTGGTGGTGTTACCCACGGCGTCCAGGTCGGTGAGCACCTGCGCGCCCGAGCCCACCACGTCGCCGGACATCTCGGCGATGCCCTGGGCGTTGTCGGAGACCGGGCCGAAGGTGTCCATCGCGACGATCACACCGACCGTCGTGAGCAGGCCCGTACCGGCCAGGGCCACCGCAAACAGCGCGAGCATGATCGACGTGCCGCCGAGCAGGAACGCCCCGTACACACCGAGGCCGATCACCAGCGCGGTGTAGACGGCGGATTCGAGACCGACGGCGACACCGGCCAGGACCACGGTGGCGGGCCCGGTCAGCGAGGTCTTTCCGATGTCCCGCACGGGACGGCGGCTGGTCTCGGTGAAGTAGCCGGTCAGCTGCTGGATCAGGGCGGCGAGCAGGATACCGATGGCCACGGCGACCAGGGCGAGGATCCGCGGGTCGCCGCTCTTGGCCCGGATCGCCACGTCGGAGACGCCCTTGAGATCGGCGTACGACGACGGCAGATAGCTGAAGACGGCCACAGCGACCAGCACCAGCGAGATCACCGCCGAGATGAAGAAGCCCCGGTTGATCGCGGACATGCCACTGCGATCGGTGCGGCGCGGGGCCACCGCGAAGATGCCGATCATCGCGGTCACGACGCCGATAGCGGGCACGATCAGCGGGAACGCCAACCCGGAGTCACCGAACGCCACCTTGCCGAGGATCAGCGCGGCGACGAGCGTCACGGCGTACGACTCGAAGAGGTCGGCCGCCATGCCGGCGCAGTCGCCGACGTTGTCGCCCACGTTGTCGGCGATGGTCGCGGCATTGCGCGGGTCGTCCTCCGGAATGCCCTGCTCGACCTTGCCGACCAGGTCGGCGCCGACGTCGGCGGCCTTGGTGAAGATGCCACCGCCGACACGCATGAACATGGCGATCAACGCCGCCCCGAGGCCGAAGCCCTCCAGGACCTTCGGTGCGTCCGCCGCGTACACCAGCACCACACAGGAGGCGCCCAGCAGCCCGAGCCCCACCGTGAACATGCCGACGACGCCGCCCGTGCGGAAAGCGATCTTCATTGCCTTGTGCGAGACCGCGGTGAGGTCCTTTTCAGGCTCGCCCTCCGTCGGGGTCGCCTCGCGCGCCGCCGCGGCAACCCGCACATTGCTTCGCACGGCGAGCCACATACCGATATAACCGGTGGCTGCCGAGAATGCCGCACCGATCAGGAAGAACACCGAGCGTCCGGCGCGCTGATTCCAGTCGTCCGCGGGCAGCAGCAGGAGCAGGAAGAACACGATCACGGCGAATACGCCGAGCGTGCGCAGCTGCCGGGCCAGATAGGCGTTCGCGCCTTCCTGAACCGCCGCAGCGATCTTTTTCATGCTGTCGGTTCCCTCACCGGCCGCGAGTACCTGTCGTACCAGAATCCCGGCGACCACGAGGGCCGCCAGGGCGACGGCCCCGATGCCCACCACGATCAGGCGGTTGCTGTCGGTAAGTACGGCGGCAGCGAGGGATGTGGGGTAGTCAAACTGCTGAGGGGTAGAAAGCCCCGCCATTCGTCCTCCTTGACGCTTGGGCTGAGCTCAAGATGTGGACGGATTGTAGGTAGCGGAACCCGATCAAAACAGTGCCAGGTAAACGGAACCGGCCTTCACTTGCTCTTCAGCCTAAGATCGCGGGCAAGCTACAGAACCCGAAAGCGGTAACGCCTCAAAGACATTGACGAGGTGGGCGCTTGATCAAATTATCGCGCGATTGATCGTGAAACAATTCACGGATTGCGGTAGGACTGTACAAAAAGAAGGGCCCTGTACACAGACAAGGGCCCTTCGAAACCATACGAGAGTACGAGCAGGGAAAGGTATGAGGAGGGTCAGGCGGGGAGCGTGGCGGGCGGCGTGGTCGGCCAGCTCATTCTGATCAGCCCACCGTCCTCCCCGGCGGACACCTCGACATCGTCGACGAGGCCACTGATGACCGCGAGGCCCATCTCGTCCTCCTCGGTCTCCGCATCCGGGTCGGCGGCACCGGGGGTACCCGGCGCTTCACCGGTCGGCGTGTGCGGCGCCTCGTCGCCGACCTCGATGGAGAACTGCTTCTCCTCCTCCGTCAGCATCACCCGCACCGGCGCCGAGATGCCGTTGCTCTGGTGCAGTCCGACGGCCCGAGTACAGGCCTCACCCACGGCGAGTCTGACCTCGTCGAGTACGGCCTCGTCCACCCCGGCCCTGCGCGCCACCGCCGCCGCCACCAGTCGGGCGGTCCTGACGTGCTCGGGCAGCGCGCTGAAACGGAGTTCAACGGTGGCCATGCATCCCCCTCGGAACTTCGGGCGTGGGGTCTGGGGACCGGGCCGCGCAGGCCCGGTCCCCCTCTTGTTTCTGCCGCCCGGACACTCGGCCCGGAAGCGGGGTCAGTCGGTGGCCGCCACCGCTTCCTCGACCGAGGTGTGGATCGGGAACACCTTGGTGAGGCCGGTGATGCGGAAGATCTTGAGAATGCGCTCCTGGTTGCACACCAGTCGCAGGGAGCCCTCATGGGCGCGTACTCGCTTCAGGCCGCCTACCAGCACGCCGAGCCCGGTGGAGTCGAGGAAGTCCACGCCCTCCATATCGACGACGAGGTGGAAATTCCCGTCGTTCACCAGCTCGACCAGCTGCTCGCGCAGCTTGGGCGCGGTATATACGTCGATTTCGCCACCGACCTCGACGACCGTACGATCGCCGACGGTACGGGTCGACAGGGACAGGTCCACGGATCCTCCAGCACCTTGCTATCGAGCGGTCGCCCCTCGGGACACCTCGGCAGAGCCCCCGGGACGGTTCGCCAGCCGCGATGGCATTCAATCACTTACCGGCAGGCGTGCACGACGCCTTGGTCCCATTGTCCGTCACGCCAGTGACACACTCGGTGCCGATGGCCAAGAATCACCGGTCCGAACGACCCTCGACGGACCCCGCGTCCCGCCCCGCGCCGGGCACGGTCCTGCACCGGCTCGCCTCGGGGCCGAGCCGGGCTGCGCGCATCACTCATACGGAGCACTTGCCCCCGCGTGAGGGCCGCCATGCCATCTGGCCGGACCGGATCCGCTCCGAGGTCATCGCCGCCGTGCAGGCCGCGGGCATCGAGCACCCCTGGGTCCATCAAGCGCTCGCCGCCGAGCACGCCCTGGACGGCGACTCGGTGGTCGTCGCCACGGGCACGGCGTCGGGCAAGTCGCTCGCTTACCTGGTACCGGCCCTGTCGCGCCTGCTGGAGGGTACGCAGGCCCCGAACGGTCGCGGCGCGACCGCCCTGTACCTCGCCCCGACGAAGGCGCTGGCGGCGGATCAGTGCCGGTCGGTGAAGGAGCTTTCACAGCCCCTGGGCACGGCGATCCGTGCTGCGGTGTACGACGGCGACACGCCGCCCGAGGAACGCGAGTGGGTACGCCAGTACGCCAACTACGTCCTCACCAACCCCGACATGCTGCACCGCGGAATATTGCCCTCACATCCGCGCTGGTCCTCCTTCCTCCGCGCCTTGAAGTACGTCGTCATCGACGAGTGCCACACCTACCGCGGCGTCTTCGGTTCCCACGTCGCCCAGGTCCTGCGCCGCCTGCGCCGCATCTGCGCCCGATACGGCTCCTCACCCGTCTTCCTGCTGGCCTCGGCGACCGCCGCCGAGCCCTCGCTCGCCGCCCGCCGCCTCACCGGCCTCCCGGTCGTCGAGGTGGCGGACGACGCCTCCCCTCGCGGCGAACTGGTCTTCGCTCTCTGGGAGCCCCCGCTCACCGAGCTGCACGGCGAAAGGGGCGCGCCCGTCCGCCGCACGGCCACCGCCGAGACCGCCGATCTGCTGACCGACCTGACCGTGCAGGGCGTACGCTCGGTCGCCTTCGTACGCTCCCGCCGCGCCGCCGAGCTGATCTCGGTGATCGCCCAGGAACGTCTGGCCGAGATCGACCGCTCCCTGGCCCGTCGGGTGGCCGCGTACCGCGGCGGCTACCTCCCCGAGGAGCGCCGCACCCTCGAACGCGCCCTCCACTCCGGCGAACTCCTCGGCCTCGCCGCCACCACCGCCCTCGAACTCGGCGTCGACGTCTCGGGCCTGGACGCCGTCCTCATCGCCGGCTACCCGGGGACCCGGGCTTCCCTGTGGCAGCAGGCGGGCCGCGCCGGCCGCGCCCGACAGGGTGCCCTGGCGGTCCTGGTCGCCCGCGACGACCCGCTGGACACGTTCCTCGTCCACCACCCCGAGGCCCTCTTCGCGCAGCCGGTCGAGTCCACGGTCCTCGACCCGGACAACCCCTACGTCCTGGCCCCGCACCTGTGCGCCGCGGCGGCCGAACTCCCGCTGACGGACGAAGATCTGGAACTGTTCGGACCGGCCTGCAAGGATCTGCTGCCGCAGCTGGAGGCCGCGAAGCTGCTGCGCCGCCGGACGAAGGCCTGGCACTGGACGCGCCGGGAGCGGGCCGCCGACCTCACGGACATCCGCGGGGAGGGCGGGCGCCCCATCCAGGTCGTCGAGGCCGGCACCGGGCGGCTGCTCGGCACGGTCGACGCCGGCTCCGCGCACACGACGGTGCACGAAGGGGCGGTCCATCTGCACCAGGGCCGCACGTATCTGGTGCGGTCCCTCGACCTGGAGGACTTCGTCGCCCTGGTCGAGGAGGCCAACCCGCCGTATTCGACGGTCGCCCGCGACACGACCTCCATCTCCGTCCTGGATACGGACATCGAGGTCCCCTGGGGCGAGGGCCGGCTGTGCTACGGCTCCGTCGAGGTCACCAACCAGGTCGTCTCCTTTCTGCGTCGGCGTGTGATCACCGGTGAGGTGCTGGGCGAGACGAAACTGGACCTCCCCCCTCGTACCTTGCGCACCCGTGCGGTGTGGTGGACGGTCACCGAGGACCAGCTGGATCAGGCCCGGATCAATCCGGAGATCCTCGGCGGAGCCCTGCACGCCGCCGAACACGCCTCGATCGGCATGCTCCCGCTGTTCGCCACGTGCGACCGATGGGACATCGGCGGTGTCTCCGTCCCCCTCCACCCGGACACCCTCCTGCCCACGGTCTTCGTGTACGACGGCCACCCGGGCGGTGCGGGCTTCGCGGAGCGCGCCTTTCACACGGCCCGTGCCTGGCTGACCGCCACCCGTCAGGCCATCGCGTCCTGTGAGTGCGAGGCGGGTTGCCCGTCCTGCATCCAGTCCCCCAAGTGCGGCAACGGCAACGACCCGCTGCACAAGAGGGGGGCGGTGCGCCTTCTCACGGTGCTGTTGCGTGGGGCGCCGGAGGAGAAGGGCGGCCAGGCGGGCGAGCCGCAGGGGATGGAGAGCGAGGCGGCGGCGCCAGGGACACCATCGGCGTCACCGATTCCGCCGGACCCGCCCTCGCCCTGACCTCGGCGGTGAACGGCCCCGCGGCCGAGGCCGCGGTGACGTCCGAGATCTCACCCACGACGGCACACCGCAGCAGTCGGCTGCCCTGGGCTTCCGCGACGCGGCCCGCCATGGCGCACGCCGCCTCGCCTCCCTCCGTCCAGTGGTCGGCAGCCGCGAGCGCCGCCAGGTCGGCGGCGCCGGCCGCACGATGACGGGCCAGCACGGCCTCCCCCTGGGCCAGCAGTACTCCGAACACGGCGCACAGAGCGCCGATCACGCACACCACCCAGACGGTCGCCGAGCCGCGGTCCGAACCTGCGCCCTGGGCCCGGGCGTTGACGGTCGTGAGCCAGGAGCGGAGACCACGGACCCGGCCCGCCCTCGTCGACCCACACTCCCCCACGCGCCCGCACCCACCCACTGATTCACGTCCCTTCACTGATTCACTCCTACGGTCTCCTCCGCCAACGCCACTGCTTCATGGCGCAGTTCGAGCGGCAGTGCGTCCGGACCCGGCGGACGGGCGACGACCTCCACGTGCACCAGGTCGCCCTGTCGGCTCACCATGACCCGCGCTCCGTCCGGCGCGGCCCGCTTCGCCATCTCCCGGACCACATCGGGCGGCTCCTGCCGAGCCGCGGCCCGGGCCCCTGCCCGGGCCGCATCCACGCACTGGATGTGCGCGGACGCGGCCAGCAGGGCCCAGACGAGGGCCGATGCCACGAACACCAGGGCGGGCAGGGCAACCGCGGTCTCCGCCGTCACGAACCCACGATCCTGGCCCCGGCCCCGTCTGCATCGCCCCCTCTCGCCGTCACATCCGGACATTGAGCGCCCGCTTCACGATGTCCTGCAGTTCCGCGCTGACCTGTCCACTCGTCAGCACCTTGTAGAGGAGCGCCGCGAAGGCCACCGCAGCGATGATCCCCACCGCGTACTCGGACGTGACCATTCCCGTATCCCCGTGCACTCCCGCCCGTACCCGCCCTGCCAGCGCCCGCACCCGGGCTCGTACTCGTACCGCCTTGCGCATCTCAACCCCCGTGAGGTTCTCGTCGTGCCGGCCCGGCCGATCCCTTCGATCCGGCGGAGCCGACCGGTCTGTCCAGTGCCTCCTGGCCACCGGCCCCATCCGATCCGTCGTCGTTCACCGCGTCTCTCGCGCCGTCATCCGCCACCTCCCCCCAGCAGCCCTCCCGCGAGTCCGATCACGACGGGCAGCACCCCGACCGCGACGAAGGCGGGCAGGAAGCACAGCCCCACCGGAGCGGTGATCATGACTCCCGCCCGGCGTGCCCGCGCCGTAGCCGCACGCCCCCACTCGGCGCGGGCCTCCGTGGCGAGGCGCCCGATAGGCACGGACGCCGGTACGCCGGAATCGCCCGCCCGTTCCAAGAGCCGCGCCAGCGCTCCGGCGCCGGGAAGGGCGCCCAGCCGCCGCCACGCGTCGGCCGGGTCACCGCCGAGCCGTACCTCGGCCGCACCGCGAGCCAGCCGCTCCCCCACCGGTCCGCCCAGTGCCTCACCCACCGCCTGGGCGGCCGCCACGGGGCCCGCGCCCGCAGCGATGCACGCCGCCAGCAGGTCGGCGGCCAGCGGAAGCCGACGGGCCACCACAGCAGGGTCGTACTCCTGCGCGAGACGGTCGCGTTCCTGCCGGACTCGCCACCGCTCCACACCGACCCCGACGATCAACCCGGCCACCAGTCCGCCAGATCCCCCGATCAGAACCCACCCGGCACACAGTGCCCCCAGGACCGGAAACCACCGCTGTGTGGCGCCCTGCGCTCCGGAGCCCCGCGACCCGAGCAGCCCCTTCCGCGTCCGCAAGCCCCACCGAGCGGACACCCCCCAAGGCGCCCACAAGATCCTTTCCTGCCGCGCGGCGTCCCCCGCCAGCACCGCGTCCAGCCGACGCCGCACCCTTTGCCCGCGCCGTGCCGCGACGAGCAGCCACGCCGGCCACCACAGCGCCAGCACTCCCCACACCACTCCCCACCTGTGGACGGTCTCGGCGCTCATGCCGCCTCCGCTCCCCGCACGATCCGCAGCGCCCACCACAGCCCAGCGCCCTCCAGCACTCCGCCGAGCAGCAGACAGGCCAGACCCGCGCCGGTGTGCAGCAGCACGTGCAGCGGATGGGCGCCGAGTCCGGCGCCCATCAACAGGCCGAGGGCCGGCAGCCCCGCGAGCAGTACGGCCGTCGAACGGGCGCCTGCCAACTGGGCCCGCAGATCGGCCCGTTGATCGCGCTCAGCGCGCAGCGCCGCCTCCAGGCGGTCGAGCCCGGACGCCAGGCCCGCGCCGCGGTCCACGGCCACCCGCCAGCACGCGGCGAGTCCCGACAGCCCGTCGGCACCCGGCTGCCGTGCCACGTCCGCGAGCGCGCCCGGCACGTCCCCGCCGAACCGCGCCGCCGCCAGCACCGTCGCCCGCGCCTCGCCGAGCCCCCCGCAGTCGCGTGCCGCACGCAGCAGCGCGTCGCCCGGCTGACGCCCCGCGCGCACCTCCCCGGCGAGCGCCCCACACAGGGCGATCACCGCCTCACCGCGTCGGTCGCGCGCCATCCGTGCCTCCCGTGCGAGCCGCACCCGGCGCAGCAGCGGCACACCGCCGGCCCCGGCCAGCAGGGGCAGAACGGACGCGCCGAGCAGCGCGATCACCGCGCCTACGGCGACCGACCACCACTCGGCCGGCAATCGCCGCACCCGTACACAGACCCACGTCCAGGGCGGTGACCCGCCCTCCGAGGCCTCGCCGGCGCTCGTGAACAGCAATCGGGCCCGCCGTGCCGTCGTGCTCGGGCCGCCCGTCACCCAGGCCGCCACGCCGGCGCACACCAGTCCCGCACCCACCGAGATCTGGCCGATCCCCGTCACAACGCCTCACTCCCATCACTTCCGTCGCTTCCGCCCCGAAGCAGTTCCCGCAGCCGCTCCCAGCCCCGCTCGCACGCGAACGCCTCGGCACCCCAACGCAGTGCGGGCACCGTCACGACCAGGCCCGACGCGTCCCGCTCCAGCACATGCACCTCCGCGATCCGGCGTCGCCCGCTCTGATCGCGCACGAGATGCAGGACCACTGACAGCGCGGCCGCCAACTGGCTGTGCAGTGCAGCCCGGTCAAGGCCTGCCGCCGTCCCCAGCGCCTCCAACCGAGCCGGCACCTGGGCCGCGGCGTTGGCGTGGAGAGTGCCGGAGCCGCCCTCATGGCCTGTATTCAGCGCGGCGAGCAGGGACACCACCTCGGGGCCACGCACCTCGCCGACGACAAGTCGGTCGGGTCTCATCCGCAGTGCCTGCCGCACCAGGTCCTGGAGCTCGACGAGCCCGACGCCCTCCTGGTTCGCGGGCCGTCCCTCCAGACGCACCACATGGGGATGGTCGGGCCGCAACTCCGCAGAGTCCTCGGCCAGGACGATCCGCTCCGACGGCCCCACCAGGCCCAGCAGCGCGCTCAAAAGCGTGGTCTTCCCCGAACCGGTCCCGCCACTGATCACATAGGAGAGCCGGGAGGCGATCAGCGCCCGCAGCACCCGGTCCCCGCCCGGCGGCACCGTCCCCGCCATGACCAGTTCGTCGAGGGTGAACGCCCGCGGCCGTACCACGCGCAGGGACAGGCAGGTCGAGCCGACCGCGACGGGTGGCAGCACAGCGTGCAGCCGGGTGCCGTCCGGCAGGCGGGCGTCGACCCAGGGTCTGGCATCGTCGAGCCGCCTCCCGGCCACGGCGGCCAGCCGCTGCGCGAGGCTGCGTACGGCTGCCGCGTCCGGAAAGGACACCGGCGTCAGCTCCAGTCCGCCACCCCGGTCCACCCATACCCGGTCCGGGGCCGCCACCAGGACGTCGGTCACGGCCGGATCGGCGAGCAGTGGTTCCAGGGGGCCGCTGCCGACCAGCTCGGAGCGCAGCTGCCGGGCCGCGCCCAGCACTTCGGCGTCCCCGAGCACCCTCCCCTGCGCCCGCAGTGCCTGTGCCACGCGCGCGGGAGTCGGCTCGGCGCCGCTCTCGGCCAGCCATTGCCGCACGCCGTCCAGCAGCCGTGCGCGTTCGCCGGCCCCGGTCGCAGGTTCAAGGCCGCCGCTCGCCCGCGCGCCCGGCCCCGCGTCATGGCCCCCACCCACCGGCGCATCCCAGCCCGTGCTCATGCGTCAGTCACCCGCCCCGGCCAACGCCCGCTCCCAGAAGGCCGAGCTGAACCGGGCAAGCGGCCCCCGCGCCGCTCCCCCGGGCGGCACCGAGCCATCCCGCGGCGGTGTCTCGTGCGGCACCTCGCCGACCAGCGGCAGTCCCAGCAGCCGTGCCACCTCGCGGTCGTCGAGACCGGGCGCGTACGGCCCCCGCACCGCGATCCGCAGATCGCCCAGGACCATCCCGGCGGCCGACGCCACCCTCTGTGCGGCGGCGATCGCGCGCAACTCGGCGGGGACCACCAGGACCCCGACGTCGACCTGGGCGAGAACTTCCGCGACACCCTCGTCCACGCGGCGCGGGAGGTCCACCACGACGGCGCCGCCGCGTCGTCGGGCGGCGGCGAGGACCGCGCGGACCGCTTGCGGCGGGACGGCCACGGTGTCGCCGCGGTCCCAGCTCAGCACCCGTAGTGCGTGCAACCTGGGCAGGGACTCCTCCAGGGCGCCACCCCCGACCCGGCCGCGCGAGGCGGCGAACGCCGGCCAGCGAAGTCCTTCGGCGGTCTCTCCGCCGAGGAGCACGTCGAGTCCGCCGCCCAGCGGATCGGCATCCACGAGCAGGGTGCGTGTGCCCTCTCGTGCGGAGGTGACGGCCAGGGCGCAGGCCAGTGTGGACGCTCCGGCCCCGCCACGACCGCCGATGACGCCCACGGTGAGTGCAGGCCTGCCGGCCCCTTCGGCCACGTCGGCGATGCGGTCGACCAGCCACTGCTCGCCGTCCGGCAGCAGCAGGACGTGATCGGCGCCGATCTCCACGGCCCGCCGCCAGACATCCGAATCGTCCTGATCCCGTGCGACCAGCACCACTCCGCGTCTGCGCGCGGCCCCCTGCGCGCGGCGCGCGGCGTCGTCGCCGACGATGACGAGCGGCGCGGCCTCCCAGCCGCCCCGCTGCCGGGGCACCCTGGGGTGAACCTCCGGTCTGACACCTGCCGCGGCGCACAGGCGCAGCAGGTCGTCGAGGAGTTCGGCGTCCTCGGTGACGATCAGCGGACCGCTCCGCCGCCCCTCGGCGACGGCCGGTTCGCCGTCTGTGATGGATCCCGTCACGATCTCCAGCCCCCTTCGCTGCTTCTTCCACCCGGTTCGCGGTGCCCCTGCGGCCCCGCGCTTCCCACTCGTGTGAAGAACCGGCAACCGGCCTCCATATGAACGGCCGATACGAACCGGCCATACGCACCCGACAAACCGAACCGACCGTGAACTCGCCGCCGGTGGGGGCACTGGAATGACGATGCAGCGATCCCGGAAAACAAGTGGATCTTGGTCGATAACTGTGGATGACTCAGTGGTTGTGAATATCGCGGCCACCCATACGGCGAGGTCTCGACAACTTCCACAGAGCAGCGCGACAACTACACAGCGTGACGAATCACGGGCACGCGCAGGAGGCGCCCTTGAGGGCCATCGGAAGGCCCAGGACCGCCTGAGGAAAGAGAAAAACCCACCCGGACATGCGACGACCCCCGCCGGGGGGGAGAGCGGGGGTCGTCCCCACGGCCGACTCGGGGGGGGAGGAGTCGGACCGGGTTAGCACGGTCGCGAACGATCCGTGACTTCCATGGTGTACCCGAGAGCCTTCTCAGGCAAACCCACACGCCCCACCTTACGCCGAATGGTGGGCCCCTATGCTCAGACCCGTGGAAAACCACTCCTTGCCCCGCACAGCGGCGTTCTTTGATCTGGACAAGACGGTCATTGCGAAGTCCAGCACACTCACCTTCAGCAAGTCCTTCTACCAAGGCGGACTGATCAACCGCAGGGCCGTGTTGCGCACCGCATACGCTCAGTTCGTGTTCCTGACGGGCGGCGCCGACCACGACCAGATGGAGCGGATGCGCGAGTACCTGTCGGCACTGTGCCGCGGCTGGAACGTCCAGCAGGTCAAGGAGATCGTCGCCGAGACGCTTCACGATCTGATCGACCCGATCATCTACGACGAGGCCGCCTCCCTCATCGAGGGACATCACGCCGCCGGACGCGATGTCGTGATCGTGTCCACGTCGGGCGCCGAGGTGGTCGAACCGATCGGCCAACTGCTCGGCGCCGACCGGGTCGTGGCCACCCGGATGGTCGTGGGCGACGACGGCTGTTTCACGGGCGAGGTCGAGTACTACGCGTACGGGCCGACGAAGGCCGAAGCGATCAGGGAGCTCGCCGAGTCCGAGGGGTACGACCTCGCACGCTGCTACGCCTACAGCGACTCGATGACGGACCTACCGATGCTGGAATCCGTCGGCCACCCGCACGCCGTCAATCCGGACCGGGCGCTGCGCCGCGAGGCCCTCGCGCGCGAATGGCCGGTTCTGGACTTCCACCGACCGGTCCGGCTGAAGCAGCGGCTGTCCGCACCGCCGCGGCCTGCCCTTGTCGCGGCGGCCGCCATAGGTGCGGCGGCGGCCACAGCAGGCCTGGTCTGGTACGCGAGCAGGCGGCGGACACCGGCCGTGTGAACCGGGCACACACAGGAAGCACCCACGCCGGTTTCGCACCTCTTTGAACCTAAAAGTAAAGAAGCGCATCCAGGACTTCCGCTCACTCCCGCCCTGGAGGTACAAAGGGGTTAAGGCCCGCGAGACCAAAGGAACTATCCGAAAGGATCACCTTTATAACGCAATTGGCCCCACGGACCGAGCATGAACACCGGGCACCCACGCGACGTCGACCCGTCGATTACGGGCCAGCCGCACCAGGCGACGGGCAGGAGTTCCCGGCCTGATGGGCGACATATCGAGGACGCCTGGTAACCCGATGAGCATGCCAGCGGCGGTACGAGGCCTCGTACCGCCGCAACTCTGCGAGAGGCCTCGAGGAAGGCCTTTTCTCATGCCGCCCGGGAACTACGCCGCGCCGCGCTGCAGCGCCTCGCAGACCGCGGTCGACTCGCGCGCTCCCAGTTCGACCGCCTTCCCGCAGTGGGCGATCCACGCCGCCATGCCCTCCGGGGTGCCCGACACATAACCGTCGAGCGCCGCCAGGTAGGCCGCGCGGCCCAGTTCCGCGTGGCCGACCTCCGCCGGGCAGATCGCCTTCGGGTCGAGACCGCTCCCCACGAGGACGATGCGCTGGGCAGCCCGCGCGACCAGGCCGTTGCGGGAGGCGAAGGGGCGCAGGGCGAGCAGTTCGCCGTGCACGACGGCCGCGGTGACGAGAGCGGGGGCCGAGCCACCCGCGATGATCAGCCCGGAGAGCCCTTCAAGGCGGCCCGAGACCTCGGCCGCGTCCGGCAGCGGCAGCTCCACGAGCGGCTCGTCGACCGGCTCGCCGTCCTGCCGGGGACGCCCCACCCACGGGTCGGAGCCCGCGGCCGCCACCAGGTGCAGCCGTGCCAGCACCCGCAGGGGCGACTGCCGCCAGATGGACAGCAGTTGGCCCGCCTCCGCGGTCAGCCTGAGGGCTGCGCCAACCGTACGGGCCCCGTCGTCACCGCTGAAGTCGGTACGCCGGCGCACCTCCTCAAGAGCCCAGTCGGACCCGGACAACGCCGCCGAACCACGCGCGCCGCGCAGCGCCGCCTCGGAGGTGATCTCATTGCTGCGACGCCGCATGATCCGGTGCCCGTAGGCCCGGTCCACGGCCTTGCGCACGGACTCCACGGACTCGGCCACACCGGGCAGCGCTCCCAGGGCCGCAAGCGGGTCGGAGGTCGCACCTGTCGTACTCATGAGTACGACCCTACGCACCTTCGCGCCCCTCCTTCGATGGAGTGGTCTTCTTCACGCCCACCTGGCACGCAGCGCTATGACCTGACTACGCTTCGTGAACATGAAAATTGCTTTCGTCGGGAAGGGCGGCAGCGGCAAGACGACCCTGTCCTCCTTGTTCATCCGCCACCTAGCCGCCGTCGGAGCGCCCGTCGTCGCCGTCGACGCCGACATCAATCAGCACCTCGGAGCCGCACTCGGGCTGGACGAGAAGGAGGCCGCCGAACTGCCCGCCATGGGGGAGCGGCTGCGGCTGATCAAGGACTATCTGCGCGGCTCCAACCCGCGGATCGCCTCAGCAGAGACGATGATCAAGACCACCCCGCCCGGCGAGGGTTCACGGCTGCTTCGGGTGCAGGAGGACAACCCGGTGTACGGCGCCTGCGCACACCGGGTGGAACTCGACGACGGCGCCGTCCGCTTGATGGTCACCGGCCCCTTCACGGACGCCGACCTGGGGGTCGCCTGCTACCACTCCAAGACGGGAGCGGTGGAGCTGTGCCTGAACCACCTGGTGGACAGCCGCGACGAGTACGTCGTGGTCGACATGACGGCGGGTTCGGACTCCTTCGCCTCCGGCATGTTCACCCGCTTCGACATCACGTTCCTCGTCGCCGAGCCGACCCGTAAGGGGGTCTCCGTTTATCGCCAGTACAAGGAGTACGCCCGCGACTTCGGGATCATCCTGAAGGTCGTCGGCAACAAGGTGCAGGGCCAGGACGACATCGACTTCCTCCGCGCCGAGGTCGGTGACGACCTGCTCGTGACGATCGGGCACTCGGACTGGGTGCGTTCCATGGAGAAGGGCCGCCCGCCCCGGTTCGAGTTCCTGGAGGATGCCAACCGCCGTTCCCTGCGGGTTCTCCAGGTCGCCGCGGACGCCACGTACGAACTGCGCGACTGGGAGCGCTACTCGCGCCAGATGGTGCACTTCCACCTGAAGAACGCGACCAGTTGGGGAAACGAGCGCACCGGCGTCGACCTGGCGGCGCAGATCGACCCTGGTTTCGTCCTCAACGAAGGCCTGGCGGCCGTCGTGTGAACCATGGCCGCTCCCCCCCGAAGGTGGGCGGCCGGCATCACACAGACAGCGGCCGCCCGACCTTGAGCGTGCGCAGCCTCTCCAGGACCTGTGGATCGTGCGCATCCAGCCGGTCGACGAGCTGGCGGAAGGTGACGCAGCGCACCTCGCCCTGCCCGAAGGCACGCGCGACGACCTCCCGGACGGCACGCACGCAGATGCCTGCCGCCGTCTCAGAATTCGAAGTGGTTGCCGATGATCAGGGGCACACGGTTGCCGGTGCAACACCCGTTGGAAGCCATGGAACAGACCGTCGCGCATCCGGTCGCCCCGCTCCTCGAACGTGTCGGGGTCACCCTGGATTGCCACGCCGGAGGCGCTCGGCACCCAGCTGGTCGGCCATGAAGTGACAGTGCACGGCCCGCCACCCCGGTGAGCGTCCGGGAATAAGCGCGAGCCGCATCGACAGGTCCCACGGCCCTTCCTCGGGCCTCACGGCCTCTCCTTTCCTTCTCCTTGAGCCATTCCCGGTTTCAGGTCGGCATTCGCCTTCCATGACGTGCGGCTGGGGCACCGAGGCCATCGGGGGAACTTGCATGACAAGCCGGAGCCATGAGCCCTTCACCCTCCTGGGTGATTCATTGCCCTATTTATCCCGGTACTCTCCAGGCTTCCTTTACTTTGCATTACGGTTCATTTACCGAGCGTTGAGATATCCCGCCGCTGTACGCCGTGACCCACGGCCGCGACACCCGACCCGGCCCATCGGCCGGGGTGTCACCTGTTCCGCGACCGCGCCGCACCGGAGGAGACGGGAACCATGCCCGCCTGCGTCCCCGCCCACGCCACCGACTCGACTCAAACGAAGCGCTTGCACCAGCCCCACAGCCCGCCGCCTACCCCGCCCCACCGCTTCCGCGTCGCGGGCGCCGACCTGTCGGCCTCCATCGCGGTATTCCTGATCGCCCTCCCCCTGTCCCTCGGCATCGCCCTCGCCACCGGCGCCCCATTGCAGTCCGGTCTCGTCGCCGCGGCCATCGGCGGACTCGTCGCCGGCCTGCTCGGCGGCTCCCCACTCCAGGTCAGCGGCCCCGCCGCCGGACTCACCGTGGTCACCGCCGACCTCATCCACCACTACGGATGGCGCACCACCTGCGCCATCACCGTCCTCGCCGGTTTCGCCCAACTCGGCCTCGGCTGCCTGCGCGTGGCGCGTACGGCGCTCGCCGTCAGCCCCGCGATCGTGCACGGCATGCTCGCCGGCATCGGCGTCACCATCGCCATGGCCCAGCTGCACATCGTGCTCGGAGGCACCCCGCAGAGCGCAGTCCTCGACAACCTCCAGGCGCTGCCAGCCCAGTTGGCGCGCCTGCACCCGGCCGCCGTGTCCGTGAGTGCACTGACTCTGGCCGTCCTGCTGCTCTGGCCACGGCTTCCCGGACGGACGGGGCGCATCCTGCGCAAGATCCCGGCCGCGCTCGTCGCCGTCACCGCAGCCACCACGACCGCCTCCCTCGCCGGGTTCACCCTGCCCAAGGTCGACCTGCCGTCCTGGAACAGCCACGCCCTGGCCGGACTTCCGGAAGGCCCCGCCCTCGGCATCGCCGCCGCCGTCCTCACCATCACGCTGGTGTGCAGCGTGCAGTCGCTGCTCGGCGCCGTGGCCGTGGACAAGCTGGCGGCCGGGCGCCATCCGCACCTCGGCCGCTCCGACCTCAACCGCGAGCTGCTCGGACAGGGCGCCGCGAACATCGTCTCGGGGGCGCTCGGCGGACTGCCGCTCGCAGGCGTCGCCGTCAGAAGTTCGGCGAACGTGCAGTCCGGCGCCACCAGCCGGAACTCCACGATGCTGCACGGCGTTTGGGTAGTAGTAGCCGCGCTGCTGATGGTCCCGGTGCTGGAGCTGGTCCCCCTCGCCTCGCTCGCCGCCCTGGTGATGGCGGTCGGCATCCAGATGGTGTCCCTGCACCACATCCGCACGGTCACCCGCCACCGGGAAGTGCTGGTGTACGCCGTCACCACGCTCGGCGTCGTCTTCCTGGGCGTCCTGCAGGGTGTGACGCTGGGTGTCGCCGTGGCCGTCGCCGTCGCCCTGCACCGCCTCGCACGCACCCGCATCACCCATGAGGAGACGGAGGGAGTCCACTACGTACGTGTACGAGGGCAGTTGACATTCCTCGCGGTGCCCCGGCTCAGCCGGACGCTGCACCTGCTGCCCGTGGGGGCGGACGCCGTGGTGGAACTGGACGGGTCGTTCATGGACCACGCGGCGTACGAGTCCCTGCAGGACTGGCAGAAGACGCATCGCGCGCGAGGCGGCACGGTCGACCTCACCGGCCGGGCCGGGACCCGTATCGCGAAGCCGGCCCCCAACGCTCCCTCGCTCACGGGAGACCAGGAGACGGCCGAGGCGCCCGCGTGCCGGTGCCGGCCCTGGACTCCCTGGCGCAACCACCAGTGCGAGCGCTCGCCGTCCACACCGGCCGACGGCCATCCGGGTGGACCGTCCGACGGGGCGAGAGCGAGCGAGCAACAACTCGCACGCGGGATCAGCGCGTTCCAGCGGAACACCGCGCCGCAGGTACGCCATGAACTGGCCCGCCTCGCGCGCGAAGGACAGCGGCCCTCGCAGCTCTTCCTGACCTGCGCCGACTCACGGCTCGTCACATCGATGATCACCTCCAGCGGCCCCGGCGACCTCTTCGTCGTCCGCAATGTCGGCAACCTGGTGCCGCTGCCCGGTGTGGAGAGCGGAGACGACTCGGTGGCCGCGGCGATCGAGTACGCGGTGGACGTCCTGAGGGTGCGGTCCATCACGGTGTGCGGCCACTCCGGGTGCGGGGCGATGCAGGCCCTGCTCAGCTCGGAACCGGGCGGCGCCCAGACCCCGCTCAGGCGGTGGCTGCGGCACGGCATGCCGAGCCTGGAGCCGACGGCCGACGGGGAACGGCCCAGGGCCCGGATCTCCGCGCGGGCACCGGCCGACGCGGTCGAGCAGCTGTGCCTGGCCAACGTGGTGCAGCAGCTGGAGCACCTGCGGGCGCACGGGTCCGTGGCCCGGGCCCTGAGCGAGGACAGGCTCGAACTCCACGGGATGTACTTCCACGTGGGCGAGGCACAGGCATACCTGCTCACCCCCTCCGAGGACGGCGCCGTCTTCGAGCGCGTGGGAGCGGTCGGGGAGCTGCGCAGCCCGGCATGACATCGCGGGCACGGACCGGTCGGCCGGGCCGCGCACCACCGGCCCCGAAGGGGACATCCCCCTCGGCCGCGCGGGCCTTCCCGAGGACGCACGGATTACCTGGGAGCCCTGTCACAGGCGCCCACGGGGGTGTAAGAAACATCGCCTGGGCGATGAACCAGGGCGGCGGAGCATACGTGACCTGGAGGGGACTGTTCAGCAAAAGGCCCCGGCAATAGAACAACAGGTCTAAACCATTTTTCAGCCGACCCTTGTCACCGAGCCCCCGGTCTGATGAGCTGTGGCCCGGGACAGAACGGACACCCCGGGAAAGGGAGATGTCGTGAGCAACGAAAGCCTGGCCAATCTGCTCAAGGAAGAGCGCAGGTTTGCGCCCCCCGCGGACCTGGCCGCAGGCGCCAACGTCACGGCAGAGGCGTACGAACAGGCCAAGGCTGACCGGCTCGGTTTCTGGGCCGAGCAGGCCCGGCGGCTGACCTGGGCCGTGGAGCCGACCGAGACCCTGGACTGGTCGAACGCGCCGTTCGCCAAGTGGTTCAAGGACGGCAAGCTCAACGTCGCCTACAACTGCGTCGACCGGCATGTCGAGGCGGGTCACGGCGAGCGCGTCGCTCTCCACTTCGAGGGTGAGCCCGGCGACAGCCGCGCCATCACCTACGCCGAGCTCAAGGACGAGGTCTCCAAGGCCGCGAACGCCCTGCTGGAGCTGGGGGTCCGGAACGGCGACCGGGTCGCCGTCTACATGCCCATGATCCCCGAGACCGCGATCGCGATGCTGGCCTGTGCCCGCATCGGCGCCGCGCACTCCGTCGTCTTCGGCGGCTTCTCCGCGGACGCGCTGGCCACCCGTATCCAGGACGCCGACGCCAAGGTCGTCATCACCGCCGACGGCGGCTACCGGCGCGGCAAGCCGTCCGCCCTCAAGCCGGCCGTCGACGACGCCATCGAGCGCGTGGACAACGTCGAGCACGTGCTCGTCGTGCGCCGTACGGGCCAGGAGGTCGCCTGGTCCGAAGGCCGGGACGTGTGGTGGCACGAGATCGTCGAGCGGCAGTCCGCAGAGCACACACCCGAGGCGTTCGACGCCGAGCACCCACTGTTCATCCTGTACACGTCCGGTACGACGGGTAAGCCGAAGGGCATCCTGCACACCTCCGGCGGCTACCTCACGCAGGCGTCGTACACCCACCACGCCGTCTTCGACCTCAAGCCGGAGACCGACGTGTTCTGGTGCACCGCGGACGTCGGCTGGGTCACCGGGCACTCGTACATCGTGTACGGACCGCTGGCCAACGGCGCGACTCAGGTCATGTACGAGGGCACGCCCGACACGCCGCACCAGGGCCGCTTCTGGGAGATCGTGCAGAAGTACGGGGTGACGATCCTGTACACGGCGCCCACGGCCATCCGCACGTTCATGAAGTGGGGCGACGACATCCCCGCCAAGTTCGACTTGTCGTCGCTGCGAGTGCTGGGCTCTGTCGGTGAGCCGATCAACCCCGAGGCATGGGTGTGGTACCGCAAGCACATCGGCGCCGACCGTACGCCGATCGTGGACACCTGGTGGCAGACCGAGACCGGCACGATGATGATCTCGCCGCTGCCGGGCGTGACGGAGACCAAGCCGGGCTCGGCGCAGCGGCCGCTGCCGGGCATCTCGGCCACCGTGGTCGACGACGACGGGAACGAGGTGGCGAACAGGGGCGGCGGCTATCTCGTGCTCACGGAGCCGTGGCCGTCGATGCTGCGCACCATCTGGGGTGACGACCAGCGGTTCATCGACACGTACTGGTCGCGGTTCGAGGGCAAGTACTTCGCCGGTGACGGCGCAAAGAAGGACGACGACGGGGACATCTGGCTCCTCGGGCGCGTCGACGACGTGATGCTCGTGTCCGGGCACAACATCTCGACGACGGAGGTCGAGTCGGCCCTGGTGTCGCATCCGGCGGTCGCCGAGGCGGCGGTCGTGGGCGCGGCGGACGAGACGACGGGGCAGGCGATCGTGGCGTTCGTGATCCTGCGGGGTACGGCGTCCGAGGACGAGAACCTCGCCGGTGAGCTGCGCCACCACGTCGGCGCGGCGCTCGGGCCGATCGCGAAGCCGAAGCGGATCCTGCCGGTGGCGGAGCTGCCGAAGACGCGCTCCGGGAAGATCATGCGGCGCCTGCTGCGGGATGTCGCCGAGAACCGCGAGCTCGGTGATGTCACGACGCTGACGGACTCATCGGTGATGGACCTGATCCAGACGAAGATGCCGGCGACCTCGAGCGAGGACTGAGGATCGCCCCACCCGTCCGAAGGGGCGCCCGGCAGCACGCCGGGCGCCCCTTTCTCGCGTCACCGGAGCCCCCGTGTTCGCAAAGGCGCGGCACGCCTCCGCCGACGCCGCACGCCGCTCTTCCACACCCCGATCCACCCCGTCGGCCGGATGAACGGCCTTCACAGTCGTTAAGGATCCGGTAAAATAGAAGGCCATAGGTGTGCCGGGAAGTCTGGTCGGCAAGCCGCCGTGTGTTGCTCGCGGCGGTCGTGACGTTGTCGTACCGACCCGGAGGTCTTTCCTGTGGCCGCGCTCCGCACCCGTAACCGCTCGTTCCTCGGACGCCTCTCCCTGCCCGAGCGGAACTTCATCGCGGATGCGCTGCGCACCGAAACCGTCGGCGGTGTGCTGCTCCTGATCGCCGCAATCACCGCGCTGGCCTGGGCGAACATACCCGTCCTGCGCAGCAGCTACGAAAGCATCAGCCACTACCACATCGGGCCCACCAGCCTCGGGCTTCATCTGTCGATCGCGCACTGGGCCGCTGACGGCCTCCTCGCGGTCTTCTTCTTCGTCGCTGGGATAGAGCTCAAGCGGGAGCTGGTCGCGGGTGATCTGCGCGACCCTCGCGCCGCCGTGCTCCCCGTGGTCGCCGCGCTCTGCGGCATGGCCGTACCCGCGATCGTCTACACCGTCACCAACGCCATCGGCGGCGGCTCCCTCTCCGGCTGGGCGGTCCCCACGGCCACCGACATCGCCTTCGCACTCGCCGTCCTGGCGGTCATCGGCACCTCCCTGCCCTCCGCCCTGCGCGCGTTCCTGCTCACCCTCGCCGTGGTCGACGACCTGGGCGCCATCCTGATCATCGCGATCTTCTTCCCGCACGGTCTGAACTTCGTCGCTCTCGGCGGCGCCGTCGTCGGCCTCGCCGTGTTCTGGGTGCTGCTGCGCAAGGGCGTGCGCGGCTGGTACGTGTACGTCCCTCTCGCCCTGGTCATCTGGGGACTGATGTACAACAGCGGCATCCACGCCACCATCGCCGGTGTGGCCATGGGGCTGATGCTGCGCTGCCACCGCCACGAGGGCGAGGAGCACTCCCCCGGCGAGCGCATCGAACACCTCGTCCGGCCTCTGTCGGCCGGTCTCGCGGTGCCGCTGTTCGCGCTGTTCAGCGCGGGCGCCGCGATCTCCGGCGGAGCGCTTGTGGACGTGTTCACCAAGCCGGAGACGCTCGGCGTCGTGCTCGGTCTCGTCGTCGGCAAGACGGTCGGCGTGTTCGGTGGTACCTGGCTGACGGTCCGCTTCACCAGGGCCTCGCTCAGCGACGGCCTCTCTTGGCCCGATGTGTTCGCCGTCGCCTCGCTCGCCGGCATCGGCTTCACCGTCTCACTGCTCATCGGTGAACTGGCTTTCGAGGGCGATGCGGTGCTCACGGACGAGGTCAAGGCCGCCGTCCTCACCGGGTCGCTGATCGCCGCCGCGTTCGCGACCGTGCTGCTGAAGATACGCAACGCCAAGTACCGCGCCCTGTGTGAGGACGAGGAGCGCGACGAGGATCTCGACGGTATTCCGGACGTCTACGAGCAGGACGACCCGGCGTACCACCTGCGCATGGCCGAGATCCACGAGTGCAAGGCCGCCGAGCACCGCAGGCTCGCCCTGCTGAAGTCCGCCGGGAGCGATGCCTCGACCGACACGGACGGCACCCGCCTCTGAGCGGCGAACGGCGGGCCTGCCGACGCGGGGCCCCGGCCGACGTGACGGGCGGCACGCTTCGCCGAAGTGGGCGGGCGGGCAGGCGGCAAGAAGGCGCGTCCGGCATGATCTGACACGTCCACAAAACTCCGCAGCATCCGCGGAGTACGTACGCAGAGAGCAGGGAGACCGCGATGAGCGCACCCGACGGCAGCCCGGTCGGCGCCGAACGGAGCATCGGCCAGCTGTTCGCCTCGGCGACGACTGAGATGTCCGCGCTGGTGCACGACGAGATCGCGCTGGCTAAGGCCCAGCTCAAGCGTGACGTCAAGCGCGGTGCGATGAGCGGCGGAGCGTTCTCGGCTGCCGGCGCCGTGCTGCTGTTCTCTTTGCCGATGCTGAACTTCGCGTTGGCGTACGGGATCCGCACCTGGAGCAACTGGAACCTTGCCATCTGCTTCGTGCTGTCCTTCGCCGCGAACGTATTGGTCGCCGCGGTGCTCGCGCTCATCGGTCTCGTCTTCGCGAAGAAGGCCAAGAAGAGCAGGGGCCCGCAGAAGGTCGCCGCGTCGATGAAGGAGACCGCGGGCGTCCTGCAGGCCGCCAAGCCGCACCCCCGTCAGCCCCACCAGGCCGACACCGCGGTCGAGGCTGTGGCACGCTCGTCCTCATGACGGACCCCGCCGCCCCTTCGGCGCAACCCACCTCGGTCGTACGGCTCGCCGTACCCGGCGGGAAGGAGGTGACGCACCGCGACGTCGCGGCCAACGGCGCGCGCTTCCACATCGCGGAACTGGGTGAGGGACCGCTGGTGCTGCTGTTGCACGGCTTTCCGCAGTTCTGGTGGACCTGGCGGTACCAGCTGGTGGCACTCGCTGACGCGGGCTTCCGGGCCGTGGCGATGGATCTGCGCGGGGTCGGCGGCAGCGACCGTACGCCGCGCGGCTACGACCCTGCGAACCTGGCGCTCGACATCACCGGCGTCGTACGGTCCCTGGGCGAGCCCGATGCCGCGCTCGTGGGCCACGACCTGGGCGGATACCTCGCGTGGACGGCGGCCGTGATGCGGCCGAAGCTCGTTCGCCGGCTCGTGGTCGCCTCGATGCCGCATCCACGGCGCTGGCGGTCGGCGATGCTCCGCGACGCCAAGCAGACGACCGCGAGTTCCCATATCTGGGGGTTCCAGCAGCCCTGGATCCCCGAGCGCCGGCTCACCGCCGACGACGCCGCCCTGGTCGGGCGGCTGATCCGGGACTGGTCGGGCCCGCGGCTGCCGGACGACGAGACCGTGGAGACGTACCGGCGCGCCATGTGCATCCCATCGACGGCGCACTGCTCCATCGAGCCGTACCGCTGGATGGTGCGCTCCCTGGCCCGGCCCGACGGCATCCAGTTCAACCGGCGCATGAAGCGGCCCGTACGGGTGCCCACCCTGCATCTGCACGGCTCACTGGACCCCGTGATGCGCACCAGAAGCGCGGCCGGATCGGGCGAGTACGTCGAGGCGCCGTACCGCTGGCGGCTGTTCGACGGGCTGGGGCACTTCCCCCACGAGGAAGACCCGGTGGCGTTCTCCACCGAGCTGATCAACTGGCTGAAGGACCCCGAGCCCGATCGGTGATCCGCCCGGCCCCGCGGAATCGGCCAGTCGGCCGGATGCCCCGCCGTCGGTGACCGCGCGGATGAGCTCGGCATCCGGACACGAACGGCTGTTCCACGACCGGCCACACATGCCCGCCGCATAGGCCAATTGGGGAGTCCGGAGGCGGTTATAGACCTTGGGGCAGGGGCAGACGTCGGGGTATGGGCTGGACGCACGACTACAGTGACGTAGCACGCAACCGCCGCTCGGCCGCTGGTCCGAGCACTCACCAGGGGGGTGCCCCGCAACTGCCGGGCACGGACCTCAGGGTGGGGATCCCGCGCATTCTGCGCCGCCGGGCCCGCTGGGTCTCGGTACGCCTGCGTCACCCGCGCGGCTGACCCGTTCCCGGGAAGGGATTGCCCTCTTTCCGGATTCATGGGCCCGGGGATCGGAGGTCTCCGGAGCCGAGACCGGAGGGCCTGAAAAATCAGAGGGCGCAGCTGTCGCTGCCTACCTGCTGGTTCGCCGTACGCCCCTTGGCGATGTCTTCCCGGATCTCGTCCGCGGTGAGCGCGTACCCGGTGTTGGCGTCCTTGAGAGACTTCGCGAAGACCACCCCGTAGACCCTGCCGTCGGGTGTGAGCAGCGGGCCGCCGGAGTTGCCCTGGCGGACGGTCGCGTACAGCGAGTACACATCGCGGCGGACCGTGCCGCGGTGGTAGATGTCGGGGCCGTCGGGCGTGATCCGGCCGCGGACACGCGCGGGCTGGACGTCGTACGACCCGTTCTCCGGGAAGCCGGCGACGATCGCGTCATTGCCGCCGACCGCGTCCGTGGACGTGAACTTCAGCACCGGCGCGTTCAGGTCCGGCACGTCCAGTACCGCGATGTCGCGCCGCCAGTCGTAGAGCACGACCTTGGCGTCGTACTTCCTGCCCACGCCGCCTATCTGCACGGTGGGCTCGTCGACCCCGCCGACGACGTGTGCGTTCGTCATCACGCGGCGGGTGCCGAAGACGAAGCCGGTGCCTTCGAGGACCTTGCTGCAGCTCTGCGCGGTGCCTATGACCTTGACGATGGACTGCTGTGCGCGAATGGCGGCCGCGCTTGTCGCGAGGGCCGGGTCGGGCGGCTGGACCTCGGTGATGGGTTCGTTCGCGAACGGGCTGAAGACCTGCGGGAACCCGTTCTGTGCGAGGACCGAGGAGAAGTCCGCGAACCAGTTGTCGGCCCGCGCGGGCAGGACGCGGGAGACACCGAGGAGCACCTTGGAGCCGCGGACCTCCTTGCCGAGCGTCGGCAGGGTCGTACCGGCGAGGGCCGAGCCGATCAGCCAGGCGACCAGGAGCATAGCCACCACGTTGACGAGGGCGCCGCCCGTGGCGTCCAGGGCGCGGGCCGGGGACCAGGTGATGTACCGGCGGAGCTTGTTGCCGAGGTGAGTGGTGAGGGCCTGGCCGACGGACGCACAGACGATCACGACGATGACGGCGACCACCGCGACGGCCGTGCTCACCTCCTGATCGCCCGTCACCTTGTCCCAGATGAAGGGGAGCAGATAGACCGCGACCAGGCCGCCTCCCAGGAAGCCGATCACCGACAGGATGCCCACGACGAAGCCCTGGCGAAAGCCGACGATCGCGAACCACACGGCAGCGACCAGCAACAGGATGTCCAGCACGTTCACTGCGTCAAGCCTCGCCTCGTCACTTTCCGGTCGCCGTCGCCAGGCCGGGGCTTCGGCCCGCCGAGCGGTGGCCGTGGGGCACGGCGTCCCCCCCAACACACAGCACGGTGGTCACCCTGTCATGACCGCCAGTCGAGCGGGACCTGCTTATCGCGGTCCCAGGGGCGTTCCCAGCCCGCGTAGTGCAGCAACCGGTCGATGACTCCGGCCGTGAACCCCCAGACGACGGCCGATTCGACCAGGAATGCCGGACCTCGGTAGCCGCTGGGATGGACGGTGGTGACTCTGTTGCCCGGGTCCGTGAGATCTGCCACGGGGACGGTGAAGACCCGCGCCGTCTCGTTCGGATCGACGACGCCCACCGGGCTCTTCTCCCGCCACCAGCCGAGGACGGGCGTCACGACGAAGCCGCTGACCGGGATGTAGAGCTTGGGGAGCACACCGAAGAGCTGGACGCCGCCAGGGTCGAGTCCGGTCTCCTCCTCGGCCTCGCGGAGCGCTGCCCGCAGCGGCCCCCCGGCCTTCGGGTCGCCGTCCTCCGGATCGAGGGCGCCACCGGGGAAGGAGGGCTGCCCGGCGTGCGAGCGCAGCGAACTGGCACGCTCCATCAGCAGCAGCTCGGGGCCGCGGTCGCCCTCACCGAGCAGGATCAGCACGGCCGACTGGCGCCCCGCGCCGTTCTCCGGCGGCAGGAAGCGGCTGAGCTGGAGCGGCTCGACGCTCTCCACGACCCGGACAACCGGGTCGAGCCAGCCGGGCAGGCCCTCCGTACTCAGCCGCTGTCGCCCACTGCCCATGCCCATGCCGCTGATCCGGCCCGTATCGCTCGCGTGCGTCATAGCCACCCCCGTTCTGCCGATCCCAACGCCCGCGGGGGCCCGGATCGTTCCGCAAGTCCCTCGAGTGGGTGTCCCATCCCGCCGTCCACCGGGAGCCGTCCTCTTCCCGGGCGCCGCACGGGCCCGCGTCCGCGCCTCACCGGGCCCCCAGCGGCGGGGCCGGTTTGCCTCCCGCGTCGAGGTACGCCTGCGGTGGCTTGAGGCGCTGACCCGGAAAGCCGCCCTTCTCGTACTTCAGCAGCTTCTTGGCCTTTTCGGGGTCGGTCTCGCCCTCGCCGTACGCCGGGCAGAGCGGGGCGATCGGGCAGGCGCCGCAGGCAGGCTTGCGGGCGTGGCAGATGCGGCGGCCGTGGAAGATCACGTAGTGCGAGAGCATGGTCCACTCGCTCTTGGGGAAGAGTGCGCCGACCGCCGCCTCGATCTTGTCCGGGTCGGTCTCGTCGCTCCACTGCCAGCGGCGGACGAGCCGCTGGAAGTGCGTGTCCACGGTGAGGCCTGGCCGGCCGAAGGCGTTGCCGAGCACGACGAAGGCGGTCTTGCGGCCGACGCCGGGCAGCTTGACGAGGTCCTCCAGACGGCCGGGGACCTCGCCGCCGAACTGCTCCACCAAGGCCTTGGAGAGCCCTATCACCGACTTGGTCTTGGCCCGGAAGAAGCCGGTCGGACGCAGGATCTCCTCGACCTCCTCCGGGTTGGCCGCGGCGAGGTCCTCGGGGGTGGGGTACCTGGCGAAGAGCGCCGGGGTGGTCTGGTTCACCCGCAGGTCGGTGGTCTGCGCGGACAGGACGGTCGCGACGATCAGCTGGAAGGGGTTCTCGAAGTCCAGCTCCGGGTGGGCGTACGGGTACACCTCGGCGAGCTCGCGGTTGATCCGGCGGGCCCTGCGGACCAGGGCGGTACGGGACTCGTTCCTCGCGGGCTTGACGGCGATGGTCTTCGCCGGAGCGACGCCCTTGACGGTGACTGCGGCGTCCTTGGCGGCCTCCACCGAAGCAGGCCTTCCGCCCGAAGCGGTCTTCCGGGCTGTGGCCTTCTTCGCCGCGGGCTTCGCCGGCGCGGGCTTCGCCGGCGCGGGCTTCTTGGGGGTGGCCGTGGTCTTCTCGGAGGCGGACTTCTTCGCGACGGCCTTCTTGGCAGGGCGCTTCGCCGCCGCCTCCTCGGGCGCCGTTTTCACCGCCTTTGCCGGTTTTCCACCTCCGCCAGAGCCCTGTTCGCCCACAGCGGAATCACGACGTGCAACCACCCGCCCAGCCCCCTTGACCTGTGTTCTCACCGGCGATTTGGACACTCGGCCAGCCTAAGGCCAGGCGCCGAGATCCGCTCTGGACCTGGAAGATCAGCCCCCAATTGGCCCCCTGCCGCATCCCGCGGCACACGGGTGCGGCATCCTTGTGACAGATCACACTGTTTGGACCGTCCGGCAAAATGGGGAACACGGTCCCCTGGTAGACGGGGGAACAAGATCCCCTGAGCAGGTCGACAAGGAGAGAACTCGTGGACGACGTTCTGCGGCGCGCCCCGCTTTTCGCGGCGCTCGATGACGAGCAGGCCGCGGAGCTGCGCGCCTCCATGAGTGAGGTGACCCTCGCCCGCGGCGACTCGCTGTTCCACGAGGGTGACCCCGGTGACCGCCTTTACGTGGTCATGGACGGCAAAGTCAAGCTGCACCGTGCCTCACCCGACGGCCGCGAGAACATGCTGGCGGTGCTCGGCCCCGGTGAGCTGATCGGCGAGCTGTCACTGTTCGACCCGGGTCCGCGTACGGCGACGGCGACCGCGCTGACCGAGGTCAAGCTGCTGGGCCTGGGGCACGGCGACCTCCAGCCCTGGCTGAACGCGCGGCCCGAGGTGGCCGCCGCACTGCTGCGCGCCGTCGCCCGGCGCCTGCGCAAGACCAACGACCAGATGTCCGACCTGGTCTTCTCGGATGTGCCCGGCCGTGTGGCCCGCGCGCTGCTGGACCTCTCGCGGCGGTTCGGCGTGCAGTCCGAGGAGGGCATCCACGTCGTGCACGACCTCACGCAGGAGGAACTGGCCCAGCTGGTCGGTGCCTCGCGTGAGACGGTCAACAAGGCCCTGGCGGACTTCGCCGGGCGTGGGTGGCTGCGTCTGGAGGCGCGCGCCGTGATCCTGCTGGATGTGGAGCGACTGGCGAAGCGGTCGCGCTGACGCGCGGTCCCGGCCTCACGACCACGGGTCCCGTTCTCCGAGGAGGCGGGGCCCTTTGTCGTTGCCGTCCCCGGGTTCCGTCCCGGAACCCGGGGACGGCAACGACATCCTTTTCCCCGAGGCCGGACGCCGATATTGCCTTGGCGCGACCGCAACGAGCTGACACAGTCGCCGAATGGTCAGCACACCGCTTCACGATGGGCGGGGCAGGAGCCTCGACTCCCAGGGATACATCCGGCGTGAGGGCGCTCTCGGGCTGGTTCCCGAGGCCTTCGGGCCCGTCGTCGATGCCGCCCGCGCACGGCTTCTCGGCGTCTTCGGGACGCGGATGACCGGCGCATACCTCTACGGGTCGATTCCGCGCGGCACCGCGCGCGTGGGGCGCAGCGATCTCGATCTGCTGGTCGTGCTGCGTGAGGAGCCCACCGAGGCGGACCACGGCGACGTCCGTGCGCTCGGGGAGGCGCTCGGCGAGGATTTCCGGCAGATCGACGGCGTGGGAACGCTCCTGTTCAGCCGTGCGCGGCTGCTGAGCGATCTGGAGACCTACGACCTGGGGTGGTTCGTGGCCTGCCTGTGCACTTCTCTGGTGGGCGAGGACCTCGCCCGGTACCTGCCGCGCTACCGGCCCGATTCGCGCCTCGCCCGCGAGACGAACGGAGACCTTGCGCTGCACCTGGAGCGCTGGCGCACACGGATCCCCGAAGCGGTCACCGAGGAGGCCCGCCGCACCCTCGTACGCGGTGTCTCCCGCCATCTCGTCCGCACGGGTTTCACCCTCGTCATGCCGCGCTGGAACGGCTGGACCAGCGACCTGGCGGAGATGGCGGAGGTGTTCGCCGCGTACTACCCCGAACGGGCCGACCAGCTGCGCGCGGCGGCGGTCCTCGGCCACGAGCCGAACGGCGATCCGGCCGTCCTGCGATCGTACGTCGACGATCTCGGCCCCTGGCTCGCCGAGGAATACGCGCGCGTGCACGGCGTGAAGGCGCCGCGTCCCTAGATCAGCCCGTGCTCCCCCAGGTACTCCAGTTGCGCCCGTACCGACAGCTCGGCCGCCGGCCACAGGGAGCGGTCCACCTCCGCGTACACGTGGGCCACGACCTCGTCCGGCGTGCTGTGGCCGTTCTCGACCGCCGTCTCCACCTGGGCGAGGCGGTGGGCGCGGTGGGCCAGGTAGTACTCCATGGCGCCCTGGGCGTCCTCCAGGACGGGCCCGTGGCCGGGGAGCACGGTGTGGACGCCGTCGTCGACGGTGAGCGACCTGAGGCGACGCAGGGAGTCCAGGTAGTCCCCGAGGCGACCGTCCGGGTGGGCCACGACCGTCGTGCCGCGGCCCAGGATGGTGTCGCCGGTCAGGACGGCCCGGTCGGCCGGGAGGTGGAAGCAGAGGGAGTCCGCGGTGTGGCCGGGCGTCGACACGACGCGCAGTTCCAGGCCGCCGACCGTGACGACGTCCCCGTGGCCCAGCCCTTCGTCGCCGAGCCGGAGCGCCGGATCCAGCGCACGCACTTTCGTGTCCGTCAGCTCGGCGAACCGTGCGGCGCCCTCGGCGTGGTCGGCGTGGCCGTGCGTGAGCAGGGTGAGCGCGATCCGCTTGCCGGACTTCTCCGCCGTGTCGATCACGGTGCGCAGGTGCCCGTCGTCGAGCGGGCCGGGGTCGATCACCACCGCCAGGTCGGACCCGGGCTCGGAGACGATCCACGTGTTGGTGCCGTCGAGGGTCATCGCCGACGCGTTGGGCGCGAGGACGTTCACGGCGCGCGCGGTGGCCGGACCCGAGAGAACCCCGCCGCGCGGCTGGCCGGGGAGGGCTGCGGCGTCCGTCATACGGGGGCACCTTCCGTCGCGTCGGTCATGCGGTCGCTCCGCCCGTCGGGATGTGCTTGGTGAACTCGTCGTGGCCGGGCCAGGCCAGCACGATCTCGTCGTTCTCCAGACGGGCCTTGGCCAGGACCGGGGTCAGATCACGGGCGGGCGCCGCCTTCAGCGTCTCGGCGGCGCTCGCGTACGGGATCAGCTGGCGCAGGGTCGCGATGGTGGGGGGCATCATCAGCAGTTCGCCCTCGTCGTACAGGGCGGCCGCCTGAACCGGGCGGATCCACACCGTGCGGTCGGCCTCCGTGGAGGCGTTGCGCGTGCGCTGACCCACCGGAAGGGCGGCCACGAAGAACCATGTGTCGTAGCGGCGGGTCTCGAACTCCGGGGTGATCCAGCGGGTCCAGGCGCCGAGCAGGTCGGAGCGCAGCACGAGTCCCCTGCGGTCGAGGAACTCGGCGAACGAGAGGTCACGGGCGACCAGCGCCGCGCGATCCGTCTCCCAGTCCGCGCCCGTGATGTCGCCGATCACCGTCTGCGGGGTGGGGCCGGCAAGCAGGACGCCGGCCTCCTCGTACGTCTCCCGGACTGCGGCGCAGACGATGGCCTGGGCGGACGTCTCATCGACACCGAGGCGGTGCGCCCACCACGCGCGCGTGGGCCCCGCCCAGCCGATCCGGAGGTCGTGGTCGCGGGGGTCCACTCCGCCGCCCGGATAGGCGTACGCGCCTCCGGCGAAGGCCATGGAGGCGCGTCTGCGCAGCATGTGGACGGCGGGGGCGCCGTCGGTGTCCTTGAGGAGCATGACGGTGGCCGCGCGTTTCGGGGTGACCGGGGTGAGCGTGCCCTCCGCAAGTGCGCGGATACGCTCTGGCCACTCCGGTGGAAACCACTGCCCATTCGCCATGGGCGGAGGCTATCCCGTAGTAAGTGAATGTTCGAGAGGCGGTGATCACCTTCTCCGGGGAGGCCGCCGGCCGCTCCGAGAGGAGCCGTGGCGAGGCGGCCGCGCCCCGGAGTGTGCGTCTACGCCTCCGTCAGCTCCACCTGGATCTCCACCTCGACCGGCGCGTCCAGCGGGAGCACCGCCACGCCGACCGCGCTGCGGGCGTGCACGCCCTTGTCGCCGAGGACCTCGGCCAGCAGCTCGCTGGCGCCGTTGACGACACCCGGCTGGCCCGTGAAGTCGGAAGCCGACGCGACGAAGCCCACGACCTTCACCACGCGCGCGATGCGGTCCAGGTCACCCGCCACGGACTTCACCGCGGCAAGCGCGTTCAGGGCGCACGTACGGGCCAGTTCCTTGCCTTCCTCGGCGGTGACCTCGGCCCCCACCTTGCCGGTGACCGGAAGCTTGCCGTCCACCATCGGCAGCTGGCCGGCGGTGTACACATACACGCCGGACTGCACGGCGGGCTGGTAGGCGGCGAGAGGCGGTACGACCTCCGGCAGCGTCAGCCCCAGTTCGACGAGGCGGGACTCGACCGCGCTCATGCCTGCTTCTCCCGCTTCAGGTAAGCAACCAGCTGTTCGGGGTTGTTCGGCCCGGGCACGACCTGGACGAGCTCCCAGCCGTCCTCGCCCCAGGTGTCCAGAATCTGCTTCGTGGCGTGGACGAGCAGCGGCACAGTAGCGTATTCCCACTTGGTCATGGGCCGACTGTAGCCCCTGCGCCATGCAGGTCATGGGGCCGACCATGCCCACCGGTGCGACTGCTGCGAGTCCGACCGCGGAGGCCGTTGTCCACAGCCTCCCGCGTAGCCCGCACGCGGACTGGTTAGGCTCGAAGGCGTGAGCAGGCTCCAGGTCGTCAGCGGCAAGGGCGGGACCGGAAAGACCACGGTCGCCGCGGCACTGGCGCTCGCCCTCGCGACAGAGGGCAAGCGCACTCTTCTGGTCGAGGTCGAGGGCAGACAAGGAATCGCACAACTCTTCGAGACGGAAGCGCTGCCGTACGAGGAACGGAAGATCGCCGTGGCCCCCGGGGGCGGCGAGGTGTACGCGCTGGCGATCGATCCCGAGCTGGCCCTGCTGGACTACCTCCAGATGTTCTACAAACTGGGCGGCGCGGGACGGGCCCTGAAGAAGCTCGGCGCCATCGACTTCGCCACCACCATCGCGCCCGGCCTGAGGGATGTGCTCCTCACGGGCAAGGCGTGCGAGGCCGTCCGCAGGAAGGACCGGAGCGGCCGGTTCGCGTACGACTACGTGGTGATGGACGCACCCCCCACAGGGCGCGTCACCCGTTTCCTGAACGTGAATGACGAGGTGGCCGGCCTCGCCAAGATCGGCCCGATACACAATCAGGCCCAGGCCGTGATGCGGGTGCTGAAGTCCCCGGAGACCGCCGTGCATCTGGTGACGCTCCTGGAGGAGATGCCCGTTCAGGAGACCGCGGACGGGATCTCCGAACTGCGTGCCGCGAAGCTGCCGGTGGGACGGGTGATCGTGAACATGGTGCGGCCCACGGTCCTGGACCAGGCGGAGCTGGAGTTCGCGCGCGCCGTGCCGCGGGCGGCCATCGCCAGGTCCCTGTCCGGGGCCGGGCTCGGTGGTGCGCGGCGCGGCGGCCTCGCGGAGCGGCTGGTGGACCCGCTGCTGAGGCAGGCCGACGAGTACGCGGAGCGGTTCGCCCTGGAGCGCGAACAGCGCGGCGTGCTCACGGAGCTGGGCCTGCCTCTGCACGAACTGCCGCTGCTCGCCGAGGGGATGGACCTGGCGGGCCTGTACGAACTGGCCACGGAACTGCGTCAGCAAGGGATCTCATGAATTCGGACCCGGCCTCCACGCACGACGACACGGCCTGCGCACCCGATGCTGCACACATCCCTGACATGGGGTCGCCGCGCGCGTTGAATCCCGTGTCGGTCCTGGAGGTCGATTCCCTCCTCGACGACCCGAAGACGCGCATCGTCGTGTGCTGCGGCTCCGGCGGCGTCGGCAAGACGACCACCGCCGCGGCCCTCGGGCTGCGCGCCGCCGAGCGCGGCCGGAAGGTGGTCGTGCTCACGATCGACCCGGCCCGTCGGCTCGCCCAGTCGATGGGCATCGACGTGCTCGACAACACCCCGAGGCGGGTGAAGGGTATCGAGGACTCCGGGGGCGGCGAACTGCACGCCATGATGCTCGACATGAAGCGCACGTTCGACGAGATCGTCGAGGCGCACGCGGACCCCGAGCGGGCGGCCGCCATTTTGAGCAACCCCTTCTACCAGTCGCTCTCGGCGGGCTTCGCGGGCACGCAGGAGTACATGGCGATGGAGAAGCTGGGGCAGCTGCGGGCACGGGACGAGTGGGACCTCATCGTCGTGGACACCCCTCCCTCGCGGTCGGCGCTGGACTTTCTGGACGCCCCCAAGCGGCTCGGGTCCTTCCTGGACGGCAAGCTCATCCGCGTCCTGATGGCCCCGGCGAAGGTGGGCGGCCGTGCGGGGATGAAGTTCCTGAACGTCGGGATGTCGATGATGACGGGCGCCCTGGGGAAGTTGCTCGGGGGACAACTCCTGAAGGACGTCCAGACGTTCGTGGCCGCCATGGACACCATGTTCGGTGGCTTCCGCACGCGCGCGGACGCCACCTACAAGCTGCTGCAGGCGCCTGGTACGGCGTTCCTGGTGGTGGCGGCTCCGGAGCGGGACGCGCTGCGCGAGGCCGCCTACTTCGTGGAGCGGCTGGCCGCCGAGGACATGCCGCTGGCCGGTCTGGTGCTCAACCGGGTCCACGACAGCGGCGCGGCCCAGCTGTCGGCCGAACGGGCGCTCGCCGCCGCGGAAAATCTTGAAGAGCCCCGCATTGTGGATCAGGAGCGCGGGAAAGCTGGTCTTCGTAACTCTCCCGACCCGTACGACAGTTCAGATTCTCCCTCGCCCGAAGAGGCCGTGTCCGACGGAGGCTCCCTCACCGCCGCGAACCCGGACCGGAACATCGAACAACTCACCGCGGGCCTGCTGAGGCTGCATGCCGAGCGCATGCGGCTGCTCTTCCGTGAGCAGCGCACGCGGGACCGCTTCACCGCGCTCCATCCCGAGGTGGCCGTGGCAGAAGTGGGCGCGTTGCCCGGCGACGTCCACGACCTCACGGGGCTGCGGAACATCGGGGACCGGCTCGCGGCCAACCGGCCGGAGCTTCCCGAGGAGTACGACACACACGCGTAAGGGGTTCGGTCGCCTTCCTTGGCGGCCGTCCTCGTCGGTGGCGCACGATGCAGACGTGACGACCCGGTGACGCCGAACTGCAATCCGTGTCCGGCCCGCAGCCGCCCTGCACTTGGGGCTCCCGCGGGTTCGAGGCGCCCGCCCGGGGAGCGCGGCTCAGAAACCCGCGCATGAGCCCGGAGGTGGCCTGGAGCCCCACGGGGGATGCCCGGCAGACCCACCCGCCGACGCCCGGAGGCCCACTGCGACAGCACACCTGCGGGCATTGGGCGCGATCCCGCGCCGCCCACGGCTCAACTTCCCCTTTGTGCCCACTCGTTGACGTGCCGACCTGCCCGAGGTCTCCTCCTCACAGGCTCCAACGACGCCACGGGGGATGTCCGTGGCCGACGGCGACGAACGGCCGCGCCTGGCAGCGACCGCCTCAGCCCACCGCCGCGTAGTTCTCGTAGGCCTCTTCCTCGTCGAGGGGAAGAAGACCCGCTCCGCGCTCGTACTCCGAGCGCGCGGTCTCCAGCAGGCGACGCCATGAGGTGACGGTCGGCCGCCTGCGCAGCAGTGCGCGGCGCTCCCGTTCCGTCATGCCGCCCCACACGCCGAACTCGACGCGGTTGTCCAGCGCGTCGGCAAGGCACTCCGTGCGTACCGGGCATCCGGTGCACACCGCCTTGGCCCTGTTCTGCGCTGCTCCTTGAACAAACAGTTCATCCGGATCGGTAGTGCGGCAGGCAGCCTGCGCACTCCAGTCGGTTACCCAGCCCATACCGGCGCCGTCCTCTCCCGATTCGAGGCTCCCCCACGGCGGCAGCGGCATATTCACCGCCGCCAGTTGAGGACGTTACGGAAGGTGGGCACAGCGCAACACCCCCTTCGGGCCCAATCTTGGATGGCCCGAACGGACTATGGGTAAGCGGCAGATCACCCGGGGGAGTGACCTGGCGACATGCGTGATTTTCCAGGCACATCGGGGCAGTTCAGCCATGCCACAACGGACATCCACTGACGCACAAGGCGATTTCGGGCACGTGCTCAACAAAAAAGATCGGAGAACACCGGAACGATTCGGGGGTCACCGGACGTACTTGTAACGTGGCCCTACTCCTGTGACAGTTGGGAGCAGCTTAGGCCAAGGCATCTATGTGTGTCCGGCGAATGAGAACGTAGGCTGCCCCCATGCCAAACAAGCGCTCGGGTGGGGGACTGTCCTCCGTGCAGCAGGCCGCCAAGTTCCTCGGAGTGAGTGTGCTCGCCGGGGCGGTGATGGCCGGCATCGCGATGCCCGCGGCGGGTGCGCTCGGACTCGCGGCCAAGGGGTCGGTCCAGGGATTCGACGACATCCCGGCCAATCTGAAGAGCCCTCAGCTGAGTCAGCGCACCACCATCCTGGACAGCCAGGGCGGCCAGATCGCCACGGTGTACTCGCGTGACCGCACGGTGGTGGACATCAAGGACATGTCGCCGTACATGCCGAAGGCGCTCGTCGCGATCGAGGACTCCCGCTTCTACGAGCATGGCGCGATCGACCTGAAGGGTGTCCTGCGCGCGCTCAACCAGAACGCGCAGAGCGGCGGGGTGTCCCAGGGCGCCTCCACGCTCACCCAGCAACTCGTGAAGAACTACTTCGTGGAGGAAGCCGGAGACGACCCGACGAAGGTCGCCCAGGCCACCCAGCAGACCATGGGCCGCAAGGTCCGCGAGCTGAAGTACGCGATCCAGCTCGAGGAGGAACTCGGCAAGACGAAGATCCTCGAGAACTATCTGAACATCACGTTCTTCGGCCAGCAGGCGTACGGCATCGAGGCCGCCTCCCAGCGCTACTTCTCCAAGCACGCCAAGGACCTCGCTCTCCAGGAAGCGGCGATGCTCGCGGGCCTCGTCCAGTCGCCCACGCGGTACGACCCGGTGACCAACCCGGTGGAGGCCAAGAAGCGGCGCAACGTGGTGCTGCAGCGCATGGCCGATGTGCACGCCGTCTCGCAGGCGGAGGCCGACAAGGCCAAGGCGACCGACCTCGGACTGCATGTGAGCCGGCCCAAGAACGGCTGCATCACGGCGGTCAGGGGCGCCGGATTCTTCTGCAACTACGTGGAGAAGGTCTTCCTCAACGATCCGGTCTTCGGCAAGACCAAGGCCGACCGGCAGAAGATCTGGAACCAGGGCGGCCTCACCATCCGCACCACACTCGACCCGCAGTCGCAGGACTCGGTGCAGGCCTCGCTGAAGCAGCACGTGAACGAAACCGACTCGGTCGAATCGGCGGCCACACTGGTCGAGCCGGGCTCCGGCAAGATCCTCGCCATGGGCCAGTCGAAGCCGTACGGCTCCGGCAAGAACGAGACCGAGATCAACTACTCGGTCGACATGAAGATGGGGTCGAGCGCGGGCTTCCCGACCGGTTCGACCTTCAAGCCGTTCGTGGCGGCGGCGGCGATAGAGCAGGGGATACCGGCGACGAAGGAGTACTCGTCGCCGTACGAGATCGAGGTGCCGAGCCCGATCCAGACCTGTGGCAAGCCCTGGACCAACGACGAACACGCGAAGGTCCCGAACGAGAGCAAGTCGGAGAAGGGCCCGTACCGGCTGAAGGAGGCGATGGCCAAGTCCGTCAACACCTACTTCATCCAGATGATCGCCGAGACCGGCCTCTGCCCGGTCATCCACATGACCGACGCGCTGCACATCGTGCAGGGCAGTGGCAAGCAGCTGCCCCAGGTGCCCGCGATCTCTCTCGGTACATCGTCCGTCCCCCCGCTGACCATGGCCTCCGCCTACGCGGCCTTCGCCTCCCGCGGCATGTACTGCACACCGATCGCCATAGAGTCGATCACGCAGAAGGCCGACGGCCGGCAGAAGTCCCTGGCGGTACCGAAGTCGACCTGCTCGCGGGCGATGTCCGAGACGACCGCGGACACCATCAACACGCTGCTGAGCGGTGTGATCGACTCCGGTACGGGTAAGCAGGCCGGTCTCGGCGACCGCGACAACGCCGGTAAGACCGGCACGACGGACGAGCGCAGGAACGCCTGGTTCGTCGGCTACACGCCGAACCTGTCCGGCGCCGTCTGGGTCGGCAGCTCCACGCAGCAAGTCAAGATGGAGAAGATCTCCATCGGCGGCGTCTGGCGCGAGAAGGTCTACGGCGGCGAGGTGCCGGGGCCGATCTGGCGAGACGCCATGACCGGTGCCCTCGCCGGCAAGGACTCCCCGCCCTTCAACCACGTCGACATCCCGGATGGTGACAAGGGCAAGGGCAAGGGCAAGGGCAAGGGCAAGGACAAGGGCGACGGCAAAGGCGGAGGGGACAACCACGGCGGTCTCATCGGCGGCCTGACCGCCGGCGGCACGGACGGGGGCGCGTTGCCGAATCCTTCCGTCCCCCAGGGGACGGGCCGGCACGGCCATGGGGGGCGGCGCGGCTGACGCGCCCCTCGGCGCCCACGGCCGGCGCGCGCAGCATGTCACTCGTCAGGCACCGGTCGGCCATCGGCCGACCGGTGCCTGACGGCCTGTGATCAGTGAGGACGGACCACCGGCGGACGGCCGACACGGTCACGTGGACCGCATCGGCACATGACGCGGCCGGTCAGCCCGCCAGCAGTTCCTTCACGACCGCGGCCACGCGCCCGCCCTCGGCCTGGCCGGCCACCCTCGGGTTCACGATCTTCATGACCTGGCCCATGGCACGCGGCCCCTCGGCGCCGGCGGCCTTCGCCTCCTCCACGGCCTGGGCGACGATCTGCCGCAAGTCGTCGTCGGACAGCTGCTTGGGCAGGTACGTGGCGAGCAGCTCGCCCTCCGCCTTCTCCCGCTCGGCCTGCTCGGTGCGCCCGCCCTGCGCGAATGCCTCGGCGGCCTCGCGGCGCTTCTTCGCCTCTCGGGTGATCACCTTGGTGACCTCCTCGTCGGAGAGTTCGCGCTTCTCCTTGCCCGCGACCTCCTCCTTGGTGATCGCGGCGAGCGTCAGCCGGAGCGTCGAGGAGCGGAGCTCGTCGCGCTCCTTGATCGCGGCGTTGAGGTCTTCGTGCAGCTTCGACTTGAGCGTGGTCATGGCTCTGATTGTCGCAGGTGTGACAGGGCTGCCGCCCGTTGATTTCCAGGGGTTCGCAGCCGGTTTCCCGCGATGGGCACCGGTTCACGCAAGCGCTTCGCCGAGGGTCCCGGTTGTCCACAGGGGCGCTCAGGCGGCCTGCCCATGGTTGTCCACAGGCGTTGCGCGCGGCGTCCTCCGGCTCTGCAACGATGGACGTATGCGCGCGCGATACGGAGTACCCCTGGGAATCACGGCGGTTGCCGCCGCCGGACTGCTGTACTCGGCCGGGTTCGAGGCCCGTTCCTTCCGGCTTCGCCGGGTGACGGTCCCGGTGCTGCCCTCGGGCGCACGCCCGCTGCGTGTGCTGCAGGTCTCGGACATCCACATGGTGAGCGGCCAGCGCAAGAAGCAGCGTTGGCTGCGCTCGCTCGCGGGCCTCCGCCCGGACTTCGTGATCAACACCGGGGACAACCTCTCCGACCCGGAGGGCGTGCCGGAGGTGCTGGACGCGCTGGGCCCGCTGATGGCCTTCCCGGGGGCGTACGTCTTCGGTTCCAACGACTACTACGGCCCCAGACTCCGCAACCCCGCCCGCTACCTGGTGGAGAAGGCGAAGGGCCACCACGGCCTGAACGGCAACGCGCCCGTGGTCGGTGCGATCCACAACCCCTGGGAGGACCTGCGCGACGGCTTCGACGCGGCGGGCTGGCTGAACCTGACGAACACGCGGGGGACGCTGAAGATCGAGGGCCTGGAGATCGAGCTGACGGGCCTGGACGACCCGCACATCAAGCGCGATCGGTACGCGCGCGTGACCGGCGGTCCCTCCGCCTCGGCGGACTTCTCGATGGGCGTGGTCCATGCTCCGTATCTGCGCAGCCTGGACGCGTTCACAGCGGACGGCTACCCGCTGATCCTGGCGGGCCACACCCACGGCGGCCAGCTGTGCATCCCCTTCTACGGCGCCCTGGTCACCAACTGCGACCTGGACGCGGACCGGGTGAAGGGCCTGTCCCGTCACACGGCCGAGGGCCAGACGTCATACCTGCACGTGTCGGCGGGCTGCGGTACGAACCGCTACACGCCGGTGCGGTTCGCGTGTCCCCCGGAGGCGACGTTGCTGACGCTGGTGGGGCGGGAGTAGCCGGGCGGCAGAGGCCGGCGGGAAGGAAGCAGCTGTTGAGAGGAAATGGCGGCGGGCGACCGTAACCCGCCAGGATCACCCATATTGCCCGTTATGCCCGATCCGCTTAGCGTGAGGGCATGACCACGCGGATACCCAAGGACATCCCGGACCTCCCCGCGGTGCCGGGCAGGCCGAGGCTGCTGCCGTCCGTCGTCCCCGCCGCCGCCGTGGTGAGCCCCCTGCACCGCCCCTTCGCGGCCGCCTACCGCTGGCTGGTGGCGCTGGTGGCCGCGGCGGCGGTGGCCGCCGACCTGTTCCTCGGCAGCCCGGTACGGGTGCTGAGCTATTTCACGATCCAGGCCAATGTGCTCATCGCACTCGTCTTCACGCTGTCGGCATGGCGAGCCTGGGCGGCCCGCCGCCCGCTGCCACCGCTGGTGACCGGCGGAACACTCTTCTACGCCCTGATCGCGAGCCTGGTCTACCACGTGGTCCTGGTGAACGAGCCGGGCACCTTCTCGATGACAGGCCAGACCGGCGCACTCACAGGCTGGCCGGCGCTCACCAACCAGCTGCTGCACACGGTGACGCCGGCCGCGGCCCTGCTCGACTGGCTCCTGCTGACACGCCCGGCCCCGCTGAGCGTTCGGCATGCGGCGAAGTGGCTGCTGTACCCCATGGCATACCTCGCCGTCTCCCTCGTACGGGGGGAGCTGATCGCGCCAGGCACGGAGGGGCGCTATCTGTACCCGTTCCTGGACGCCGGCCGACTCGGCTACCGAAGCGTCCTCGCCAACGCGCTCCTGCTCGGCCTGTCGTTCTTCGGTCTGGCCCTCCTGATGGTCGTCCTCGACCACCTCCGCCCGGACCCGGTCCGCCGCCGCACCAAAACCGGATTTCGTCTCTAGCCACCAGTGGGCTAAAGTAAACGTCGTCGCCGCAACAAGCAGCGACATCGGGGTGTAGCGCAGCTTGGCAGCGCGCTTCGTTCGGGACGAAGAGGTCGTGGGTTCAAATCCCGCCACCCCGACAGTGAAACACCAGGTCAGGCCCGGTGCTGAGAGATCAGCACCGGGCCTGACTTGTTGCATGGGGCGCGCCTGGGAGAAATCTGGGAGAAGATCTTGGAATCCCGCCCCCAGGGGCCGTCTACCGACGTGCGCTCAGGCGTTCCTGTAAGAGGTCGTTGAGCACGGCGACCGGTGACGTCGGGCACATGGCCAACCGGGCATCAAGGGACGCCTCCCACTCGACGGTGAGGTGCCTCAACAGCTCCTCGCGCATCTCTCGGGTGATGTGGGAGTAGCGCGCCTGCACGGATCCGTCGATGTGCCCCATGCGCTCGTCCATGAGCTTCGGTGGGGTGCGGAACCCTTCCATGCGCGTTTTGTGGGTGTGCCGCAGCCCGTGGGGTGTGAGCCCTTTCGCGATCGGCGCCCAGCAGGCATCCGCCCGCGCTTGGGCACCCCTCCCCCGGGCAGGCACACCGGGCCAGGGATGGGCCAGCACGGGCACGGGCCGCGCCTCCTGCGGCGCCTTCTTCGGGTACCAGCCCGACGCGGCCGGCGTGAAGAGCCACGTGGCGAACCCGTTGCGGCGCCAGTGCTCCGCCTGGTCGACGGCACCCCCGCCACGGGTGAACCCGAGAGCCTCGATCGCCTCCCGAACACGCGCCCTGGTGGCTTCGGCTACGGCTTCCGGCCGGTTGAGGACATTGGACACGGTGCCGGTGGAAACGCCGGCGCGTCTGGCCACGTCCACCACCTTCGCGCCGGTCTCCCCCGTGCGGGACACACCCTGCCCTCGGAACACGTACGTCTTGCCGTGGCAGGTGCAGGGTTTCGGCTGCGAACGAACTATGTGCCCGGTCCACAGTCGAGCGAGCCACGCGGGAGCGTCGATGGTTCGGTAGCTGTCGTCTTTGGGCGGGCACCGCTCGAACGCTCCAGAATCGAGTTCGTAGAGCTGCCATTCCACACGTACGGCTGCCGGGCGGATGAACTCCGTCTCCAGGCCCACGATTTCGGCCCACCGCATGCCCGTGTAGCCCTTGGTGACAAAGGCCACGAACTCGTCATCGCGACCAGAGAGGAGGGAGGCCCGCTCCGCGCACAACAGGATGCCGAGCGGATCCGTCACGACCTTTTCCGGCCCACGGTCACGCGACCGACCAGCACGCTTCCCCCTTCCGCGGCGCTTCGTGGCGGGGTTGGAACTGATGAGTTCTTCGTCCACCGCGTCTTCCAGGACCAGGTGGAGCGTGCCGCGCCAGGTCTTCACGCTGGATGTGGCGTAGAGCGCCTTTTCCTTCTTCTCCCAGGCATCGACGTCTGCGCGCTGGATGGACGCCAGCGGATAGTCCTCGAACTCCGGAAGTAGGTGTTCTTCCAGGTGCCGTCGGTAGTTCTGCATGGTCGACGCGGCCAGATCTTGCGCCGCGTACCACCTCGAGGCGTATTCACCGAAGGTGGTCTGTCCGGCTGCCGGGTCCCTCCACGTGCCGCCCCGTACCTTGGCCTCTTCGGCGTCAGCCGCCTTCTTCGCTTCGCGCTTCGTACGGAAGCGGATGGCGTTGCCGTTCTCGTCGGCGACGGTGCCGTACTTGCCCGGCGCGATCTTGTAGCGGCCACGCCAGTACGTGCCGCGATTTTCGACGAATCCCATGCTCCCTCTCATCACAAGCGGCGGGCGGGAGCGGGTGTTTCAGCTCCCGCCCGCCGCGGTCGTCTTGGACTGTCAGGCGGCGTTCCGAGTGCGCCGCGGGCGCCGCGCTCGGAGCTGCGCCGCGGGCCCGTCACGGTGGGCAAGCGTTCGGCGGCGCGCTGGAGTGGTCTTCGCCTCGGGGATGTTCACCTGGTCCGGACGCTCCTCAAAGATGCGGAAGATCTCCTCCACATGCGACCGGGTGAAGCGGTAGCCGCTACCGCTGCGGATGAACGGGATGCGGCGCCGGCGTGCCTGTTCCTTCACCCACCACTCGGAGCAGTCGAGCGCCTCGGCGACTTCGGCAGGCGAATACGTCAAGGGGAGGCTCTGGTTCTTCTGGCCTGGGATCATGACTCCTCTTCCTGAGTGGGCCACGGCCCGAGCTGGCCGCGCTCTGCTCTGAGGCTCTGGAGCTGCTTGGAGCGGATGAGGTCGTAGACCTTGAAGCGACTGAGACGGAGTGCCGCCATCGCTTCCGGGACCGTCAGCGCCTCATGCGTAATGGACAGATTGACGGGGGCTGCCCTGGTGACCGTGACAGCAGTGACACTGTGACTGCTGTGACTCGTCATGCCTGTCCCCCGTCCTCCTCGGGGACGGTGTAGCCCCCGTCCTTGCGGATGAGCTGGACGTCCTTCGCCATGCGCGAGCAGGTTTGCCGCACGAGGTCGGACGAGAGGCCCGTCCCTTCGGCGATCTGCTTCGGTGCGGCTCCGGGGTGTTCGCGGACGTAGCGCAGGACCGTCGCGCGACTGTCGCTGATGGTGTGGTCGGCGGCGGGGCCTTCGAGGAGTTGCCAGGCGCCGGCCTCCGCGTAGAAGCGGAGGGCGTACTCGGACTCGTCGACGTCGCGGCCGGTGACGTGCAGGACGCCGTCCGCCTGGCCCCGGGACCGCTTGAGGACGAGTGTTGCGTCGGCCGCGCCCGCCAGGCCGTTGGTGCCGGAGACCTCGGCGAGGAAGTCGTCCGAGCCGGCCTTACGGACGTGGTGGACGAGGACGATGGCGATGCCGTAGTGATCGGCGACCCGCTTCACGTGGCCGACGGCCGCGTAATCCGCGTCGTACGCGGAGGCACCCGGCGCCGACGTCCCGCGGATCTTCGCGAAGACGTCGATCACGACCATGCGGGCGTCCGGGTTGCGCTCGCACCACTGGGCGATCGCCTCACTGCCGCCCTGGGGGAGCGGCGGGCAAGCGGTAGCCAGCGTCAGTGAGGCAGGGGCCCGGTTACTGCCGAGGATCTTGCGCATGCGGGTCTGCAGGCGGCGGGGCGTGTCCTCCAGGGCGAGGTAGAGAACCGGGCCGCCTTCCACGGGCACGCTGTCCATGGCCTGCCCTCCGGCAGCGACCGAGAGGGCCAGGCCGAGGGACATCCACGACTTGCCGACCTTCGGCGGACCGGCAAGCAGGTTGACGCCCTCGGAGATGATCCCGGGCACGGCCCACTTCGGCTCCGGGAACTCCATGGCCATCAGCTCGTCGGCGGACCATGCCGTACGGATGCGCTGCTGCGCGGGCTGGAGCGGGTGGGGTTCCGGGGACGAGGGTCCGGAGTGCGGGTGGGGCATCTCGTACAGGTCCTCGCTCATGCCTTGCCGCCCTCGTGGTCCGGGCTCGCGCCGTTCTTACGCCCCTGCGAGGCGATCCACTTCGCGGCGGCGGTGATCGAGGTGAAGCCGTCCTGCGCGCGCTCCCAGCGGATCCGCGAACCGATGCCGTACGGACCGGTTGGCGACGGCAGTGCGGCAGCGCTGTACGTCCTGCCGCCTCGCGGACCGCGCCCCTCGGAGATCGAGCCCGTCAGGTCCTCCTCGTGAAGCCGCTGAGGCTTCTTCCGCGACACCAGCCACTCGCGGGGCCCGCTGTCGAACCAGGGCCACGGCTCGCCCGGCCACAGGAACAGGCCGCCAACCTTGCGCGGGGCCTCGCCGTAACCAGTCGTCTCCGTGGTCGAGCTGCGAATACTGCCGCTCTCTCCAGTGATGACGTGCGCGACGTGGCACGAGAGGCAGACCACGCGGACCGTCGTGCGAAGGCAGGAGCCGCCGTGCTCGCACTCCTCGTTCGGGCACGAGTGTCGTTCGACCGGCCCTCGATACCCGCCGTACGACGACCTGTAGACCTCGTCCTCGCGGATGTCGACCGTCCATGAGGGACGCGAGCAGTCCTTCATGTGGATCAGCTCGCGCCAGCCGAGATAGGTCTCCTGAACGTTGTGGCTCATGCCGCCCTCCGCCCGAAGGTCCGGGGCCTCTTCGCTCCCGCGCGCAGGCCGGAGGCGATGGTGCGGCGCGCCTCGCGCTCGGGGAGGCCAGCGTCCGTGGCTGCCTCAAGCAGCCGTTCACACACGTACGTTGCAGTGAGCTCGTGTCCGGCGACGAGCTGACCGAGCGCCACCGAGGCCTCGTACAAGGCGCTGTTGCGCCTGCCCTCAGGCGCGTCGGAGACTCGGCCTCGTTCAGCGTTGACGGCGACGGTCAGGTAGGAGCCTCGGCGCCCGTCGGCGATGAGCGGCACGGTCGCGGGGCGCTGCGGCGGCAGCGGCGCCGTGATGAGGAGTTTCGTCATCCACTCGGGCAGCGGCGCTACTTCGGCGTCTCGTACGACGGCGTATGTCTTCCCGTCTACCGTGCTGCCTGCGCCGACGACGTATCCGCCGCCCGCGCGGGTGTCGACCTTCCAGCCGAGGGTGCCGGCACTGTTGCGCAGCTTCGCGCCCGCGGGGACGGAGAAGTACAAGTGCACGCCGCCGCTTGCTGTGCGGACGGTGTACGTGTCGCCAGGCCACTGCTGTCCGTGCTGCTCGGCGAGCAGGGCCAGGGCGTCAGTGCCGTCCGACACTCCTTTCGGGGTTCCGGCGGGCGGGGTGTCCTGATCGTGCTTGGGCACGTCCAGGTCGACCACGAGGAGTCGAGACGGGCCCGTGGCGATGCCGAGGTTGTAGCCCCCGGTCGACCAGCAGCGGGTGACGCGCTCGGCGTCCACGGTTGCGCGCTGCTCCCACGACCGGATCGCCGGGCGCTTGGCACCGGGGATAAGCGGGAAGACGTGCCAACCGCGCTCCGCTGCGGCGAGGGCAGTGCGGGGCAGCGGGGCAGGGGTGTTGTGGTGCATCCTTAGGGCACCTCCTGTTTCCTGGATGGGATGGGAGGACCGGAGCAGCGGGCTTCGTTGACCCGTCGGCCGCTGCTCCGGGCGTATTCAGACGGCCTGTGAACGGCTCCAGGCCTCGTATTCGGCGCGGACGTAATCGCGGTACTCCTCGGCGAGGACCAGGTCCCGCCCCTTGCGGCTCAAACCGCTGTGCGCCACGTCGTACTCGACCAGCCACTCCGCGGCGACCTCCGCAGCGTCGTCGGCATCAGCCGAGGCAGCGACGCCGTACCGCGCCCGCTCCTGGACGGCGATGCAGTCGAGAAGTGCGGCCTTGCGGAGGCGGAACTCACGGTCGCCGCTCACGTCGGACGGGCCGGAGCCGGACGCCTCGGCGATCAGACAGATCTCCTGCACGATGCTCGGCGCCGTGGCGTACGCGGTGCCCGTCGGTGCGTGGTGTGGGTCGATCACTTGCTTTCCTCGTTGTGGAGCGTCCAACGTCAGGCCAAGTTCGGCTGATCGACGAGGCGTTCAGCAATGGCCAGGAGCAGGGACCGCAGGTCGCTGCCGATGATCACGGCAAGGCGGTTTTCGATCGCGCGCCAGGAATCGGCGTCGATGGCCATCAACGCGGCGATCGCGGTCGAACCCTTGCCTTCCTCGATGGCGGTGAGGGCGTCGCGGAGTTCTCCGGAGGCCATGAGGGAGATGCGGGGCGGGGCGGAAGCGGGGTGAGGGGCCATGTGCGTTGTCCTCCTGAAGCCGAGCAGGGTCAAAGGTGCTGCTGAAGCGAGTGGATGACGCTGGCTGTGATGTCGTTGATCGGTCCGGAGGCGCCCGTGGAGGCGAGGAAGAAGCCGAACATCACGGCGAAGAACGCGGGTGCGTAGCTGAGCGAGCCGTCGCGAAGCAGGCCGTACACGATGAGCCCGAAGATCACGACGAGCGAGATGGTCACGGCCATGACGAGGCCCCTTTCGAGGTGCTGGAAGCGGGAGTGGTGGGCGACATCTGGTAGCCGGAGCACGACGAGAGCAACAGGCCGAGGAGTACGCCGAAGACCGCGAGGCGGAGGGCGTTGCGCATCAGCGGCTGCCCTCCCGGTGGATCCGCTGGACGCGATTGAAGAGTCGGCGCCCGACTCGGATGCGTTTGCCATGGCCGTCACAGCGGCGGCACGGCCGTCCGCGCTTCAGTCGGCCCTTACGGTCCTGCTTGAACTGGAAGCCGAAGCCCCGGCACCTGCGGCAAGTACCGAACGGGCTGGAGGCGCAGACCGTCACGTAACCGAGCGTGACGAACAGTAGGCAGGTGATAGCAGGGAACGTGAGGGTCATCGGGGGCCCTTCCGCAGGGTTCGAGGGTTTCCGCTGGCTGGCTGCTACGCGCTACATCACTGGTGAGGTGTTGTTTTGGGTGCTAGCAGGGGTGCTACCGGTAGCAGGTCGCCCCGCTACCGGTAGCGGGTTGCCGGAGCTAGGCGGCATCCCTCGTTCCATCACGCTCCGCGATCGCATTCGTGAGATCGGCGCGGACGATGCCTCGCCGGGTGGTGCGTGCTCCGTCGTCGGTCATCCCGGCGACGCCGGTGGTCCTGATGCCGTGCGGTTTGAGCGCGGACGTGACGTTCTCGCCCTTCCAGCCGCCGTAGACCTCGGGTCGGAGTTCAGCGAGCCGGCTGGCGATCCGCTCGTTCCACACGCGCTCTTCAGAGACGGGGACCACCGCGGCGACGTCGGCAAGGAGGTCGTACGAGGGGCCCGCCGGGGTCTCGCCCTCCTCGCCGAGGGCGATGCCGGACAGGGTGTGTTCGGCCTTGCGCAGGGCCAGCGCGCGTTGGGCGATGGCATCGGTCGCGGGGTCGTCGAGATAGGCCGTGCGCACCACGGTCGGCAGTGCCGTGGCACCGACGAGGTAGCCGTTGCCCGCGTCGCCCTCGGGCCGGAAGGCGGTTGCCCGGGTGCCGTTCTTGTACGCCGACGTCCCGAGGATCATGTCGTTCTCGACCTGGCCCGCGACGCGGAGGCAGAACCGGATGGAGACGTTGCCGCTGACACCGGTCGGAAGCGAGTCCTTGTCGGGGCGCTGCGTCGCAAGCACTAGGATGACGCCGAGCGCACGCCCCAACTTGATGACGAACTCCGCGTCCTCCCCGGCCTGCTTGCCGTACTCGGGGTGAGCGAAGAGGTTCTGGCACTCGTCGAACACGGCCAGCAGCGGCCACAGTTTCAGGGAGCGCTTGTTGGCGATCTCCCGGGTGATGCGTTTATCCGGGCACAGGTCGCGGGGCAGCTTCTTCATGGCCGCTGCCCGGCGCATGACCTCCTCGCGCAGCAGCCTCAGCGAGTCGGCCGCGTATCGGATCGAGTCGTCGTCGATGCCGGAGACGAAGCGATGCGAGACGCACTTGAGAGCATCCAGGTCGCCGGTGCCCTTGTTCTCGTGGAGCCAGAGTTCGACCGAGGCGTCGAGCGCTGCGGCGGATGCGATCACACGGACCGAGGCGGTCTTGCCCTGGCCGGGCAGCGAGCCGATCAGCACGTTGTGCTGGATCAGCGGGACTACCTGATTGCGGCCTCGCGGATCGATCCCGAACGGGGCTCCCTTGAAGATGTCGTGTCGGCGGGCACTGGCCAACTGCCACTTCACATACCCGGTCTTGGAGAGGTCCCGGTCGCCGACCCACAGGATCAGCCGTCCCTCGTGCTCCGTGGGATCGGCCTCGGGCCAGACGCAGCCCAGCGGACGACGCAGGCCGGAGGCGAGCCGGGCCCGCCGGTCCGCGACGTCAGCGACCGTCACGCCCAGCGGGAGATCAATGTCCGCGCGCCACCCGGGCCCCTCTCGGGTGATGGGGGCGACGAACTTGATGCCGTCACCGCCCTTGGCGACGGCGCTCGTGATCTGGCCAATGCCGATGGAGGCCATCGCCTTGACCACGATGTCGCTGGTCAGCTTCTGCACCTCGGTCTTGATGACCGCGCGGGTCGCCAGAGGCGCATCCGCCGGCGCCCCCTTCACGCCGAAACCGAGTACCGCGAGAGCAAGGGCGAGGAGCTGCGCTCCGAACGATGTACCGAACGCGAGGTACAGCGCCGCCGCCGCGACGAACGGCATCGCGAACGTGAGCAGCATTCCGCGCCACACAGCCCGGCGGTCACGCTGACGCGAGAGCTTGAGATACCGGTCGGTGTCCTCGCGGCGTGCCTCGGCCCGGCGAAGCGGCTCGCTCTCGGCGTCGCTGACCCACCGGGTGATCTGACCAAGGGTGTTGGCGACTCCACGAGGAGAGCGCCAGACCAGCTTGGGCACGTACAGGAACGGGACGCGGACCGCATGAAAGGCGATGGAGTGCCAGACGTGCCCGGCCAGCCACTTCATCGCATCCTTGAACTCACTCGCGGACTTCGCCCAGGCGGGGATTACGTCCATGCGCTTGGAGTTCTTGATCCTGTCGATCAGCCCCGGGCCCGCATGAGCCGGTGTGCGCTGGTCGACGAGCCGTGGCCGGGGCTCGTCCGCTTCGTTCGGAGCGGGCTCGTCGGTTCCGGCTTCCGGTTTCGCGCTGCGTGCGGCCCGCGCCTTGCCGAGGTTGATGACCTCGGTCGTCGGCTCCAGAAGCTCACTGGAGTCTGCGCTCAGCTCGGCTTCCAGTCGCCTGAAGAGTTCTTCCTCTGGGATGTTGCCGGGGCCTTCTCGGTCCTCGTGGTTCACTGACACTTCCTTCCGGATCTGCGGGAGGGAAGCTGACGCCCGGCTGCTGCTTGACCGTAGAGCCGGGCGCCAGCGTGGGAGTGCGTAGAACTGCTGAATGGCGTTCAGGCGCCGTCCGGGTCGGAGGCGTCCGCCTGGGCGTCGTGGCCGTTGACCAGGGAGAGTTGGCCGCGGACCGGCCGAGGCCCTCGGTCTTTGTCCAGCTTCACGAACACGTTGTGCACGTAGCTGGGGGCGCGGGTCGCGAGCGTCGCCGTGTCCCGGACACTGAGGCCGTTGGCCCACCCCTCCTCGATGGCGGTGCGGGCTTCCTCGGTGGTCAGCTTCGGAGGCTGACCGGGGTCCTCGGTGTCCACCTCGTCCAGCTCGGGGCGTTCAGATGAACGCTCCCCACTGTCCACCCCGCGAACTGGGACAACATCAGGGAAGAGCATCCGAGGCATGGCCTGGCTCCGGATGCGCGCGGTTGCCGTGTGCATCTGCTCGCGTGTCTGTGCGGCCAGTGCGGAGGCCGCGGGATCGGGCCGGACCTCTTCCCAGGGGGAAGGCAGCTCGACGGTGGCGAGGCCGGCCGCGTGGCGACGTGCCGCAAGCAGGTCGAGGAGCTTCCTGCGCTGCTCGGGATCCGCGCCCACACAGGCACGAGCCACAGCGGCGGAGAGCCGACGGTTGAGCCGTTGCCCGGACCGTCGCCCCCGCTGCACGGGCGTCATGGCAGCGAGCCGTGCCGCGAGCTTGACCGCTCGTACTGTCGCCCGGTCCCGGGTGATCTGCGCTGCGTCCCGGTTCTGCTCGGCCAGCCCGAGGCGGGAGAGCAAACGCTCGCGCAGCTCCCTGCCGACCAGTGCGGCGAGCCCGTGGGACGCGGCTCCGGGTTTGTGGTGCCGAAGTTCGATGCCCATAGCCAGATGCCAGAGCATTGCGGCCATGACCGGCCCGACGAAGGCCCGGACCGTACCGCCGATCACGCCCGACTCGGCGTACGCCGGGATGATCTGAACTCCGGTGATGACCCATACCAGGACGCCGGGGGCGCCTGGTGTCCCGTTAGGGCCGTTCAGGTTCTGCCGCGCGAGGAGCGAGTTGGCGAACAATGCCAACTCTGCCGCGGCGAACATCGCGACGCGTTCCGCCGTGCCGCCCATGTCGAGATAGTCAGCGGCGAACCGCCAGGACGTATCCGCGCTGTACGCGGTACAGCCGATCGCGGCGAGGGCGGCGACCCAGATGGCGGGAGTCGCCCGGCCGCGCAGACTCCGGACGCCCCGTCGCACCAACCACGCGCTGACAGCCAGGGCCACGATGTACGGGGCTGCTGAGTTCCACGTAGGGATGTGCAGGCCGTTCATCACGCAGCCTTGGATGTCCGGCCGTCGCGCCCGCGGAAGCGACTCGGCAGCGACGTCACGGCGGCGAGCTGCATCGCGTAGGCCGCGTTCATGCCGTCGATGGACGGCTCGTCGCCCCCTCGGCTCTCCTCGCTGCGGCTGATCTCGATCAGCTCGGCGAGGATGTCCTTGGCCGCCGCCTGGCGGGCCCGGCCTTCCTCGTCGGACTCTCCGAGTACGCCGAGGAACAAGGTGGGGAGAAAGTCGCTGGGAAGGTCGCGGGGGTCGTCGAACCCCTGGGCCAGCTCGGCGAATTCGGCCTTGCTCACGGCCTCCTGATTGCCAACGAACGCTCGCATGGAAACTCCTGGATCCTGGATGGGATGGGGAGAGCCAGCGCGGTGGGCTGATGTGACCCGTCGGCCGCCGCCGCTGACTGAAGTGGTGCGAAGTGGCTCAGACGCGGAAGCGGCGTGGGCCGGTCAGGCGGCAGCACCAGCGGAAGCCGATGCTGTAGATCTCGTACGCGCCGAGCCCCGCCATGAACGTCAAGAGCCAGCTGCCGCCCAGCAACTGGACGGAGTGAGCCGCGATGTACGAGGTGAGCAGCGCGATGAGGAAGACGAGCACGGCCGCCAGGTGGAGCTTCGCCGTCGGCGGCTTGGAGTAGCGGCTCACGATTTCGAGGTCGGCTACGGCGACCAGCCGGGGAAAGCCGCCCGGCACGGTCAGGACAACGCGGCCGGCCTCGTTCATGTCGATACGTGCGACGGTCCCGATGACCATGTCGGTGCGGTCTCGGACGACGTCGCCGATGGCGAGGCGCATCAAGGTCTCCCTTGGTGGGTGAGGGAAGGATCCGGGCCGCGCAGAACGCGGGCCCGGATGGATCCGGCAGACACTCACAGGACGAGTGGCCATGACCTCCGACGCCATTCGCCTACTGCGGGATGGCGGACGCCGAAGATCAAAAGCACTCGTTCATTCAGGCGCTCTGTTGAGTTCTCAAGGGGCGGACGCTGCCTTCGTACTGACCCCTGCGGGCTTTCCTCCGGACGCACGAAGACCTAAAGAGGTCTTCTCCTCAACTCCTCTTTAGGAGTTGCCCTGACTATGACGTACGCCTCGCTGGGTCGTCAAGACCTCTTTAGGAGTCGTAGGGTGACGTCAGTGGAATGGCCTAGGCCGTTCCACCAGCGAGCTGGATCGCTCCAGACAGGCCAGATGCACAACGGATCGGTGAGCACCCATGCCAAAGGCGTACGAAGTGATCGCGGACGACCTTCGCCGGTCCATCCGTGAGGGGCACCGCAAGCCCGGTGACCGGCTGCCGTCGGAAACGGATCTGGCCAAGCACTACAAGCGCAGCGTGCCGACCGTTCAGAACGCTCTCCGCCTCCTGAACGAGGAGGGGCTGATCGACAAGCAGCACGGCCGCGGCAACTTCGTGCGCCGCCCCCGCACGCCGGCGGTCCGCGACAACCAGCGGCATCAGTGGGAGAAGAACCGTGCCCGCGAACCGCTGACCCGACGCGCTCAGACCGGCGCCACGGAGCACGACACCGGCCTTGAAGTCCAGGACCTCGTCTTCCACGCGAAGTACCGCGAGATCAAGGCCCCCAAGGATCTCGCGGACGCCTTCGCCGTCCCCGAGGGCGCCGTGCTCATCGAACGCACCTACCGGACGCGGTACGCGGCGGAGACGGCCCCCTTCAACCTGGTGACTTCCTACCTGGTCCGTGACATGGTCGCGGCCAACCCCGACCTCCTGGACGACACCAAGGAACCCTGGCCGGGCGGCACTCAGAATCAGCTCCACACGGTAGGCATCGAGATCGACCGCATCGAGGAACGGTTCACCGCCCGGCCTCCGACGCCAGAAGAAGCAGACGAGCTGGAGCTACCGCCCGGCACGTCGGTGATCCTCCTCCGGAAAATGTCGTACGACGTCGATGGCCGCGTTGTGGACATCTCCGATGTCACGTTGCCCGGCGACCGCACGGAACTGCTGTTCACCACTCCCCTGGAAAGGTGGTGAGCGCTGCCGTGAACCGGAGCATCATCATCGTCACTGCCGTCCACGCCCCGTCCGCCCTGTTCCTGGAGGACGCGTACAAGTCTCTGTGCGAGCAGGAGTTGCCCGAGGGCTGGGAATGGCACTGGGTGATCCAGGAGGATGGGAAGACGGATGCCGTCGTCCCGCACGTCCCCGACGACCCCCGCGTGACCTTCCGTCAGGGCCGGCCGGGCGGCCCCGGCGTCGCCCGCACCATCGCCCTGGCGCACGCCGAGGGCGAGTACGTGAAGGTCCTGGACGCCGACGACCAACTCACCCCCGGCGCCCTGGCCCGCGACCTGGCCGCCCTCGAAGCCGACCACACGATCGGCTGGGCAACATCACGAGTTCTGGACTTCCTGCCGGACGGCTCCACAGTCGGCTTCCCCGGGGACCCGGACAACGGCTCGATCGAACGCGGCGCCGTACTCGACTTCTGGAAGGCGAACGGCTTCCGCGCCCAGGTCCACCCGGCGACTCTCTTCATCCGCCGCGATCTGTTGGTGGCGCTGGGAGGCTGGATGGCCCTGCCCGCGTCCGAGGACACCGGCCTGCTCCTCGCGCTGAACGCGGTGAGCCGTGGCTGGTTCACGGAGGAGGTTGGCCTCCTCTACCGGAAGTGGGAAGGCCAGGTGACTGGACAGGCGTCGCACGTCGACCCCATCGAGCGCGACGCTCGCATGGCGGTGGTGGAGGCCAGGGCGCGGACGTTGGCTTCCTTCCGGTGGCAGTACCCGATCACGGACTGACCGGCAGTCGGGTACGTCTTTACCCTCCTATGCGGGCAGGCATTTCGTCGTTTTCTGGTGATGGCGGGGCGCGGCAGCGACGAGGGGCCGATGATGCTTGCATGAAGTGGGGGAAGTTCCGCCCGTGGTTGGCCTTGGCCGGGCCGTTGCTGGCCGTTCTTGTGTTGACCGCGGCACCGGCGGGTGTGAAGGAGGGAGAGCTGTCTTGGCCGAAGTGGCTGGTGGCGACCGTGATCGCAGGGGCCGGCGTCCTGGTCGCAGTATGGACGCCGCTGGTCCAAGCCAGGACCAGTGCCCTGGCCGCACGCACAACACGCGCGACTGAACGCGAAGCGCAAGCGGAAGGCGCCCTGCATAAGCTCCCCACTCGCAAAGGGAAGGTGCCGCTGGCGGCGGAGGTCACCGGGCGCGCCCTGCTCGGCATCCACGAATCCATCCCGCTGCCATCAGACACCTCTATGGCCCAGGAGCTTTCGGCCGAACTGCCTATGTACGTGCCCCGTGACATTGACTCGGATATGCGTACGGCCCTGGAGGCCATGAAGAAGACCGGCGGCTTCGTGCTTCTGGTGGGACCGCCCGCTTCGGGCAAGACCCGCTGTGCGTACGAAGCCGTTCGATCCGTGCTCCCCGACTGGTGGATGTACATGCCCGATGATGCAACCACGCTGACCGAACTCGTCACGAGCGAAGCAGACCTCAAGCGCAGCGTGGTGTGGCTCAACGAGGCACAAAAATTCCTGACTGGCTCAGCACCTCTCAAAGCGGCCACGGTGCGGCAACTGCTAGCTGACACGTCCCGCCCCGTGATCCTGATCGGCACAATCTGGTCCAGCACCTACGACCAACTGCGAACCCCGACTACGACTTCCCTTGCAGAGGCGACCAACCCGGAGGGGGACACGGGCGACCTCAACAAGGACAGCCGTCAGATCCTGGATATGGCACGGCGTTTCTCGCTCGGAGGCTGGACCCAGTCGGAGTGGGATCGCGCCGAGGAGCTGGCCTCAATCGATCCTCGCATCGAGTACGCCTCGCGCCACCGCGAAGAGGCTGGCCTCACGCAGACGCTATCCGCTGCACCGGAACTCACTCATCGTTGGGAACAGGCTGACGACTGCTACGGCCAAGCGGTCATCACCGCCGCTGTTATCGCCCGAAGGTGCGGGCATCCGTACACAATCCCCGAAGACATTCTGAGAGCGCTCGCCCTCGGACACCTGACTGGGCCCCAGCGGGCAGCTGCCGGGGCTCATTGGTTCTCGGATGCTCTGACTTGGGCGTGCCGCCCGGTCCATCACAGTGGGGGCATCGCTCCGCTTCAGGCTTGCGCGGAAATGGTCGGGCAGGTGGATGGGTACCAGGTGTCCGACATCCTCGTTGACCATACGGGAGCAACCTCTCCTGCCCCCCACCGACGGTTCATGCCCACGATCTGGGGATCTGTCATCACTTTGGCTTCACCTGAGGCATGCTTCTCCATCGGAATCGCCGCCTACCTGTCAGACATGCCCACCCAGGCTCGCAGGGCTTGGGAGCGTGCCGCCGAAGCCGGCCACATCGATGCCATGCACAACCTCGGCTTCCACCTCGCAGAGGAGGGTGAAGTCGATGAAGCCCGCACCTGGTACACACATGCCGCCGAAGCTGGTGACACCGACGCCATGCACAACCTCGGCGTCCTCCTCACCGAGCAGGGCGAGGGCGACGAAGCCCGCACCTGGTACACACACGCTGCCGAAGCCGGCCACACCAGCGCCATGAATAACCTCGGCGTCCTCCTCACCGAGCAGGGCGAGGGCGACGAAGCCCGCTCTTGGTACACGCGCGCTGCCGAAGCCGGTGACACCGGCGCCATGAGCAACCTTGGCATGCTCCTCGCAAAGGAGGGCGAGGTCGACGAAGCCCGCACCTGGTTCACGCGTGCTGCCGACGCCGGTAACACCGGCGCCATGTACAACCTTGGCGTCCTCCTCGCAGAGGAGGGCGAGGGCGACGAAGCCCGCGCCTGGTACACGCGCGCTGCCGAAGCAGGCCACACCGGCGCCATGTACAACTTCGGCGTCCTCTTCGCAGAGGAGGGCGAGATCGACGAAGCCCGCACCTGGTACACACGTGCCGTTGAAGCCGGGCACACCGACGCCATGAATAACCTCGGCGCCCTCCTCGCAAAGCAGGGCGAAGTCGACGAAGCCCGCACCTGGTTCACGCGTGCCGTTGAAGCTGGCCACACCGGCGCCATGAATAACCTCGGCATGCTCCTCGCAGAGCAGGGCGAGGTCGACGAAGCCCGCACCTGGCTCACGCGTGGCGTTGAAGCCGGCCACACCGGCGCCATGAATAACCTCGGCATGCTCCTCGCAAAGCAGGGCGAAGTCGACGAAGCCCGCACCTGGTTCACGCGTGCCGTTGAAGCTGGCCACACCGGCGCCATGAATAACCTCGGCGTCCTTTTCGCAGAGCAGGGCGAGGGCGACGAAGCCCGCACCTGGTACACACGTGCCGCCGAAGCAGGCCACACCAGCGCCATGTACAACCTTGGCGCCCTCCTCGCAGAGCAGAGCGAAGTCGACGAAGCCCGCACCTGGTACACACGTGCCGCCGAAGCAGGCCACACCGACGCCATGAATAACCTCGGCGCCCTCCTCGCAGAGCAGGGCGAAGTCGACGAAGCCCGCACCTGGTACACGCGCGCTGCCGAAGCCGGTGACACCGACGCCATGTACAACCTTGGAATGCTCCTCGCAGAGCAGGGCGAAGTCGACGAAGCCCACGCCTGGTTCACGCGTGCCGCCGAAGCGGGTGACGCCGGCGCCATGGAAGCCTTGATCGCCTTCCTCCAACGTCAAGGAGATGCCCGGGCCGCGGCGTCGTGGCGAGCGCTACTCGATCAGACGAGGCTCGAGTAGCGGGCGGTCAGTCTGAGGAGTCGCTGCCCTGCCAGACAGGCACCTCGTACACGATTTCGCACAGCGTGGCAGGCACCACGATGTCAGCCGTCTCGACCGCCCGCCCGTCGTCACCGTAAAAAGTCCGCTCGATACGGGTGCAGGGCGCCCCGCGCTGAATGCCGAGGAGGTTGGCCTCCTCGGCGTTCACCTGTCCGGGTTCCGAGCGCTCCACAGCGTGCGTGACCGTGATGCCGATCTCGGCCATGCGGCGTACCACTCCGGCTCCAGCGAGCGGCCCTCCGTCGGGCATCATCACGAGCGTGCCCGATGTGATCTCGTACGGCTCCCAACTCGTCGACAGGTAGACCGGCTTGCCGTCTGACAGGTGCTCGTACGCCGTGCGCACGCAGTAATCACCCTCGGCGATTCCGAGTCGGCATGCGACCTGCTTCGGGGCGGGCACTATGCCGTCGCTTCGGCTCTCCCACGTCTCCATCCCGCCAAGCGCCCCCAGGTCAGGGCCGCCCGGCGCTTCATCCAGGCGCCCCGACAGGCACGACCGGGTCATACGCAGCCGCTTGCGCTGTTCGGCGACGTAAGTGCCCGACCCGGCACGCCCTTCCAGGATGCCCTCGGCGATAAGCAGCTCCTGAGCACGCCGGATGATCGCGTCACTCACGCCGAAATCCTTCGCGAGCTGCGCGCGAGAGGGCAGTTGGGCGCCTTCGGCCCACTCATGATCCGCGATCCGCTGCCGTAGATCGCCAGCGATCCGGAGATAGGTCGGCTGCTCAGACATGTGGCAAATCTAGCCGACCACCTCTAATCTAGACGTCCAGCTTGCAGCTGGACGTCTAGACCTGTGGGACTGATTGGTGATGGAGGACCGTCCTTGTGCTCACCAGAAGCACGCGCCGACGAACTCACCGCGCGTTTCACGGCCGCCGGTTTCACCCCGCGCAGGCATGACGCCGGCGACCACTTCGCCGTGCTGACGGAGGTGCCGAAAGCGCTCAATGCCGAGTCGTGGCGAGAGCTGTACCAGCTGCTCGGCACGGCGGACAGGTGGCAACTCGACAAGCGGCAAAACTGCCTCACCGCTTGCGCCTTCATCAACAGGACACCCGCAGCGAAGACGGTCGATCGGGAGTACGGCCATCAGCCACAGGGAGCTGACCAGCATGTTCGATCTCATCCGTCGCGCCGCCTCACCGGCCAGACGCCACCTTTCGGGCATCGCGGAGGTTCGTTGATGCCTACGCGACAGCAACAGGAACAGCCCGGCGGCCTCGGGGCCGCGGCTCCGTACCTCTCGCTCGCTTGCAGCATCGGTACGCACGACACGTGCGACGAAGCAGAACCGCCGCCCGTCCCTTCCGATCTCCCGCTGATCTACGAGCGATGCGTGTGCCAGTGCCACCAGCGCTCCACCGGACGCCCGGAACAGAACCGACTCGAAGAAGCCGTCGAAGAAGTCACAGAAGGGGAGGGATGCTGATGGTCGCGAACCGCTACACGCACATTGCGGATCAGCTCCGCGTACAGATCGGCAGGGGCCTACTCGCCGCCGACGACCGGTTGCCCTCGGAGGCAGAGCTGATGACCGAGTTTGGCGCGAGCCGGCCGACCGTGAGGCTCGCCCTGGACATACTCCAGAACGAGGGCCTGATCGTGCGACGCCACGGAAGCGGCAACTTCGTACGTCAGCCCGTCGAACGGATCACGTACACCGACGACAAGCTGTCGGAGGACACGCGGACCACCGTCGCCGCAGCGGTGAAGGTTCCGGTCAGTACCAAGGTAGTAGAGGCCGACAACAGCTTGTGCGTGCTGCTGGGCGTCCCGAGGGACACGCGGCTGACCGAGTACGTCTACCGCAGCTACCAGGGATCGACCCCGTACAGCCTGGCTCGTATCTACGTGCCTGCCGGCGTACTCGCCGCAGATGTTCCGCGGACGAGCGCTTCCCCGCTGGGGGACGACGTACGAGCCGCGCTGACCAGTTCCGGTGTGCAGTTGGCCGCCACCCAGTCACGCATCACGGCCCGCCTCGCCACCGCCGAGGAAGCACGAACCCTCCAGATCGGCACCGGCACGGCCGTACTGGACATCGAACGCGTCTCCCTCGATCCCGCGGGCCGCGTTGTGGAAGCAGCGCTTCTGGTCCTCCCCAGCTACAGCGCGCAAGCCGTGTTCACCACACACTCCCTCGTTCGCGACCTGGAGGCAGCATGACGAACAGCAGCCAGAATTCCCCGTGCTCGATGCCTCGTGACGACCGTGCCGGAGGCCAGTGGGAGTACGGCACTTTCGCCCCTGAAGGCGAGACGTGCCCCGCGTGCATGAAGCCGATCCAACGGCTTGAGCCCGTGCACCGGGGAAGCCTCGAGAGGCAGTCAGGCGCACCCCTCGTGGTCTACCGGCACGTCAAGTGCCCCAAGGGATGACCGATGCTTGGCCCGCTCCTTCCGGTCATGCCCCTCACCATGACCGCCGCCTGGCGTCGCAAGCACCACACCCGGATCGATACCGAAAGCCGTCGGGCACAACCTCCGGTGGCCAATCAAGAGACAGAGCCTGGAGCCGGCGGATGCCACGACTCCCGGGACCGGACCGACCGCGACGAGTCGACTGACAGGAACGCCCCTCAGACCGGAGGGTCGCTCCACTGACAACCGCTGCGAAGAGAAGGCCGCGTCCCACCACAGGGGCGCGGCCGTTCCGCTTCACGGCAGCGTCTCGGCGTCCACGCGCGAGAAGATCAAATCGCTCTCGGCGGTCACGGGCCCGGTCCACCGAACCGGCACCAGAGGGCCACCCTTCAAGGCGAGCGGATAACTCCCGGGGTCGTAGTCGTTGGCCAGCCGGTAGGCGTGAAAGCCAGCGTCCGCCATGATCCCCAACAGCTCATCGACGGAGTCGCCGAGTTGGGCCATGCGGTCGGGCGTCACCTCGACGGTGATCTCTGCATCGGGTCGAAGCTTGTCGAGCATGGGCGCCAGGCCACGGACGACCCCTCCCTCGGCACCCTCAACGTCGATCTTGATGACCCGAGCGTTCTCGATCTCACACTGATCCAGGAGTTCCGGCAGCGGTACGGCGTCGATCTCGAACGTGGACTCGGCGGGACCGTCATACGGGACGATGCTGTTGGCCCCCATGTTGCGTGAGCTTGCCAGTACGAAGGTCAGCGTCTTGTGGCTGTCCGCAACGGCAGCGTTCACCGCCCGGATGTTGCGGCGCCCGTTGAGCCGGGCTTGCTGCACCAGCTGCTGGTGGAAAACCGGCGAGGCTTCGATCGCGACCACGCGCCCCCGATCGCCGACGAGCCCCGACGCCAGCACGCTGAAGATCCCGACATTGGCGCCGACGTCGACGAACGTGTCCCCTGGCTTCAGCCGCCGCTGAAGCCAGCCGGTCATGTGCGGCTCCCACACCCCGAACAGGTACACGTACCGCTGGATCAGGTCTTGGGTGTCGACTGCGAACCGCGCACCGAACCGAGTCTCGACGACCCTCCGGCGAGGGTGCTCCCGAAGGTAAGCATTGAGAAAGCGCGCGGCGAGCAGCGGTTTACCGAACGATCCCGGAGCATCACGCACGTACCGCCGCCCGAGCGTGACCAAGGCCTCCGCCACAGGGCTGCTCATCCGATCACCTCTCCGCCGGCTCCAGCGAAACAGTAACGCCAGCGCTCCACCACCCTCTCGCGTGCACACGGGTACCGGAGGGGAAAGACGCTGAAACATTGGGGGTGTCACACCGGTCACACCGTCACACACCCCAACGTGGGGCTTCAGCCGACCGTGACGAGCCGTGACGCCCCCCCTGTTTCAGCAATCCCCGAACACACCTCAGTCCGCACCCGTAGGATCGTCCGGTCATCTTTAGGAGTGCGGTTGACCTGGGGGAACCTTGGACACAGGCGGTCAACTCGTCACGATCGCGGCGGTACTGCTTGGCGCGCTGACCACATACCTGACCAACCACTTCACGGAACGAAGCCGCCTCCGGCACGAACGCGCCGCCCGCTGGGACGAACGGAAGTTAGCCGCGTACGAGGGCTACATCGACACCGTTCGGGCCTGCATATTCCTCGCGGTCCATCTCTACGAGGTCAGGGAAGGCATCCGCCAGAGTGACCAGGACGAAGGTCAGATCCTCACCGAGATGTCCGAAGCCGGCCGCCTGCGAGGCCGGGCCTTCGAGCGCATCATGCTCCTCGCCGGTGACCACGTCATCGAAGCCGCGCACGAGCTGAACGCCACCGCACAGAAGGTCGATTGGCAGGCAAACGGCAAGCTCCCCGGAACCCTCGAAGAGTGGCGGGACCAGAACCGAGCCGTTTTCAACGCGATCAACGCATTCCACGACGCCGCGCGACAGGATCTCGGCGTCAGCGGCAGAGTCACAGGTGAACAGCACCCCGAACGCGACCTGCTGCTCCCACCATCGCAACGGAGTACTTAAGGTTTCGGTCGAAGCTTCGCGCGCGTCTGCTCCGCTTGCTCCGCGAAGCCGTCTAGCCACTCCTGAGTGACGTGGTCCTTCCAGATGGGAAGGTGCAGAGCGGACACCCACGGCCCGAGCACTCGGCCTCCGGAACCGAGGTGGCAGAACGCACGGAACCGCACAGGGACGTATAACTTCACCGTCTGCATCACGAGACGGATGCCGTTGCAGACCACATCAGGGTCGACGAGCCAGACCGAGCTCGCCTGTGGCTCCAGCCGCCTCGGTGGCCGGTGGCGGATGTGCTCGGCAGGGAAGCCGTAGATCAGCGGGGCTGGCCCGTGGATGTCGATCTCATAGCCGACGGCATCAACCCCGAACCCGATCGCCCCCACGTTGGAGATGCGCACGCCGAGGTAGCGCGCTTCAGGGTCGGCGTTCAGCAGCCTGAACTCCGGGAGGTGTTCGATCTTGGATACGATGTTCTCGCCTCCGGCGCTGATAATGCCGACCGCTTCCGCCTCAGCCTTCGGCGTCGTGAACGCCTTGACGACCTGATCGAGCTGGTCTGCGCTCAGGCCACCACCACAGCCCTGGGCAGCCTGGCGTTCCTTCCAGGTCAGCAGTTCTTCGGTGGGGTAAGCGTCCGGGTGGCGGTCCACCCACTTGTGATGCTTGTGACACAGAAGCACCAAATTCGGCTCACTGTTGACCTCGATGAAGTTCGCATCGAACCGCGGCCCCCCAGCCTTCTCCGCGCGGATGTGAGCCACCTCCACGTTGATGCTCAGCAGTCCTCGATGCTCCTCAACCAAGGGCTCTGAGCAATCGGGGTACGCACAGCTCGTCGCACGACCGAACAGCAGCTTGCACAGAGGGGCACCGGGGCTGAAGTCACTCACGCGACCGACGATAGGCGGTCCACATCACCGCCACCGGTCAAACCCCTGGGACGACCGCCATACCGCTACGGGACCTGTGGATCACGTGCGGCTACCGCGACTGGCTCCAAGCCGCTTGGCAGGCAATAGGAGCAACAGGCCGCCGACTTTCACTGGTGGCGGTTGGACCGCGAGGCGCTCGGACCGGACCAAGCCCGTTGCCCCCTTGAGGTGAGCATGGGATGCCGTCCCGTAGACAGAAGTGCCCCCATATGCCTGCCGATTGACGATGTGGCAACGCCCAGTGCGTTCCGCGATCATGTACGGCATGGATCAGGGGATAGCAGCCGTCTTGGCTGCGGGTGTAGCCGCAATTGTGACCCTGGGCGGCGCGGTGATCGCGTATCAGGCGGGTCGGCGGCAGGTTCGTGACCAAGGTGCCATCGAGCATGCGCACTGGCTCCGGGGGCAGCGGGAACAGGCATATCTGTCCTTTCTCTCCAGTTGTGAACGCGCCGCCGCTGCTGGCCGATCACGCCGGAACCTTGTGGAGGAGCTCGAAGCAGCGAGCAGCGAGGGTGCGGCCCCTCCGGAGGAGATGCAGGCGTCGGCCCGCAGGGCTGCATACCAATTCTCAGAGGCGGTCGACCAGATCCTTGAACCGCTGAACCGGATCAAGATGCTCGGTCCGGAGGTGGTCATCGATGAGGCAGAGCACACCTTGGAGATGGTCCGGCAGTTCGAGGACTCCATGAGCCCTCCTGGCCGAGGGGATCCCTATAACGGTGAAGGCAACCTACGGGTACAGCGAGCCGAGTTCGCGGCAGTGGCGCGTCAAGTGCTGATGCACCCACAGGAGCACATCACCGTCACGGTCTCTCCGGACGCCGTGTAGACGTGCCCTTCCGTACAAGCAGGCTGGGAGAAATCTGGGAGAAGATCTTCTCCCGACGCCTTCTGGGCGCCTTACGAAACCAACCGATACCAAGGCTCTGACCTGCACAGACGACGGCGAGGCGAGGCCCCGGTCCTGCCCTGACCTTATTCGGGACGAAGAGGTCGTGGGTTCAAATCCCGCCACCCCGACAGAGAAGTACCAGGTCCCCCACCTGCTCACGTGAGTAGGTGGGGGACCTGTTTCGTATGCGTGTCTATCTGCGTGACTACCGCTCCGAGCCCCGCTTGAAGATGCCGTCCATGACCACGGCCCCGGTCTGGATCACGGGCCGGATCTGCTTCCGGTGGACCTCCCGGTCACGGCCGGCCCAGGGTGCCCGACGAGCCTGGAGATCTCACTGCAAGCCGCGCCGGCACCGGGACGGCAGGGGTCCGTTCTCGACTGCGGGTCCGTAGTGGCGGGTGAAGTTGGATCGTCGGCTGCCCCTTCCCCGGGGAGAGACAGGGCGGGCCCCGATGGCACTCGGTGCGGCGAAGGGCTCTGTGCGCCGCTGCCCCGGCACTGACGTTCGGTAAGATCCCGGGTCTTCGTACTGGGGAGGGATCATGGCCGAGGGCCGCAGGACCGAAGGCACCAACAACCGCGCGGAAACCTCCGACGATGCCGTGGACGAGCAGACCGCGGTCCAGCTGGTGTACCGGCCCCAGTCTGCCGACACACTGGTCGGCCTGCGGGTCCGCGAGCGGATCAAGCGGACCGGGCTACTGCTGCGGGGCGTGTTCCTCGCACTGTGGGTGGGGCACTGGCTGCTCTCCGCCGTGGGCCGCGGGAGTATCGACGTGGTCTCGACCGTTCTGGTCTTGTTCGTTGTCCTGGTGGTGTGGGGGTACCCACGGCTACAGGCCGCCCACGTGCAGCGGATCATCGGATGGCAGGGCGAGTACCACGCCACCGTGTCTGCGGCCGGGCTCGCCTGCCGCAACGACCACAGCTCGCTGGTCCAGAAGTGGTCCGTCTTCCAGGGCTACCGGGAGACGGCCGGCCACTTCGTCCTGCTCAGCCGGGACCCCAACATCATGTGCCTCGATGTCCTGCCCAAGCGGGGTGTGCATGAGGCCGGGGACCTGGACCGGCTTCGGGCCATCCTGGACCAGCACACCACTCGCGTGTGACGCACGTGAAAGGCGCCCCGCGCCGGGGGTCGACGGCCGGGGCTTGCTGCTGCAAGGGCCTCTGACATCGGATTCCGGGCGCTGTCAGTAGCCGATGCCAGGTTCCCGCCCGTGCTGCCGAGGAGATTGTTCGCCGCCCCCTCCTCGGCCCGATTTGATCGGCACCTGACATCGGCACGCGGACGCCGGACGCACTGCACGCGGCACTGACCGACTGTCTCATGGCCGATGGCGAGAGCGCGCCGCCCACGGATCCATTCCCCGTCTGGGACACCTACGGCATCAATGACACCTGCGAGCACGAGCATCCCGAACTCGTGGCGGGCGTCTGAGGCCCTCGGCCGGGCGGCGAACGCAGCCACGGCGCCGCCCGGCCCGGTGCGGACACCGATCCGCCAGATCGTCTCGGCGTGCATGGGCCGGCCGAGAACGCCGCGCGGATCACCGTGCCAGTGCAGTTCCTGGTCCAGTGGGACGACCAGATGGTTCCGCACGCCGACCCCGGCACACACGAGGATGTGCCGTCGTTCGAAGTGGACAGCTCGCTGCGGTTCTTCGCCCGGCATCTGAGCTGACACAAGATCGCATGCCCGGCGTGCCGGCCTGCGCTCGTTCCCGGCCGGCGCGCCGGGCCCGGACTGTTCGGCGCGGCCGGGTGCGCGGCCGACACGACCAGACGACCGACGAGGGAGTTTCCGCCATTGTCCGTACGGCCGTCTCGACTATCGGGAGCTGTAGGGCAGGAGAGCCATCTCGCGTGCGTTCTTGATGGCCTGCGCTATCTGCCGCTGCTGCTGACGCGACACGTGGGTCACCCGACGGCTGCGGATCTTTCCACGGTCGGAGATGAACTTCCGCAGCAGATCGGTGTTCTTGTAGTCGATGTAGGTGATGCCGGCGGCGTCCAGCGGGTTGACTCGCTGACGCGTGGCGGGCTGACGCCTGGCGCTTGTGCGTCGGGACATGGTGAGGTCGGCCTTCTCTTTCAGGTCACTGGGTCGAGCAAGTCATCGAAAGCGTGCGGCAGTTGCCGCCAGCGGTCCCTGCCCGCCGTGTACTCGTCGTCGGTGAGCAGGCACGAGTCGAGCAGCGCCGACAGACCGTCGCGGTCGAGGCCGGGCGAGATGAAGGTGAGGTACTGGCAGCGGTCACCGTGTTCGGGGTGCCAGTCCACAGAGGCGGCCAGGCGGCGTTCGGCGGGCACCATCTCCCAGGCGGCGTCGGGCAGGGCGGCCAGCCAGGGGCCGGCCGACTCCACGCACAGCGCGCCGCCCGCGGCGTCCCAGGACAGCAGTGTGTCGGGGCGGTCCGCCAGCCAGAACCGTCCACGGCTGCGGGCAGCGGCGCAGGTCAGGTCCTCCAACGCCGTATAGAGGCGCTGCGGGTGGAAGGGTCGTTCGCGCCGCCAGACGAAGGTGCTCGCGCCGTGCTCGTCACATTCCTGCGGCAGCAGCGCGCACGCGGGATGCACGCGGGCGGCGGCCGCTGCCACGTCAAAGCCCGCCAGCAGAGCGGCCCCCAGGGCCCCACCCGCCACGCGTATCTTCCGTGCCCCTGGCGTGAGCTGGGCGAGCAGCGCGTGATCAGTCTCGTCGGCCACCTCACCGTCCTCCCCGCACAAACTGCCCTCAACGAGGGCGATCACCGTGGGGTATTCCAGTTGCCGGGCGAAGGTGTCGGCAACGGTGCGCTGGTCGGTCGGGGCGGCGGCGAGGCCGGCGTCGGCGAGGTCGTCGCTGTTGGACAGGTACGGCAGGACGAGTGCCGGGTCGACGGCGGTGGCCACCCCGGTCAGCGCCAGCGGTGCGCCCGCGGCGGCGATGACCGGGGCCATGCCCTGGGGTTCGACGGAGTCCCACAGTTCCACGACGGCCAGCCGGTGCCTGCCCGCCTCCGCGAGCCGCAGCAGCTCGGGGACGAGGTCCTCGCGCAGCGCGCAGCACGCGCAGTCGTTCACCAGGGGCGCGTTACCGCTGCCAAGTAGGCCGTCGGCGTCGCGCACCGTCCGGTGCACCGCGCTGTCGACGGCGGACGTCAGGTCGTGGTGCAGCGCGACCGAGCCAGGGACCGTACGCAGAATCTCCTCGACGGCGGCCCGGCGAGCGTCGGCGTGCAACCCGCCGACGATCGCGACCGGCAGCCGCGCCTGGTCCCCACTCACTCCTCGCTCCGTCCGCGTCCGTAACGCCGCTCGAAGCGCTCGACCCGCCCCGCGGTGTCCAGAACTCGCTGGGTACCGGTGTAGAAGGGGTGACTCGCCGAGGAGATCTCGACGTCGATGACCGGGTAGGTGATGCCGTCCTCCCACTCGATGGTCTTGTCGCTCGTGGCGGTCGACCGGGTGAGGAAGGCGTAGTCGGCGGCCCGGTCACGGAAGACGACCGGGCGGTACTCGGGGTGGATTCCGGGCTTCACGCTCTCAGCGCTCCTCACGGAAGTCGACATGGCGGCCGGCGACCGGGTCGTACTTGCGCAGCGTCAGCCGGTCGGGGTCGTTACGGCGGTTCTTGCGGGTCACGTAGGTGTAGCCGGTACCGGCGGTGGACCTCAGCTTGATGATCGGGCGGAGTTCGTTGCGGGCCATGGACAGCACTCTACATGAGATTGATTTTCATTTTCTTTTGACTGCTAGGGTGCTGCTGTTGCCGCCACCGAGGAGGAACAACCATGTCCGCCCACTGCCAACTCACCGGCCGACAGCCTGGCTTCGGTCATCAGATCTCCCACTCGCACCGGCGCAGCAAGCGCCGCTTCGACCCGAACATCCAGAGCAAGCGCTACTGGCTGCCGAGCGAAGGCCGCCATGTCCGGCTCGCTCTCTCCGCGAAGGGCATCAAGACGGTCGACACGATCGGCATCGAGGCCGCGGTGGCCCGCATCCGCGCCCGGGGAGGGAAGGTCTGATGGCGAAGAAGAGCAAGATCGCGAAGAATGAACGACGGCGCCTTGTCGTGGCGTGCTATGCCGTTCGGCGCGCCGCGCTGAAGGCGATCATCTCGTCTCCCCGGACATCCGACGACGAGCGCACCGCCGCCCAGAGGGAACTGCGGCGGCAGCCCCGCGACGCCAGCGCCACCCGCCTGCGCAACCGAGACTCCGTGGACGGGCGCCCTCGCGGCCACCTGCGCGCCTTCGGCCTGTCCCGCATCCGTGTACGTGAGATGGCGCACGCGGGTGAGCTCCCCGGCGTGACCAAGAGCAGTTGGTGACCAGCGTCCGATCCGCTCACGCCGCGAGCCTCCTGGGCAACCGCAGCGGTCCCCACGGCCACAGCCGCGGGCCTTCCGCGCCACGCTCTTCGTGTCGTGGCCGGCGCGGTTCTGACAGCCGCCCTGGTGGCGCCCGCCGCGACCGCTGTCGCCGCAACCCCGGCCCCCCACTGGGCCAGTTCCGCCGCCGCGGCCGAGGCAGCAGCCTTGGTCCGTACGCAGAAGCTGGTGGACGGCAGCACGGCCAAGATCTACAAGCTCGGCCCCCAGCACTACCGGATGCAGATCGTTTACCGGGGTCAGGTGTACGCCACCCTTGAGGCGAACAAGCGCGACACCGGAGTGAACGGCAACGGCATGTTCGTCGTACTCACCTTTGACGGCGAGGTCCACTCCTGGATCGGCGGCGGTCATCAGGGGCCCGGCGCGTTCAGGCTCCCCGATGGCTCGACCGCGAAGGTCACCAAGCTCGGCCCTCACCACTACAAGGCGCAGATCATCTACAGGGGCAGCGTGTACGCCACCCTTGAGGCGAACGAGCGCGACACCGGAGTGAACGGCAACGGCATGTTCATCGTGCTCACTGCCGACGGCGAGATCAGCGCCTCCATCCGATGAGCACCGTGAACAGGTGAACGGGTGAACAGCGCAAACCTCTGCTCGTAGTCTGGTGTGCGCCGACGGGCAATGCCGAGAGGCAGCCCCTGGGAGGTCGCACACCAGCACTCGAGGCCCTGACGAAGTGCACACCTTCGATGCGGGCCTCTGGACCGCGTTCGTAGGCGAGTTGGAGGCCGGGCACCACTGCGCCTGAGTCAGCCGGGTCCAGGTCATGGCCCGTCTCCCGAAACGGAACCGGCGTCGCCCAGAACGCGCCTGGTCCAGAAGCCGACGGAGTCCGACCCCGCCCTGTGACGTTTCTTGATCCGATTGCGCTGTTCCATTAGGAACCGGAAACGCCGGTTCCCTCCTTCCAGGAGGGCTCAAGTGCTTTTCAAACGCGCTGTGTTGACCATCGGGATCGTCGTCGCCACCGGTCTGCCGATGGCTGGGACCGCCACGGCGGCGCCGGGGCCGGCGGCCGGCCGGATCACCGCCACCGACTATTCTTTCGGTCTGCCCGCCATGGTCTCGCTGGACCCCGTGAGCGGCAACGTCACCGGGACCTTCGCGCAGAACGCCCAGGACGGCGTCTTCTCGCCCAAGCGGTCGGCCGTGGCGTACATCCAGCGCGACGACACCTGCATTCCCCAGACCGAGGGCTGCACGTACGCCCGGAATCTTGTGGTCGCCAACGCCGACGGCAGTGGCCAGCACATGCTGGTCCGGGGGGTCCAGCCCGAGACGGGCGAGGCCCCGTCCGTCGGGCACCCCGACTGGTCCCCGGACGGCAAGCGGATCGTCTACGACAGCCCGCATGGCCTGGAGTGGGTCAACAGCGACGGCACCGGACATGAGGTGCTCGCGAACGACGGCGCCCGGGGCACCTTCTCGCCCGATGGCAAGAGCATCGCCTTCGTAAGGGACACCCAGTACGAGACGGCCGACGGCGGCTACGAGTACGGCAGCGATGTCTGGGTCATGAACCCCTCCACCCGGCAGATGCGGCAGATCAGCACCGTTCGCAACGTGTGGGGCACAGCTCCCGACTGGTCCCCCGACGGGCGGCGCATCGTCTACGTCACCGAGTACGGCCTGAGCATCGTCGATGTGGCGACCGGCGCCGCCACCGAGTTGCAGAGCTCCTGGCAGACCCCCCTCACCAGCATCCAGGGCCCCGTCTTCTCGCCCGACGGTACCCGGATCGTCTTCGAAGCCATGGACACATTCGACTACGTCGGCAGGAACTACGTCATCGACGCCGACGGGAAGAACCTCCGAGTCCTCAGGGACCAGGCCGTGGTCCCCACCGGCTGGCTGAACAAGTAGCCGCGGTCGGCCGCCCGATCAAAAGGGCGTGAGGGGTTGGGTGGGTGCGGAGCCATTCGGCGTCCCTGGACCGTCCAGGTCCACAGAGTCCCATCCACCCACCCCCTCGGCTGCCGTGGTCGACACCTCCGCCCACACCGTCTTGCCCACGGGGTGGCGAGGTGTCGAGCCCCAGCGCACCGCCAGGACGTCCACCAGGAGCAGGCCACGGCCCGACTCGCCGTCGGGATACGACGAGGGCGGGCCCTGGGGCGGTCGCTTCGTGGTGGCGGCGTCGGCGACCTCGATCCGTACCAGGCCCGACACCTCGTCGAGGACGAGCCGGAGGCTGAAGTCGCGTCCCTGGACACGGCCGTGCTGTACGGCGTTCGCGGCGAGTTCGCCGACGACGAGGGCGACCGCGCACGACACGTCCGAAGCCGGCGGGAATCCCCACCCCTCCATGCGCCGCACGGAAAAGCGGCGGGCGAGGCTCGCACCTCGGGGTGACGAGGTGAACTGCGTGGTGAGCGACGTGTGTTCGGCGGCTTGGATGCCGGACACAGCGTCCTCGGTCACGGGGGCTTCCGTGCTCCCTTGAGGCTCTTCGCCCGAGGTGGTCGTTCCTGTCAGCACAGCGTGTCCGTCCTTGCCTGTCGAGCCCTGGGATATCGCGTGATGTGCGCGATCCAACACGTTCCGCACTCAAGAGTGACCAAACGGCCCTACGCTCGGAAGGTGACGCAGCCTTACCTTTCGGTTCGTAAGGGACGGAAGTGACCCCTTGGCCAACGGAATTGATCCCAGTGCGTCGATGGCGGCGCTGTTCGGTACGCGGGTACGCAGGCTCCGTACGGCGGCCGGACTGACTCAGGCCGAACTCGCCCAGAAGGTCCACGTGGTGAGCACCCGGATCACGCAGATCGAGCGGGCCTCCGGGGCGAAACCGTCACTGGAACTGGCACGGGCGCTGGACGTCGCCCTCGGTGCGGACAGCCTGCTCGTCGACTTGTGGCCGTACGTGTATCGGGAGGCGTTTCCGGATTGGTCGCGGGCGTTCATGGCTCATTCGGAACGGGCCGTGTCGCTCAGGCAGTATGCGGCGCATGTAGTACCGGGCTTGCTCCAGACGGAGAAGTACGCGCGAGCTGTTCTGAGCCTGGACGCACTGCTTGACGACGAGGAGCAGTTGGAGCAGCGCGTCACAGCACGAATGGGACGGCAGGCACGGCTCAGCTCACCTGATCGACCAGAACTGTGTGTGATCCTCGACGAGGCAGTGCTGAGACGTCCGATCGGTGGCCGGGCTGTGATGCGGGAGCAGTTGGAGCGGTTCCCTGCAAGTACTTCCGTTTGACCAGGGCGGACACGAAGCCATGGGTGGGTCCCTGACGATTCTGACGCTTCCAGACGGCGCAGAGGCCGCCTACACAGAGGGCTCGGACTATGGCCGACTCATCGAGGAACCGGCCAACGTCGGTTGCTACAAGGTGATTTACGATCGGCTACGGGCGGCAGCCCTGCCCCCACTCATGTCCCTCGACATGATTCGGTCCACGATGGAGGTCAACTACCGTGGCACGAACATCCCGTCCCGACCTGAACGACGCCGCTTGGCGCAAGAGCAGCTACAGCAATCAGGCCGGGGGCGACTGCGTGGAGGTGGCGGACGGTTTCCCCGGCGTCGTGCCCGTCCATGACAGCAAGGCCCCACACGGCCCCGTGCTGACCTTCGAGGCCGACTCATGGACCGCTTTCGTAAGCGAGTTGAAGGCCGGGCACCACCGCGCCTGAGTCAGCCGGGCCCCAGTCACGGCCCGTCTCCCGAGCTGGCCGGATCCTTGTGCACGAGGTCCCGGCGAGCCGCCAGCCTCGCACCATGATTCGGTCCACGACGGAGGGCAACTACCGTGGCGCGAACGTCCGGTCCCGATCTGAGCGGCGCCGCCTGGCGCAAGAGCAGCTACAGCAATCAGGAGGGCGGCAACTGCGTGGAGGTGGCGGACGGTTTCCCCGGCGTCGTGCCCGTCCATGACAGCAAGGCCCCACACGGCCCCGTGCTGACCTTCGAGACCGACTCATGGACCGCTTTCGTAAGCGAGTTGAAGGCCGGGCACCACCGCGCCTGAGTCAGCCGGGCCCCGGTCACGGCCCGTCTCCCGAGCCCGCCGGATCCTTGTGCACGAGGTCCCGGCGGGCCGCTGACCTCCTGAAGTACCGGGGAAAGAACTACCCGCCCACCCACCCTCCCCGCCCACGTCACTCGTCCGGGTGACCGGCTTGCAGGGGCGGGATCCGGACGGTTACGTTCGCCGCGACAACCGCAAACAGATACGGCCCCCGGCCGGGACGGCAATCCCGAACGAGGGCCTCACCGATCAGGAAGAGAACGCTTCCCGATGGCTGACCCGCAGTCTAACGCGCGCCTGCGCGCCGACGCCGGAGCTCCGACCTCCGGCGTGATCCGCGTACGCACCCGGCTCACCGCTGACTTCACCGTGATCTCCAACTCCCTTGCGCAGCGGCGCGGCAGCGCGGTCACCGTGGGCATCGCGGCCTACATCCTCTCCCTGCCCGACGGCTTCCCCGTCAGCATCGCCGCCCTGTGCGAACACTTCACCGAGGGCGAGATCCTGATCTCGCGGGCACTCAGGGAACTCGAAGCGGCCGGATACCTGGAGCGCCGCCGTGAGCGACTGCCCACCGGGCAGATCCGAACCCGGACGTACTTCTTCGACGTCCCCGAAGATACTGCGGATCCGGACGGGCCTCCTGAGCCTCCGAAGCCGCCTCGGCCCCGGAGGCAGCCCGCCCCTGAGGCTGCCACGGCCACGGCCGTGCGGGAAACGGTGGACGCGTCCGCGCAGGCCGAGGTGGAGCCGCTGGTCCCGCTCGCTGACGCCGACCCGCAGGCCGTCGCCGTACTCACCGCCCTGCGCCGGGTCGATCCGCGTCTGATCCTCTCCCAACAGGAGGCCGCACGACTCGCACCGGCCGTCGCCCGGTGGCTCGCGGCAGGCGTCGAAGCACCCCAGATCATCGAGTTGCTCACCACAAGTCTCCCGGGCCGTCTCCGTACCCGTCCGGCAGGCATCCTCGCCTTCCGCCTACGCGAGACGCCCCTGCCGTCGCATCCCGTGGAACACCCGACCGTCCTGCCCTTCCAGGCCTGCGACGGCTGCGACCGGGCCTTTCGCTCGGCGGAACCCGGGCGCTGCCGGGACTGCCGATCCGGAAACCTTCGTGCGGCCGGCTGAGCCGGTGGCCGGGTGTGCGGTCCACCCGCAGGTGGAAGTCTTGATGTGCGACGATGCGCAAGCCTGCATCAAAAGGAGGTGGGGCATGGTCGACAGGTTCAAGGACGGACTTCTGACGCCCGCGGAAACCGCCTCCTACCTTGAGATTCCGCAGTCGACCCTCACCTCGTGGCTGAAGGGCAAGGCCGCCGGAGCGCCTTTGGTCCACCAGGTGGAGCCGGTACGGAAGGGGCAGCCTTCGGTGCCGTTCATCGCGGTTGCCGAAGCACACGTCCTTCGCTCCCTGCGCTCCCTGGGTCTCCGCATGAGCGAGATCCGGGAGGCGGCAGCCACCGTACGGGACGCCTTCAACACCCCTTACGGCCTCGTGTCCAAGCGGATCGCCACGGATGGCGTGGGCATCTTCATCGAGCACGGTTGGGGGGATCTCCGCAGAGCACGCGACGGCCAGGTCCCCATCCAGGAAGTGGTCTCCGACTACCTCCGCTACCTGACGTGGGAGCCGGGCGACGACTTCCCCTGCAGCCTGCGGCTGAGGCAGTACCCGGACTCCGTCCCCGTCGTGATCGATCCGAGGTTCGGCCACGGTCTCCCCGTGGTGGCCGCCAACCGGGTCACGGTCCGGGCCATCACCGATCTGTGGGAGGCCGGAGAAACCGTCGAGGACATCGCGTACGACTACGACATGACACCTGAGCAGGTGGATGCGCTCTGCCAGGCAGTGGTGCACCTTGCCGCCTGAGTTCTTCCTGGACCGGAATCTCGGTCGTCGTGTCGCCGAAGGGCTGAGAGCATGCGGGTGGACGGTTCACCGGATCGGAGACGTCTTCCCTGACGACGGACAGGACATCCCGGATGAGGAGTGGATCGCCCACGGTCTCGACCGGTCCTGGGTGCCGCTCTCGAAGGACGGGCGGATCAAGACCTGGGACCTGGAGATCCGGCCTGTCCTGGAGCGTGAGGCGGTGCTGTTCTACCTCGACAACCAGCAGCTTCGCAGCATCGAGATGGTCGAGCGGCTCGTCGCACGCCGTGATGCGATCCACCGGGCCGTCGAGAAGGGCGGACCGGCGGCCTACGCCGTGCGGCACGACCGTATCGAGCACACGTGGCCCTGACGGACGGGCAGCCCTTGGGTAGCCCATCCGCAGTGGCGTCCTGCGGGTCACGCCGGGCCGGGACGGCTCACCCACCCAGCGCGGCCGCGAGCCGGTCGAGTGTGGCCCGCATGCCGGCACGGTTGATCTCCGCCCGGTCGGCCGGGCGCGTGCCGGTGAAGACCCGCCCGAGGAGCTCCGCCGTCCGGGCGCCGCGGCCGGTTCGCAGGTCCTCCCAGTACTCCGTGACCCTGGTGGCCGCCCCCTCCGGCTCGAAGCGGTATCCCCACAGGGCCACCGGCAGCCCGAACGTGGTGACCCGGAAGGCGAACTCGTGCGGCCGCTCGGCCCTGGTCACGCGACAGGTCGTGAACCAGAGCAGCAACCCCTTCCGGTTGAATCCGACGAACCGGGTTCCCTCGCGGACTTCCTGACCGCGGCACCACACGGCGAAGCACTCCGGGCTCCACCTGCCCATGTTCCGCAGCTCGGAGACCGCGGTGTACGCGTCCTCCGCGGAGGCGCCGACCAGGGCACTCTCCTCGATCTTCCACACACGTTCCGTCACCGGACGTTCGCCGTGGGCGCTCACCGGGAGTACATCCACGTGATGATCCGCTCGAGCCGGGCCATGTCCCGCGCGCCCCGCGCATAGGTGGAGGCGGCCAGCGGTACGTCGAACAGCTTGCGGGTGCGGGCCGTGGGCACCGTGAACTCCCGGAGCCCGTCCGCTCCGTGGATGCGCCCGAAGCCGGACCTACCGCGTCCGCCGAACGGCAGGGCGGGTACGGCCGGGAAGGACAGTACGTCGTTGATGCTGACCATGCCGGCGTTCATCCGGTCCGCGAGTTCGCCGGCCCCGCGGCGTGCGAACACCGCCGCGCCGAGCCCGTAGTCGGAGGCGTTCGCCCGCTCGGCTCCCTCCGCCGCGTCCGCGACCCGGTTGACCACCAGCACCGGGCCGAAGGTCTCCTCCCGCACCGCGGCCGACTCCTCGGGGACGTCGGCGAGGATCACCGGGCCGGTCATATACGGGGGCACCACCGACTCCGGGCCCCCCACCACGGCGCGTCCGCCACGAGCCAGGGCGTCTTCGATATGGCGGCGGATCACGTCGAGTTGGCCGGGCATGGTGATCGGACCGAAGTCCGTCCCTCCCTGCACCTCCCCGGCCCGCTGCGCCAGCAGGGTGAGGAACTCCTCGTACACGGGGTCGGCCACATAGACCCGTTCGATACCGGCGCAGGACTGGCCGGCGTTGCTGCATCCGCCCCAGAGAGCGGCCTCCACGGCAGCCGGAATATCGGCGTCCGCAGCCACCACCAGGGCGTCCTTGCCGCCGAGTTCCAGCAGGACCGGGGTCAGCGAGGGGGCGCAGGCCGCCAGCACCCTGGCGCCGGTGGCCCCGGAGCCGGTGAAGGCGATCTTGTCCACGCCCGAGGCGCACAGAGCCGCGCCGGTGGTGCCGTCCCCGGTGGTCAGCTGGAAGACGGACCGCCCAGGCACCGCCTCGTCGAACGTATCCACCAGCCACCGGCCGATGGCCGGGGTGTACTCGCTGGGCTTGAACACCACCGCGTTGCCGGCCGCCAGGGCGTAGGCGATGGAGCCGATCGGAGTGTGCACCGGATAGTTCCACGGGCCGATCACGCCGATCACGCCGTAGGGCCGGTACTCGACGGTGGCGAGGTGATTGAGCATCAGCAGGCCCGACGCGACACGGCGCCGCGACAGGACCCTGCGTGCGTTGCGCGCGGACCAGCCCACGTGCGTGAGAGCCGCCGTCATCTCGATGACGGCGTCGGCCCGCACCTTGCCGTTCTCCCTCTGCAGCAGGTCGAGAACCTCCGGCAGCCGGAGGGCCATCACCCGCCGCCATTCCAGCAGACGGGTGCGTCGCCCGTCGTACCCGATGGTCCGCCACCAGGAGGCCGCCTCCCGGGCCCGGACGACCTTCCTCCTGACCGTGTCCTCGTCATCCACCGGGAAGGCGGCCACGGGCCGGGAATCGACCGGGCTGAGCGAGACCAGCTCCGTCGCCCTGGGGTCTGCGGTGGAAGCCATACCGACGTGCCCTTTCGTGAAGGTGGGTCGAGCGGCCGCCACCGACCCGGCGCGGGACGTTCCCCTCCGTGAGGGACGTACCGCGGCGACCGGGAACGGCCTCTACGCCCTCTAGGTTAGAACGAAACGGTCCGTTCTGTGCGAGTCTTTTCAAGACATCGTCGTGCAACCGCCACGCCCCCAACTCCCAGCCGCGCGACACTCGTTCAGGCCGGAACGCGCACCATGTGACCGGCAGTCCTCCGCCGCCGCCCGTGCCGACGCCCCCACCTGCACAGACGCGGAGTCCCGGCTGCGGCGGCGGGCCGTCCCGCCCTCCCGGCCGCCGGTCGCCGGTGGCTCCGGGCAGGTCCCGGCGGCCCATAATGAACACGAACCGACTCGTTCTGACCGGGGCAGGAGAGGCGAATGGGGACCAAACGAACCTTGCAGCACGTCGTGGATGCAAGCGGCCCTCATCGCCGGGACCTGGAGGCGAGGAAACGGATCCTCACCTCGGCGCTCGAGCAGCTCGAGGAACGCGGGTACGCCCGTATGACCATCGAGCAGGTGGCCGTCAGCGCCAGGGTCGGCAAAGCCACGCTCTACCGCTCCTGGCCGAACAAGGCGGCCCTTGTCCTCGACGCGGTGCGCAGCCGGCTCCGCGAGGTACCCACCGCGGAGACCGGGGACACGCGCGGCGAATTGCTGAGCATGGCGAAGGAGGCCCTCGCCGGCTTCTTCGGATCCCCGCAGGTGCAGGCCGTCCTTCCCGCGCTGGTGGCCGACACGGCACAGGACCCCGAACTGCGCCGACGGCTGCGCGAAGAGGTGCTCGAGCCACGCCGAGCCCGGTCACGCACCGTACTGGAGCGGGCCATCGGCCGAGGCGACCTCCCTGAGGACACCGACATCTCGCTGGCACTGGAGATGTGGGCGGGAGCGATGATGTTCCGCAGCGTCTTCTACGGCGACGGTTACGACGACGCCGCCCTGGCCCGGCTGGTGGACGCCACCCTCGCCTCCCCGCCGCGCTTCGCCGCAGACGGCGAGGCGCGGCCCGTCGACGCCGCTCACGACGCCTGACCCCGGTCAACGGCACCTCCCCCGCGGTCGGTCCGCGCCCTGATCCGCGACACCCCATGGTCCCGGGCTGGGCAGGGCCCGGGGCCGGGGGCAGCATGGAGGTACCGGACCGGAGGTACCGGATTCCACGACCCGGACGTCGAGCGACGCCGGCACGGGGCTGCGTGTCGCGCTGGGCGGGCGAAGGGAGCTCTGGGATGACAACCGAATCCTTCGACGAGGCCGAGGACGACCGGCTCGCCCCCGAGCCACCCCGGCCCACCGGCCTGCTGGACGTGCTGAGCATCGCCGCGGTGGTGCTGGACTCCGGCGGGCGCATCGTCTTCTGGAGCCCGCAGGCCGAGGAACTCTTCGGCTACAGCGCGGGAGAGGCCCTCGGCAAGCACGCCGGTCGGCTGCTGATCCACCAGAAGCACCTGCCGACCGTACTGAGCCTGTTCACCGAGGTGATGGACACCGGCCGGGGCTGGGCCGGCGCCTTTCCCATCCAGCACAAGGACGGCAGCACCCGTCTGGTGGAGTTCCGCAACATGCGGCTGCTGAACGACGCCGGGGACGTCTACGCCCTGGGCGTCGCGGCCGACCACATCACCCTCCAGCGCGTCGAGACCGACCTGGCCCTGTGTGAACGGCTGGTCAACCAGTCCCCCATCGGCCTCGCCCTCATGGGTCCCGACCTGCGCTACCTCCTGGTCAATCCCGCGCTGGAACGCTTCGACGGCCTGTCCGCCGAGGAGCACATCGGCCGCCGTCTGAGGGAGACGCTGCCCCTCCTCGACGTCGACACCATCGAGTCCTCCCTGCGCCAGGTGATGGCTTCCGGCATCCCGGTGACCGACCAGTACTACGTCGGCCGCACCGCCGCCGACCCCGACCACGACCACGCCTGGTCCGCCTCCTTCTACCGGCTGGAGGACCCCGGCGGGCGGGTCCTCGGCGCGGCCATCTCGGTCGTCGACGTGACCGAGCGGCACCGCGCAGCCGCCGAGGCCGACCGGGCCCGGCGCCGGCTGGCCCTCGTCGCCGACGCCTCCACCCGCGTCGGCACCACCCTGGAGGTGGAACGGACCGCCGGGGAACTGGCCGATATCGCCACCCCCGAACTCGCCGACGTGGTCGCCGTGGACATCCTCGACTCCGCCCTCGCCTGCCGCCGCACCGGAACACCCGCGAGCGGCCCGGAACTCTTCCGCGCCATGGCCCTCAAGGCGGCCGGTCCCACCGTGGCCCTCGGCGCCGCCGACCAGCCCGGTGACCTCGCCAGCTACGACGACGACCGCCTGGTCACCCTGTGCGTCCACACCGGCAGACCGGTCCTGGTGAGCCACGTGGACGACCACGATCTACGACGTATCGCCCGCGACCCCGAGGCCACCACGCTCCTGGCCCGTGCCGGTGTCCACTCCTATCTCGCGGTACCGCTGATCGCCCACGGCGAGGTGCTCGGCGCCCTCGACCTCAAGCGCACCTCCAACCCCCTCCCGTTCGACGCGGACGACGTCGTCCTGGCCTGCGAACTGGCCGGCCGGGCCGCGGTGGCCATCGACAACGCCCGCTGGTACCAGAGCATGCGCAACACCGCCCTCACCCTTCAGCGCAGCCTGCTGCCCGAGCACTCACCGCGCCACCCCGGCCTGGAGGTCGCCTCCCGCTACCAGCCCGCCCAGGCCACCAGCGAGGTCGGCGGCGACTGGTACGACGTCATCCCGCTGGGCGACGACAAGACCGCGCTGGTCGTCGGCGATGTCATGGGCAACGGCATCGACGCCGCCGCCACCATGGGCCGGCTGCGCACCGCCACCTGTGCCTACGCCGACCTCGACCTCGACCCCGACACGGTGCTCCGGCACCTGGACAAGATCACCTGCGATCTGGAGCACTACATCGTCACCTGCGTCTATACGGTGTACGACCCCCACCGCAGGCAGTGCCGGATCGCCAACGCCGGGCACATGCCGCCCGCGCTGGTCCGCCCCGGTCGGGCCCCCGTCCTGCTCGACCTGCCCACGGGGGCCCCGCTCGGCGTCGGCGGCACCGTCTTCGAGACCACCACCGCCGACCTCTGCCCGGGCGACCTGTTGATCCTCTACACGGACGGCCTCGTCGAGACCCGCAGCCACCCCATCGACGAGCGGCTGAACGCCCTCCTCGACCTCCTCGACGAACCCCACCGCCCCCTCGAGGAGATCTGCGACCTCCTGCTGCACAGCCTGCGCCACCCCGACGACCACGACGACGTCGCTCTCCTCGCCGCCCGGGCCCAGTAGCGGCGGCAGCCGACCCGCGGGCACGGCCGGCACCGAGCCGGTCCCGCGACCCGCGTCCCGCGCCCTTACGACCTGGGGAGCAAGAGGGAGCGGCGTCACGGCGTCCGGCACGGCCGCTCACGGCGTTGCCGAAATGTCCTAGTAGCTCCGCTACGAGGACCTTCCGGCGCCTTGCGATCGACCGCACCGGACGCCGCTCCTTCACCCGCTCCCTATTGCTCCCCAGGTCGTTAGAGCTTGCGTGCGACCCCGCCGTAGGCGTCGACGGCACCGACGGAGTCGGCCGGACCGCGGGAATCCGGACGCCACTCGGGTACCTGGACGATGCCGGGGTCCACCAGGGAAAGCCCGTCGAAGTAGCCGGCGATCTCCTCGACATCGCGCACGTAGTACGGCACCGCGCCACTCGTGTTGTACGCCTCCGACGCGGCGATCATCTCCTCGCTGGTGGCGGTGGCGTCACAGATCACCAGATGGCTTCCCGAGGGAAGACCCGCCATGAGCCGCTGCACCAGTCCGCGCGCCTGGTCGTAGTCGGCGACATGTCCGAGCGTGTTGAGGATCATCAGGGCGACGGGCTGAGAGAAGTCGAGTGTGCCCGCAGCGGCCTTCAGGACGGCCTCGGGGTCGTACAGGTCGACGTCCAGATAGGCGGTCCTGCCTTCGGGGGTGCTCGTGAGCAGGGCGTGCGCGTGGGCGAGCACGATGGGGTCGTTGTCGACGTACACGATCCGGGCGTCCGGGGCCACGCGCTGTGCGACCTCGTGTGTGTTGTCGGCGGTCGGCAGGCCGGTGCCTACGTCCAGGAACTGCCGGATGCCCTGCTCACCGGCCAGATAGCGGACGGCGCGACCCAGGAAATGCCGGCTGGTGACGGCGACGTCGACCAGGCCGGGGCAGATCTCCTTGATCTGGTCCCCGACCTCCCGGTCGACTTCGTAGTGGTCCTTGCCGCCGACGAAGTAGTTCCAGAAGCGGGCCGAGTGCGGCTTGGAGGTGTCGATCCGGCCGCGCAGCTCCCTGCCGACGTTGCTCGGGGGATTGGTGTCCGACACGGGAGAGCCTCCTGCAGACGAGTGGTGAAGATCGGGACACCAACCTAGGTGAACCCGTCGCCGTTGCCGAGGAGTTGTAGAGACTTTCCTTCTGCGCACCGTGGGTTTCGGCCATCACTCGTCAAGGCCGCCGTCCTGCTCCGGCGGGCCGTCCGGGTGACGCGTCCTGCGGTCACTCCTCGTCCGTGGTCGTCACGGGCCGGGTCAGACCGGGCTGCGGGAGTTCGGCGTCCAGCGCCCGGACGTGCAGGACATCGCCGATGAACAGGTCGTAGACCAGCACCCCGATCACACCGCCGACGAGGGGGCCGGCGAGGGGAATCCAGAAGTAGTTGCTGAAGGAACCGGCGAGCGTGCCGGGCATCGCGAGTTCCCGCCAGCCCGCCGCCCAGGTGAACAGGCGTGGGCCGAGGTCGCGGGCCGGGTTGATGGCGTACCCGGCGTTGGCACCGTACGACATGCCGATGGCGGCGACCACGAAGCCGATCACCAACGGCCCCAGGTTGGCCTTCACCGCCGTGTTCCGCAGGTCGATGACCGCCACCACGAACATGACCAGGAAGGCCGTGCCGACGATCTGGTCCACGAGGGGGCCCCAGACACCGCCGTGGAAGTACGGCGCGGGAAACGTCCCGAAGATCGAGAAGGAGGCGAGCGTGTGACCGTTCGTCTTCGGCCCCTGCACGGCGTGGTCGAAGGCGTCGATCGCGTCGTGGTAGACCGCGTACACCAGCGCGGCCCCGGCGAACGCGCCGAGCAGTTGCATGCCCATGTACGGAAGGACCTTGGGCCAGGGGAACTTGCGGCGCACCGCGAACGCGAGCGTGATCGCCGGATTGAGGTGTGCGCCGCTGACGCCGCCGGCGACATAGACGCCGAAGGTCACGGCCATGGCCCAGCCCCAGGTGATCAGCAGCCAGTCGCCCGCGCCGAGGAAGAAGGTGGTCGGTCCCGTGGTCCGGCCCGATCCCGGCAGGGCGGCGACCGCCGTGGCCACCACGCCGCATCCGAAGGCGACGAGGACCAGCGTCCCCAGGAACTCCGCGAGGCATTCGCCGACCAGGCCCCCTCGGCGTCTGAGCCGCGAAGGTCTGACCAGGGGCGGAATCTCCACAGGCATGATGACCCCCTCGGGAACTGTTCGAGTGTGGCGGCCTGCGTACGCCTCACACTCACCGTGGGCGGGGACGGCTGACGCGAACGAGTATGGCTCGCGGGCCCTCGCCCCGCTCGGCCGTCGTCGCCACCGTCGGCCGAGCGGGCGTGGGCCTCGCAACGGCTGCCTGTGCCGGGGCCGTCGGGCGTGCACACGGCCTTCGCCACGCGTACTCCTGTGGAACCACCGTCACCAGAAGGCAGTCCTAGCCACCGTGGCAGTGCTTCCGCAGCAGAACGGGTCGGGCGACACCGTCGCGCACATGGTGGTGTGCGGGGACGACGGGCTCGCGCACCGGCTGGCCGCCGAGTTGCGCGGCGTGTACCGCGAACAGGTGACCCTTGTCGTCCCGTCGGCCGAACGGGGCGCCCGGCAGCCGGTCGTAGGCCGCGCCCGCGCCTCGGCGCTGCTCGACCGGGTCTCCGCCGCCGTCACCCGCGCGGCGGGCAACGCCACCGGAACGGACGCCCGCACCAGCGCGGCAGGCGGCGGCCGTACCGCCGAAAGTCCTGGCCCCGAACGGGTGATAGAGGCCACCGAGGCGTCCGAGGCGGTCCTCTCCGAGGCCGGTGTGGAACGGGCGACGGCACTGGCGCTCGTCTATGACGACGACGAGACCAACATCCGCGCCGCGCTGACCGCCCGCCGCCTCAATCCGCGGCTGCGGCTCGTTCTGCGGCTCTACAACCGGCGGCTGGGGCAGCACATCGAGGAACTCCTGGACCAGGCGGCGGCCTTGGCCTCCGGCGGGCCCGGTGGGGACCCGGCCGCGTTCGACGCGTCCACGACCGTGCTGTCCGACGCCGACACGGCCGCGCCCGCGCTGGCCGCGACCGCCGTCGCCGGTACCACCAAGGTCGTGCAGACGGACGAGCTGATGCTGCGGGCCGTGGAACGCCCGCCGCCCGGGTCCGGCCAGATCGCCGACCCCGGGCTGTGCACCCTGGCGCTGCTGTCCGCGACGGCCGGCGACCCCGCCGGCGCCGACGGTTCCGAGGGCAGCGGCGAGCAGGGCCCGCAACTCCTGCCCGACGAACGGGCGGTCAGGGAGGCCACCGGACGCGGCACCGTCGTCCTGGAGACCGTCTCGTACACGGGTCCCGCCCTGCCCGCCGCGCGCAGTGTCGTACCGCTCGGCTCGCTGCTGTCGCGACGGCTGCGCTGGTCGTTCGCGGGACTCGTGGGCTGTGTGGTCGCGCTCGCGGTCGCGTCGATGGCGGTCACCGGCGAACCTCCGTTGCGCGCCGTGTATCTGACGCTGCTCGACCTGTTCGCGATCGACGACCCCGCACTCGGGGAGCCCATCGGACGGCAGATCCTGCAACTGCTGTCCGGGCTGGTCGGATTGCTGCTGCTGCCGGTGCTGGTCGCGGCCGTGCTGGAGGCGCTCGGCACCTTCCGCAGCGGCACCACGCTGCGCAGACCGCCGCGCGGGCTGTCCGGGCACGTGGTGCTGCTGGGCGTCGGCAAGATCGGCACACGGGTCATGACCCGGCTGCGGGAACTGAAGATCCCCGTGGTGTGCGTGGAGGGGGATCCGGAGGCGCGCGGGCTGGCGACGGCCCGGCGGCTGCGGGTGCCCGTCGTGCTCGGGGACGTGACACAGGAAGGCGTCCTGGAGGCCGCCAAGATCCACCGGGCGCACGCGCTGCTCGCGTTGACCAGCACGGACAGCACGAACCTGGAGGCCGTTCTGTACGCGCGCTCCGTGCGACCCGACCTCCGGGTCGTCCTGCGTCTGTACGACGACGACTTCGCGACCGCCGTCTACCGCACCCTGCGCGCCGCGCACCCGGACGCCCTGACCCGCAGCCGCAGCGTGTCGCACCTGGCCGCGCCCGCGTTCGCCGGCGCCATGCTGGGGCGGCAGATCCTGGGGGCGATCCCGGTGGAGCGGCGGGTCCTGCTGTTCGCCGCCGTGGACGTGGCCGGGCATCCCCAGCTGGAGGGGCGGACGGTCGCGGAGGCGTTCCGCGCGGGGGCGTGGCGGGTGCTCGCCCTGGACACCACCGCGACCGCCCAGGAGACGGACACCCCCGACCAAACCTCGGGTCTGATCTGGAACCTGCCCTCGAACTACGTCCTGCGCCCCGAGGACCGGGTGGTCCTGGCTGCGACGCGCCGCGGCCTCGCCGAGCTCCTGGGCCGCAGGCACCGGGAGACGGCTTAGGGCCTGTGGCTGTTCCCGGTCACGGCGTTCACCGGGCGAGTTATCCACAGACTGGGGACCTCCGCCGCGGAATGTCGGCCCGGCCAGGCACTATGGGGTCCATGACTGAGAGCAACGGGTCTCCCTCGCCCGAGCGCGCCGGGGACATGCCGGACTGGGAGAAGCGCTTCCGGGCGCCGCGAGTGTCACTGCCGGACTGGGCGGAGGACGCGCCGCACCGCTCGCTGTTCGTCTCCAACGCGACGGGGACGTACGAGCTGTACGCGTGGGACCGCACCACGGGCGAGCAGCGCCAGGTCACGGACCGGCCGAACGGCACGACGGGCGGCGTGCTCTCGCCGGACGGTGAGTGGATCTGGTGGTTCGACGACAAGGACGGGGACGAGTTCGGGATCTGGAGACGCCAGCGGTTCGCACCCGTCGGCGCCGGTGCCACCGGACCCGATGCCACTGGGGCCGACGGGCCGGCGGCTCCCGGGCTTGAGGCGTCCTATCCGGCGGGGCTCGCGATCGGGCGGGACGGGCGGACGGCCGTCGTGGGCCGCTCGACCGACCAGGACGGGTCGACGATCCATCTGGTGCGGGCCGGTCAGGACCCGGCGGAGATCTACCGGCACCGGGAGTCGGCCGGGGTGGGCGACCTCTCGCACGACGGCTCGCTGATCGCGATCGAGCACACCGAGCACGGCGACGCGATGCACTCGGCGCTGCGCGTCCTGCGGCCGGACGGTTCGACGGTGGCGGAGCTGGACGACACCAAGGGCGGCACGGTCGAGCTGGGCCTGGAGGTGCTGGGCTTCGCTCCGGTCGACGGGGACGCACGGCTGCTGATCGGGCACCAGCGGCGCGGCCGGTGGGAGCCGCTGGTGTGGGACGTCGCCTCGGGCGAGGAGACGGACCTGGCGCTGGAGCTGCCGGGTGACGTGGCCGCGGAGTGGTATCCGGACGGGTCCGCGCTGCTGGTCGTGCACAGCTTCGAAGCGCGCAGCGAACTGTTCCGCTACGACCTTTCGACGCGTGAGCTGGTGCGGGTGCCGACGCCGCTGGGCTCGGTGTCGGGGGCGACGGCCCGGCCCGACGGGAGCGTGGAGTACCTGTGGTCGTCGGCGGCCGAGCCGCCGGTGGTCCGGTCGACGTCGGGCAGGGTCGTGCTGGATCCGCCCGGGATGAGGTCGCCGGGTTCGGTGCCGGTGGAGGACGTGTGGGTTCAGGGGCCGGGCGGCCGCATCCACGCGCTGGTGCAGAAGCCCGCCGGGGCACGCGGCCCGCTGCCGACGGTCTTCGACATCCATGGCGGTCCGACCTGGCACGACAGCGACTCGTTCGCGGCGGGCCCGGCGGCCTGGGTGGACCACGGGTACGCGGTGGTGCGGATCAACTACCGAGGGTCGACGGGGTACGGGCGCGAGTGGACGGACGCGCTCAAGCACCGCGTCGGGCTGATCGAGCTGGAGGACATCGCGGCGGTACGGGAGTGGGCGGTGTCGTCCGGGCTCGCGGACCCGGAGCGGCTCGTCCTGACGGGCGGTTCGTGGGGCGGTTATCTGACGCTCCTCGGGCTCGGTACGCAGCCGGACGCGTGGACGATCGGGATCGCGGCGGTACCGGTCGCGGACTACGTCACGGCGTACCACGACGAGATGGAGGCACTGAAGGCCATGGACCGGACGCTGCTCGGGGGCACGCCTGAGGAGGTTCCGGAGCGGTTCGAGGCGTCGTCGCCTCTCACCTACGTCGACGCGGTGAAGGCCCCGGTGTATATCTCGGCGGGGGTGAACGACCCCCGGTGCCCGATCCGCCAGGTCGAGAACTATGTGGACCGGCTCGCGGCACGGGACGCGGTGCACGAGGTGTACCGGTACGACGCGGGGCACGGCTCGCTGGTGGTCGACGAACGGATCAAGCAGGTGCGGCTGGAGCTGGACTTCGCCGAGCGGCATCTGCCCAGGTGAGAGGGGTGGCCGCCGCGGTGCGGCGTACGGGGCGCGCGCATGTGCCCCGTACGCCGGGGCCCCACGGGTCGGGCCACGGCAGCGGCACCGTACCTTTGAAGGCGTGTACCGGTTTCTGCTGACGCCCCGCTGGTGGGGGATCAACGTCTTCGTGCTGCTGGCCATCCCCTTCTGCATCTACATGGGGTCGTGGCAACTGAGCCGGTTCGAGGACCGGGTGCAGGCCCACCGCACGGCGGGCGAGCAGGCCGCGACGCACGAGAAGGAAGCGGCCCGGCCGCTGGAGAATCTGCTTCCGGTGGACGCGAAGACGTCCGGGATGCAGGCCACGGCCACCGGACGGTACGCGAAGCAGTTGCTCGTGCCGGACCGGGAGCTGGACGGCAAGCGCGGGTTCTATGTGCTGACCATGCTGCGGACCGACTCGGGCAAGGCGCTGCCTGTCGTCCGGGGCTGGCTGCCGGGTGACGCGGACCCCGCGAAGGCCCCGGCCGCACCGACCGGCGAGGTCACCGTCACGGGCGCGCTGCAGGCATCGGAGAGCCCCGGGGCGAACGGCGGCGCGGGCGGAGGCCTGCCGACGGGCCAGACCGCGGCGATCAGCTCGGCGTCGCTGGTGAACCTGGTGTCGTACGACGTGTATGACGCCTGGGTCACCCTCGACAAGGCCGACAGCGGCATGACGGCGGTACCGGCGACGGCGCCTCAGGGGACCGGGCTGGACCTGAAGGCGTTCCAGAACCTCGGCTACACCGGCGAGTGGTTCGTCTTCGGAGGGTTCACGGTCTTCATGTGGTTCCGGCTGCTGCGCCGCGAGGTGGAGTACGCCCGGGACGCGGAACTGGGGCTTGTCACGGAGGAGGCGGAGGCCGACGGCGCGGCGGCCACCTCTGGGAGCGACGGTTCGGCCGAACACCACAGGAAGAGCGCGGAGAGCCAGGCACCGACCGCGTCCTGACCCGGCGGCACACCACGGGCGAGCCGCCGCTCGGTTCAGGATGCCGTCAGGATCCCCGTGTGGTAAACGGTCCCGGCGCAGGCGTTGGGGATCGTCGCGGAGGAGGTCCCGGAGCCGGTCGCGGGGGTGTGGGAGACCAGCACGCTGCCGTCGGTCACGCCATCCCCCGTCACCAGCTGAGGTGTCACATCGCCGCTCTGCGTGTTCGTGCCGCTGCTCTCGCTGCTGCTGACCGTGGGGCTCGGGTCCGGGGACTCGCCGCCGGTCCCGCCACCTGTCCCGCCGCCGCCAGTGGTGGGACAGGTCTCGGAGGGGACCCAGGCGAACTTGATCTCGTACGCCGCCCCGGGCCCCAGCACCAGCGAGGTGACGTCCTGTGACGGCTCGGGCAGTTCCGTGGCCGCGTCGCCCGCGACATGAGCCAGCACGCTGATCTTGGCCGGGTCCGCCCCGTCCTGGGCGACCGTGGACACGCTGCCGACGCCCGAGACGGTACAGCTCGTGGCCGAGACGTTGGTGACGCGGAAACTGCCGTAGACCGTTCCGGTGGAGCTTGGGGCGCCCACGCTCGCGGTCGCCCCGCCGAGCTGGGTCGCCGTACACGCGGGTGCGCTCTGCGCGGAGGCGGTCGGCTGGGCCCCGTCGGTGGCCCCCTCGCTCGCGCCCTTGCCCGTGTCCTCCTTGCCCTTCGGGTCGGCCTCGCTCTTGTCCTTGGTCGTACCGGAGGAGCCGGCCGGGCCGCTGGAGCCGCCGTCCGGGCCCTTGCCCTGGCCGGTGCCGCCCTGGGCCTGCGAGGCATGGCCGGCGATGGACGGGTCTGCGTGGGAACCGGTGGCGTTCGAGACGTGGACGACGGCCGGGATCGCCGTGCCGACGAACAGCGCGGCGGCCGCCATGCCGATCACGGCCTGCCGCTTGCGGGCCCGCCGGGCGGGTACCGCGCGACGCAGATGCTGCAGGCCTCCCTCGCGCGGCTCGATGTCGCGCACCGCCTCGTGCAGCATCCGCCGCAGCGCCCGTTCGTCCGAGCCGAGCCCATCGAGCGCCGTTTCGGGGTCATCGGCGCTCTGAGCCTGCGACGTCGTGAAGTCCGGACGGGTCCCGCCCGTACCGATCCCCCCGAGTACGGCGGCCAGCCGGTCCCGTCCCGCGGGAAGGTCACCGCGGCCCGCACCAGGGGAGTCGGTTTCGGCGGAGGCCGCGTCGTGCTCCGGTCCGGCTTCGGGCCGGCCCTGATCCTCGGGGCGGTGGTTCACGGTTCCGTTCCCAGCATGTTGCTCGTGGTGGTCCTCGCGGGGCTCCGGCGGGTCCGTCGGCTCGTGCCACGCGTAAGGCTCATGTCGTTCGTGGAAGCCACGGCCCGGGGAGGAGCCGCGCCGTTCGTCGTCCCCGCTCATGCCGACGCCCCCATGGCGTTGCGGAGCGCCGCGATTCCGCGCGAGCCGTACGCCTTCACCGATCCCAGCGATATCCCCAGTGCCTCGGCCACCTGAGCCTCGGTCATGTCGGCGAAGTAGCGCAACACGAGGACCTCACGCTGGCGGCGCTGGAGGCCTTTCATCGCCCTGATCAGGGAGTCGCGCTCCAACTGGTCGTAGGCGCCCTCCTCAGCGCTCGCCATGTCCGGCATGGGCTTGGAGAGCAGCTTCAGACCGAGTATGCGACGGCGCAGCGCCGAACGCGAAAGGTTGACGACGGTCTGGCGGAGGTACGCGAGCGTCTTCTCCGGGTCGCGGACGCGCTTGCGCGCCGAATGGACGCGGATGAACGCCTCCTGGACGACGTCCTCGCAGGACGCGGTGTCATCGAGGAGGAGCGCCGCAAGGCCCAGAAGGGAGCGGTAGTGGGTGCGGTAGGTCTCGGTCAGATGGTCGACCGTGGTACCGGCGGCCGTCGCGTCGTCAGCGCCGTCGCGCTGGCTCGGAATACGGGCCGGTCTCGCTGCGGGCATGGGGGCGATCACCGGCATGCTGCCGGGCGCGCCGGGCATGCGGGTGCGGCGGGACTGCCGAGGAGCCACGCCCCTCGGCCGTACCGCGGTGAATTCGAGTACCTCTGCCACGCCAGTTGGACACGTTTCCCCCCGACAGGGTTGTACGCGCCAGGCATCACGTTCGTGTCAGGCGGAATGTCCGCCCGCACGCCCAGAAATGCGCCGCCCCCCGGCACACCGGACCGTGTGTCAAGTGCCCTCATGCGCAAGCTCTTCCCCTATGCCCCATATGTGGTGGCGCCCGGCCCCGACGGGCGACCGCGAAGACGCCCCCCGCCCTGCGCGCGGTTGCAGGGCGAGGGAAACAAATCTTCGAACACCCAGGGGAGTCCATTCAAGTGGTCCGGATCATGGATCGACCCGGTCGAACTTTCACAGATCCTACAAACGCCCGCCGACAGCCAGGCTTTCCCCGGCCACTGGGGCATCAGGGGCCACACGGCGTGGGGCATGGCTCCTCTGGGACGGCCCCTCAGGGACGGCTCCTACGAGGCTCCGAAGTCCCGGGCAACCGACTCCGCGACCTGCGTCGTGTTCAACGCCGCACCCTTGCGCAGATTGTCGCCGCACACGAACAGTTCGAGCGCTGTCGGATCATCCAGGGCACGGCGTACGCGGCCCACCCAGGTCGGGTCCGTGCCCACCACGTCCGCGGGCGTGGGGAATTCGCCCGCCGCCGGGTTGTCGAAGAGGACGACGCCGGGCGCGGTGGCGATGATCTCGCGGGCGCGGTCGACCGTGACCTCGCCCTCGAAGCGGGCGTGGACCGTGAGGGAGTGCGCGGTGACCACCGGCACGCGCACACAGGTGACCGCCACCGGCAACTCCGGAAGGCCCAGGATCTTGCGGGACTCGTCGCGGACCTTCATCTCCTCCGAGGACCATCCGTCCTCGCGCAGCGACCCGGCCCACGGCACCACGTTCAGCGCGACCGGCTCCGGGAACGGTCCCGTGTCGTCGCCCACCGCGCGCCGCAGGTCACCGGGGCTCGTCCCCAGCTCCGTGCCCGCGACGAGCGACAGTTGCTGCCGCAGCGCGTCGATGCCCGCGCGTCCGGCGCCGCTGACGGCCTGGTACGAGGAGACGAACAGCTCGCGCAGCCCGAACTCGGCGTGCAGTGCGCCGAGGGTCACGATCATCGAGAGGGTCGTGCAGTTGGGGGTGGCGATGATGCCGCGCGGACGCACCCGGGCGGCATGCGGATTGACTTCCGGAACGACGAGGGGGACGTCGGGGTCCATCCGGAACGCGCCCGAGTTGTCCACCACGACCGCGCCCTTGGCGGCGGCGACCGGCGCCCACTGCCGGGCGATCTCGTCCGGCACGTCGAACATCGCGACGTCGACGCCGGAGAGTGCCTCCTCGTCGAGCGCCACGACCTCGACCTCCTCCCCGCGCACGGCCAGCTTGCGGCCGGCCGAGCGCGGCGAGGCGATCAGACGGATCTCGCCCCAGATGTCCGCGTGCTGGGACAGGATCTGAAGCATGACCGCGCCCACCGCGCCGGTCGCTCCCACGACCGCGAGCGTCGGCTTCCCGTCCCGCGCCGTCATCGGCGCTCCGTACGACCCGTGCCTGAGGACGGGAGGCCGGTCATCGACCGGTGCCGCCGTAGACAACGGCCTCGTCGCTCGCGGAGTCCAGGCCGAACGCGGTGTGCACGGCGCGGACCGCCTCCGGAACGTCGTCCGCGCGCGTCACCACCGAGATACGGATCTCGGAGGTCGAGATCAGCTCGATGTTCACGCCTGCGTCGCTCAGCGCCTCGAAGAAGGCCGCCGTGACACCCGGGTTCGTCTTCATACCCGCGCCGACCAGCGAGATCTTGCCGATCTGGTCGTCGTAGCGCAGCGAGTCGAAACCGATCGCGGTCTTGGCCTTGTTCAGGGCGTCGATCCCCTTGCGCCCCTCGGTCTTGGGAAGCGTGAAGGAGATGTCCGTGAGACCGGTCGCCGCGGCCGACACGTTCTGCACGACCATGTCGATGTTGATCTCGGCATCCGCGATGGCGCGGAAGATCGAGGCGGCCTCGCCCGGCTTGTCCGGCACGCCGACGACCGTGATCTTGGCCTCGGAGGTGTCGTGCGCGACACCGGAGATGATGGCCTGCTCCACCTTCTTGTCCCCTTGCTGAATCGGCTCGCTGCTGACCCACGTGCCCTGCAGCCCGCTGAAGGAGGAGCGGACGTGGATCGGGATGTTGTAGCGGCGCGCGTACTCCACACAGCGGTGGAGCAGCACCTTGGACCCGGACGCGGCCAGTTCGAGCATGTCCTCGAACGAAATCCAGTCGATCTTCCGGGCCTTCTTCACCACGCGCGGGTCGGCGGTGAACACGCCGTCGACGTCGGTGTAGATCTCGCACACCTCGGCGTCGAGGGCGGCCGCGAGAGCGACGGCCGTGGTGTCGGACCCGCCGCGCCCCAGCGTGGTGATGTCCTTCTTGTCCTGGCTGACGCCCTGGAAACCGGCGACGATGGCGATGTTGCCCTCGTCCAGCGCCGTCCGGATGCGGCCCGGCGTGACATCGATGATCCGGGCTTTGTTGTGGACCGAGTCGGTGATGACACCTGCCTGGCTACCGGTGAACGACTGGGCCTTGTGACCCAGGTTTTTGATCGCCATGGCCAGCAGCGCCATGGAGATCCGCTCTCCCGCGGTCAGCAGCATGTCGAGCTCGCGCCCGGCAGGGATCGGGGAAACCTGCTCGGCGAGATCGATCAGCTCGTCCGTCGTGTCGCCCATCGCGGAAACGACCACGACAACGTCGTTGCCGTTCTTCTTCGCTTCCACGATCCGCTTGGCGACGCGCTTGATGCCCTCGGCATCGGCAACGGAGGAACCTCCGTACTTCTGCACGACAAGGCCCACGTGCGCTCCTCGCTCAGTCCGTCTCTTTCCGCACCTGCGCATGTGCAGTGCGGTCGGCTCAGTCTATCGAGCGACCGAATTCCCCTTCCGGGATACCGCATGGTGAGATATTCCGCTCACGACGGCGCCGCCCCGGTTTTCTTCGGACACACCGCCTGGGGACGACGGATTCACCGCCGTTCCGCCATGGGACTCCGGCCGCTTCGCACGGCGCCTGCCCCGGCTCGGGCTCGGTACGCGAAAACGTGCCGTGCGTCACAAAAGAAATCTCGGCCTCAAGTCTCCCGCATTAGAGTGCGGCCGTGCGCTTACTCCTGGTGGAAGACGACGAACCGGTTGCCGAATCGCTCCTGCGGGCACTTCCGGGCGGCTGGGTGGAATGGGTCACCACGGGTGCGGCGGCACTGGCCCACCCCGGCCCGTACGACCTCGTACTCCTCGATCTCGGGTTGCCGGGCAACGACGGCCCGGCCGTGCTCAGGGAGCTGGTGAAGCGCAGCCACGTGCCGGTCATCGTGCTGTGCGCGCGCGGCGACCGGGCGGCCCGGGTGCTCAGCCTCGAACTGGGCGCCGACGACCACGTGTGGAAGCCGTTCGAGGTGAGCGAGGTGCTCGCGCGGATCAGGGCGGTGGTGCGGCTGCCCCGCCCACTCAGGCAGCCCGGCTACGGCCCGGAGCGCCATGGCACCCGTCTGACGATCGACCGCGAGACCGCCCGCGTCCATGTGGACGGCGAGGAGGTCGCGCTCTCGCTCAAGGAGTACGACCTGCTCGCATGCCTGGCCGAGGCACCCGGGGTGGTGAAGACGCGCCGGCAGATCCTGAGGGAGGTCTGGAACACGGACTGGGACGGCCCGACGAAGGAGCTGGACGTGTACATGGCACGGCTGCGCCGGAAGCTGGCGGGCGCGGTCACGATCGAACCCGTACGGAGCATCGGGTTCCGCCTGATGGTCCCCGAAGGCGACGGCCCGCCGGGATCCGCCGGCTGATCGTCAGGCCACGGGAGGCGTCACTTGACCGAGCGCATTCCCAGCGGCCCCGCGATCTCCCGTGCCATGACCCGGCCCGCCTCCTCCGCGAGCGTGTCGTCGCCGAGGCTCTGATCGGTGTCGAGGCCGTCGAGCTCCTCCAGAGGCTGGTTCAGCCGCACGTGCGCGACCACGGACTGCAGGGCGCGGAGCGCCGCGGACGCCGTGGAGCCCCAGTTGGAGAAGTACGAGAACTGCCACCACCACAGCGCCTCCGTGGTGCGGCCGGCACGGTAGTGGACCATGCCGTGGCGCAGGTCCGTGATGACGTCCGCCAGGTCGTCGGAGATCCGGGCCGGGACCGGGGCCTTGCGCGGCTCGTACGGGTCGAAGACCTCCGAGTAGACGTCGACCGGCTCCAGCATGGTGGCGAGGTGCTCGCGCAGTTCGTCCACGTCGGGCTCGGGGCCCGGGTCCGGCTCGTAGCGCTCCTCGGGCACGATGTCCTCGTGCGCGCCGAGGCGGCCGCCCGCCAGGAGCAGCTGGGAGACCTCCAGCAGGAGGAAGGGGATGGCGGAGTCCGGCTCGTCCCCCTTCGCGACCTCCGTGACGGCGACCAGGAAGCTCTCGATCTGGTCGGCGATCTGCACCGCGAAGTCGTTCGGGTCCTGCGTCGTGGAGTGCAGCGTGGCGTCAGACATCTAGGAGTCGTCTCCCCTCGAAGGCGCGACCGAGGGTGACCTCGTCCGCGTATTCCAGGTCGCCGCCCACTGGGAGGCCGCTGGCCAGGCGGGTGACCTTGAGGCCCATGGGTTTGATCATGCGGGCCAGGTACGTGGCCGTGGCCTCGCCTTCCAGGTTCGGGTCGGTGGCCAGGATCAGCTCGGTGACCGTGCCGTCGGCCAGTCGCGCGAGCAGTTCCCGGATGCGCAGGTCGTCCGGGCCCACGCCCTCGATCGGGCTGATCGCGCCGCCCAGGACGTGATAGCGACCGCGGAACTCGCGGGTGCGCTCGATCGCGACCACATCCTTCGGCTCCTCCACCACGCAGATCACCGACGGGTCGCGGCGCGCGTCCCGGCAGATGCCGCACAGCTCCTCCTGCGCGACGTTCCCGCAGGTCGCGCAGAAGCGGACCTTCGCCTTGACCTCCAGCAGGGCCTGGGCGAGACGACGGACGTCGGCCGGTTCGGCCTGCAGGATGTGGAAGGCGATCCGCTGCGCGCTCTTGGGACCGACGCCGGGCAGTCGCCCCAGTTCGTCGATGAGGTCCTGGACCACGCCTTCGTACAACGGACTGCCTTTCCCGAATGAGCTTCGGTACGTACCGTAGCCGGGCTCGTTTCTTGGTACGTACGGTAGTTGGCCCTCCCCCGTCTTAGAAGGGACGGCCGGGTGGACTCAGAACGGCAGGCCGGGGATGCCGCCGCCGAGGCCCTGGGCCAGCGGGCCGAGCTTCTGCTGCTGGAGCGCCTGCGCGTTCTCGTTGGCCGCCTGGACGGCCGCGACGACCAGGTCGGCGAGGGTCTCGGTGTCCTCCGGGTCCACCGCCTTCGGGTCGATCACAAGGGCGCGCAGCTCGCCGGCGCCGGTGACCGTGGCCGTCACCAGACCACCGCCCGCCTGGCCGTCGACCTCGGTCCGCGCCAACTCCTCCTGGGCGTTCGCGAGGTCCTGCTGCATCTTCTGGGCCTGCTGGAGCAACTGCTGCATATTGGGCTGGCCACCACCGGGAATCACGATGAGCTCCTGGTTTCGTACGTACGACTGTCAGGGTTTCGCCGGGCTGTCAGGGCGGGGTTCACCGCCTGGCACGAGCCTACGTGGTCACCGGAACGATCGCTGCGGTAGTCCGTCCGGACTCGGACCGGGCCCGCGGCGGCACTCTTTCGAGTGAGTTTGCTGACCCTCCCGCAGCTGGCCAGACCCCACTTCCGAGCGGATATGCGGTGAAACCCGGGCTTTCACCACCCATTGGGCGGTAGGAAGGGTGCGGCGCTTCAGCACCAGGCGTCACGAGGAGAGCGCGGAGCGTGCGCAGTCTGAGTATCGCGCGCACCTGCGGAGCGTGCATCGTGGAACGTCATTGCCGTACGTAGGGAGTGCCGGGTGAGTCAGCCGGAGATGCAGCCCGAGGGGCCGCCCCAGAGCGGGCGGGGCGACGGTGCGGCGGGGCTGCGGCCGGGCGACCTCCTGGGGCGGCCGCTCCCGCACGGCGACTGGGGGGAGCCCGCACAGCGGCTCGACGAGCTGTACCGGTGGGTGGAGGACCGGGCGCTGGAGACGGCGGCCTGGTACCTCGCGGACCGGGTGTGGAAGCGGCGGGGAGCACAGGTGCTGCGCGGGGGCGCGGCGCTCGGGGCGGTCTGCGGGGCCGCGCTGCCGCTGCTCGACGTGACCGGGGTGACGGACGGGGCCGCGCCGTGGGCGTATCTGTCGCTGCTGCTGGGGTTGGCGTGCGTGGCCGCGGACCGGTTCTTCGGGGTGACATCCGGGTGGGTGAGGGACGTGGCGACCGCACAGGCCGTGCAACGGCGGCTGCAGGCGCTGCAGTTCGACTGGGCGGCGGAGAACGTGCGAGAGGTGCTCGGGCCGGCGGAGGGGACCGCGGGCGAGGCCGCGGAGCGCTGCCTTTCGGTGCTGCGGCGGTTCTCGGAGGACGTGACGGAGTTGGTGCGGGCGGAGACCGCGGACTGGATGGTGGAGTTCCGCACGGGGTCGGTGCCGCTGGGCGTCCAGACCGTGGGAGTGGCCGCGCCGCGGGCGGAGGGCACCGTGCCGGGGAGGTTCACGCCGCCCACGGGGACCCGGCCGAACATGCCGCGTCAGCGGCCGCCGGAAGCGCGATAGCACGACCGCCGGGGACCGGGTGCCCGTGCGGTCGGTGACCACCGCGGTGAGATCGCCAGGTCAGCTGTTCGTCCAAGGCCGCCTGATCGGTCGTCGGCGATATCGCCCGACTGTGTGTCAGCCGCCCTTCGTGTACGTCACGGACTTGCCGTCGCTCATGTTCAGGCGCTTGAGGCGGCCGTCCGGCAGGATCGTCAGTTCCGTCGCCGCGCCCGGGGTGCAGGAGGACGCCGGTTCACCGACCGTGACCGTGGACGGCCCGATCTCCAACGGACCGTCGGCGGTGGGCCGCTGGGCCAGTTTCGCCTGGAAGACACAGTGGTACGTGCCCTGGTCGGTCGGACCGTCCGCCGTCATGGAGAGCACGGTGTCACCGACCTCGCCCTGCTGGATGACCAGGCGACGGGTGCTGTGCCCCGTGGAGTTGTCGATGCCCGCGGTCCAGGTGCCGAGGTAGGCCGCGGGGACGGCGCTCGCGCCGGGCGAGTGCGAGGCGGGGCCCGAGGTGGCCGGGGTTGAGGGCTCGGACGTACCCGGACCGGAGGTCGTGGGCGCGGCGGAGGTGGGCGAAGGGCTGCCGCCGCCGCCCCCGCCGATCCCGTCGCCGCGCATCAGCGCGTACACCGAGCCGCCCGCGCCGAGCGCGACGACCAGGGCGGCGACGAGCAGCGCGACGGTGGAGCGGCTGCTTCTGCGCCGGGGTTCCTGCTGCACCGGATCGCCATAGGGGTGCGCTCCGTACGGTGTCGAGCCGAGGGCGGGTCCGTAGCCCGGGGCCGGAGCGCCGCCGCCCCAGCCTCCCGGGCCCGGCGGAGGGCCGAACGCCGGGGGCTGGGGGTGCTGCTGCGGGTAGCCGTAGGCCGGATGGGTGGCGTAGGCCGGATGGGTGGCGGGCGGGGCACCCGGCGGGGGTGTGGGGCCCGGGC